>NZ_BROB01000023.1 GCF_024345185.1 Levilactobacillus humaensis | reverse complement strand
TGGCGTACACCATTAGAGGTCTTCTGGGAACAGATGAGGTTCTAATAAGTGTTCGGATAATTCTTGCAATCTCCCATAATTATCGTTTAGCGACGGTGCTGGATGATTATGGTATTGAGAATAAGACACCTCATCAAGCTCTAGCCGATGCTCAAGCGACTTTGGATTTAGCAACCAAACTGAATGAAACAGGTGTTTTTAAAATTTAAGAACCGCGGTATGACTGCGTTTCTTTAGTGTACTCCCCACGTATGTGGGGATGATCCTTCCTGTGGCGTGATGCCAACAAGTCCATGGATGTACTCCCCACATATGTGGGGATGATCCCTCTAGTGTCCAGTCCAGGGCTTCGGGGTCAAGGTACTCCCCACGTATGTGGGGATGATCCCCGGTTGCCCAATACCTAACTTCGGCAAAGCAAGTACTCCCCACGTATGTGGGGATGATCCTAGGCGTAGGGATCTTGATGGTCGCCCCACAAAGTACTCCCCACGTATGTGGGGATGATCCTGTAATTCCTGTCATAATGGTTGGCCGCGTATGGTACTCCCCACGTATGTGGGGATGATCCCCACGTTGCGTTGTAAATGATTTTATTGGTTGAGTACTCCCCACGTATGTGGGGATGATCCTTATCCCAGTGATGCCTGCTCCACCTTGTAGAAGTACTCCCCACGTATGTGGGGATGATCCCAGAAAAGACAGTGCCAGTTATGTTTCTAAAGAGTACTCCCCACGTATGTGGGGATGATCCTCGAAGGTGGCATGTGAAATATCCTCTACATCAGTACTCCCCACGTATGTGGGGATGATCCTCCATGCCGAAACATCCAATCCATCTTGTCCGTGTACTCCCCACGTATGTGGGGATGATCCTGTGATTAAAACCGTGACCGTTGGTGCTTTCAAGTACTCCCCACGTATGTGGGGATGATCCTAAATAATTACTCCTTATATAAGTATATTGAAGGTACTCCCCACGTATGTGGGGATGATCCCGCCCCGCTTTCAGAGTAGAATTAGAGCTGAAAGTACTCCCCACGTATGTGGGGATGATCCCATACATACCATCAGGCATGATTTGCAATGACAGTACTCCCCACGTATGTGGGGATGATCCCCACATCAACCGAAACCGGATGGTAGGGGTCTAGTACTCCCCACGTATGTGGGGATGATCCCAGTTGGCGGTCTCCATACGAAGTGTGGGCCGAGTACTCCCCACGTATGTGGGGATGATCCTAATCATGGCACTATTAATTTCAGTTGCTGTATGTACTCCCCACGTATGTGGGGATGATCCCGACATATTCTTATTAAATGTTTTTTCAGGAACGTACTCCCCACGTATGTGGGGATGATCCTGATCAAGTGCCGCGCTATGTATGACTATATTTGTACTCCCCACGTATGTGGGGATGATCCTAGCTCTCGGCCCCGTTTACAAAGACATCCAGGGTACTCCCCACGTATGTGGGGATGATCCTCGCACCGTAGCCGATGCCCGTAAGCAGTATGAGTACTCCCCACGTATGTGGGGATGATCCTAGCTCGCAGAACATTGCGGTGATCCCGTTTAAGTACTCCCCACGTATGTGGGGATGATCCCACACGCCCGAATTTGCGTGTTAATTTTTCGAGGTACTCCCCACGTATGTGGGGATGATCCCGCCGAACTTGTGACGTATACACTAAATATCTGGTACTCCCCACGTATGTGGGGATGATCCCGAGGACTATCACTTTTTCAGCACATCCTACAAGTACTCCCCACGTATGTGGGGATGATCCCTTGTCCAGTGAGTGATCCAGACTACCGCCTTGGTGCTCCCCACGTGTGTGAGGATAAATTTAAAAAGTAACAACTTTTACTGGAAAGAATTCCCCTTTGATGAGGAATTCTTTCGTTTTTTTATATGCACCGATAGATGATGATGTCTAGTGGAGAGTGTAGATAATGCCACATGATCACCTCAAATCTCAGCAAGTGAAACAATGACGACAAAAATTTTAAATTTAAAAATCAACACTATAAGAATACTGTTACACCAACATTTTAAGCTCAATTTACGAATGCCATCATATAACACCTACTTTAAATAAAAATCGCCTTAATCCCCCGTGATCCCTTGATATAGTAACGTTAGATTGGTTTTACATAGAAAAAATGATGGAGAATGAACGTTCACAGTGTTGTTAAAAACAATTAACGGTGTTATATTAAATGTGAGCATTAAACAAAGTACATATTGCCGACTAATAACGACTAGGGAAACGTCACGACAGGGGACTTAAAAATGAAAATGGATCAAAAGTTAACAAGAAAACAACATCAAAATCGCTGGTTGCTCACAAGCGCAGTTGCGTTAACACTGGGAACCATGGGATTAGCGACAACTGAAGTCGCACATGCCGATACCGCTAGTGGAATTAATGATACAACGGGAAAGACTGTGACTGGTCAAGAACAACAGCCACAAGTCTCGCTTCAGAAGCCTGCAACAGATACTAAGCCTGAACAGGACCCCGTTGTTCCCTCAGTTTCCGAGACCCCAGAAACTACATCGGATCCCGACACAACAAAAGATGAAACGACTCCTAAAGATAATGTAACCAACGACCCCGAAGGCCCTGTTAAGAAAGTTGTTGAGACGCCAGACAATACTAAGAAGACGTCAAACACGGCTCAGCAACAGCCTGAAAACACACTAACAACACCAAAGCGATCCAGTATGTTGAGATCTATGCCAACGCCAAAGGTAGCCACGCCGACAGTGGATGATCTTATTCCAGATAAGAATCTTCAACAGGTGGTCTTATATGCTATTCAACAAACACATCCGGAGATCACAGATGTTTCGCAGATCAACACGGATCTTTTGGGAGAGTTAACGAAAATTGATTTGTGGGCGAATGCTGCCGAAACTAAGCAACAAACTGATCAATCCTTCTACAATGCGGTCATCAACGTTAAATCTTTAGAAGGGCTTCAATATGCCAAAAGTCTGACAAAGTTAGCAATCTTGCCGGATAGCAAAGCAAGCAAGACGTGGGGAAATACCAGCCAACGTGGACAGTTATCAGATATTTCCGCGCTCCAAGGCCTCACTCAGTTAACGAGTTTAAACCTATCCTGGAATCAAATCGGTGATGCTGACACGGCTGCACTAGCTAGCTTGACTGGACTGACCTCCCTTAACTTGTCGTATAACAACATCACAGACCTGTCATTTATGAGCAATCTGACCGCATTGACATCCATTAGTTTTTCGCAGCAAGCAGACAGTCTATATAAAATTACGAGTCTGAAGCCATTAGCTAAATTAGTTAATTTATCCAGCATGTCCTTTCAGTACAACAACATTTCCGATCTCTCACCGTTACGTAACATCACGGCGGCTCCAGGATTCTTGAGCTTTGGTGGCAATCACATCTTTGATATCACACCGCTTTTGGGCCTCAATTGGCAACCATGGATGGATGAGATTACCTATACAATTTCCGCAGATAACCAGACTTGGACGACAGATCAAGTTGCCTTAAATCCTGCGACGTCTGAATTGTCGACCTGGTCCTTTGCCTACGACAATCTGTACGATTTTAATGAATTCATGCAGGGCGATCCGCAATCAACTGGAACTGAAGGCATGATTGGTGCCGGAAACTGGTCGACTTGGAAACAACTAACGACTAATGCTGATGGGACTGGCCAAGTGAAATTGATTTGGGACCTCAACCGACACAACGATCTCACGAAGCCCGAGGCACCGAATGGTCTTCAATTTAGTGGAAGCATCGTCGTGCCTTACACCTTAGATGCTAGAGTTGGCGCCGTGACAGTTGCCTTTGAACTCGATGGTGGGGTTAAGATTGCACCATTTACCATTTTGAGTGGCAAAACGGGTTCAACCTTGGATGTTTTAAATGATGCGTCAGTTCAAAAGGCTATCGCGGATCTCGAGGACCGTGGATTTACCTATGAAAAGCCGCGTAAACTTAGTCAAGATCTCAGCAGTAATACCGAGAGTTCGACGGTGACCTATGATAGCGATGCCCAAAATATCACGTTACTCTTCAGCCCCTTACAGAAGATTTATCTGGTTGATGAAGACGGCAACGCGATCGGTGACAAGATCGTCAAGGAATCCGGAAAGAAAGGTACGGCCTGGAGTGTTGACCTGCCTAAGGTTGACGGTTATGACTTCGACCGGGTTGAAGGGAATGGCACGCTGACGGATCAGACACTCAGCGGGACCATCCAAGATGTTAACAATGATATTTATGTTTACTACAAGGCGAATGGCAAGCCCGTTACACCACCTGTTACCCCAGTCGACCCCGGCCAACCGGTTACGGACGGTACGGTAACGGTTCACTACCAAACGGCAGCCGGCAAGCAACTGGCCCCCGATGACACGTTAACTGGGACAGTTGGTCAGGCCTACACGACAGTTCCTAAGAGTCTCGACGGCTACAAGCTAGTCACTACGCCAGCTAATGCCAGCGGTGTTTACACGTCAGCTAGCCAGAATGTGGTTTACACCTACCAGGCTGTTGAAAATGGTGGTAAGCCCGCCGTTGTGACGCCTAACAAGCCTTCTAAGCCAACGACACCGGCCAAGAATGGTGGTCAGGCTGCCAAGGTAACCACGAACAAGCCAGCCAAGAAGACGGCTGTTAAGGGCTCTGGAGCCAAGGTAACGCAACTGGCAACCAAGGGTCAAGCGGCAGCTAAATTAGCACCTGCCAAGGCGACAACCTTGCCACAAACCAGTGATCAGCAAACCTCATCTTGGTGGGGCCTGGCACTGCTGGCGGTGATTGGATCTCTGTTCGGATTCAAACGTGCTAAGCGTCAAGACTAACAATTAAATATCAGAAAAAGGTCCTCCAGTGACGACGAGAATGTCGTTACTGGAGGGCCTTTTACGCGGTATAACAGTATTTATAGCACGTTCTGATTGACGCTAGTTGGACCGCAAGTTATAGTGAGAACAACAAGTCGTTAGCCCCGTTAATGATTATTTTAATAAAGGGACGCGGCCCACTCAGGCAATCCTTGGAGGAAAAATAATGACTAAATTCGGTAAAGTCGTGGTCGTCACCCTGACAACACTTCTAGTGGGTGGGACGATTCCCACGTCAGCCAGCGCGGCCAAGTGGCACAAAGGCAGCCCCAAGGCCTTACGCGGTAATTTTCAGGCCAAACGGACCTCTTCGGCAGAGGGTTTCGGGGCCGCATTCACCCTGACCAAGTCGCGGTTTGAGATGGGCGTTTCCAACATGCCGGTTCAGATCATGTCCCACCTGAAATACAAAAAAATTGGGAAACATCTCTACCGTCTCAAGGGGCATATCGCCAAGAACGGCTTTGTCCTGGCACGAAATGCGGACTTCGCCGTGTATCGGAAGGGGAAGTCCTTTGCCTGTACCGATTACGGTTTCCACAAGAAGCATGGTTTTGCCAAGGTGAACTATGCCAAACAGGTCAAACATTTCAAGAATGGTGGGCCGATTTTAAAGTCATAGTAAGGTGTCCCAAGGCGGTGATTTCCTGAAAATGGTGTCACCGTTTTTAGTTAGGCCATCTGCACCACAATTTTTCCGCGCGTGTGCCCGAGCTTTAAGGCTGTCAGGGCCTGGTTGAGATCTTGAAAGGCAAAGGTTTGGTCAACGATTGGCTGCAATTGATGCTGTTCAATCAGTTGTGTCAGGGTTGCGAGTTCTGTGCCACTGGGCCACATGAACAAGAAGCGATAGGTGACCTGAGACCGTTTCTCTAGTCGAGTCAGACGGTTGGTCACTAAGCGAAATAGGGCTTGTTTCCAACGAGGTAGGCCATACTCTTTGGCAAATCTGGCATCGGGAAGCCCCGAGATGCTGACGACTTGACCGCCGGGCTTCACGATGGAGAAGGCTTGCGCCAAATTTTCTCCGCCTAGGGTATCAAAAACGGCGTCGTAGTTCGACAAGACAGTCGAAAAGTTCTCAGAGTGGTAGTCAATGACGCGATCGGCTCCTAATTTTTGAACAAATGCGACATTCTTAGCACTCGTGGTGGTAGCGACAAATGCGCCTAGTCGTTTAGCCAGCTGAATGGCAAGGGTGCCGATACCGCCAGCACCGGCCTGAATCAGGATTTTTTGGCCGGACTGGATTTTTAGAATATCATTGAGTGCTTGATAGCTAGTCAGGCCGACTAACGGAACGGCCGCAGCTTCTTCATAACTGAGATTTCGTGGCTTCAAAGCGATGTCGTCAACATCGATAGCCAGATACGTCGCGAACGTTCCGATTCGTGTCTTCCGAGGGCGCCCGTAGACGGCATCACCGACTTTAAATGTGGTGACCTGTTGGCCAACGGCAACGATCTCACCGGCAAAGTCACTGCCGATAATGAGTGGCAGTTGATAGGAAAGTAGTGGGCGCAGGCCCCCGGCCATAGTTTTTAAGTCGATGGGATTGAGACTTGCGGCCTTGATTCGAACCAGAACGTCCGTGGGAGTTAGCGTAGGAACGGGCACAGTACGAATCTCTGGTAAGGATTGTTTGTAATGGGTAATCAGAGCAGCTTGCATGGAATTTGACATTAAGTGACCTTCTTTTGGTTTATATTTTTAAACGAATAAGGTACATATTACTCAGTCGGTTTAAAAATGTCAACCGAATAATTCGACCTAATCCTTGAATACATCAAGTTGACAAAGAACGACCATCGTGTTTTAATGGTTTAAAATAATAAACAAAGAGGCAACGGAAAATGTCAAATCTAACGAAATTAAAACATGAATTTACCAATTCTAGTGATTTTCTTGTGGCTTTGGGGGATCAGAAGCGTCAGGCCATTATCATTGCTTTGCTGGATCAGAAGGTGGTTCATCGAGGTTTGCAGGTGACTGATCTGATGGGGGTGACGGCTCTCTCGCGACCAGCGGTCTCTCATCACCTCAAGATTTTACGTGAGGTTAAGCTCGTGGACTATCGGCGCGAGGGAACGAAAAATTTCTATTATCTCACCCATCAAACAAAGCAAATTGATCAATTGAAGATCCTATTAGACCACGTTATGGAGACGATGAAATGCAACCAGCAACTTTAAAGAGAATCTTGATTGTTCTAACGAATACGACGCGTTATGGTGAAGCACCGGAACCAACGGGTCTGTGGTTGGGAGAAGCCACCGAATTTGCCCTAATCGTGCAGAAGGCGGGCTATCAAGTCGATTATGTCAGTCCCAAAGGGGGATTCGTTCCATTGGATCCACGGAGTATGAAGTATGTTGATGAAGAGATCATGGCGTTCTATGAAACGACTGATTTCCGGCAACGTGCTCTGACGCATTCCCTGAAGCCATCACAGGTTGATCCTTCGGAATATGCGGCTATCTACTATGCGGGTGGTCACGGCGTCATGTGGGATTTCCCCGACAATTCTGAACTACAAGCCATTGCGACCAGTATTTACAATCAGGGGGGCTATGTCACCTCTGTTTGTCACGGGATTGCTGGGCTGTTGAATATTAAGATGGCCGCCGGTGATTACCTGATCGCTGGTCGTCGGATTACTGGCTTTACCAAGGCTGAAGAAGTTCTGGCTGGCAAGAAGTCTGTCGTGCCGTTTTTCAATCAAGATGCGGCAGAACAGCGAGGAGCCACTTTTCTGAAGCGCCGGGCCTATCGGGAGTATGCGGTACAAGATGGTCAGCTGATCACCGGGCAGAATCCTTTCTCAGCCAAGGCAGTCGCGCGAGTATTGGTACAGAACCTGACGAAATCAATGTAAAGGTGAGCAATATGGCCCACTAGATACCTTATGATCAGGGCGAGACACTCGGTGAACTTGGCACGGAGGCGGGGGTCATCATGAAAGATGAGGGGTGGTCACATCGCGGCCAGATCACGTTAGAAATGACACGGACGCGCGCGATAGTCACGTGCTGTTCACACGGGACGCTGATGCACACGTCAGTTTACCCGTCCAGATGACGGTGAAGCACGGTAAACGGCGATGAAAATAGCCTTAAAAGAGTCTCCAGACGATGCGGAATCTCTGATGATCTGGTGTGATTGGTTTGTGACGACCTTTCCATAAGCGTTAATATGAAAAAATGGCCGCTCTACGGTGAACATTACCCGTAGAGCGGCCATTTCTGTATCTAATAACAAAGTTCAGTCAGCTGGTTTCACTATTTAGTAATTTTAGTTGCCTGTTCTGGCGAAGTTAAATACCATCATTTTCCCCAGCCACCAAAGCCTTATAAAGTATTCGGCTAGGCCGGCCGAACCGATCGTTCTGTTGGTCGACCAGCCGGTAGTCCAGGTGCTCGTAAAGCCCGACGTGGCGGGTGACGATGTACAAGCCGGTAATATTGGCTGCGACCGCCGCTTGTTCGGCCGTCCGCACCAATTTCAAGCTGATCCCGCGCTGGCGATAGGTGGGATCGACGTAGACGGTACTGATAAATGGGGTGTAGTCGGTGTCCGGCACGATATCGTTGGCTAGCAGAGCACAACATCCCACGAGATGGTCACCATCCGTAGCGTAAACAACTCGTTCCCAAGGTTGCCAGTCAGCCGTGGTCATCACCTTAGAAAGGTGTGGCCCCGCGGACCAGGGGATGGCACCAATTTGTGCAGCAGCCGTGGTCCAGTCGGGACTGACGGGGGTCAAAGTTTGCAAGGTGATCATGCTTTAGCCGTCCCTTCTGGCAGGTTCCCCAAGTCCTTGGGATCCGCGCCATCCGCCACTAACTGATTAAATTCAGCATGCACAGCGGGGTCGACCTGATTGGTACCCGGCAGGTAGTGAATCCGCTCCGTTCCGGCCTGGAGTGCCGTCTTGTAGTACCACTTCTTCCAGCGGAGAAAATCCAGGGTATGTTGAAGCCGCGCCATCTTTGCTTCCAGCTTGGCCTCATGTTCATTCAGGAAGTCATAGCGGTCCTCAAGCGTGGTGTCGCCGGTCATGCAGAGGTCGATAAAGTTCCCGATCTGCTTGACCGGGACGCCGGCCTCCTTGAGACAGACGATGACTTCTAGAAAGTTGAAGTCATTGTCTTTAAACCGCCGGCGTCCCGCTTGGTTGCGGTCGACGAAGGGCAACAATCCCTCCTTATCGTAGTAACGCAGGGTATAGGGACTGATCGATAGCTTATCGGCCACCTGTCCAATTGAATAGCTCATGATAATTTCTCCTTTATTTTAAAAATATCGCTTGACCTAGAGTTAGCTCTAGATTCTATACTACCATTATTGCTTGTGGCGTGGCGGTGAAATCGCCGCGTCCAATGGACTGAAAGAATTTAGGAGGAATTATCTCATGACTAATACGAAACCTTTAATCGTCATCACCGGTGCCAGCTCAGGCTTTGGGGCCGAGGATGCCAAACTCTTTAACGCGGCGGGTTACCCGATGTTATTACTGGGTCGGCGGGTCGAAAAGATTCGTGAGTTGCCATTGAACTTTGACAACGTGCTAGTGGCTGCCGTCGACGTGACCGATCAGGCCGCCCTGGCCGACGCAATTCACACGGCCGAAGCCCAATACGGCGAGACCGACCTGTTGATTAACAACGCTGGCGTGATGCTCCTGGGAAATGTCCAACGTCAGGATCCCAAGGAATGGCAAACGATGCTCGACACCAACGTGATGGGTGTGCTCAACGGCACTCAGATCGTCTTGCCCGCCATGGTTAAACGCCATCATGGCACGATTATCAACATGTCTTCAATCGCTGGATTCAAGGCCTTCGCCAACCACGCGGCATACGTTGCCAGCAAGTTTGGCGTGCACGGCTTATCAGAAACGATTCGCCAGGAAGTGTCTAATGACAACGTCCGGGTTTCCCGCGTGGCGCCCGGTGCCGGTGAGACGGAACTTCTGACCCACGTGACCGATGCTTCAGCTCTGAAGGACTACGAAGCATGGAAGGAAACCATGGGTGGCTTAACCTTGGATCCCAAGTACGTGGCCCAGACGGTGAAATTCATCTACGATATGCCGCAGGAAGTTAACGTTCGTGAAATCGACATCGCGGCAACGCGTCAGGACAGCTAGTTATAGTGTGTTCCACGTGAAACAGTACAACAAAACAGGACAGCGACCGCTTTTCAAATCCGGTTGCTGTCCTGTTTTTACGTTGTCGGATTTGCTAGGGCCATCAAGGCCGTCATCGTTCCCGTCTGGAAGGCTGCCAGCAGGTCATGCATCGTGGTCAACGACTCTTGTTGCCCACCTAGTAGCCATTCGCGCCAGAGGCGATAGACTCCAGCCGACATGAACTGCGTCCAGTATTTTTGTTGGGTCGGTGTCGCGCCTTTCCAGGTCATGGTCACCGCATAAAAATGCTGCATGTTGTCATCGAACAGATTCTGGAAAACTGGTTCGAACCCGCGGTCGACCGCCAGTCGAAGTGTGGGCCCTAGTTTAGTAAAGAAGGTTCCCAGAGCGGCCAGTTTCTGGTCCTCCGGGGCGTGAGCCAGGACGTCGGCGAACCCCACCGCCATGATCGGCGCGAAGTGTGTTGTGAGCACGGCGTCCAGAGTATCGAAATTCCGGTAAAACGCCATGCGACTGACACCAGCTCGTTTAACGACCTGAGTCACGGTGAGATCAGTCAGATCGTGGGTTTCTAAGAGGGCCAGTAGGGCGGTTGCCAGGTAATCCTGGGAGTCTTGTTTAATTGTCTGTGCGTGTTTTGTCGCTGCCATAACACTTGCTCCATTCTGTCAGAGATGCCTCGTTTTCGCTTGAAAGTCGGTTACCGTCATTGTATGCTCTTGCCACAGACGTTACAAGTGAAACGAAAGCGAGAGTGATTAAGAATGTCAAAACCATTAGTCGTCGTTACCGGTGGAAGTGGGTTCATTGCCAGCCACATTATTTGTCAGTTATTACAACAAGGGTATGCCGTGCGCACCACGGTGCGGTCGTTGAAGAAGCGGCCGTTGGTGCTGAAGATATTAACGACGGGCGGTGTTCAGGACCTCAGCCAAGTGTCAGTTGTCGAGGCCGACCTCACTCACGATGCCCACTGGGCTGACGTGATGGCCGGCGCGACGTACGTCATCCACGTGGCTTCGCCGACTCCCAATCGGGTCTTCAAGGATGAAAACGAGATGATTCGACCGGCCGTCAATGGCGTACGGCGCGTCCTGACGGCAGCCAGAGATGCTGGGGTCAAACGGGTCGTTTTGACCTCTGCTTATGGGGCCATCTTTGCCGGACATTCTCACCGTACCACCCCTTACACCGAAAAGGATTGGTCTAATCTTGTTGCCAAGGGGATTCATCCCTACCAGAAGTCTAAGACGCTTGCCGAACGTGCTGCCTGGGATTTCATTGCCACAGAAGGCCAGGGCATGGAACTCGCAGCGGTCAATCCGGTTGCTGTGATGGGGCCGGTCTTAGCCAGCGACTACTCCCACTCCAACGTCCAGGTACGCCAGTTATTAGAGGGCCAGTTGCGGGCGGTTCCTAATATTAATTCCGGCTATGTCGACGTTCGTGACGTGGCCAGTCTGCATTTGTTAGCCATGACGGCCCCTCAGGCTGCGGGGGAACGCTTCTTGGCCACGACCGGGGAAACGCTGTCGATGCTAGACGTGGCTAATGTGTTACGGGAGGCCTTTCCCCAGTTCGCGGGTAGGCTCCCCACCAGAACAATTCCAAATCTGGCCATTAAAGCCGCTGCGCTGGTACGATCAGATCTGAAAATGCTCGCTTCATTGGTGGGCAAATACGCCGGTACCAGCGATGCCAAGGCCGTTCGGTTTCTCGGTTGGCATCCCCGTTCTGCCGCGACGGCGATTGTTGCAACAGCGCAGTCGATGATTGATTTAGGCCTAGTGACAGCTTAGGGGGTTGGTCAAGTTCTCCTTGCGTTCCGGTGGTCCGATGCGCTACACTTTGAGTAACTTAATACACTATCGGAAGACTATTTAGTTAGATAAGGTACTCGTCAGGGTATCGGAGGGTTACGGCCAGATAAGATGATCGCTCATCTTATCTGGCCTTTTTTGTCTTCCAGGGAGGAATTTTCACATGCAAACGTCGTATTGGAGTCGTAATTTCATTTTAATTTTAATCGGGAATGCCCTGCTATTCATGGTTTACAACATGCAGGTGCCAGTCTTGCCCCTCTACGGAAAACACCTGGGGATGTCGCCGGCACAAATCGGGATCTTCGTGGGGGCCATTATGTTTGCGGCCCTGATCACCCGGTTATTCGTCCCGTGGTTCTCAGATCGGTTCAGTAAAAAGGGCCTCCTGGTCGTCGGCATTCTCCTCTACCTCTTGGCGGCGGTCGGGTACCCGTTACTCGGTAGTTTTGGACTGCTGGTACTTTTGCGGTTGTTCAACGGTCTCGGGCATGGGATCACCACGACCTACTTTGCCACCTCGGCGGCCGCCGAACTGCCGAACGAAAAGATCGGTGAAGGGATGGGGTACTTCGGGATCGGAACCATGGTGACGGCCTCGTTGGCGCCATTGCTGGCCTTGGATCTGGTGCATCGTCATGGGTTTGCGGTCTTCTTCCTGGCTTGTATCGGAATTCTCTTCGCGGCCATGCTGGCCATCTTTGGCACCAGCAAACCCACCCAGTCAGCCGTAGAGACGGTGGAAGCCGCACCCATATTCGATAGACAGTTTCTCCCCCAATGTAGCTTAGTCTTCGTCCTAGGGGTCTTAATGAGTGGCGTGATGACCTTCACACCAATTTACGCGGAAATTCGCCATCTGAGCGTGATCTCCGGGTTCTTCTTCGTGGCCGCCATTGCCGGGGTCGTGATTCGACCGATCGTGGGCCGGACCTTCGATCACCGAGGACCACGGGCAATTCTGCTTTTGAATACGGTATTTTTGACTGCAGGTGTGTTGATGATTGCCTTTGTCGATCGCAACTGGCTATTGCTGGTAGCGGGTGTACTCTATGGCGTGGCTGATGGGGCCATTTACCCGACTCTGCAGGCCTGGATCTTTAAGGAAACGACACTAGCCAATCGGGATACGGCGACGGGGATGTTCCTGAATTCCTACGACCTGGGGATGGGGCTGGGCGCCGTTGTCTTGGGTTGGGTCGTCGAAGCTGTGGGTTACCAGAGGATGTTCTTAGTGCTTACGGCAGTCGCGGCCGTCTACATTGCCTTGGCGTTGCTGTTGAGCCGTCATCCCCGCGAATTAGGGGCTGCCTAAGTCAATCTAATCGAAAGCCGGTCGAAACTTGACCGGCTTTTACTGATCCTACGGGCAAAACCCGGTATAATTAAGAAGATATTGGCATTAATGCCACAAGACTAGATAATTAAAGAATCAATTAGTAGAAAGGAGTCATGACCCATGCCAAAAATCACAGCGGGCATCGTCGCTCACGTCGACGCCGGGAAGACGACGCTCTCGGAGGCCTTGTTATACCAATCAGGCGCCGTGCGAGAGTTAGGCCGCGTCGATAACGGCGACGCCTTTCTGGACTCAGACACCCTCGAAAAACAACGGGGGATTACCATCTTTTCCCATCAGGCTAGCCTGACCATGCAGGATCTGACCCTAACGCTCCTCGATACCCCCGGACACGTGGACTTTGCCTCCCAGACTGAACAGGTGCTCAGTGTGCTGGATTACGCCATTCTGGTGGTCTCGGCCACCGATGGCATTCAGGGGTACACGCGAACCCTGTGGCGCTTACTGGATCATTACCAGATTCCCACGTTTATCTTTGTAAATAAAATGGATGCCGTGACGGCCGACCGCGATCGTGTCCTCGACCAGCTGCAAACGACCTTCTCACCGGGTTGCTTGGCCTTTGACCAGGGCGAGACGGCGACGCTTCCGGAGGACGCCTATGAGGATGTGGCGATGCAAGACGACGCTGTCTTGGAACAATTCTTGAATACGGGCGAGGTTGCCGATCAGACCGTTCGGCAGTTGATTCGCCAGCGCAAGGTATTTCCTTGTTACTTCGGATCGGCCTTAAAGCTCGAGGGTGTCTCCGCTTTTCTAGCGGGCTTGGCTCATTGGACCAGTGATCCTGTGACGACGACAGACTTCGGTGCCAAAGTTTTCAAAATTTCGCACGATGACAAGGGGGTGCGGCTGACCTGGTTACGGATTACCGGGGGACAGCTGGCCACCAAGACCGTGTTACTCGGTGAGCAGAAGGTCAATCAGCTCCGGGTTTATAACGGGACTAAATTTGAAATCCGGCAGAGTGTCGCAGCTGGTGAAGTTTGCGCGATCCCCAATCTAACGGACACGTATCCCGGTCAGGGACTGGGTAACGTGGCGGATGAGCGTACCCCAGAGATTCAACCGGTACTGACCTATGCGGTGGATCCGCAGGGCCACGACCTACATGACTGTCTCACGATCTTCCGGCAATTGGAGGATGAGGATCCGCAACTCCACGTCACGTGGTCCAGCCACCTGCAGGAGATTCGCGTGCAGATCATGGGGACCGTTCAACTGGAGATTCTCCAACAGATTCTGCACGACCGTTTCCAATTGGACGTCGGTTTCGATGCCGGAAGTATTCTGTACAAGGAGACCGTCACGAAGGCCGTCGAGGGGGTCGGTCACTTCGAACCCCTCCGGCATTACGCGGAGGTTCACCTGTTGATTGAGCCGGCGCCCCGGGGTAGCGGTCTGACCTTTGCGGCGGACTGTTCGCTAGAGATTCTCGGGAAAAACTGGCAACATCAAGTGTTGTCGAATCTTCGCGCCAAGGAACAACTGGGCGTTCTGACAGGGTCACCCCTTACGGATGCTAAAATTACCCTCGTCACTGGCCGCGCTAGTATTGTTCATTCGGTGGGCGGTGACTTCCGTGAGGCCACGTGGCGCGCCGTACGTCAGGGCCTGATGATGCTCCGTGAAAATGACGGTCTACAACTACTGGAACCCTGGTATCGTTTCCGATTGGAAGTGGGTCAGGATCAAGTGGGTCGTGCCATGACGGATATTCAACGGATGAGTGGCGATTTTGACACACCGACGGATGCGGGCGAGATGACCGTACTGACGGGAACCGCTCCGGTGGCCGCCATGCAGGACTATGCGCAGGAGGTCAATGCCTATACGCATGGCAAGGGCCAATTGGAGTGTCTGATCGATGGCTATCGCCCATGTCACAATGCCGATGAGGTCGTGGCGGCGCAGGCATACGATCCGGTGGGAGATTTACCGAATACCCCGGGTTCCGTGTTCTGTGCGCACGGTGCCGGTTATCCCGTCCCTTGGGATGAGGTTCCGGGCATGGCGCACGTGGACTATGCCTATACGCCGGCCGAACTGGCCAAACTCGGCTAGGATGTTTCATGTGAAACACCAACGGTAATTAACAAGTAGAAAAAGCCACCACGGTTAGTTTTGACTAACTGTGGTGGCCCTATTTTGTTAGAACTTATTCTAAATTAATGGTGACCCGAATGGCCTTACCGAGAATACGGTTTTCATTGCTCCGGTCGAGTAGAATCGGGGCGTAGTCCTTGTTGTCGGGAATCAGGATATATTTGCCGTCCTGAATGGTGACACGTTTCAGTGTGGCCTCATTGTTAATAAGTACGGCCGCAATATCCCCGTCTGAGACCTCTGGTTGACGGTTGATGAGGACCAGCGAGCCATCCTTAATGGTCGGTTCCATTGAGTGGCCCTTGACGCGTAGATAGAAGAGTTCGCCAACGGGGAGGCCAGCCTTGAGTTCCTTGACGTAGCCTTCGATGTGTTCGTCAGCTAAGATGGGTGAACCACCCGCGATCGTTCCGATAATAGGGATGGAAACGACGCCCTGTAAGACCTCACTGGGTTCCGTGCTATCTACAATGGCGGAAGGGGAAACGTTGAAGTAGGTTGCTAGTTGGGTGATAGCCCCAACGCGCGGGTAGGTCCGCCCGTTCAGCCAATCAGACAGAGTGGAGTACTTAATCCCCAAGTCGTCAGCGAGCTTACTCCGCGTGACACTATGACGGTGCATGAGATTATCCAAGTTCTGTGCCACGACTTCTTTGTTATTCATTGGTATGTCCTCCTGATCCTTTGGTGTGAGCTCTTAGGTTTAAGATTTTTAGTTATTATGAGTAGTGTTTCTTCCACGTATAAATTGATTTAATCATCATAGAAAACCTTACCATAAGAGGTGAAGAAAGTCTTACCACCAAAGCGCATAACGCCATAACAACTCATTGGAAGCTTATCATCATCACTTGGAATTGTGACCGTGTAAGTCTTTTGCTGGTTAACAAAAGCAAGTCGGTACTGATGTTTGCCATGATAACGAACTGTTGTTGTTTTGAAGCCAGTCAGAGGTTTCGCCAAGTACAGGTATCGGGTGTGTCCCTTGATACGAGTGCGCTTGATTTTAACCGAAGTCTTAGGTTTCCCGGTGTATTCAATGGGTCGGCCCCAGGGCTGATTCTGATGAACTTCAACGTAGCCATTGGAGGTAATTTGTACACTTTGTTTTGTTAGTGTGCTATAAGAATGTCGAATGGCAGAGAGCCCCCCTAGATATAGATCGCCATGGCTAATACTTTTAGGAAGATAGGCCGGGTGACTAACGCGTTTGAAGAATTTAGCCTCTGTGTAGGCAATGCCATCAGTTTGTGCCCACAAGCCTTGGGAATAACCTGGATTCAGGATTCTTTGATCTAGAGTAGTGCCGTTGATACACATCTGATTAGAGTAACGATAGGCTTCAACCACAGTTCCAGCCGGGAGTGATACAGATACCTTAACAACGCCCATTCCCAGATAGGGCGTGAATGGCACTTTAATTTTTAGCTTTTTAGTCGTTTGATAATAGCGAGCCTTGCCTAATTGTTTGTTCAGTTTAGGGAAGTTTTTTTTGGTAACGGACTTAACAGGAACCGTAGCCGTTCCTGTCCATGGCGACTGAGGTTCTGGTTGATAGACTGGACGTTCATCGTCGGCGGGATTAGCCCCCTTTACCAAACTATTTGTCGGAACATAGCCCATATCCCAGCCATAGGTATCCGCAACATGAAAGTAGGTGCTCTTCTGCCCATTGTGTGCCATTGTGACTTTCTGGGTAACGTAAAGACTGAGATTACCTAACTGGTTTAAAATGGTCATTTTCTTTGTATGTGTCTTATCCCATGAGTAACGTGACTTTATGTTATTGGCTACATGATATGGTTCCGGCGTCACGTTCTGAGTCGATGTAATTTTGTAACCCGATTGGGCGTGAGCGGTGACTGGTATGAGTAATCCAAATCCTAGTAACAACGCCATGAGCGCGGTCATTTTGATTCCCTTTTTTGACATATAAAATCCTCCCCGAATTTTTAAAGCTTAAATATCTGGAACATCCCCATAAGGGGTGTAGAAAGTTTTGCCACCAAATCGCATGACACCATAATAAGTAATCGGGACATCTTGGGTATCGTCATTGATAATAACAGCATAGGATTTTTGCTGATTAACAAAGGACAAGCGGTATTGTTTTTTTCCGTAATAGCGAACTTTGGTGGTCTTGAATCCCTTCAAAGGCTTGGCCAAATATAAGTAGCGCGTATGTCCTTTGATCCGGGTTCGTTTGATTTTGACTGAGGCACTTGGTTTTGCTGTGTAGACAATAGAGTCTGCCGAAGGTTGGTTTTGGCGAACCTCTACATAACCATCTGAGGTAATTTGGACACTCTGTTTAGATAGCGCAGCGGAATGTTGAATTGCAGATACGCCGCCAAGATATAGATCACCGTGGCTGATCCTTTTAGGTAGGTAACCGGGATGACTAACACGTTTGAAATTTTTGGCTAAGGTTGATGCAACGCCACGGTTGGCCTTGTCGGCCCATAGTCCCTGATGATAACCAGGTTGTAGAACTTTTTGACTTAAATAGGCGCTATTGATGAGGAGCCATTTTGAAGATTTCTCTCCTTCGACGATGCTTCCTGCTGGTAGCGTGGTGGGAACATTGATGACACCCATAGAAAGATACGTTGTAAAGGGCACTTTAATTTTTACGGATTTCTTAGTTTGATAATACTGATTCTGAACTAGTTTTTTACTTACTTTAGTGAAGGCGCTCTTGGTTAGTTGTTTAGTTGGATCAGTGTGTTTGCCTGTCCAAGTAGACTGGGGTACAGGCTGATAGGCTGGACGTTCATCATCTACTGGGTTGAAGCCCTCGCGCATATCATTGGCGTTAACGTAGCCCCGGCTATAGCCATATGAATCTAAGATACGGAAGTAAAGGGTACTTTTACCGGCTTGGGTTAGCGTTACCTTTTGGTTTACATACCAACTGATACCGTCGAGAGCTTTTAAAATAAGCATTTTCTTGGTATGTGTTTTATTCCAGGAGTAACGCGTTTCTGGATTTTTAACGACATAGTATGGTTCCGGTGTTACATCTTGAGTCGAGGTAATCTTATAACCTGATTGGGCGTGGGCAGTGACTGGGATACATAGGCCTATTCCCAGCAGCAACGCCATGAGCGCGATTTTTTTAATTTTTCTTTTTAACATTTAAAATCCCTTCTCAACTTTAAAGGCTAATCATAATTGTATGGAATTTCCTTATAGGGCGTATAGAAGGTTTTTCCTCCGAAGCTCATGATGCCATAATATTGTGGTGGAAAGTCATTGTCGTCAGTTGCCCGTGACCTGGAATAAGTTCTTTGCCGGTTAATGAAAGCCAAGCGGTATTGATATTTACCGTGGTACCGAACCTTAGTTGTCTTGAAACCTTTCAAGCGCTTAGCCAAATACAGGTAACGCGTATGCCCCTTAATGCGAGTATGTTTAATCTTAATGGATGTGATTGGCTGTCCCTGGTATTCGGTGTTCCGCCCCAGCGGATTGTTTTTGTGAATTTCTACATAGCCGTCTGAGGTAATTTGGATACTCTGTCTAGACAGTGAGCTGTGTTGAAGGGCTGAGAGGCCACCTAAGTAAAGATCACCATTGCTAATGTTCTTGGGAAGGTAGCCAGGATGCTTGACGTGTTTAAAATTTTTAGCTGAGACGGATGGCGTCCAAGTGTCAGCATCTGCCCAAAATCCTTCGCGATAACCAGACTTCAGAAATTTTTGACTCAAATAGGCACTATTAATAGTCAGCCATTTAGAATACTTATCACCATAGACGACTGTTCCTGCTGGTAAAACAGCTGTCTTATTAATACGACCGAGATTCAAGTATGGTATAAACGGAATTTTAATTTTCACGCGACGTTTTGTTTGATAATACTGATTTTTAACAATCTTTTTACTTGCTTTGGTAAAGGCCTTTTCCGAAACGGAGTTAATTGGAAGGGTGGCGTTACCAGTTTGATGTTTTGTCGGTTCTGGTTGATAGACTGGACGCTCATCGTCGGCGGGATTAGCCCCCTTTACCAAACTATTTGCTGTGACATATCCCAAGTCTGAACCAAATACATAGGCAACGTGGAAGTAGCTGATCTCCTGCCCCTTGTGAGACATTGTGACTTTTTGGGTAACGTAAAGACTGATGTCACCTAACTGGTTTAAAATGGTCATTTTCTTTGTATGCGTCTTATCCCATGAGTAACGTGACTTTATGTTATTGGCTACATGATAGGGTTCTGGTGTCACGTTCTGAGTCGATGTAATCTTATAACCCGATTGGGCGTGAGCGGTAACTGGGATGAACAATCCTACTCCTAGTAGCAAAGTCATGAGCGCGATCATTTTGATTGCTTTGTTAAACATTTAAAAGCATCCCCTAACACCTTAACGATGTGATTATTACTAATAATTATTGAAAGTTTATTTCGCGTTCGAAACCGTTCCATAAGAAGTGTAGAACGACTTACCACCGAATGTTAAGCCACCGTAATAGGTTGTTCTTGTGAATTCGTCGGTGCCGGGGTCCTTGATGGCATAAGACTTTTGCTGGTTAACCAAGGCCAAGCGGTACTGTCGTTTGCCGTGATAGCGAACCTTGGTGGTTTTGTAGCCCTTTAAGGACTTGGTCAAATACAGATAACGTGTGTGGCCTTTGATTTTGGTTCGCTTGATTTTAACTGAGGCCAGTGGTTGCGAGTTGTATTCGGTAGCCTGTCCGTGAGGATTGTTCTGTCGAATTTCTACATAACCGTTGGAAGTAATTTGAACACTCTGTTTTGATAAAAGAGCCTTCTGATTTCGAATAGCGTTGATTCCGCCGGCGTACAAGAGACCAAAGCTATCATATTTGGGAAGATAAGCGGGGCGTTTGATTTGTTTGAATGCCTTAATTCTAGCGGGACTGGTGATCAGTTCCCCGCCAGCGACCCACAGCCCTTGCCGATAACCTAGACGTAAAAAGCTTTGGCTTAAAGCGTCTGTGTCAATTGCTAGGTCGTTAGATGTTCGGTAGCCACCGACGATAGTTCCAGCTGGGATTGTCGTTGAGATGGTTGTAGAACCAATATTCATGTAGCTCGTAAAATCGGCATTAAGTTTCACTTTTTTCGTCGTACGATAATAGGTAATCTCATTTAGTCGTGAACTAACCTTGCTGAAGGCTTGTTTAGACACGCGGTTAACGGTCATGATTTCTGGAGATTGGGAACCCTTGGCAGGTTGGTAAGGTTGGCGGTCGGTATCGGTAGGATTGAATCCCTTGCGCATACTTTTTGCGGTGACGTAGCCGTAGTCCACGCCATAGTTGTTCGCAATATGTAGGTAGGCTGTCGTCTTACCTTTATAGGTCATGGTAACCTTCTGGGTCACATAGACACTGTAGTTTTTTTGAAACTCATTTAGAAAGGTTAATCGCTTGGTGTGAGTCTTGTCCCATGAATAGTGTGAGCTGATGTTGCGAGCGACGTAGTATGGTTCCGGCGTCACGTTCTGAGTCGATGTAATTTTGTAGCCTGATTGGGCGTGAGCGGTGACTGGGATGAATAATCCAACTCCTAATAACAAGGCCATGAGCGCGATCATTTTAATTCTCTTTTTTTGCATTTGAAATTCTCCCCGTGTTTTTTAAAGCCTAATCATCGTATGGAATTATCCCATAAGGTGTATAGAAGGTCTTTCCGCCGAAACTCATGATGCCATAGTATTGTGCTGGTAAGTCGTGATCTTCAGTTTTACGTGATTCGGAATAAGTCTTTTGTTGGTTAACGAAAGCCAGTCGGTATTGGTGTTTACCGTGGTAGCGAACTTTAGTTGTTTTGAAGCCCTTCAGAGGCTTAGCCAAGTACAGGTACCGGGTATGTCCCTTGATGCGAGTACGGTTAATTTTAACGGAAACTGTTGGTTGTCCCTGATATTCTGTGATAGAACCCCAGGGATGGTTTTGGTGAATTTCTACATAACCATCTGAGGTAATTTGGATACTCTGTTTAGAGAGCGAATCGTAATGCTGAATAGCGGAGAGACTACCTAGATATAGATCACCATGACTAATGCTTTTGGGAAGGTAGCTTGGATGTTTAACAGGTTTAAAGTCTTTGGACAAGGCCGATGTAGGCCAATGCTCAGCATCTGCCCATAGGCCTTGGTGGTAGCCAACTTTAAGGAATTTTTGACTTAAATAAGCGCCGTTAATAGTCAGCCATTTGGAATTTTTGTCCCCATTGATCACGGTTCCTGCGGGTAAAACGACAGTCTTATTGATGTCGCCCGCGTTCAAATAGGTGGTAAATGGAATTTTGACTTTCACGCTTCGTTTTGCCTGATAATATTGATTTTTAACGATCTTCTTGCTTACTTTGGCAAACGATTTTTTTGAAACAGGGTTAACTGGGATGGTGGCATTACCATTCCAATGGTTTGCCACTTCAGGTTGATAGACTGGACGCTCATCGTCAGCGGGGTTAACGCCCTTTACCAAACTATTTGCTGTGACATAACTGGAGTTCCCACCATATTCATCTGTAACGTGGAAATAATTGATCTCCTGCCCATTGTGTAACATTGTGACCTTTTGGGTAACGTAAAGACTGATGTCACCTAACTGGTTTAAAATGGTCATTTTCTTTGTATGTGTCTTATCCCATGAGTAACGTGACTTTATGTTATTGGCTACATGATATGGTTCCGGCGTCACGTTCTGAGTCGATGTAATTTTGTAACCCGATTGGGCGTGAGCGGTGACTGGACTGAACAATCCAACTCCTAACAACAACGCCATGAGCGCCATCATTTTAATTGCTTTTTTTTGCATTTGAAATTCTCCCCGTATTTTTAAAGCCTAATCATCATATGGAATTTCATTGTATTCCGTATAGAAGGTTTTTCCGCCAAAGCTCATGATGCCATAATATGTTGGTGGATAGTCGTTGTCGTCAGTTGCCTGTGATCTGGAATAGGTTCGTTGTTGATTAACGAAAGCTAATCGGTATTGATTCTTACCGTGATAACGAACTTTAGTGGTCTTAAATCCTTTCAGAGGTTTAGCCAGATATAAGTACCGGGTATGCCCCTTGATTCGTGTTCGTTTGATTTTAACTGAGACTTTCGGTTTTGCTGTGTATACAATAGGGCGTGCCCAAGGCTGGTTTTGGCGAACCTCTACATAGCCATCTGAGGTAATTTGGACACTCTGTTTAGATAACGCAGCGGCGTGTCGAATCGCGGATAAACTACCAAGATATAGTGCACCGTGGCTAATACTCTTCGGTAAGTAATCGGGATGGCTAACTCGCTTGAAGTTTTTGGCTAAAGCTGATGAGCCGCCATAGTCTTTGGTGGGCCATAGTCCTTGGTGATAACCGGGCTGTAGGATTCCTCGACTCAGGCAAGTAATATTGAAAGAGATCCATTTGGAATATTTTTCCCCTTCAACTATGGTTCCTGCTGGCAGAGTAGTGGGAACAGTGACGACTCCCACAGTAATGTACGGGCTAAAGTAAGCTTTGATTTTTATGGCCTTTTTGGTTCGATAATACTGATTTTTAACTATTTGTTTACTTACTTTAGTGAAAGTACGCTGGGTGACCGGGTTAATCGGAACCGTTTCTTTACCATTCCAAGTTGAATTGGGTACGGGTTGATAGTCCGCACGTTCATCATCAATTGGATTGAAGCCTTTGCGCATATCCTTAGCACTAACGTAGCCCCAGTCAAAGCCCTCTGAATCCAATATATGGTAGTAAAGGATACTTTTGCCGGCTTGGGTTAGCGTTACTTTTTGGGTCACATACCAACTGACATCATCGAGAGCTTTTAAAACAAAGATTTTCTTGGTATGTGTTTTATTCCAAGAATAGCGTGTTTCTGGATTTTTAACGACATAGTATGGTTCCGGCGTCACGTCCTGAGTCGAGGTAATTTTGTAACCTGATTGGGCGTGAGCGGTAGTTGAGCTGAATAGTCCGATTCCCAGTAGTAGTGCCGCAATGGCGGTCACTTTGATTCCAGTTTTAAACATTAGAAAAGCCTCCCCTGACTTTTGAAGATAAATACTCCTGTCTCAATAGTAAGCCCTTTCGCAAATTGGGACAAGGGGCGTCGTGGCGGCATTAGTAAGGGAAGACAGTAATCAAAAAATATAAAAAGCGCCTTTCCAATCGGGAAGGCGTTAAATGCTCTTAATTAATCAAAGGTGACGACTACCTTGTCCGCGGCACCAGGGGTTCGCGCCATCTTTAAGGCGTCGAGGGCCTGGTCGAACGGGAAGGTGTTACTGATAATTTTGGCGTATTTGTCGGGGTTATCGATGATGTCATCGGTGACTTCGAAGATTTCCGTCGGGTAACCCATGGACCAGACCACGTGGAGTTCTGAGGTCAGGACGTTGGCAAAATTCAGTTCCACCGGCTTCGTGTAGACGGCCACCACGCCCAGCGTAGCGCCATGCTTGGCGATGTCGAGTACGGTTTGGAAGACTGGGGCGGCCCCGGCGGCATCCAGATAGATATCCGTTGCGGGATGGACGCCGCGCATGAAACCACTGGCACCGTTACCTTGCAGGGCCACTAGCCGTTCGCCGACGTTTTCCTTGGCAGAATTAATGACGGCGTCGGCGCCGATTTCTAGGGCCTTATCCAAACGAGACTGGATGATGTCCACGACGACAACATTGGCCACGCCCTTACGTTTGTAGCTGAGAAGGGCCCCCAAGCCGATCGGACCCGCACCGAAGACCACAACTTTGTCACCCGGTTTAGGCTGCGTCTGATTAACGGCGTGGGCCGCGACGGCCATGGGTTCATTCAAAGCAGCCACCTGCCACGGAATGTTCTTGGGGATGACTCGGAGTTGGCGGCCCGGCTGGAAGTCTTTGACCAAGACGAACTCGGAGAGACCGCCTTGAGCACCACCACTACCTAACAGGCCATCCGTGAATTTCAGGGTATCGATAACCACGTGATCGCCGACCGCGATGTCCTTGACGTTAGCTCCGATTTGGCTAACTTCCGCCGCGGGTTCGTGGCCCAGCGGCGTAGCGCCCTGACGGGGTGGAATCCCGCCGATACGGGTGTACATCGCATCCGACCCACAGATACCGCAAGCTTTCATCTGCAACAACACATCATTTGGGCCCACTTGAGGGTCGTCGATGGTTTTCCAAGCGACTTTTCCGGGACCCGTAACATAAACAGATTTCATGCTGGAACCTCCTTAACTGACGAGGGGTGATGCCTACATGTGAATGTTAGCACAAATAAATTAACTGTGAAAGGGCTTTCCGTGGCAGCGATGCAGTCGATTTGCCCTAGTTGGTGAGGTTTCTCTTGCACGGAACGGCCCCATCCCGTAAACTGTCTTAATTAGATATTATTTCTGCGGACAAGTGGTTATAAGGTAAAGGAGAATCATCTTGAAAATTAGTAAAATGCTCTGGGTCGATGCCATCGGGGTCGGCCTCTTCACGCTGGTTTATAGCCTGATCATGAGTGGCTTCTCACTGTGGATGGGATCGGCGGCTTTCGTCGCGGTCTCGTATTTCTTTGGGGCCGGGTTCCCGAAGGATAAGGTCTGGAATATTCTGTTGAGTTTTGCCCTGGGGATTGGCTTTGGGCTGATGACCTATCGGCTCATGCAGATTCCCTTTCTCGGGCAGATGTGGCCCAGCGCCATCATGTTTGGCATTCTGACTACGATCGTCTTGTTACTACAGGGGACTATCATGAAATTCACCCTGGTGCCCGCCTGGCTGATCGCCTGGGGAACGACAATGCTCATCATCACCAACGTTCCGGTTCATCACTGGGGGCTCTTCGTGGGGCAGCTCTACGGCTCGATGATCCTCGGCATCTTCGTCATTGGCTACGCCTCCGATTACTTCTATCGCGCGGTATTCAAGCTTTTTCCCGATCGGAAGTCGGCAGATAGCGACGAAGATTAGCGGTATAATAGGCGCAAAGTGAGGTGCCGTCAATGACTATTCAAGAAGGCTTTATGCCATTTCACAACTATCGAACTTATTACCGGATCGTTGGGGACCTAACCGGCGGACAGACGCCGTTACTCCTGCTGCACGGCGGTCCCGGGTCGACCCACAACTACTTCGAAGCGTTCGACCAACTGTCCGAGACAACTGGCCGGCCGATCGTCATGTACGATCAGCTGGGGTGTGGGCGGTCATCCATGCCGGATGACCGCAGTCTCTGGCGGGCAGAAACCTGGGTCGATGAGCTCGAGACCCTGCGAGATTATCTGGGACTCAAGCGGGTCCATCTGTTGGGTCAATCCTGGGGTGGCATGTTGGCGATCATTTACCGCTGTGATTACCAGCCACAAGGGATTCAGAGCCTGATTCTGGCCAGCACGCTGTCTTCAGCCAAGCTGTGGCAACAGGAACAACACCGACTGATTGGATTCATGTCGGCGGTGGATCAGGCGGCGATTGCCCAAGCGGAGGCCAGTGGCGATTTCACCACACCGGCCTATCTGGCAGCCAATCAACGCTTCATGCTGAACCACGCTGCGGGGCCCGTCACGGCCGTTTCGCCCGAATACCTCCGTCGGTCCAAGCGAAGCGGAACCGTGGCTTATACGACCGCCTGGGGCCCTAACGAGTACTGTCCAACGGGAACCCTGGGCCAATATGACTATACCGCCAAATTAGCGCAGGTGATGACACCAACGTTGGTAACCAGCGGGGTCAATGACCTCTGTACCCCACTAATCGCCAAAACTATGGTGGACCAGTTGCCCCATGCCGAATGGACGCTCTTTGCCCACAGCCGGCACATGGCCTTCGTGGAGGAGACGGCGGCGTATATGGAGCGGCTGACGCAGTGGCTAGCGGTACACGATTAGAATTGAAGGTTAAGGGGCATGCCGAGAAAGGGGCGGGATGCTTTTTAATTTATTTCATAAAAATCCCGTAACCGACGTCTAGGCTCAGTTACGGGATTTTCAGTTATATTTCTGGAATATCCATCTCTCGTACGCGTCCGTGACGACGGGCGTAGAACAGAATTCCCATGCCAGAGAAGACCAGACCGATAAGAATGAGGACGGCCATATCGGCTAGGGCACTGTCACCGATCATCAAGGTTTCCCGCAGACCGGCCACCGAGTAGCTCATCGGTAACCAAGGATGCAAGGCCTTGAAGAAACCATTGGTGAGTTGAAGCGGATAGGTTCCAGCCGAGCCACCAAGTTGGAGGACTAGGAGAACCATGCTGAAGAAGGCCCCGGGCTTGCCTAAGACGAGGTTCAGCCAGTACACGATACTCATGAAGGCGCCACCGGTGATCAATAACATCATGAAAGTAGCCCACGGATGGATTGGTGCGAGACCATCGATGCTAGCGAGAAGGCTGGTCATGAAGAGTGCTTCGCCGAAGACAAAGGCACTCATGATGGAGGCCTTGCCAAGCCACCAACTCCAGCCACTGCGCGGATACCGGTGCGGTGTGTACATATCAAACATTAGATTGAAAGCCAGTGCCCCGACAAATAGGGAGACTGACATCATGTAAGGGGCCATACCTGTCCCATTGTCTGGGGCGTCGTCGTGGTCGGTGTGTGTGGTCGTTGTTGGAGTGGCAAACTGGCGGTAAGTTAGCTGCGAAGGGTGGACGGTTGCTTTTTGACCGGCCTTCTTCAGAGTGGTTGCCAGTTTCGTATTGCCATTTTGAAGGGTTGTCGCGCCAGTCGTTACTTGAGACGCGCCGTTAGCCAATTGTTCGGCTCCGCTCGTCAGCTGTTGGCTACCATTAGCGGCAGTGTGCATACCCGCTGTGAGCTGGGACCCTTTGGTTGCTAGGGTTGTGAGACCGGTGTTGAGCGTATCGGCGCCGTTAGCCAGTCGGGTGACGCCAGTCGTGAGCGCCGGTGTTTGGGCGTTTAGGCTGACTAATCCGGCGGCTAGTTTTGTGGCTCCCGTGGTCAGAGTCCCACCCTGATCCGTGAGCTGTTGGGTTCCAGTGACGAGCTGGGCACTACCGCTGGCCAGTTGCTGGGTGCCGTTAGTGAGCTGGCTCCCTTGGGCGGTCAACCGTTGCGTTCCCGTGGCCATTTCAGTGGCCCCGGCAGTCAATTTGGTGATACCAGCCGTTAGCGTTGGGGTGTTGGACTGAAGAGATTGCAAGCCAGCATTGAGGCTGGTGAGACTTTGGTTAGCCTGTTGTAAACCAGTGGTAAGTGAGGCCGCATTGGTCGTTAGCGTGTCGATCCCCGTAGTGAGGTCATCTTGGGTTGCTGATGCCGCGGTTAGGGCACTTTGTAAGTTGCTGAGTTGACTGTCATCAGTGCTAAGACTGAGATCGTTGCTGAGTTGCTTTGCGGCATTTTGGACAGCTGTGATGGTGTCACTATTGTTGGCACCACTCACAGCCTTTAGCATGGCTGCCTTTTGTGTAGCTGTCAGATTTTGGGCGTCGGCAGCTGTGGCGACCTTACTTTGAAGATCGGCGGTCGACTCGCTGGCTGATAGCGCAGTCAGTGTGCTTTGGAGAGTCGCGGCGTCGGTCTTGAGCGTATTGGACCCCTGGTTGCTGGCGGCGAGTTTGGTGGCAGCACTCTTTAAAGCCATCTGTTGCGTCTGCGAGGTCCGTAAACCAGCCTGAATCTTCTGCAGGCCACTGGTGAGAGCAGTACTTCCCGTGACTAATTGTCCCAGGCCAGAGTTGAGTGCCTGACCCCCGTCGGCTAGTTTGGTGAGGTTACTTCCCAATTGTTGGGTGTTGGTACCCAAGATGTTGAGGTTCGTGGCGAGGGATTGGGCGCCGGTGTTGGTTGCGGCGACCCCACTGACATAGTTGGTAGCGCCAGTCTGGACGGCTCGACTGCCACTGGCCAGTTTTCTTGCCGCAACATTGAGCTTTCCAGTCCCAGCAACATAGGCAGTTACCCCGTGATCGACGCGTTCGGCGCCGGCGGCTAGTTGTTGAATGCCGGTGATTAATTGATTGGATTTACTTAGGAATTGGTCAAGGCCAGTTACGAGTTGTTGGCTCCCTGCCTGAGCCTGCTGGACGCCACTAACGTATTGACTGAGCTTCATGGTGAGCGTACGGGTACCGTTGCTGAGTTGGATGGTGCTGGCGGCTAGGGTGTTGAGTCCCCGGGCAATCTTAGTGTCAGCTGCTGTAAGTTGTTGGCTACCAGCGGCCAACCTTCTATTCCCATTACCAGCAGTTTTCAGGCCCGACCCGAGTCGTTTAATTGAGGTGAAAAGGGTCTTGGCATAGCTTTGTGTCACCGAGTTACCAACGGATTGGGCGGCCTGCTTGGCAGCAGTGGCCGTCAATTTAGAAGCGGTGTAATTGTGTCCGGCACTGGTTTGATAGTGTAGGACCATCTGATGTGGATGCCGTGCCAGCAGTGTCGTTGCATTGGCCGAGAAGTTTCTGGGAATCGTGACGACCATATAATATTTGCCTGTGGTTAAGCCATGAGTTGCCTTGGATTCACTGGTGATTGGAATGAATTTCATCGCCGTGGAGGCCTTGAGATTTCGCGTCATCGTGTTACCAGCGGCTAGTCGCGTTCCTTGATAGGAAACAGGATGGTCTTGATTCACGACCGCGACCGGTAAGTCGGCAAGCTTACCGTAAGGATCCCACATGGATTTGAGAAAGGTCACCGCATAGATCGATGGAATTAGCATGACGACAACTAGGACGACCAACATGAGTTTGTGTTTAATTAAATAGCGCCACTCCGCACGGATCATCGGCGCCACCCCCTGTTCTTATGGTATGCTGAGGACAAATTCACCTCAGGTGTGGCTAAATAATAGCGAGGTCAGGGATGACAATCCACAACAGATTCCAGAAAGGTGAGGATTAAGCCTCACTTTCGCCACATATGGGGTTTAACTGGAGGAATTCGATGACAGATCGGCGAGTGATCCGAACCAACCAGGCCCTACGGCAGGCCTTTCGTAAGTTGGCCCAACAATATCGTTTTCGAGAGATTACTGTCCAACAATTGACGGCGGAGGCCAATATTAACCGTAAGACATTTTATCTTCATTACGATTCGATCGATGATTTGGCGGGTAGTTTCACTGACGAGATTGCGGATCAGTTGTTGGCAATCTTGTTAAAGGCGCAAGACCCCTTAACACATCCGGGGGCTTGGTTCGAGCAACTCAATAGTTTCTTCGAACGAGCGCCAAAATTCTATACGTTCATGTTGACGTCGGATGATTATAGCTTTTTGTCTCGGCGGGTTAAGTATCGGGTGGCGGATGGTTTAGCTGAAAGTTTTCAGGTGGAATACCACTTGAAGGCGACGGACGCCAAGATCGGTGTGACCTTCCTAATTGATAGCACGCTGACGTTGTTTCGGCTATATATTACTGGGCAATTGCCGATTTCGTTGACGGATTTCAAACAGCGGCTGGCTACCTTGAATCTTGGTGGATTACAGCGCTTTTTGGATCAGTATGGTGAAAATAATTGAGTGAAATGAGAGTTGGGGTTTTTTAACTGGATAATTTATGGCAAACGAAAGCCAGCGGAACCGCTATTTGAGCGATCTCGCTGGCTTTTATTTGAACTATTTTGTTCTAAGGACGAGTGTCTTGTTAGCTGTCACGTATTGGCCATTGTTCAATAGGAGTCGCGTCGTTAAATGATAAGTCTTGAGCGCCTTAACTTTGAGGATTGACCCGTGCTTGAAATGTCGGCGATCTTTGCCACTGAGGTTGATGTGGGTGTAGGCATTGACTCCTTTGGCACCGATGACGCGGACTGTTCTAGGATTTTTAAGATAATAGGTGTTAGAGACATCGGTGGCATTTGTGGTGATGTAGCCACGTTGCTTAAATGTCTTGGACCTTCGATTGACGTCGCGAACCTTGTAGCGAAGAATGCCCGCCTTATTCCGAGCATAACCGATCACCACGAATTGCGGCCGCTTTGTCCGAGTTTGCTTGGTATACCAGAACTTACGCGTAGCTTTGGAGAAGTTAGGGCTGTTGTAGAGACCGATCTTCTTGGTGGCGTAGACGGCGAAGTCGGTAAATGGCTTGGCTTGTGAGGGGACTTTATCGGAAGAACTAGAAGAACTTGAAATCGAAGAGGCTGTATTCGAAGGACTACTCGTAGAATTTGAATTGGGGTTGGTCGGAACAGTCGATGGCGTGTCGTCCTTGGTGTAGTACAAAATAAAACTGTTTTTATCACTATCAAAATCAATATACGATGAGGTGTTGAAATAATAGCCAGGAATTTCACTCCCATCAGCGTTGAAAAGTTCGTTCCTAAGATAACCACTATAAGCTATACTACCAGCGCTGCTGGAGAGATCTGTATCTAGGCCCGAGTTAATGTGGAATGCGGGACCGATGGGATTCAGATCATCGGCGCCGATATCGGCAGGTTGAAAATTAAAAGTGATGGGATCAGTGACAAATTGGAAAGTAGTTTGATCAGCTGATTTACCTCCGAGAGCCATGGTGTCGGGATTAAATTCAAAATAGTAGTTATCAGGAGCAGAAAGACCATTAGCAGAACTGTCTTCCTGCAGATAAATCTTATGCGTGTTTAGATCGAGGACATAAGTACAAATTTGGTAGATCCGGTTGGTTGCAGGTAGTGTTTCATTAACAGGTGCGCCATCTTCATCGTAGAGTATTGGCGATACGTTGTCATTGAGTCTAACGTAAGTATGATCATTAGACATGTCAATGGTTTGAACTGTGCGATCACTATTGTCTTGCAGTCTTTTAGCAGTTGAGGCAAAACTAGTGTCAGTCGTTGCGCTTGTGGTTGTTACTGCGTCACTTGTTGCGGCGTTAGTTACTAACGACGTTGATCCCCCCAGTGAAATGAGGGCGGCGGAACCCAATAGTAATGAAAATAAAATTCTTTTGACTGTCATATAAAGCAGACCTTTCGTTGTCTAACAATTCCCACTTATAGTATAAGCGCGATTAGGAACGATAATATGGGACAGAACATCTTAGTTGAGCAAGGATTACCCCTGATAAATAAAAACGATCTGCTCCGCCGTCGACCGCTCTGCGGCAAACTGCCAGTCCGGATGATCGAAGTGTGTGACGCCAGCAATCGTTGAGACATTGTGTTCTGCCAGATAACGAACCATAGATCCACGCGCCATTTTGGCTAGCGTGGCTTTAGTCTTCAGTTGACCGTCAACGAGGCTAGCAAAGGTGACGGTCACGAAGGATTGCTTAGGTTGAAGGTAGGGAATAATGGTTTTCGCATATTCTTGAGAGGCCAGGTTAATGATAGGTTCCGAGTCACTCGAGAGGGCGTGATAGAGGCGGTCATCCCAAAAGGCGTACAGGTTTTTATGACCAGCCACGACGAGCTTGGCTTGCATTTCCAAGCGATAAGGGACGATGCCATCGAAGGGACGGAGAATGCCGTAGAAACCGGAGAGAATCCGGAGATTGGCGCGGACGTAGTCGAGGGCGGGAGCCGTGAATAGGTCCGGGGCCATGTACTGGTATTGGATACCACTGAAGGCCAATAAGGCCGGTGTGACGGTATGTGCCAGGTCTAGTTTTTGAAGCCAGTCGTAGTTTGGCTGCGCGATCTTGTCGCTACAGTGCCAGAGGGCCTTGGCCTCGGGATAGGTTAGCTGCCGGAGAACGCTTAAAATTGCAGTCGTTTGGGGCAGGTATTGGGGAAGCTGATCAACGGCAAAAGTGTCGGTATCGACAACCATCTTCTTGGCCGGGGCGATAATGATTTTCACGAGGAGTCCTTCTTTCACGGAAGTCTTACTCTTAGCGTAGCATGCCAGAAAGGGAAAGCAACGGTAGATTTTGGCAGGGTAGAATGTTTCATGTGAAACATCTGAAAGTGGCTATAATCCTAATTATTAATAATTAGGATTTGATAATTAAACATAGAAAAACAGCCCTACGCAAAGCGTAGAGCTGTTTTAGTGGTGAGGTGCGGCGACCTTCGGAATGCTTGCGCACCGATCGCGTACCCCCACCTTGGTTTGGCACCAGGAGTAGTATCGCACGTTGACCTCGACACGTCAACCTTATTTTTTCGGGTCGATCAGGTAACGGAGCCAGACAAAGTTGTCGTGAGTCTCGACGTTCTTCAAGGTGAAGGTCCGCGGTGTCGCTGATGAGAGCCCGGGAACCGCGGAGAAGAGCGTTGGCGTATCGGTTGAACCGTCGGCGGCGTTGCTCAAGACGAGGCTGAGTTCATCGCAGAGGCCCTGTTGGATAAAGGACCAGTTGAGCACGCCCCCGCCACCCAACATGACCGTTTCCATGTGGAAGAGGTCTTTGAGCTTCTTCATGGCCAATGGGGCATCTAACTCGGTGTCACCCGCGATAATGTAGGGAATGTCGAGTTGGCGCAGGAAGGCCTTGTAGGCGTTGCTGACTTGGCTGGTCAGAACTTCCAAGACCTGAGCCGTCGTGGCCATGAACGTCATTTGATTGGTCGTCCAGGCCAACTTGCCGTGGGGATCAATCGAAATGTAGTATTGAGACGCGATGGTTGTGGGGATGAAGTCGCCGGCAGGGACCGGTGCGGCATTTTCATCCAGCTGGGGTTTGGCATAGTGGGTGAAGTTATCGTCGGTCGTGGTGCGCCCGGACAGCCAACCTTGGGGATGGTAGTACCCGTCATCGTCAAAGGCAATGTGGTAGAAGAGATCGCCATCACCCTTGTAGTTGTCATCAGCAGCCTGCATGAAGGGACCGGTGATCTTGCCATTTAGTGACGTTTCCATGTGACAAAAAATATAAGGTCGATCCAAATTAATCGACTCCTTTCTAAGTGTTTACCCTTTTAGTATAAGGGGTTGAGGCCGCTCTAAGGCAAGTGAAGTGGTCACCTTTCTTGTCGTAACCATTAGTTGCCGTGAGAATTTCTGATAAAAAGGTCCCGGATCAGGGAGGTTCGTAAGGTCACTCTCCTGAGTGGTGGTGGGGTCTGGAGGGAGCTGATGAGTAGGCGTTAAATGGAGTCAAGGAGGCGGATCAGAGATGACCGATGAAGAAAAATTACAGCGCGTATATGCCGCGGCGAGTGAACTGTTCATTCAACCGGGCTATCACGAAACACAAATGCAGATGATTGCCCAGCGATCCCAGCTGGCGGTGGGGACACTCTACCGGCTCTTTGCCAGTAAGGCCGCGCTATTAGACTATGTCTTTCTATCAACACTACCCACGCAAACGCCAACGACGCTAGACTTTCCGCTAACTTCGGTGGACCTGCGAGAACTGGTCAAACAGACCGAACAGGCCTATACCGTCTGGAATCATCAGTTGGCGGATCGGCATATTCAATCATTGGATGACCTCCTGACGGCACTATTCGCGGCCTTTCAACGGTATGGGCGTTACTTCTTGATTTTAGAGCATAATCCGACGGTCAATCCTGCGCTGACGGCCTTGTATCGCCAGCAACGGCAGGCCTTGTATCAACGGGTCGGTGAATTTCTAGAACACCTTCAGCCAGACTTGAAGGATCCTTTACGAAATGGGGTTGTCGTGGTCGATCTGATTTTCTGGTGGTGTGCGCACAAACGGTTTGACAGTTTTGAAAAGGAGATGGCAAGTGGCACAGAGGCCGAAATGCTGGCGGTTGTGCGGGATCTTCTGCTACGTAGTTATCGCTAATCATTGTAATTTCACCAACCAAACGTTGCTGAATAAAGTCTGAACCCGTGAGCTTTATCTCATAGTGATTAGACTGGTGGCAATTTGAATGAATGATTCGTTCATTCGGTTTGGGAGATGAGAGCTATGAAATTTAGGGAATGGCAGTATTTACGGGAACATCCAGCAGTTTGGCGGATCTTATTAGGAATTATGGTGATTCCACTGGTCTATGCCGCAACTTTCTTGGCATCAGTTTGGAATCCATATGGGGAACTTCACCGGTTGCCAATGGCGGTGGTGAATCAAGATCGCCCGGTTAAGGGATTGGATTGGGGGCAATCCGTCACCCGATCATTGGTCCGGAGTCAGACGTTACAATTTCATCGTTTTACTGAAAAGCGCGCCCTGCAAGATCTCCACTCGGGCAAGGTTTACTTGATTCTGCGAATTCCGAGTGGGGCTTCCTGGCAGCTGAGTCATTTGGGACGTCGGGCACAGGTCCTGAAAGTGACCTATGAAACGAACGCCGGGCAAAGTGCGGTTGCCGCTAAGATGGGGAATTCGGCAATGCAAAAACTTCAGGCGACCCTCAATCGGGAGGTTGTACAGAGCGAATTGGCACAGCTACAGACATCGTCAGCTAAGCTGGGACAACAACTCGGTGAAACCTCTAAGCAATTAGCACAAACCACCCAGGCCGTGGCAGCAGGAATGGTGAGCCCACAGGTGACCGCCGCCGACTTGGCAATTAGCCAAGGCCTGCAACAGGGGAGTCGCCAGATTGGTGCGCAAGTCCAGACAACGGCAAGATTAAAGGCCCTGTCTGCCCCAATTAAGTTAGTTCAGCATGACGTGGCCCCGATTGCCAACAACGGGACGGGGATGGCGCCATACTTCATGGCAATTTCGCTATTCGTCGGCTGTATTACGTTAAATATTATCTACGACGCGGGTAAACGTCATGGCCGGGCCCGAAACTTCCTGACAGCTTGGATAGACAAGATGGCTTTTCTCTGGGGATTTGTCATCTTAGCGGCCTCCGGTATGTGGTTGGGAGTCTGGTATATCAACGGTTTACGTCCACTAGAACCAGTTAAGACCTATTTGTTTGGTCTACTAGTCATCGTTGCCTTCTTCAGTATCGTGACCTGTTTCCGGCTATGGCTCGGACTCACTGGGGCTTGGTTGATGTTACTCTTTATGCTCTTTCAGATTGGCTGTTCGGGTGGTACCTATCCGATCGAACTGACCAACAAGCTGTACGAAACCGTTCATCCTTACTTGCCGATGACGATTGCGATGACGGGGTTCCGACACACCATCTCATTGGGCGGATCGATTGCGCCAATTATTGGCATCTTAGTAGGAATTATCATCGTCTTTAGTTTAGGAACACTGGGTTATTTCTACGCCCACCGGCAAGATCCGGTTAATGACTAGATTGGCTAAGGGATTCGTTGAAAGCGGGTCCCTTTTAGTTGGGAATGGTTCTCGCATTCGTAGAGGTAATATGGAATAATGACGATAAATGACAAGATGGAAAGGAAGACACGCCCATGGATTTGACGGCGACCAAATGGACACCAGCAAGCTATACCGATTTTCTCACATTCTTAGAGTCCAAGCGCAATGACAAGGCTCAGGCGCGAGTCGCTAAGATTGTTCGGACTAACTATCCACTTTTAGGGATTTCAATGGCCGATCTCAAGGCCTGGGGAACCGCGATTAGCAAGGGGGATCCGACGGGATTTCTCGCAGTGGCAGGCACAGAGGTTTACGAAGTGATTCTGATTCGAGCCTACGTGATTAGCCGGCTACGGCTGAATCTGCCAGACTTTGTTGCGGCTTGTGACCGCTACTTTACAACCGCGGATTGTTGGGCCATCTGTGATATGGCGATTCATTTCAAGCAGGTCAAACGGTATCCGACAGAATTTTTGGCGACCATCGAGCGTTATCTAAGGAGTGGTCAGCCGTGGCTTCAGCGAAGCGGGCTAGTGTTCCTGTTAAAGTTTTACCTGACACCGGAATTTCGGGATCGGGCCTTTACGCTGGCTTTAAGCGTGACCAGTGATGACTATTACGTTCAATTGGGGCAGGCTTGGTTTCTAGCGGCGGCGTTCAAGGATGATCCGGATCAGGTGTACCAGGTTTTAGAAACGATGCCAGTGTCTCTGGTCCAACGAACTGTTCAGAAGATCAAGTCACTCCGGCGAACTGCCCCGGAACAAAAGCAGGTATTGACGGAGATTTTGGCCCGACGACGGGCACAATAGGTCATTTTAAGATAGCAAAAAAGACTGATCGGCCGATCAGCCTTTTTATAATTGTCATTTATTTATGATAGCGTTGTGCCAGAATCTTAACATTGGCTGCCTGCCAAGGGTGGCCCATGATGAAGCGATTGACTTGAACTTTCATCTTACTGTCTTGAGTCGCGACAGTCAGGTGATAGGCGATTCCAATATTTTTGAAAGATAATTTTTTAACGTCATTAAAGTTAATAAAGGCATTTTTCCCGTCGAAATAGGTTAGGCCAAATCCTAGGAAAAGAATGCCGTCATCTTCAAAACTAATCATGTACTGTTTACTTGTCAGGTAAGAAAAGGCACCGAGAAGGAGATACATTTTCATATCGGGCAAATGTTGAGCCCAAATAATTAGATTGTCGGGACTCGTATAGCCAAGAGCCTGCCGGTAGCGATTGACGGCATCAATATCGAGGGCCTTGCCGAAGTTCTTCAGATCAATTGCTTGTGGTGCGGCAGTGGGCGCTGATTGAACAGGGGCTGGTGTTACCGGTGGTACGGGAACGGTGGGTGTTATCACAGCTGCTGGAGTAGCAGGTACCGCGGCCTGAAATTGAGGTTGTCTTTGTCCACAATTGGGGCAAAAACTGGCTGAGGCTGGCATTTTCTGGCCACAAGAGAAACAGAATTTTTGATCTGACATGTGTCTGGGACCTTTCTAAAGTAAGCTGGTTTAAAATTGACTGATAGCGTAAAGAATAGTGAGAATACCAGATGCTAATCCGATGATTGCCATGATTTTATCTGAACCAGAAACGTGACGATTAAGGGCTAGTGAACTGAAAACGACGGCACCGATTCCCACGAGGCCCCATAGGCTGATTCCCCAGGAGGTTAAGCCAAGAATTAGGCCGATTAGAGCAAAACGATCCATGCCTACATTTGAAACATTGGTGGGATGAGCCACTGTCGATTGGGTCGAGTGGGACACCTGTACGGGTTGCGGTGAAATTGTTTTTTGTGGCTGGCTTTGGGGTAGGCGGGTTCCACATTTGGGACAAAACTGGGTGCCTACCGTGACGGCCTGACCACAGTTCGGACAAAATTGGGTTCCTGTTTCAGAAGAATTATTCATGGTAGCATTTACTCCTAGGTTGATTTAATTAATCCGATGAAATAGTTTAACTGAATTTTAGTATAGCACATTCAATTATTGAGGTTTCCGATACGTTCTAAGAGAAAATGAGAATTCAAGACAGCAAAAAAGACTGATCAGCCTGAAGTGCAATAGAAAAGTTAGACAAATAGTAATTTAATTTATGCTACTGAGGCTTGATTCCTATAATTTATAGGGC
>NZ_BROB01000022.1 GCF_024345185.1 Levilactobacillus humaensis | reverse complement strand
CACAATGGTGATGTGCCCTTTTATTATACAAAAATGGTGTTGATGGATTTACCATCAACACCAAATATCATAGATCCATACTTTCGGTCAGGATTTTTTGTTGCGATCTAATTCTAATTTTATTAGCCAAATCGTTATGTTGCCTAGGTACCTGTGAAAACTGGAACGGTTTGTCTGATCCTGTAAGGGTCAGACAAACCGTTTATATCTTTGTCATGCACACCAATATAATCACTAACAACTCCCCTAGCCGGAGGAGGCCAGAGATGGAGCCGGCCGTGGCGGTGGTGTTAACTGGTGCCTTTTCCAGTTTACAGCACGGGCGACTTTGAAGACCCGCGCTTCTGGCGGGGCTTCAAATCGAGCGAGAAGCCCGCCCTTCAGGCTGAAGCGTCCCCACAGCAGGCGGAACCTCTGGCAGCCGCAGGCGGCCAATCTTAGCCTAAATTAAAAGGGCCATAATCCCTTCGATTACAGCTCCAATATTTCTATTTCGGTAACTGCGACTGGGCCAATTCAAGAACATCTGGACCAACGAATTCACTCGTCAGCCGTTGCATTGGCGTAAACTGGTGGCGTTCCTTGAATGGCACAGGGGAAGCCGCCACCACGGCCACCTTGAGGTTGTTTTCTGTCAGGAAAATCTGCCCGACCCCCTGATATTTGCCCTTACTGTGTTTCCCGGTTCGCCAGGAATGAAGTTTGAAATCCCCATCTGGTTCCCGCTTAATTTCATATTGTCCCGAGGCGTTGGCCGCTACCGGCACCCCTATATATTGATTCACGGCATATTTGCCCTTCATTCGTTATCCTCCTTAGTCAAAGCCGACGCGACGATAGCGACATCGCTAGCCGCCAGCACACCACGTTCAGCAGCGGCTGACAACACCGGGGTGACCGCCGCTATCGTGGCTGGTTGCCCCATCAGTTGTTCAGCAATCGCTGCCAATTCAGTTGGCGTCCCTACCGTCCCAAATAAGGCCACGCGTCGGTACTGACCCGCGTGACGGGTAAAGTTCACATGGAGATCACCACTTGCTAACTGGCAACGGCGATACTCCCGTAAGCCAGGATTGGCCCCATAATTCCAGGCATCAGTTCGATATTTCTCCGCGAGCCGCTGATCAATCACTGACCAGTCTCGATCTGTCAGATGATAGGTTTCAATCTGGTCTAAGCGATCTACCTTAAAAATATGACACAGTAAGGCCGTCTTAAATTCTTGGATTGTCAGGTCACGATAGGCCGGCGCCAGGTATTGGCGGAGATTCGTGATGGCTACGCGATTGGAAGACACCCCACGATGCGCATGCTTGGTCACCGGCAATAAGACGTGGTGCGCCGCATCAACGTTGAGATCATACATGATAGTCCCCCCGGCAGCGTAGCCCTCGCCACTTTTAAACATGGTCATCCCCGAGAACTTCTTTTCACCAACCACGAGATTACTCTTCTGGCGAATACCAAGGTCTGACACGCCCATGGCCTTTAATGCCCTTAAGATAGGATCGGCGAAGATGGCGTAGTCGCCAAAGACTGAACCATCTTTGGGATCGCCATTCACGATATGTTCGAAGATCAAGTTCCGTTCATCGTGGTAGACGGCACCCCCGCCAGAGGTTCGGCGGACCAACTGAACGTTCTGATCGGCGAGGTAGTGAAAATCCACTTCCGCCGCCACGTTCTGATTGATGCCGACGATAACCGCTGGTTGATTGACATACATCATGAAACCATGTCCCGGTAACTTGAGATCATTGACCAAATAATTATCAATAGATTGGTTCACCACAGCGTCCGTAACCGCTTGACCATTTCGATTGGTATCAATAAGAAACATCGTGTCAACTCCCTTGGTTTCAACTTAATAAATGTAGTTTAGCATAACCCTCTCCCCGTTCCAATTCTCAAGGGATTCCAGTTGTCAGGCTCGCTGATTAAAGGCTATACTGAAGGCACGATTAAGAAGGAGCGAACTGCGATGGCGACACAAACAATTTGGCAACGACTCACGACCTGGTGGCAACACCGCCATCAGACGGCGCCGGAGCTGACCATTACGGATGGCGTCTGGCTGGAACAGCGTGACCAAGGTCACTATCGTCTGGGCCTGGCTAACGATGCCCGTAAACAGATGGGTACTCTGAGTTTCGTGGATCTCCCCATCCTGAGTGGTGATCATCTGGCGGCTGGCGATGACATTCTCGAGGTCGAGAGTGACAAGGCCGTTCAGAACTTCCAGACGCCGACCGCTGGCACCGTCGTGAAGATTAATGAAACCCTGATGGATAATCCCGAAACCATCAACACCAATGATCAGGCGGCCAATTGGGTTCTAGAACTTCAAGCCGACTAACTAAAAATGGTCATCAGCACGTCTTTCAACGTGGCTGATGACCATTTTATTTTACCAGCGATATTGAACTGGATCCTTGATGTATTTATCGTAGACGTCGCGCACAATCACCATCTGTTCAGGCGTAAAGGCAGGGACATCGGCAGCGGCCACGTTACGGCTGATCTGCTCTGGCTTAGACGCCCCAGGAATCACTGTGCTAACGGCATCAGCCATCAGAATATAACGTAAGGCCATCTGGGCCAAGTGATCGCCTGCGTGCAGGCGTTCCTTAAGTTCATCGGCCGCACGCACACCGGTTGCGTAATCCACGCCGGAGAAAGTTTCCCCTTGGTCGAAGGCTTCCCCATGACGGTTGAAGTTGCGGTGGTCGGCCTTGCCGAACGCCGTATCCAGGGTATATTTACCACTCAACAAGCCGCTGGCCAAAGGAACTCGGGCAATGATACCCACATTCTGTTCCTGCGCCATCTTGAAAAATCGGTCGGCGGGCCGTAGACGAAACATGTTATAGATAATTTCAACGGCCGAGATGTCGTAGTCTAAGGCCTTCATCGCCTCTTCGACCCGTTCCACACTGACCCCATAATTCTTAATCTTCCCAGCCTTTTTCAATTGATCGAGGGTGAAGAAGACTTCTGGCGTGTAATACACAGCGGTTGGTGGACAGTGTAAGAGCACGTTATCTAAAGCATCGACATCCAAGTTTCGCAGACTTTCCTCCACGAATTTTGTGATATTGGCGGGCGTATAGCCACTAGCCACGTGCGGATCAAGCTTACGCCCCACCTTAGTGGAGACGAAAACCTTATCGCGTTTGCCTTTAATAAACGTGGCTAAGGCCCGTTCACTCAACCCGTCCTGATAGATATCAGCGGTATCGAAAAAGTTTACCCCGGCGTCATAAGCAGCGGATAAGGTGTTTTGGGCATCATTCTCGTCGAATGGGTCGCCCCATTTTGATCCTAATTGCCATGTTCCTAATGACACTTCACTAATCTTGAAACCAGTCTTACCGAGTTGTCGGTATTCCATACCACACACCACTTTCTGGCAGTCTCTTGCCACTCTGATATCTCTCATTCTGCCGTTTTTATCAAACATCGTCAATAGACCTAGCGGATCATTTAAACAAAATATTTACCATTCTCACTTAAAAGGACTAACATTAAAAATGAAGCCGGTGAGATTCATGCTAATCACAAATTCCACTGACCCCAAATTCTTTTTGGAGGTAATTGGTTATGGCTGATTTTGAAAAGACTGCTTTATTGGATGAAAAAATGAGTGAAGCGTTCGACTGGTCCGACCAGGCTCTGCCTGTTCGTGACGCATTGTGGGACCACTTCATGGAAGCCAATGGACATGACACTGATAAAACTGAAGCTTCGATGAAGGAAATGGATGCGAAGAGCGACGATGAAGTTCGTTCTTACGTTGAAGACAACCTCAAGAAGTAATCGACATTCAACTAAAAAATAACCCCGCCGATTGGCGAGGTTATTTTTTTACAGTTATTTTAGTTAAAGTTGCCAGTTCCCACATTGTAGAATCGCAAGTAACGTCGGCCCGTGGCCGGATCAATGGTCATCCGCGTCACGCTAGTATTACTAGGCTCGGGTAACGCGGCCGTTGCCGGCGCACCCAACGTGAGAAGCGCCAGCGTCTTAATCGTCAACCCGTGACTCACCACGAGAACGTGATCGTCGGGATGATCCACGACTTGCTCGGCCAGCCATTGCCCGACCCGCCGCTGAATCATCAGATATGATTCACCACCGACGTTGACCAATTCATCCGGTAAGACCTCGCGCGTCACGGGATCAAAGGACGCCGCGTACTCGGCACTAACAGCCGCATACGTTTGACCGCTCCACTGGCCATAGTCGGCCTCTTGTAAGCGTTCATCGAATTCGGGAACTACCGGGATTACTTGCGTTAATGCGGCAGTCGTTTGCCGAGCACGATGCAAGGGACTGCTGACGACACGGTCATACTTAACTGCCCGTAAGGCCTGCGCGAGCTGCTCGGCCTGTTGTAAACCGCGAACAGTCAGATGCGTGGCCGCCGTGTCCAATTGTCCCTGAAAGACTTGGTCGACATTAGCCTGCGTTTGACCGTGACGAACCCAATCAAAAGTTGTCAATTTCGCTCACTCCCGTCAAAAATCTTTCTCAACAATCTTCCGCCGCCCACGTTGGAGCAGGTAGATGGCCACAATAACCAAGACGGAGCCGACAACTTCAGCGATGGAGATCTTCAATCCTAAGAAAATAATCGAGAGCACGAAGGTCATCACGGGTTGCACGGCATCGACGATACTAATCACGTCAGACGGTGCGAAGTGGGTACTGTACAAAAGCAAGGCAAATGGCAGGATCGTTCCAATGATAATGACCGTCGCCATCGACATCAAGAGTGTACTCGTCAAAGGTGGCGTGTGCACCCAAACTGGTTGGTGAATATTGAAAATCACCCCAGCAATGAAGGTTCCCCAGCCCAAGACCGTAATGGGTTGGTGACCATAATCACGAACCAATGGCCGTGGCAACACCACGTAAAAGGCCGCGGTAATTCCGGAACCAATCCCCCACAACAGGGAATCAAACGGAATAGCCAGTTGTGAAATGTTCCCGCGGGTAATCGCTAGGAATACCCCGAGCATGGCTACGGCAAAGGCAATCAAATCACTTCGTAACGGCCGCACATGCTTAAACAGCAGACTTCCCAGCACGATAAACAGCGGGCTCAAATACTGAAGAATCGTGGCCGCAGCGGCATTCCCCGTTTGAACGGAAATGTAAAACGTCAACAGGTTGGCCCCCAGTCCAAAGATGGCATACGCCACAACCAACCCGATCTCCCGCCAACTCTTAAAGATGGTAAACGTTTCTTTGCCATACATAATCATACTGATAATGAGTAAGGTGACCCCGGCCCCCATCGTCCGAGCAGATAGGAACCAACTTGTGGGAATCGATTGTCCCTGTGAGATGAACTGAAGCACCGTCCCCGATACTCCAAACATTGCCGACGCAACGGTCGCCCAGAAAATTCCTTTGACGACGTTTTCGGTTGCTGATCCTGTTTTTTTCAAGCCCATGAATCCTTTCTCTCTCACGTCACGCGTGTGTTTTTAATTTTTCTATTTTACCTAAAAATCATTAGAATTTGGCAACAAAATCGCGGTTTCTAAAACTTTTTAGGTTACCCCGTTTGCCAGTTAACAGACTTCATAGGAAAAGGAGAGTGGGAAACATTCCCAGCTCTCCTTTTCGAATTTTTAATAGCGGTTAAGCCGTGTGGTCCACGCGACGGGCCAACAGGTCACCCACTAATTGAATAGCAAAGACAATGACTAAGATGATTAACATGGCCAAGACGGTCACGTCCGTTTCAAACCGACTGTAACCGACGTTGATGGCCAGGTTCCCCAAGCCACCCCCACCAATGGCACCAGCCATAGCGGTCAGGTCAATCAAACTGATCAGCGTTAGGACGGAGGAACGAATAATATCGGCCAGACCTTCCTTGAGATAGACCCGGAAGATAATCCCCATGGGACCGGAACCAACCGATTCAGCCGCCTCGATCACCCCGTGGTCAACTTCTGCCAAGGCATTTTGAATCTGCCGCGCATAGAACGGGGCGGACCCAATCACCAAGGGCACAATCGCTGCGGTTGTCCCGATGGCAGTCCCCACGATCAACCGTGTTAAGGGCGCAATCACGGCCAACAGAATGACGAACGGAATCGACCGACAGAGGTTGACGATCTTATCAAAGATGTTGTAAATGATGCGGTTCTCTAGGATACCACCGGGTTGGGTGACAATTAAGCCCACCCCGATAACCAGTCCGAGGATCCCCGCCACCACAGCGGTAATCAGCGTCATATACAGCGTCTCACCAGTGGCTTGAATAAAGTCACTCTTCATCGTAACGGCATTAGGAAAATATTTAGCAAACCAACTCAATTAAGCCACCTCCGAATCCGTGGGCTTCAAGTGGGTAATCTTAATTCCGGCATCCTGGCAATACTGCCAAGCGTCTTGCAACTTATCCGGTTCACCAGACATCACCACGATCAAGTTACCCAGTGGCGTGTTCTGTAAGATTTCCACGTTCCCATATAAAATGTTTGAAACTACATCGTATCGCTTGTAAAGTTCCGTAATCAGCGGCGCATCGGTACTTGCGCCCACGTACTGGAGCTGAACCAACTGTTGATGATCGCTCAAATGGAGGGCACTGGCCTGCTTGTAAATCTTTTCCAGGGCCTGATTAATCTGTGTCGCCGTGTTGATGAAGTCTTGCGTCAATGGCTTCTTCGGCTGACTGAAGATCGAGACCAGGTCGCCCCGTTCGATGATTTCACCGGACTCCATCACGGCAACCTTGTTACAGATTTCCTTAACGGCTTCCATTTCATGGGTGATGAGCACCACCGTGAGACCGAGCTCCTTGTTCAATCGCTTCAACAGTTCCAGGATGGAGGACGTGGTCTTAGGATCCAAGGCACTCGTCGCTTCATCACTGATCAGAATCTCGGGGTCGTTGGCCAACGCTCGCGCAATGGCTACCCGTTGCTTCTGACCACCGGAGAGTTGGGCGGGATAGTCGTTGGCCTTTTCACTCAGACCAACGAGATCCAAGAGATGCGCCACCTTCTCCTGCCGATTCTTCTTAGATAAACGAAAACGTAAGGGATAGCCCACGTTGTCCGCAATCGTCCGCGAATCCATCAGGTTAAAGTGTTGGAAAATCATCCCAATTTTAGTTCTGGCAGCCCGTAGTTTTCGGGGCGTCAGGTGTAAGATATCTTGGCCGTTCACCACAACGGTGCCGGCAGTCGGTGGCTGAAGCCGGTTAATGACCCGCACGAGCGTACTCTTCCCCGCACCGGAATAACCCACTACCCCATAAATGTCTCCGCGATTGACGGTCAATGACACATCCTTCACGGCGTTGACGGTCTGTCCCTTATTATGGAAAGTGACGTCGATATTTTTTAACTCAATAATCGCTTCGTTAGTCAAATCTTCGTGCTCCTTACTCGCCTTATGCCGGCTAATTTTAACTTAGAAATCGCAGTCTGTTACCAAGCTGGGATGGTTAATCCGTGGTAGTACTTCTTCAATAACTTCTTCGTTGCTTCGGTCTGGTAAGCCTTCACAATCTTCTTGTAAGTCTTGTTGTTCTTGTCAGCCTTGTTCGTGGCAATGATGTTAATGTAAGGAATTGAAGCCTTGTTAATCTTTTCCTTGTAAATAGTTTCGCTGTTTGGCAACTTCGCTTCGGCAGCGAATTCGTTGTTGATAACGGCACCAGCGGCATCCGTTAAGGAACGTGGCGTCTGAGCGGCATCGACTGGGGTAATCTTCAAGTTCAACTTGTTCTGGGTGATATCCTTAGGCGTTGGTAATGCCTTGCTACCGTCCACTTTAATCAGACCAGCTGATTGAAGCAAGTGTAAGGCCCGACCTTCGTTAGTTGAGTCGTTAGGAATCGTAATTTGGTCGCCCTTCTTGATATCAGCAACGCTCTTAACCTTCTTGGAGTAGAGACGTAGTGGTGCGCGGACAGTCTTCCCAATCGAAACGATGTTGCTCTTGTGGGCCTTGTTCCATTGATCCATGAAGTACGTGTGTTGGAACGAGTTGAGGGCAATTTCATGGTTTGTTAAGGCTGCGTTAGGCTGGTTGTAGTCGGTAAAGGTCACCAACTTGATGTTGACCCCTTCCTTCTTCAACTTCTTTTGAACGGGCTTCCAGATCTTTTCATCGGAACCCATGATCCCGACTTTAATCGTCTTGTTGCTGCTGGACTTGCCACAACCAGACACAATCAACAGTGGAACTAACAGTAATAATAGCCAACTAAAATGTTTAAATGATTTCTTCATATTCAAAATCCCCTTTATCCCTTTTAAAGAATTTATTTTGAAGCTAGCGATTGAAAACAATGACCAAAAGAAAAGAGTCCGCTTCTAATTTAATAGAAACGAACTCTGTCGTGGTACCATTCTAATTCAAGTCAGACTATGCCGACCCCTCATTAACACTCGCCAGCTTGCGCCTTAAAGTGCGTGCACGATAATGAGTGCCAAGCATTACCACTTCATCGAAAAGACTCAGCGGTACCAATTCATTTCAGGCCATCTTCACCCCGCCGTGGGTTACCCGCTTTCAGCAAATCGCGAGCTCTCTTGAAACCATTGACGGTGGTTACTCTCCTGATCACATTGTTTTCAATCGCTTAATTTAATAGCAAGTCTAATGCAATTCTAATTCGGTGTCAAGCACAATCGACAATAAATTTATTCATAACGGATCCCGTCCCAGCGGCTCTGGCCAGCCAGCGCCCCAAATAAATCGGTTTCAGGTTCTCGTGAATTCTCACCTAATTTTCACTTAATCGCGTGTGTCGGGCTCTCGTAGAATTCCCGCAGCTAGCAGAAACATGTGGGTCACCACTGGCCCCACGAAGCTAAATCCACGGCGTTTCATGTCCTTGGCCACAGCACTCCCCAGGGTCGACTGATGAGCCACCGCGTCACGCTCCGGCGCTGGTAAGAGCAATGGCGTCCCATCCACAAAGGCCCACAGATAGGCGGAAAAACTGTCGAACTGCTGCTGAACCTTGAGAATAGCACGGGCATTCCGGAGCACAGCCTGAATCTTACGATGATTACCAATCATCCCCGGAAACGCCGCAATTTCTGGAATTGCCAATTCATCAATCATGGCCGCTACTGGCTGAATTGCCATGCCGTCAAAGACTTGCCGGTAAACTGGCAACTTGCTAGCTGCCGCCTGCCAACTCAGACCAACTTGAAAAACACCCACCGTCAACAGTTCGAATAACACGTGGTCATCATGTGTTGGCGTGCCAAAGTAGGCATCATACTCCGCGGCACCATCTGTCTCAAATTGGCGACCATCATTCGGTCCGATTGCCATCAGTCTGCCCTCTCCCTTTAATCTCACTTAATTGTAACGGGACTCACCGGTCACTGTAAAGTGGAAAAGGACGCCAACAGCATCGGCGTCCTTTCACGAATCTAAAAATTTAATTACGTTACGCCCTTAAAAACCAATCGAAACATGGTGAAAGCAACTTCACCAACTGTCAGTGACCCGGCTAGTCACCGGTTTCCCATGATCAAGTAGAACTTACGACAGTCCTAGTTGTGGCAACCTACTATCCTAGCCGGAGGAGGCCAGGGATGGAGCCGGCCGTGGTGGTGATGTTAGACCGAGTGCGTTTCTCGGCCTTACATCACGGGCGACTTTGAAGACATGTGGTCTTCGTGGCTTCAAATCGAGCGAGAAGCCTGGTTTTTAGGCTGAAGCGTCCCCACAGCAGGCGGAATCCCTGGCAGCCGCAGGCGGCCAATTCACACACACCTAAATGCTATTTAACGTAAGCGTACTTGTAACTCCACTGAGTCCCGGCAGTGTTATGAATCACACCCTTGACCGTGGACCGTTGGAGGTAGGCGTAATTAGCCTGATAAAGGGGCGTAAAGCTCTGTTCCTTGTTGATGAGCTTAGCGGCCTGAACCATGTCCTGCCAACGCGCCTCGTCGTTCCCAGCATCTTGATTCTGGGCCTTGTCGATCAAGGCATCGTAAGTCTTGTTGGACCACTTGCCATAGTTCAAAGCGTTGGAACTCGTTGGAATCTGCATGAAGGAAATGGGATCGTTGAAGTCGGCTCCCCAGTGGGAGAGGAAGAGGTCAAAGTCACCACTCGTTGCCCGTGATTGGGCGACTGAAGCCGGAACGTTTTGAATCGTGAGGTCAAAACCAGGTAGGTTCTTTTCCAACGTTCCCTTCAAATATTGGGTAACGGTACTAGCAGCGACATCATCATTTCCAGCCATGATACTCAGCTTGACCTTCTTCAGTCCCAGCTGTTTCAAACCAGCCGCCCACTTCTTCTTCGCCAGAGTTGGGTTGTAGGCTGTGGTATTCTTAACGGCTTGTTGCTTGGCAAAGTCTTCACCCGTCTTCGGATCCTTGGCAAGACCACTAGCCACAAAACCAGTAGGGGTCACAGAACCATCCCCCAAGACCTTCTTGGTTAACAGGCTGCGATTGATCGATAAGGCAATTGCTTGGCGGATGTTCTGATTATTCATGATACGCCGCTTTTCCTTATCAGCATCTTGAAAGTTGTACTTCAGGTGAATCACGATGGAGTAAGGATACTCCTTGAATTCCTTGTTGTTCTTATAGTTCTTAACTTGCTCCGTCGAGAGCTGTGCGAAGTCGAGCTTCTTGTTCTGGTACAGGCTCAACCCCGTTTGCGGATTAGTAACCACCTGGTAGCTAATCCTATTTAACTTCACAACCTTCTTGTCCCAGTAATGGTTGTTCTTGACGAATGACCAGGTATTCCCAGTCCCACTCCAGTTGGTAATCTTAAACGGTCCACTGTACACCATGTACTCGGACTTAGTGGCATACTTCTTCCCATACTTGTTGACGACCTTTTCATTTTGTGGGGCAAATAACGGGTATGCCATCAGAATCTTAAAGTAGGCAATCGGCTTATCTAATTCGATAACAACCGTGTGCTTGTTCTTGGCGTGAATCCCAATCTCACTGGGATCGGCCTTACCAGCGATAATCTTATCCCCGTTCTTAATTCCGGAGAACATCGTCGTGTAGGAAGCCTTGGTGGCTGGCGTCAACGTCCGTCGCCAGGAATAAACGAAGTCCTGCGCCGTGATAGGATCGCCATTACTCCACTTGGCGTTGTCGCGGATGTGGAACGTCCAGGTTTTCTTGTCCTTGGACATCTTAGCGGAATCCGCCAATCCCGGGGCCACCTTACCGTCCTTGCCTAACCGATAGAAACTTTCAAAAACGTTCCCGGTCTGACCATAACCCGTGGCCTTAGCCAAATCGATCGTATCCAGTTGTGCCGTCGCTGGTAACTTTAAGTCTTGCTGGGGCGTCGCTGATGATGACGATTGCCCACAAGCAGCCAGACCCAATCCCATGGCGACTACTGCAGCAACTAATCCGATTCCGGTCCATTTTTTCATAACATTAACGCTCCCTTTTCCTCAATTTAGTGGTGTGCAATCCCCTAAACTCATAAACAAAAAAGCGGGTTTCCTCTCACAGTCAATCGTGAGAGGAAACCCGCTACAGTGACAACAATCGTTGTCGTTATGTAGGTCTACTGGTTTGCCTGGAAATCACGATTTAACCCAACGCAAATAGTCATGTTACATTCGCAACATGCAGTGACCGTCATTTGATTGTGGCGTACGTTGGCTAACATCATGGTTTCCTCCTTACTTTTAGTTATTAAATGGATTGCACAAATTTAAAGGTACGCTATTTGCCAGGCTTTGTCAAAAGAAACGGTTTCCTTACTAACATCACTTCCGGGAAAACGGTATACTAGGACTAGCTGAAAAAGTAGAAAGGATTTGAACGTATGGACATCGAACGCACGCTTGCTGAACTCACGTTACCCGAGAAGGCCGCACTGGTCTCCGGTAAGAATTTCTGGTACACCGCCGCTATTGATCGGCTGGGGCTTCCCGCCCTCATGTTAACGGATGGCCCTTCTGGACTCCGTAAGCAAAAACCAGGGGCAGATGCTGGTGACATCACGGATTCCGTGACCGCCATTACCTATCCTTCGGCAGCCCTCACGGCTAGTTCTTGGGATCAATCTCTCATGCAACGCCTCGGTGAACACCTCGGGCAAGAGGCCCGTGCCGAACAGGTCAGTCTCCTCTTGGGACCCGGCGTTAATCTGAAACGTTCGCCCCTCGGCGGTCGTAATTTCGAATATCTCTCCGAGGATCCTTTGGTCGCTGGTAAACTCGCCAGTGCCTACGTCCGCGGCGTTCAATCCCAACACGTGGGCGTCGCCGTCAAACATTTTGCCGCCAACAACCGTGAAAATCAACGGTTCACGGCCTCCAGTGACATGTCCCAACGGACGCTCCGTGAACTCTACTTAAGAACCTTTGAAATTATCGTGAAGAAAGCTCGTCCTGCCAGCATCATGACGTCTTATAACAAGGTTAATGGCGTCTTGAACTCCGAAAATCACCACCTCTTACGTGACATTTTAAGAGACGAATGGGGCTTCCACGGTGCCGTCATGTCTGACTGGGGCGCCGTGGCCAACCACGCACGGGCCTTACGAGCCAGTCTCGACCTCGAGATGCCTGGTAAGGGTCAAACCTCGATCGATGAAATTTTGCGGGCCATCGAAACCGGTGAACTGGACGAAGGAACTCTGAATAAAGCCGTCCGCCACATCCTCCACCTCATCGACGACTGGGCCCCACAGACCACCGCTGGTGACTACGACCATCAGGCACACCACACCTTTGCCCGCGAAATTGCGGACGACAGTATCGTTCTGTTACGGAACCACGATGAAGAATTACCGCTACACCCCAAGACATCCGGTAAGGTCGTCGTCATTGGGGAACTCGCCGAGAATCCCCGCTACCAAGGAGCCGGCAGCTCATACGTTAATCCATCTAACTTAGTTACGCCATTGGAAGCTCTTAAAAATACTGGGCTAGACGCAACCTACTATCCTGGTTATCGGTTAGATCAGAGTGAAACCGACGACCACTTGGTTCAGGAAGCCCTGACCGCCGCTAAGGAAGCCGATCACGTGATCATCTTCGCCGGCTATCCTGCCAGTGATGAGTCCGAAGGCTTTGACAAGAACTCCCTGATGTTACCAGAAAATCAAACCGATCTAATCGGCAGTCTGGGTCGTGTTAACGCCCACACCACGGTTGTCCTGCAAAATGGATCGGCCGTTGAAATGCCCTGGATTCACTCGGTCACTGCTGTCGTTGAAACCTACCTGGCCGGTGAGGCCGTGGGTGAAGCGACCTGGGACGTCTTGACTGGTCAGGTTAACCCATCTGGTCACTTGACCGAAACCTTCCCCATTCGTTTAACTGATACGCCAATGGCACCAACCTTTGGCCAGGATCCCCAACATGAATACTACACGGAAGGAATTTTCATGGGTTACCGCTACTATGATACCCACGAAATGCATGTCCTTTATCCATTCGGCTATGGGCTCAGCTACACATCATTTGAGCTCACCGATCTCGCGGTCGACCAGGATGAACACGGGGCAACGGTAACGTTCAACGTCACCAATACCGGCGATGTTGCCGGGAAGGCCGTGCCACAACTCTATGTAGCCAACCACTCTTCCCACGTGCCAATGCCAACCAAGGAACTGCGGGCCTTTACCAAGGTTGCCGTGGAACCTGGCGAAACCAAGACCGTCACCCTCAAACTCAGTCGCAAAGACTTCAGTTGGTGGTGTGATAGCAAGCACCGTTGGCAAGCAGACTCTGGCGATTACGAAATCATGGTCGGGCAATCCTCCCGTGATATTCGCCTCCAGACCAAGTTGACCATGGACTTCAAGAACTCGCCGGCCCCCATCACCATGGAGACCTACCTGACCACGATCGTTCGCGACCACAAGCTGTTGGACCAATTTAAAAACACGGTTCTCAAACCACTGGGCGCCAACAATCCCCTCGGATTCAGCGATCAACAAGATGATCAGCCACAGCTGACCCAAAACCTGATGTTCCTCAACATGCCACTGCGGGCCCTAGTGGCCACCGGTGTGCCGGAAACGTTTGTGGCCGACTTTATCAGTCTCGCCAACCAACGCAAATAACTTTAGTTAGCGTGTGACAGAAGGCGGTTAGTCAATGAGCATTAACGTCGATAGACGAACAATTCCGGTCTTGGATTGTTTGTCTATCGGGGTTAAGCGGAGTTGACTGCCTTTTGTCACACGTTTCGACCATAGACGTTCGGAGCGCAAAAAATTCCTGAGACTTTTGTCTCAGGAATTTTTTTGTGGTTATTTAAGTGGCAGGATCATGTCGAGATGAGGAATACCGATGTCCAAGTAGACATCGCTAATCGGTTGAAACCCGAAGGACTCATAGAACTTTTGCAAGTAAGCTTGCGCCTGAATGATGATTCGACCAGCATCGGGATACGTTTCCTTGCAGGCAGCGATGGCTTGGGCCACGAGTTCGCGTCCACTACCATTACCACGAGCGTCAGGTGCGACCACGACCCGGCCAATGCGAACCTGATTCTGTTCATCCATCAGCCGAGCATACGACCGAATCTTACCATCGGGTGCCTGCGTGAACAGATGTTGGGCAGTCAGATCCAAGTCGTCCACCTCTTGATAGGCACAGGTTTGCTCCACGACGAAGACCGCGGTCCGTAACCGATAAATCTCAAAGAGTTCGGCCGTCGTTAATTCTTGAAAAGACTTTTGTTGAAAATCACTCATCTACCCACCAGCTTTGATTAGTTTAAATTATTAATGTGAACCTGATGATCCAAAGGATACTCAACTGGTGTATCCCAATTGTTTAACATTTCATCCGTCATTTTGACCCCTTGAAGTTCCAAGTTGTCGTAAGGTTCCATGTAGTAGGCACGGTCATCCAAGGCCATGTAGCCCCGGTACTGCGTGTAGTCACTGGCGCCGTCGTCCTTGAGCTTAACACCCTTAGGAATCGTCACGCTGTCCATTAAATGTTGTAATAAATTCAACGTAGTCGGCGTATCTGCCGCTGCTTCACTGTAATGCTTGTTGAAGACGGTCCGAACAAACCGAGATGGTGAGGTATAATCCCCAGGCATCCCTAAAGCACCAGTACCGGGACCCTGTGTTGCCAACTCGAAGCCTTCATAGTTATGCAGTGGTCGCTGACTCGCAACGAGCGTGCCATAGGTACTAAGATTCTGTAAGTGCCAGCTCAGCTGTGGCGAGTTCGCCATCACGCCGACTGGATCATCGATGAGGTGAAGGTCGTCACTCGTGGCTTCCAACACAGTTGTCTCTCCGGTTGGATCGCTAAAGATGAAATGTAAGGGTGTTGTCAGACCTAGCAAGGAGACCGGGACGTCCACGAGTTGAACGTTTTGAATCAGTTCGCGGAGATCGGCCACACTCTTGGCGTTTCCTAAGACCCAGGCAACCAGGTCATGTGGGGCGATGCCGAGTTTGTCAGCGGCGGCTTCCTTAACGTACTTCGCATATTGTGAGAAGTAGAGCGCAGCAGCACCCAGGCCAAATTCATTGACCCCATCAACAAAGATGTAGTGTTTCAGATTACGTCCAGCTCCTACGAAACCGTACTTCGTGGTGAAGGCACCAGCATCCCCCTGGATTTTCTGGTTACGAGGCATAAAGATTGGTTGGCCACCTAATTCAAAGGCAAAATCCATGGTCCGTGACAAAAAATGATCACCTTGACTATTTTCATAGGTCAAACTAGTACACATCAAAATCATCCCGTTTCTAATATAATTATCCATTATTCTAAACCTAAACTAGACGTTATGCACGCATAATCGTTGATTATATAACTATTCTTTAAAAACAGTGGTCAACCGCGTCATCACACCGTTTAACGGTTTAAGCCACTAACGATTATCTGGGGTGATCATGTCCGCTAAAAATTAGGTCACCGTTAGAAGTTCACCGGCAAAACTGACCAATTTTCTCGAATCTCGTGTTCTCGAATATTCATTTCGCAACCCATCGGTTATGCTTAGCGGTGAAAAGTGTTTCGGTTTGACCCCAACTACCCCCAAGGGGATTGTCCGGCTGGCTGCTTCGCTACCAGTAAAAACAACCCGGGTACGGCTTTCAATGCTGCTCAACCAACTTACCTGGCGAGATCGGCCTATCCACTACAAGCGAGGGCTATGTTCCCGTCTAGCGACCCGAGTTCCCCCTCCTTTTCTGGTAACAGCCCCGGTAGTTTGCGAAACACTTTTCATTAAAAAGAGTCACGGACAACATCCGCGACTCTTTTTGGCGTCTGACGACCAAACGCTTAATCTTCGATTTGATAGGTAATCTGGCTCTCACCATTCCCGTTGCTAACCACTTGCAACTGGTTAGGCACCTGTTCTCGCAGTTCACTGACGTGACTGATAATCCCAATCATCCGATTCTGTCCCTCAACACTCTCAAGCGAGTTCAGAGCCGTCATGAGGGCATCTTCATCCAATGACCCAAAACCTTCATCAATGAATAAGGCTTCGACATCTACACTGCCTGTGGTGCGCTGAATAACCTCACCTAGGGCCAATGCTAAGGCCAGAGCGGCGATAAAACTCTCCCCACCGGACAAGGTGTGGACACTTCGTTGTTCGCCTACGTGGTCATCATAGACGTTGATTTCCAGTCCAGATTTTTTCTTGTAGGTGGCCGGACTCTCGTCGACCAAGAACTGGTAGCGGCCGTTAGTCAATTGCTGAAGTCGTTGATTACCAACCTGCAAGATTTGTCGTAGATAGGTTTGCAACACGTAACGTTCCAAGCCCAGCTTGCTATTCGGACCATCCCCATTGGTCACACCGACCAATTCATTGAGAGCCTGCGTCTTTTGAACCGCAGCAACCTGTTTCGCAACCAATTTCTGTAGCTGTTTGACGTAACGGTCATTAGTCTGCCAGCGATCGGTCAATTGGTGTTGTTGGTCCAGCAGTGCCGTTACCTGCTGTTGGGCATCGTGCAAGTCGTTGCGGGTTTGTTCCCGATTAGGCTGTGGCCGATCGGCAACTCGCTTCTTCAGATCAGTAATACTCGTTTTAACCTGTGCTTGTTGCTGTTGGAAATCAGTGAGTTGTTGCCGCAATCGCGGCAAGGTCGTCACTTGTGGTAACAGCTCGGCAATTGCGTCTTCTGCCAACGCGGTCAACTCAGGACCTTGCTCAGCAATCGCCGCCTTCAATTCGGCCTGCGCTGTCGTGAGTCGTTGCTGACTCGCGTTGTATTCCTTAGCTGCCCCATCTCGTTCAGTAGTGGCCACGGTCACAGCATCTGACGCCGTTTTAACGGCTTGAACACAGTCATCCCACAACTTTTGATCGGTATCTAACTGCTGTTTTAACTGCTGATCCTGTGCCTTAAACTCCGCCAAGGTTGACGCATCTTCAGGCAAAGCCTCACGCTGTGTGGTCACTTGAACTTCCAAATGATCAGCGGCAGCCGCCTTATCCTGACGCGCCTTCTGAGCATCCTTGATCATTTGCTCTAACTGTTCCGCATCGCTTTGTAAACGTGCAACCTGTGTTTGGGCCTTCTTGATTTCTGCTAGTGCCCGGTCATTCTTGGCAACAGCCGCTTGATAGGTTGCAACCAGATCGGTCACACGCTGTTGGCAGTCAGCAAAGGTGCCCAGCTCGTCATCGCTTGTCGATACGGCCGCAATTAACTTGGTCACATTCACTTCACGGCTCTTCTGCTGATCGGCTAATGTGGTCACTAATGCCTTGAGTTTGGTGTCTAATCGCGTGACCTGCGTGTGACGATCTTCCGCATGTTGCCGGGCAGCCTTCACTTCCGCCTCGGTCACCGCCGAATCAGTGACAACCACTGGATGCGGATGATCCACAGACCCGCAAACGGGACATGGTCGACCTGGCTCGAGCTGAGCCGCTAACTGAGCAATCTGATGTTCCAAGAGTTCTTGATTCAACTCTTCGAATCGCGCCTGGCTCGCTTTATACTCGTGTTGTGCCTGGTCTAAGCTTGACTTTGCCGTGGCAACTTTTTTCTCCGTCGTCGCGATCTCTTGATCGGCGTCCTGAATCCCACGAACTTGACGTTGCCAGTCATTCAACTCGACCTCACGCTTGCTGAGCCGCTGTTGTTCCTGATAGTGCTCAGTCTGAGTTTCCGTGATGGCTAGTTGCTGTTTGAGTTGTGCTTGCGTCTGCTGACCATTCTTTGTTAGTTCCGACTCGGTAGCCTCGGCTTGTTTACTGGCTGTCTGAGCAGCTTTTAATTGTTTCGTCAGGTCGGCAACTTTTTCGTAAATTGGCATCATCTTAGCGCGGGCCGTCAAATTGGCCTTGGCTTCAGTCAAACGCGTTTCAATTTTAGTTGCCGCTTTTTGATTTTCTTGCGCTTGTTTAAACTTTTTCTGCTTTGCTGTCAGTTCAAGGACTGATTTCTCCGCTGCGGCCTTTCGCTTGTCAAGGTCCCGCTGAGCGCTGGCTCTGGTGGTCCACTGCGGTTGAATAGCCTGGATGCGTTCCAGTTGTTGGCTGGCAACGCGTTTCACCTGCATCTCCGGCTCGCGGTCTTTCAATTGTTGCTGTCGCAGTAACTGTTTTTCCAGTTCCTTTTGGTCTTTCAGCAACTGCTCTTCGCGCGTATCCTGTTGGGTCAAGGCTGTGACTTGGTTGTTAGCAGTCGCAACCTGACCCTTAGCGGCCGTTTCGGCGGCTTGAGTAGCTGTCTGCTGGTCCGCCATCAGCGTCAAGACCGTGTCTGTCTGTGCCTGAGCGATAGCTGTCTCCGCCGCCTCTTGATTCTCCGGTGTCCAAATCAGACTAGATTGAACCTGTTCCCGGTCCCGATCGGTTTCCTTATTCTTATCCTGCTCAGTTCGCAATTGGGCCTTCAGTTGATCGGCCCATAAGCCAAAGATTTCCGTGTTAAAAAGTTGTTCCAGCACAGCCGCCTTCTCGTCACTAGGCGCGACCAAGAACTGACGGAACTTGCCCTGTGGGAGCAAAACAATCTGAGCGAACTGCTTGCCATCCATTTGAAGCAGATCTTGTAAGAATGGCCGAACCTGATTGGCCTTCGTCAGTTGTTTGGTCTCTGTGCCGTTCTCGAAAACAGTCAGTTCCACACTGGCTGGGGCATTGGTAACTCCGGATCCTCGCTTTTTCTTCAGTGTTTGCGCGGGTTCTCGAATGATCCGGTAGTCCCGATGACGATGGCTAAAGGTGAACGTTACCCGCGTATGATCCTCGGTCGTGGCAAAATCAGACCGCATCGACGTCGGTTCTCGATCGACTCCGGAGGACTGGTCAAAGAGGGCATAGCACATCCCATCGAAAATAGTGGTTTTCCCACTCCCCGTCTTCCCACTAATCAAGAAGAGTGGATTGTCGAATTTTTGAAAATCAATTTCTTCGTCGCGATAAGGCCCGAAGTATTGTAAATGTAAAGTTAACGGACGCATGGCTTACCCCTCCTCTTTCTGAGCGCGTTGATAGGCTTTTTTGGCCCATGTCTCCTGTTGATCCGTCAGTGGATGTTGCGTGACCGTTTCGAAAAAGTCTCCCAATAAAGTTAAGGGGTCCTGTTGCACCTGATCAATGTCGAGAGTTTTCGGGGCCACGTCAATTTGATTGATTCGGTGCAACTCAATTACTTTAGGGAAACGGGTCTTGAGCCGTTGCATCACATTGGCAATTGGGGCTGTATCGGTCAGCTCAATCGCCACAAAGTCATCTGGTGTCACTGAAAAGACCTTGTCGGGATCCATTAATTCTTCGAAAGATGCCCGTAACACCACGAGATCATGCAATGGCTTCAATGGTTTAAAGGTGACCGTCACGGGATCAGTGGCCGTATCGACAATCCAGACGCCCTTGGTGTCCAGCGATTCACTCGTTGAAAACTTCAATGGTGACCCACTGTACTTCATCGTGGGTTCATTCTGTAAAGCCTCCTTGCGGTGTAAATGCCCCAAGGCGACATAATCAAAATCACGCAACAGGTCTACCGGAACAGCATTTAGTCCCCCAACCTGGACCTGCGTTTCTGAATCGGTATGGGTACTGCCGGCAGCAAAGAAGTGCGCGACCAACACGTGCTTCATCTGCGGATCGAAGGTAGCGACCATCTTGGCCACAACCTTTTGCATGGCTTGTTCCACCGTTTTCAGGCTCTCATCTTCGAAATATTGACGAGCCGCGAACGGTTCAAAATAGGGCAATAAGAAGAACTGGGTGCCGTCCATAACAACTGGCGTAAAGGCATCTTTTAAGCGTGTATTGAGGTAGAACGCGGTACTCTTAAACCAGTCGCTTCCCTGGCCCAATCGGACACCAGAATCATGATTGCCACTGATTGCAAGTAAGGGGAAATGCTCCTGACGGTTCAGATCCACCAACATGTCATCAAGCGCGGTCACCGCATCTTCGCTAGGTAGTGCCCGATCGTATAGATCCCCAGCGATCACGATGGCATCAACCTTCTCCGCTTCAGCAATGGCCTTAATCTGACGGTAGGCGTCTCGCTGTTCCGTCAAGAGGTCGTAGCCATGAAGCTTCTTACCAATATGCCAATCTGCTGTATGTAAAAAGCGCATTTATCTTAGTCCTTCCTTATTGCTTTTCTGGTGCCCAATCACAACTCAATTCGTGGTCATTGATCAGTCCGGCGGCCTCTAAAAAAGAATAAACCGTCGCCGGACCGACAAACTTGAACCCCTTCTTCTTCAGCTCGCGGGCCACTTGTTTTGATAAATCGGTAGTTGCTGGCAAATCAGCCATCGAATGAATGGTATGTCGAATGGGCTGACCGTCGACGAACGCCCACAGCCAACTGGCAAAGTCCGCCGGGTCGTCCCAAGTTAAGATCGCTTGGGCATTGGCCACGGTTGCCTCTAACTTGCGACGGTTACGAATGATGGCCGCATTGGTCAAGAGCCGTTCAATGTCAGCGGGGGTCATGGCCGCTACCTTAGCCAGATCATAGTCGTAGAAAGCCGTCTTGAAGGCCGCCCGTTTATTCAACACGGTTTGCCAACTTAATCCGGCCTGATAGGTTTCCAGACTCAACAGCTCAAATAGTTTTTGGGGATTATGCTCCGGTCGCCCCCACTCCTCATCATGATAATCCTGCATAGAAGGTGAATCAGACACCCAGGTACACCGCTTAACCACTGAAAAGCCCCCTTTTTATTGTTAAGTTTACTATACCAGATTTACAAATAAAGTTCCCGAACATTTGTTCTCACACCGTAAATAATTCACCCCACTAACCCCGGTATCATAGGGTTAATGTCCAAACTATTTGGGGCCTTCTTTGCTTGACCCGTTACGGGGAAAAGGCTATGCTATTGTAAACATGACGTTTTGGGGAATTGAGGAGGTCAAACTCATGCATCGAACACACCATTTAGGAATCCGTTCACTACTCGTGACTGCGGCTGCGGCGCTACTGATTACACCCGTGATCTCGACCAGCACCGTGACGGCACATGCCGCCAGTGTGAACCCGTCAGCGACAACACTGAAGAAGTCCAAGAGCTACTACCGTAAGAATGCCCGCAAATTGGCTAAACGCTATAAGCTCACCTACGATGCCCAGTCGGCATTGAAGAAGAACGGGCGTGCCACAGTTTGGATCAACACCAGTGATTCAAGCCTCAAGAGTAGTACGAAGATCGCCATGAACTATTGGAATAAGAAGCTTGGGAAAAAGGAATTTGTTCAGGGCTCAAAGAAGAACCACACCCTGACGCTCTCCATCTCGAAAGCTAAACCAACCAAGTCCGACCAAAGTGACGCTTGGTGGACGCCTGGCAAGAAGAAGCTTCAAGTTCGGTGGTCCTACTACCGTGACGAGACGCAAAATATTGCCGTTTCCATGACTAATCAACTCAATGACGCCTTCTACAAGAAGTATGCGAAGACCATTGAAGCCAAAGCCAAAGCTAATTTGGCTGCCAAGGGTATCACGACAAGCTACGACAATTACCAAAGCCTCTTCAACACCGAGGCAGCGGCGGTTGAAACTTCTCTGCCCGCTTACGACACTTTGAAGAAGGAAGTCAAAGGCGTCAATAGTGTCGCCAAGACTGGCCGTAAGTACGAATATGCCAGCACCGTGGCTCACGAATTGGGACACGTGCTCGGGTTGAACCACTCCCCGAAGAAGGCCGATCTCATGTACTTTGAGAGTGGCAACAGCAATGTCTACAGTTACAAGAAGGTTAAGGCTGGCTTGTCTAAATACAATCCAATCACCACAACCGATAAGAACCGGGCCAAGTTGGCATTAAAAGTCTATGCCGCTGCTCACTAAACTTAAATCTCACTGAAAGCGCGGCCGTGAGCCGCGCTTTTTTCATGACAAAATGCCCAACATTTACCAGTTCTTCACACAACAGATGACAGTCTGATGACTTAGGCGCCGGTTAATCATCCCCAACACCCTCGGTAACATCCACCATTTACCGGCTCCATGTATCCCGACCTTTCAAGGCTGAAATCTAAATGTAATCAACTGTAAACCTGTGGTAACCTTTTAGCCGGCCATACCGTGTACAATGAAGGCAAAGATTGAGGAGGAAGTATTTTATGTCTAATAAGTTACATAAATTGAGTGTTGGTATTGCCGCCTTCGCCGCCGTTCTCGCTGTGGGTGTAGGGCTCAGCACGACTAAGGCCGATGCCGCAGCTAAAAAGGTTGCTGACATTTCGCAATATCAAGGAAACATCAACTGGAAGAAAGCTTCCAAGGATCTGAAGTACGCGATCATCCGCGTGCAACATGGGAGCAAGGGTGACGCTGGTTACATGGTTGACAGCAAGCGGAACGTCAACGCCAATGGTGCCCACAAGTATGGCGTTCCATTTGGCCAATACATGTTCGCTGAATTCACGAGTGTGAAGGATGCCCAGAATGAAGCCAAAGACTTCTATAAGCGGAGCAACAAGAACACAAAGTTCTTCGTTTTGGATGAAGAAAAACGGATGCCTTCCGCTAAGAACAAGGAACAAACCTACGTCAATGCTTGGTTAAAGACGATGCGTAAGTTAACCGACAAGCCTTTAATCATGTATGCCGGTGAATACTACGCCAACTATCATAAGCTGAACTTCAGCAAGTTCGATGGTGTTTGGATTGCCAAGTACAGTTCTTACAAGCCTAAGGTTTCCGGGACGTCCGTTGATCTCTGGCAATACACCAGTTCTGGCCGTGTATCCGGAATCAGCGGTAACGTCGACTTGAACAAGGTCTTAGACAAGTCCACGGTTGACAAGTGGTTCACGGGTTCCATGACCCACAAGGCCAAGGCTAAGCCTAGCTACTACAAGTCTTTAGATGGCGCTAAGGGTGTCACGGTTAAGAAACCAATCTTCGAATACACGTCGACGTTGTTCACTAAGAACAAACGGATCTCACAGACGCGGATCAAGGCTGGTAAGAAGTTAGCCGTTAAGGCCGTTGTTAAGAACAACAAGGGCTCTTACCGTTACCAATTAACCAACGGTCACTACGTTACTTCCCAAAAGAACTACGTGACTCCTTACAAATAAAGAGTAATTCTGACGATGATCAACTTCCGAGTTGACCATCGTTTTTTTTGCATAAAAATAGACCGGACAATTGCCCGGTCTGATTCGTTAAATTTCTATGGCTGAAACGTGCGACAAAAGGCAGCTGGTTCCGTTTAAACCTGATAACCGCCTTTTGTCGCACTCTATTACTCTATTGTAGTGCCGTGACCACCTGTAAGGTTGCCGAGAAGTAGTTGCGTTTTTCAATCTTCTTCGGTAACTGCTTAGCAGTCTTCTTGGTTAAACTCTTGTAACCCATCGTCTTAGCGGCCACGTGAACCGGTGCGGTGAACGCCGTATTCTCGTAGCTATTGACGGCCCGGCCGCTCACGGTATAAACCGCCGTAATCTTCTTTTTCTTATTGTAGAAGGCCAGCTGTTTCTTCAAGGCTTTCTTGGTGACACTATCCTTGCTAATCTTATAGGTCTGAGCTAAGCGCCAAGGCACCCGGCAAGCATTGTAGCCGACTTGGTTATCCGTCCCCGACTCAATCGTATACGGTTTAACGGCCTTGAGTTTGATACTCTTCTTGGTCGCAAAGATAAAGTCTGGGAATAACCCGGTCTTGTGACGCGCACTGAGTTTCTTCACGGCCACTTGACTCTGTTTAGCCACCTTGTTCCAGGTCTTATCCTTGGTGTATTTGGCAAAGGTCTTAAAGTACCCGGTCATCAGATCCGCCGTCCGGAGCTTGCTGACATCGTAACTCGATGTTGCCCAATTCCCCATGGTTGGCAGATAGGTTGTCTTGTTGATTTCCTTTTGCTTGATAGCTTTGATCAATGACTTGGCCGCCTTCTTATAGTTGGTCTTGCGGCTTCCCCACTGCTTGTCGGCAAGGATGAGAGCGTAGGCAATATCCAAATCTCCATCGGTCGCACTATTCTTCTGGGACCCCTTGCTGGTCATCTTACCGGAGCGCTTGGTCTGTTGCCATTGCATCAGCGGCACCTTGCTGGATACCCGGTGAGACTGATAGTATTTATAGAATTGATTAAACGTGGTCTGGGTCTTGGCGCCCTTCTTGGCAGCCAGGACGGCCGCCAACATGGCATAGCCTTGACCTTCGGAAAGCGCCGTTGTCTTCCCCTGACCATTGTTACTCTTCACGTACTTCTGGGATGACCCGGCCACATAGGCCTTACGCCACTGCTGATACTGGGTCACTGCTGCATTGGTCTTGGCCTCGCTAGCTGTTGGACGAACAGTCGCAATGCCAGCTACCAGTCCTACAACCAACCCGATACCGATAACGACTCCCATTAACCGACGTTTATGCATACTTACAACTCCCTTTTTAAAAAGATCACGACATTCTAATTACCTTTAATTATCTCGCAAACTAAATTATTTGTCGTCCAAAATAACCCAAGTCATTAATTTTGACCTGACAACTGATTTGATGGCGACACAAAACGCCCGAGAACTTAACCATTCTCGGGCGTTGTTTCATTTCTTAATCTGTAAAGACCTTTTTGGCGATCCCAAATGCGGACCAGGCCTTGGGCCAACCCACGTAGAAGGACAAGTGAGTAATCACTTCGGCAATTTCATCCTTGGTGATCCCGTTTTGTTTGCCAATCTTCAGGTGTGCTGGGAGTTGTTCAAAGTTTCCGGCGGAGATCAGGGCTGAAATGGTAATCAGACTCCGTTGATGGGCGGAGAGCTTGTCCTCACGCGACCAAACTTCACCGAATAAAACGTCATCATTGAGTTCTGCGAACTTAGGGGCAAAGTCACCTAAGTTGTCGCGACCTGCTGTTTGCTTCTTTGCCATGAGATTCAGGCCTCCTAGTCTAATGCGTTGTAGTGAGCATCGTCGACGGGTTCCAACCATTCTGGGGTACCTGCCGTGATGGCGATGTGACTGAACCAGCTATCTTTGGTAGCACCGTGCCAGTGCTTAACGCCGTCCTTGGTAACCACGACATCACCGGGATGTAAGCGCCGGGCAGGTTGACCGTCTTCTTGATACCAGCCTTCACCACCAGTAACCAACAGAATTTGAAAACCATTGTGATGAATGTGCCAGTTATTCCGGCAACCAGGTTCAAAGGTCACGTTACCAACACCCACACTGACGTCAGGGTCACTCACTAATCCTTGTAAGTAGCTCTGACCGGTAAAGAACTTTTGGTAAGCCTCGTTCTTGTCACCTGCTGGGAAAATCACACCATTTTTAATATCTTCATTCTTAGCCATTATTTATTCTCCTTCGTGTCATTGAATTGTTGTAAATAGTCATGGAAACTCTCGGAGTCGTCAATCGTGTGATCGACCTTGCCGTCATACCAGTCGATCTTCCGGATGAGGACCTTGAGATGCATCTGAAGCTCAGCAATATCGGCTTCCGCATCATCCTTAGTCTTCTGTAGCATGTCACGCCGCTCAGTGATCGTGCTGTCACCTTCAGCTCGCAGTCGAACGTAACGTTTGAGATCATTTAGACGGAGTCCAGTTCCTTTGAGATGCAGGATAAAACCAACCCATTGAATATCATTCTCTGTATAATAACGAACGCCATTTCCATCACGCTGGGAAACGATCAAGCCTTGGTCCTCGTAGTAACGCAAAGTGTAGGTCGACAGACCCACCAATTTTGAAAATTCACCGATTCGGTACTGTTTATCTGCCACAACGACGCCTCCTTGAATGCCTTACAAGCCCTAGTAAACACCTTCGAGTGCACTTTAAGTCAAGACAAAAGACAAAATATTTTTATCAGTTCAATCATAGCTGAAGATATCATTGACCAACAGTTTAACGATCCCATTTTTTGAAAAAGCCGGCTTAACCGCTGATAAAGATTCGGACTTTTCAAATTCATTTGGCATTAAGTAAAGAAATATAACAAACACACCATGACTTATATACGACTGCAATTATCATTTTATTCGAATGACGCAATTAGTTAAAAATGTGGTCAGCTGGCGAGTTATTCCTGTTATTCTCAAGTGAGTGTTGCAAGACAAGAACTGCTAAATGCTTATTTTACAACGGTAAACCGGTTTAATTTCACGTAACTAAGAATAACCCACGAATTAGTTTTCTCCCTTTATGATTAAGCTTGAATTACCTGTAAAAAAGCGTACAATGAAGTTGTAGAAAAGATTGTCCACATTAACTAATGTGTGGTAAAAAGAGTAACCAATGACTAGGGCGAAATAATTTCACAGCAATTGAGGAGGAAATCATCATGAGGAAGCAAGCTAACGTTGAAACTAAGGAACACTTTAAGAGTTACAAGGCAGGCAAGAACTGGGTCTTCGCTTGCATCACTGTTGCAACCTTAGGCTTAGGGATGACTGGCATGGGCGTCACTGCTAATGCTGACACCACCCCCGCCGCAACGCCACAAACCGAAAATGAAAGCGATTCCAGCTCTGAACAGTCTAATCAAGCAACCTTGAAGGCGTCCAGTGATACCAAAGAAGATACATCTGAAAGTAACGCAGATACTAAAACAGATACTGAAACTGATACTGAAACTGATACTGAAACTAAGACCGATACTGAAAAAGACAACACTGAAAAAAAGGTATCCGATCCAGCAACTAAGGACGACTCGGATACCACTAAATCAGATGCACCAGTTTCTGACAACAATGTTTCTGAAGTGAAGAAGGACGTTCAAGAAACACCTGAAGTCGCAACCACTCAAACAGACGATGTTAAAGAAGAAGCTGCACCTATCAAAGAATCATCTGACGACACCGTTGAAAAGGTTCAATCATTCTCTTCAGTTTTACCAACGTCTCTGTTATCTCGGAGCGCTTTAGTGAAGGCCGCAACCTTACCTGACATCATGGGTGTCGATGCCACCGAATGGATGCCCGATCCTGCTATGCGGGCTTGGGTTATTAATGCCGCTAAGTTCTTTAATAAAGGTGCTTACATCACATCGAGTAACTTATTCCTCTATCTCTCCAAAATCACTTCATTGACTGATTATGGTTATACTGGTGACCTACCCACTGACTTCACTGGAATTCAATATCTCACGAACTTAGACGGTTTCACTTTGACTAAAAAGGCTATCGCCCCAGAACACATGATTGACTTTTCCTTCGCACCAAAACTGACAACACTAGCATTGACTGTTCCAGAAAACACACCGATGCCCGCTCAAGATGCTAGTACCTTTATGAAGACTTATCTGGGTCAAAATACCCAATTAAAGTATCTTAGCATCAATCACTACAACCTAACTGGTAATGTGCCAGATCTTTCGGCCTACACCCAACTGATTAACGTTAACTTCGATTTTAATGCTATGACCGGAGCTCTCACTGATATCGGCAGTTTACCAGAAGCCTTGTACTTACAATTCAGTGATAACAAGCTCTCGGGTGCCTTCCCTGATCTTAGTGGATTTCCAAAATTACAAGCGCTTTATCTGGAGGACAATGACCTTAGTGGCAAGTTACCTGACTTATCTGGTTACACCAACCTTAGCACGTTGCTCATCGGTGGGAACCACTTTACCACCAATTTTAATGATGACCATCTGCTAAACACTTGGACTTCCAAACAAACAATCCAAGGCGGAACCTACAAGCTTTCCGAACTACCAGCAATGTCCACATTTGATCCAATTAGTGGCCTGCTCTTCGGTTCCCAAGACCTCGCCGGTAACATTGATCCAACTGCTAAGTACAAGGCTATCACAGAAGGCGCCTTGCCTTTATACTTCTGGAATAATCCGGATCCAGACAATCCATTAGGCTTCGTTTACAAGGCCAATGGAACGCCCATTCCGGCCGGGACCTACACGATCACCGTTGTCACAACTAACAACTACCAAGCGGAAACGGACGTCACCTTCACAATCGTCGATGATGTCACGCCAGTTGATCCGGATCCCGATCCAAGTACCGACCCTGGCACGACGGACCCAACCGATCCAACCACTGATCCCGGCACGACAGACCCAACCGATCCAACCACTGATCCCGGCACCACCGACCCAACCGATCCAACTACTGACCCCGGGACCACAGACCCAACCGATCCAACCACGGATCCTGGTACGACGGAACCAACAACGCCCGTCACCCCAACGACGCCAATTACTGACGGCGACGGTGACCAAGTGGTAACTGGCGGGGATGGCGACCAGATCGTTGACCCTACTGAACCAACCACTGACAAAGGCAACCACGTTGTCAACATCACTGCTGGTGATAAGGCCAAGGGTGTCAAAGCCACTGGCCACAAGACCACGACCAGCACAATTGTTAAGACTCATGGTCAGGCCGCTCAGGTGACCGCAACCAAGTTAGCCACATCCAAGACTAACCACCAAAACGCAACGACTTTACCACAAACCGGTGAAAAGCAAAGTGCCGTCTCAGTCATTGCTGCCGGTGTTGCCGTGGCCTTATCAACTTTAGGTCTTGGCTTGAGTCGCAAGCGTCATGAATAACTTACTCTAGTAACCTAAAAATCCATCCGAACACTGAACTTAATCAGTGTCCGAATGGATTTTTTAATTTATTTTGGATTTATTTGATCGATGGCGAGCTGCATGGTTTGAATGAATCGCGTGTCAATCTTCCGTTGTGAAATATTCAAAAAACCGCCAAACTCCTGAACCAGAAAACCGAATAGCGTCGAGCGATAAAGCATTGACGCAACGAGGCCCTCCTCGTCACCACCAACCAGATGTAAACTCTTAAACATTTGCAGATAAAGCGTCATCAACGCTTCATGGGTCCGTTTTAACTGGCGCATGTCATTAGGATCCATCAGGATGGGCGCGAGATGTTGTTGTTTTCGACAACCTTCCCGAAATTCCTGAGCAAAGACCATCAGAGCTTCCTTGCCGCCAACCCCCACTAACCGCCGCATTAGCTGATCCGCCAGTTGCTGAACGAAGCGTAATCCCACTTGGTCCAGGAGATCGGTCAGACTATCCGCATAGTTATAAACGGATTGGGGCCGAATTTCTAGAGCATCAGCTAAAGCTCGGACAGTGAGGTTCTCAATCCCATTCTCTGCGATCAGCTGATTGGCCTTCTCCAAGACAATATCTTGGGTTAATGCTCGTCGTTTTACCATGTTTTCGCCTCATTTAAAGTCTCGTATTCTCAACTAATTATACCTTGAACGGCTGGTAGAATAAACTACTTATCCAAATATCGAGTCGCCAAATTATTCCAACTTAGTGTAGCACATTATTCCATGCGATCATAGTTAATCCCATTATAAGTAGTGACATAAAATGACGAGTTGCCCGCTGGGTAAACTCGTCATTTATTAACCTGCATATGACGTTAGTAACGCCGTTCCCAAACAACCCAGCCGCCAGTCGTTAAGGCTAACAGGAAGGCCAACCCGGCCACAATTAATGGCTTTGCTGAACGTTCCCCAGTCTGTGGTAACGTCTGACCGGTGTAGGTGCTTGTAGCATGACTAGAACTCGTCTGACCAGTCGTTGGTGCCGTGTTGCCTGCACCACCAGTGGCCGGATGCTGATTCCCAGACCCCGTCGTGTTACCTGGTTCTGGTGTTGTAGTCCCTGGATGAGTTGGCGTCGTTGGCGCTACTGGTGGCTTTGGTGCCGTCGGATGCGTTGGGTTTGGATTTGGCGTTGGCGTCGGATTTGGTTCTGGCGTTGGCGTTGGTTCTGGCCCTGGTTCCGGTGTCGTTGGTCCGGTAGGTGGCGTGGTAACTGGTGGTACTGTCCCACCAGGAGCCTCGCCGCCACCGCCTGGCGTAGTCGCTGAATCTTCGGCAGTCACTGCGACTGCTGCCATTCCATCACTGCTAATGGTAAAGGCAATCGGTGTCTTATCAAGCTGGTAGCCTGCTGGCGCTTTCGTTTCAACGAACTGGTAGTTTCCAGCGGCGAGACCATCGACCTGAATAATCCCATCGGCATCTGTCGTCAAGTCTGACTTCATGACTTCACCATTGCCGTCTAACAAGTTGTAAACAGCACCGGCTAACTTTTTACCAGTCGCCTTGTCCGTCTTGGTCAAAACGACCTTGCCAACCGGCTCTTCATCATCGTGATCGGCAACGTCTTCGGCGGAAACATCCACTGCGGCCGTTGACCCACTCCCGATGCTAAAGGTAATCGGTGTTTCATTTAACGTGTAGCCTGCTGGGGCTGCCGTTTCAACTAACTCGTAGTCGCCAGCGGCCAACCCCTTGTAGGTCAAGACACCCTCGGCATTGGTTGTTAAACCTGAAGCCACTTCGGTGCCATCGCTCTTCTTCAACGTGTAGACTGCCCCGGCTAATTTAGCACCACTATCCTTGTCCGTCTTGGTTAAAACGACCTCGCCGGAATCTGGAACAACCGGTGTTGGCGTGTCCTCAGCGGAAACGTCGACCGTCGCCGTCTCACCCTTCACAATGGTGAACGTGATTGGCGTTGCATCCAACGTGTAACCTTCTGGGGCCGCCGTTTCTATGAACTTGTAATCACCGGCAGGCAGGCTAGCGAATGAAATGTTCCCGTCGGCATCGGTGACTAACCCTGACCCATAGACCTTGCCATTGCTATCTTCTAGCGTATAGGTCGCGCCAGCAAGCTTAGCACCAGTCGTCTTATCGGTCTTGGTTAAGAGAACTTCACCATACTGATGGTCGGAACCATTGCCACTACCACTGCCGCCCCAAGTAATTTGGGCCGTCACATATTGACCATTCAGTGAAGCGGTATTCGTCCAAATCTCACTTTCACTCACATCATTAGGCGTCGTTTGATACGTCATATTAACGGCTTTGGTAACGTCTGGGAACGTAAAGATCAGGGTGTTCCCTTTGCCCTCAACCTCAGGGGTAACGGTCCCATCGGCAACGAACCCGCCATCTTCACCATACTTACCAGTCTCGGCATAGACACTGCCGGGAATATAAGTTTGGTTAGGACCTAACGTATCCGTGATAACCGCGGTTCCCATTGCCATGCCATTGGGGTTAAACGCGATGTTCCAGGTCAGCTTTGAGGGTGACCCATCTGCATTTCGATCGGCAATCCAGCCAACCTTGTTAACTCCCCAATCATGGCCTAGGTTTTCATTCTCATTAGTCCCAGTCACATAGAACTGCAGGTGACCACCACGGTTAGTAGCGGACTGACCTAAGACATCGTTAAACGTGATAGTACCGGTACTTTCACCAGCTTTAATCGTAAAAGTGCCGACGACTCGTCCAGAATCATCCTTCAAACTAACCGAGATATCTTGGCTCGCCACCGCGCTAGGTGGTAACGTCACTGATACCGTGTCGCCTGCTTGGATGGCTTCCCCATCGGGAATCCCCCAAGTGTAATTAACTTCATAACTGTTCCACTTACTTAACTCGCTCCCTAAAGGAACCTTGCTCCCTTGCAGATCGGTAAGGGTCGGATCGTTTCCGGTGAGACCTGATACCATTAACTCAGCGGCGTGGGCCGTCACGCCACTGGTGATGAACCCGCCTGTAAGGAAGACGGTCAGTGCCATCACTAGTCCAAAAATGATGGGCCAAATCTTCCTTTTCATCGTCATCCTCCTCCAATCACCAACACCCCCACAGTGGGTTGCTCCATTATGGGGATCAAAGCTTACCGAATTAAAAACTACTCTTCTATTCCGCTTCAGCCCCCACTATAACGACTTCTGTAAAAGGGCGAGTCCTGAGTGCTCATCCATTTGACGTTTCATTTTATGAACACTCAACCCCACTTTTAGCGGCTATCGTGATTGACTTCTCTGCGTCGCTGTCACCACTAGTGATCTAGCCCGATCAATGCGAGGTTTAGGGAATTAACTGATGATTGATTTCGGTTGCAAACAAAAATGGTATGAACTTATTTTGTTCACACCATTCATTCGTCGCTTGATTATTCAATTGGTCGGTAAAAATTAGTCGAATTCCTCATATTCATTAGGATCCTGATTGTCGATCCGCCCGTCAACTCGGCTGAGAGCCGTAATTGCCGCTACCTCTTCTGGTTCCAAACTGAAATCGAAGATGTCGAGGTTCCCACGTTGGTGAACCAAGTTGCTAGCCTTAGGGATCGGCACGATCCCCCGTTGTGTGTGCCAGCGGAGCACAATTTGACCAACGTTTTTGCCATACTTAGTTGCCAAGTGCTGGATCAAGGGTTCCTTTAGAGCTGCACTTCCGCGTCCCAATGGACTCCAGGCTTCGGTCACAATGCCCCGCTTCTGGTCTTCAGCCACCATCCGTTCCTGAGTCCAGTAAGGATGAACCTCCAATTGGTTCACGGCTGGCGTCACCCCGGTCTCTTTAATCAACCGGTCTAGATGCTCGGGCTCAAAGTTTGACACCCCGATTGAACGAATCAACCCGCGAGTCTGCGCATCGATCATGGCCTGCCAAGCTTCAACGTAGTGGTCCCGCTTGGGCAATGGCCAGTGAATCAGAAATAAGTCAAAGTAGTCGAGTCCCATGCGATACAGGGACTCCTGAATCGACATGGTGGCGTTGGCATACTGGTGATACTTACCGGGTAATTTTGACGTCACGAAGAAGGCCGAACGTGGCAAGCCCGACCGGCGAATGGCTTCACCGACGGCTCCCTCGTTGTCATAATTCGTGGCCGTGTCCAAGCTTCGATACCCGTCCTTAATGGCCGCCAGAATCTGATTGACCCCTTGACCACCACGAACCTGATACGTGCCTAACCCAATGGCGGGCATTTCAAAACCATCATTTAATGTGACTGTCTGTACTTCTGTCATGAGTGAACCTCCTAAACGCAATCTCACATTCTAGCTTAACGCGAGCCCGTTCTAAAGGGAACTGGTTTGTCTGTGCCAGCGAATGACGCGGTTTAAGGTCAATGCCAATCCCAGTGAGATGGCAGCGTAGACAGCCGCTCCCCAGCTAATATAGCGCAGTCCGACCGTTCCCAGCATCCCCGAAGCCGTGGCCGACCCCAGCGAAATTCCAAAGTTAAAGAAGATTGAATTCAATGATGAGGCCAACACGGTCGACTGCGGATATTCCTCTTCCGCAATGTTAAGGAAATGAATCTGGATTGGGGAATTGATGACTGTGACAATCAGACTCATCACTAGCAGGATCCCTAGTCCCAAGACTTTTGAACCCAGAGCAAATGGCAAGACAGCTAATAAGATAATGTCCGCAATGTAGAATCGTGGCATGATCCGCAATCCATTGCGCTCGGCCAGCATCCCCGAAATACGGTTACTGATAATACTCATAATCCCAATCAGGAACAATAGCCAATTTAGACTCTCATTACTAAAGCCCAGAGCCGTCGTCAGCAGTGGTCGGATGTAGGTATAGTACGCGTACATTGTCGCCGCCGTAAAGAGTACCAGGGCAATCCCCACGTAGATACGACGGTCCTTTAGTAACACCAGTTGATTGCGAATACTGCCCTGAACCTGTTCTACCTGGCGTGGCAAGAGCCACCCCAATAAGACCCAGGTAATCGCACTGATCCCAGAGATCAGGTAGAAGGCGTCGTGCCAGCTGTAACTGGTACTAATGGCCGTCCCGATCGGCACCCCGAAGACGGAAGCGATGCTAAATCCAGCGAAAATCCAAGACACGAGCCCTGCCCGTTTCTCCCGCGGGGCAATCGTGCTCGCAAAGGTCATGATGAGGGAGATAATGGCACCCGCCACCATAGCCGTCACCATCCGTGACACCAGCAGGACTGGATAATTCATAGCAAAGCCACTCAAGGTATTCCCGAGTAAAAATACCCCCATCAAGACCATCAGCGTCTTGTAGCGGCTATAACGACTGGTCAGAATCGTCACAAATGGCGTACTGACGGCATAAACCGTCGCAAAGATCGTTACCAAATACCCCACCGTGGCGACCGGCACCTGATACTCTTGGGCAATATCGGAGAGCACACCGACCACAATAAATTCATTACATCCCAGCATAAAGGCCACCAAAACGAACACGATGGCCTGCCAACGATACTTATTCACAATAGTTTCTCCTCTGAGTCGGTCTAGTTAGTCATATAGTTCAGCTTACACGATCCCTCAGGAAAATTCTCCGGTGACGACTCATGAAAACGTCACCACTTATTTTTTAATGATTAAACGATCGTAACTGCCGCCGCTTCGCCATTTCGTGGTTCAAGACGACCACCAGAATCAATGAAATCACGGCATAAGCAATTGCCCCAAAACTCAGGCTCTTCAGTCCGGCATGGTTCAAAAGCACGGAGGCTGTGGCCGACCCGACCGAGATCCCCACGTTAAAGAAGATGGGATTGACCGCCGCGGCCAACATCATGGCTTGCGGATAGCTTTCCGCCGCCACATCCAGGAAGTGAATCTGAAGCGGTGCCCCGGCAATGGTCACAATCAGCGCAAGGGCTAGCAGGATGGCAAATCCCAAGAAAGCGTGGTCCAGCGCCAGCGGCAGGAGTAATAACAACACAATGTCAGCAATGTAAAACCAGGGAATCACCCGCAAACCATCGCGCTCGGCCAAGGTTCCTGACAAGCGATTACTGATAATACTCATAATTCCCAGAATAAAGAGGAGCCAATTCAGACTGGAAACACTGAATCCTAGGCCCTCCGTAATCAGGGGTCGAATATAGGTGTAGTACGCGTACATCGTGGCCGCCATGGTCAGGTTGAGCCCAACTGCCAAATAAACCCGCTTGTCGGTCAGAAAAACCAGCTGTTCCTTAACACTCCCGGTACTCTGATCGACGTGTCGTGGTAGCAACCAGGCTAACAGCGCGTAGGTTACCAGGGTAATTACCGAGATGATATGGAAGGCCGTGTGCCAGCTGTCAGCGGTACTGATTGCTGTCCCGATCGGCACCCCAATGACGGAAGCAATACTGAATCCGGCCGAGATCCAGGCGATTAGAATCGGCCGTTTGTCACGTGGTGCAATGTCGTTTGCAAAGGCAATGATAAAGGACTCAATGGCCCCAGCCACCACGGCCGTCGTCATCCGCGCCGCAATCAGTAACCCATAAGTCGTGGCAAAACCACTCAAGGTGTTTCCCAGCAGAAAGATAGCCATAAGTACCATGAAGACTTTATAGCGACTGAATCGGTTTGTCAGAACCGTAATGATCGGCGTGCTAACGGCAAATACCGTGGCATAGATCGTCACCAGATAGCCCACCGTGGCTACCGAAACACTCAGGGTCTTGGCAATGTCTGAGATCACCCCAACGACAATGAACTCGTTGCAGCCTAACATGAATGAGGTGAGAACAAAGATAATCGTTTGTAACCGGTACTTGGTCATGGTAAATCCTTCCTTAATGACGCCAAACGTCTCGTTTTTAGTTTTATAGTCTACCTTACACGACAAACTAAAAAACGGCTAGCCCCCAAATGGGAAAACTAGCCGTTCAGCTTACTTTTTAAGCGTTCGAACAATCTGATTCGTGATAATTTCTAACTCTTCCTGCTCACCATGCAACAATGCTGGCACGTAGGTCCCTTGGATGATGTAAACCATCATTTGCCCGGCAATCACGCGAAGCAAACCAGCGGCATCAACGTCGTCACGCAGCTCACCGGTATCGTAGAAAAATTGAATGAGTTCTTGGAGAAAGTTAAAGTCCTCACTCTCAACGACCTTAGCGAAAGCCTGGCGCATCTCGGCATTAGTCATCATTTCCACCGCGATGATCCTGACAGCTTGCTCATTAGATTTAATAAAATGATACCTGTCAGTTACAATGAAATGAACGATCTCGGTTAGCGTCTTTCGTTTTGCGATACCTCTGAAGAACTCGTCGCGGTAAGTTGGAAAGAAGTGTTCCAGAACTGGTTGGACAATTGCCATCAACAAATCTTGCTTGGTATGAAAGTATTTAAAGATGGTGGCCTGACTGATCCCCGCTTCTTTGGCGACCTGAACCGTCGACGTCCCATCAAATCCAGACTCAGAGAAGAGCCGCATCGCGGTAATCAACGCGGCCTTCTTGCCCTTAGGCATTTTCTGATGGTCGAGCCAATCACGATAATTATCAAAAATTGGTGGTTCCAAGCTGGTCACTCCTTTCATAGATTCCTGTCAAAACACCATTATACGCGATTATTCTAAAGAATGTTCGTGATTTTGTTAGACTTTCCGGTACCGCCGTAAGCCAACAATGTTGAGAATGGTCAGGGCCACCAAGAAACCTAACAGTACTAAGATGTCGCCACCTAGGTCGAAGATCGAGGTACCCCGCATGATAATCGCGTTAACTGCATCTCCCGAGTACTTTAGTGGGATGATGTAGGCAATATCACTGACCCAGCTAGCCATCGAATCCAGCGGAATTAAGCCAGAGAAGAAGACTTGGGGAATGATGACCAGTGGAATAAATTGCATCATTTGGAATTCGGAGTTGGCAAAGGTAGACAGGAGAATCCCAAAGGCCAGCGCCACGAGAGCCAACAGCAAGTTAATCAAAATCACACTCACTAAGTTCCCAACAACCTCGATGCCCAATAACCAAACCGTGACCAGAACGATCACAATCGTTTGAATGACGGCGAGAATCCCGTAGCTTAACATGTACCCGTAGACGATGGAAGACCGCTTAACTGGCGTTGCTAACAACCGGTCTAGGGTTCCTGTCGTCCGTTCCTTCAGCAGTGCCATCCCCGAAATCAGGAACACGAAGAAGAAGACGAAGAAGCCCATCAGGATTGGCACCATCTTGGCAAAGAAGCCGGTGTCCTTATCCCCGTATACGTAGTGATTGGTAATCTTTGGCGTCGTCTGACTAGTACTCTTGGTTGCATGATTTGTCGACGTGGCCTTGGTGGCAGCGGCCTTCTGAGTGGCCGTAGTTGCACCAGCGGTCTGACTCGCCGAACTCGCTGCGGCCTGTTGCTTCTGCATGGCAATCAGCTGAGCCTGGAGCTTAACCGTGGCCTTGGTACTCTTCTTTAGCGCAGACTTTAACTGGTCAATACTCGTTGCCGTCAACGCATTCTTAAAGGCCAACTTAACGGCCGCCGTTTTAGAGGAATCCGTGTTGGCATAGGTCAGGCTAAAGTTCTTCCCGTTTTTCTTGATAATAGCATCAATCTTATCATCTTTTAACGCCTTGTTGGCATCCGCCTTGCTATCGTAGGACTTGACGTCAACGTGCTTGATACTGCCCATTTCCTTGTTGAGCTTCTGTGTTACGGCAACCGTACCGACATTCACATTTGTCGATGAGTTCGTGTTGAAGATCACACTCATCAATAACATGACCAGGACGGGGGCCAGGAACATTAAGGCCAACGTCCGCTTATCTCTAAAGAGTTCTTTTAGAACCCGATTCATAATTGCAATTGTTCTCATTATTCAACACCCTCCGCCTTTAAGAAGACATCTTCAATCGTCGGCACATCGTACTGTTTCTTCAACACCCCAGGTTCGTCAAAAGCCATGACCTTACCATCTAGCAGCAAGGCCACCCGATCGGTTAATTCGGCTTCGTCCATCACGTGAGTCGTGATGAGAATGCTCCGACCCTCGCTCTTAATCCGATCGAGTTCCGCCCAGATTTGACGACGCAGGGCTGGGTCAATTCCGACGGTCGGTTCGTCCAAAACCAATAACTCAGGACTACCAAGCAGTGCGATGGCCAGCGATAACCGCCGCATCATCCCACCGGAATAGCCAGAGACCCGTTTGTTCAGGTCCTTAGTTAAATCAACCACTTTAGCCGCATGTTCAACCTCGGCCGCCATCTGGGACTTTTCAATTCCCTTCATCTTGCCGTAAAATACCAGATTTTCTTTTCCGGTCAAGGCATCGTACAGGGCATCCGTTTGCGCCATGTAGCCAATCCGCCCCAACAATTGGCGATTCGGCATCGTAGTGTCAAAGACCTTAGCAGAACCGCCACTGGCAACTTCCATGCCCAACGTGACCTTGATGACCGTCGATTTACCGGCCCCAGAAGGTCCAATTAAACCGACAATCTCGCCCTTGTTGACGGTGAGGTTGATATCCTTCAATACCGTTTCATCGCCAAACTTCTTGGCTAAATGTTGTAAATCAATAATTGCTTGTCCCATAATAATACCTCCCAAAGCTTTATAAATTTAGATGAGTGAGTAATTACTTACTCGATAAGGTGAGTATACAATCACTTTTCAAAAAAGTCAACAATCCCATAAAAAAATTGGTTCCTCATCGAGAAACCAATTCTTGTTATTTGTTCATCAAACTCATGGTAATCAAGCGATACCGCTGATTTTCATTGACCGTTGAAGTATGCTTGTGCTGACCATATTTAAGCGTAACCTTTAGCCGCCCCTTAATCGTGACCTTCTGAATCTTAGTCACCACTAACTTGGTATTCGGATTCAGGAGATACTCGTATTCTCCCTCATATTCGGAGATTGGATTCAGATACGCCCCGTGGTAGCCGGCCGGCATATTAACCTTCAATAAATCTTCGGACATAAAGTCAGTTCCCACGGACTTACTCAGCGTGGTCGAGGCAAAACCAGGGTCCTGGTAAACGGCTCCCGGCTTTAACTTCTTTCCTCCTAGCGACAGATTCACAATCCAGTCCGAGGTGCCGCGGTAGACAGTCATCGGTTGCTTGAGTTTAAACGTCTTGAGAGCCGCTCTCAGGTCCTTGACGCGTTGCCGTGACTGCACAGTCGAACGCTTCTTAGGCTTCCTTAGAACGTTGTTAATGGCGTCTGAGCCCTCCCCGGTATAGCGACCGAGTACCTGGCGTTGTCGCTTACTGAGTGTCTTATACCACTTGCGAGACTGTCGATTCAGCTTCTTTCTCGCCTGCTTGGAAATCGTGATTTTCTGAGTACTGTAGGTCACTGCGGCCAGGTTGTTCACCCACAAGGGCTGGTTACTATCGCCCACTGCAACCTTGGTCCGACCCTCATGATGACTCATGATCGTCAGCGCAGTATTCTTAGGAATTGTGACTGTCTCATCGGTTGTGGCCGATCGGGCGCTAACGTCTCGGTCTGTCACAACCTGCGTGGTTCCCGGCGTGGTCGTTTGACTGGTCCGATCAGTAATCGTGTAAACCTTGGACTTAGCACTGGCAGTCTCTGCTCCCAGGACACCACCACCTAAGGTAAGGCCCACCATAGTTAAGGCCACAAAGCGTTTGTATGTATTCACTTCTAACTCCTCCTCCGAAACCCCCACTCCTTGTAGCGTTTCAGCCACTTGAAGTTAATTTAAGTATACCACCATTGAATTCGGGTTAAACGGTTTAATCCATCATTATTTGGGCCTAGTTCAAGGCTTTGTAGGCAGCGTTCCGAGTGATTTGACTGAAGTTACAAAAATAAGGAACTGTACCGGCTTGGTACGGTTCCTTTGAATTCACACTGTCGAAACGTGTGAAAAAGGGCAGTCAGCTCCGCTTAACACTGATAGTCAAATAATCCAAGCCCGGGATTATCCGACTATCACCGTTAATGCTCGCCGGATAACCGCCTTTTTTAGCATTCTTCTACTTTGTAATAAAATCCAACAACCTCGCCATAACCAAAAAGTTCTCAGCTGGAATCGGGAAGTCTGCCACGTCCTGTGCCGTTTGATTGAGAACCGATCCCCGGACGTAGTCGCCATCGTTGACGACCATCGTGTAGACATTATCTTCCATGACTTCGAGGTGGAACTGCAGGCCGATGACGTTGCCGTTGACCAGTAACCCCTGATTGTCGATCTGATCGCTTTCAAATAACCGAATCGCCCCTGCCGGGAGGTCAAAGCGGTCTTGGTGCCAGTGCAGCACAGTCATAGTCTTGGGAATGCCCGGGATCACCGTCGTCAGACGTTTGACTGGCGCCCAACCGACTTCCTTTGCCGGGGCCGGACTGACCTTAGCTCCCATGAGTTTGGCTATCTGTTGCGCACCGAAACAAGCGCCAAATATAGGCTTATGGGCAGCCATCATCTGTCGCATCAGCTCACGTTCCGCGGCAATCCAGGGGGCCGAATCATTGGGACTGATCGGTCCACCTAAGACGACCAACAGATCGGTCTCATCTACCGTTGGCAACTTCCCGTGTTGCGCTGGATGGTAGACGAAGACCTTATGTCCCCGGTCGTGAGCCCAGATTCGAATCGCACCGGGACCTTCTTCCGGTGTATGTTGCAAAATATTAACGCGCATGGCACTCACATCCCTCCAAATGGATCGCCCGGATTGTACCACTCGAAACTGGCCACTGCTTCTCAAGAGGTTCCGTTTGATTGGTCACCCACTCTACCCCGAACAGGAAAATCAAATTTCCAGCATAAAGCGCTTGCAAAAAGTAAGCCTTTTGCTTAACGTTAGAGGTGTTGTTATTTCCATAAGGAAACAATAGATTATAATTGACCGGAATAACCGATAAAGGATGGTCTTGTTTGATGGATTATCTCCTTCTTTTAAGGGGCATCAATGTTGGTGGTAATCACCGTGTCCCGATGGCTCAGCTCAGAAACCAACTCACCGCGACTGGCTTCACAAATGTCCGTTCCTATATCAACAGTGGCAATCTTTTTGTCTCCGACGAATTTACAATCGAAGTGCAACACTAATTGAATAAAAAGACCCATAGCGGGTACAATTACTTAACGACCAAGAA
>NZ_BROB01000021.1 GCF_024345185.1 Levilactobacillus humaensis | reverse complement strand
AACACGGAAGTTAAGCTTCAGCACGCTGATAGTAGTTGGGGGATCGCCCCCTGCGAGGATAGGACGTTGCCACGCGACTTGTGGAATCCAGAGATGGGTTCCACTTTTTTTATAAGCTAAATTTGCGACCGAGTTAATTAGTAAAGGGCTAACTCTAGTTGTCATGCTGGGCCCTTGGTCGGGCCAGAGCATTGTGCTATGCTGGTACTTGTCGTTAGTTTAGTAACAAAACAGAACCTAAAAACAAACTATCTTGGAAATGGGTGGAAAATATTATGAAGACGTATCGTAGCTACCGCCTGAGTTTGGGGTGGCAGATCTTGATTGGGTTGGTACTCGGCATTGTGCTGGGTTCAATTTTCTATCAAAATAAGATTGCTATCACGGCCATGCAGAATATTGGGAACATGTTTATCGGGTTAATCCAGATGATTGTTTTACCAATCGTGGTGTCTTGTCTAACCGTTGGAATTGCCAATATGGGCGACATCAAGAAGCTTGGCCGGGTCGGTGGGAAGACTATTCTGTACTTTGAAATTATGACGACCATCGCAATTGCCTTAGGGCTGTTGGTCGGCAATATCTTCCACCCAGGGGACTTTATCGACATTCATCAACTACATAGTACCGATATCAGTCAATACGTCTCATCGGCAAAATCAGCTAAGGATTCTGGCATCTGGGCCACACTGATGGGAATTATTCCCACCAACTTCTTCAAGTCACTCTCTGAGGGTGACATGATGCCGATTATTTTCTTCTCCGTCTTCTTTGGACTGGGGACTGCCGCTATTGGGAAGCAGGGCCAGGTCATCATCGACTTCCTGGATGCTGTTTCTCAAGTCATGTTCCGGGTAACTAACTGGGTCATGCATACTGCACCAATTGGGGTGTGTGCCTTAATTGGGGTTACCATCGCACAAATGGGACTGTCGGCCCTAGCGCCACTGGGCTACTTTATTGTGTTAGCGTATGGCACAATGGCACTGTTCATCGTGGTTTTCATGGGCCTTGCTGCTCGGATGTTTGGCTTTCATCTGAAGGATTTACTCTATGTCATTAAGGATGAGGCTGTTCTTGCCTTCTCGACGGCGAGTTCTGAAGCCGCCTTACCCCGTCTGATCGACAAGATGGACAAGTTCGGGGTGAGTCAAGGGATTGTGTCGTTTGTGATTCCAACCGGTTACACGTTTAACCTGGATGGGTCCGCGATCTATCAATCACTGGCGGCACTCTTCCTCGCTCAGGCTTATCATATCCACCTGAGCCTTGGTCAACAGATTACCCTCCTCGTGGTCCTCATGATTACCAGTAAGGGCATGGCGGGCGTCCCAGGGGCCTCTTTCGTGGTTCTGTTGGCAACGGTCTCCACTATTGGCGTGCCAATGAGCGGATTGACCTTCATTGCCGGAATTGACCGGTTGGTCGACATGGGTCGGACGGCCGTTAACGTGGTCGGTAACTCACTAGCCACGGTTATCATTGGTAAATCTGAACACGAATTTAGCGAAGAAAAGAGCCAGGCCTATCTTGCGAAATTACGAGAGGCTAGTGCCAAATAAATAAGCAAAAAAATCCCCACAATTCTGGCTAGAATTGTGGGGATTTTTTACATTGATAATAGCTATAACCGATTAATAGTGGCTTGCCGCGCTTGCGGGGTGATTCCCATCAGCCCATGGGTCACGGCGACCGGCTAGTAATCAGATAAATTTAGAATTGTGGTTGTTAGTCGTATCGACCGTCAGAGATTAAAAACCAACCTAGTTGAAACGGCGTCAGTTACGGGAAGTTCTTCTCACCTCAGGGTTCCCCCAGGGGCAGAGCAGGTTACGGTTGTTGTAACGCTATTCGGACTAACACGTCAGTGCATCATAGTGGAATAGTGCCGAGAAAAACGATGTAACTCTAGCTTGCGTTATCCATTAAGTGGCCGAATCCGATTAGCTCCAAACGAGTTCAGAGAAGTCCAGTCGCCATACAGTTGGTTGCAACACCAACGACGGCTGAATAAAGGCAGCTAATCGATTCCGTTCAAAGTCTAGTGGTCGAACCTCCGCATCAAGCTACGGAGTCCGGGCACGGGAAAGCTAGAGAACAGGTCTCCTCAAAGCGTCAACCAAGAGGTGTGAACTGGCAATAACTTTCCCACCGGCGAGTAATAACTCGCTCCAGGATCATCAATATGTGGCGTTGTCATGTTCAATCACCTCCTAAAGTAAACGACAGTGACAACTGTAATAAATTAAAAGCGCTTAGCCGCGACCGGCTAAGCGCACAATTAAAAAGCAATTTGTGTACAGAATTTGCCAGTCGTTGAGTTTTAGCACTATACGGCGTAGTTAAAGATTCATAACAGCTACATTAGAACAGGCCTTAATTTGACCTGCACAGCTGACTCATTGGCGTTTCTCGACGTTTCTGAGCAGTAGCATTTTCCGTATAGGAGCCTCACCTAACAGCTTCTAATTTATCTTACAAGTTCAGTTTAACTGATTTTCATGGCAATTGCAACCCTTTAGCTTAATGAAAATCGAATGATTATTATAATAACGAACTAAAAATATATTTATAAAATTTGACTTAATTTAGAATGATTCTTGACTAGTTGTCCGTGAGCGGTTATCCTGAGGGTGAACCATGACTATTTAGAATGAGGGGAGCAAATATTATGAACTTTATTGGCACTGCATTACCCGACTTTCAAGTTAACGCGTTTCAAGCAGGCGAGGTGATTCCGGTCACACCGGCAACCCTGCAGCATCACTGGTCGGTTCTGTTCTTCTATCCGGCGGACTTTTCCTTTGTCTGTCCGACCGAATTGGGGGACTTGGCCGATCATTATGCGGCCTTCCAGAAGTTAAATGCTGAAATCTACAGTATTTCAGAGGACACGGAGTTCGTTCACCAGGCTTGGCACGCGCAGAGTCCTGAGGTTGGTAAGGTGGATTATCCGATGATTGCCGATCCAGCTGGTGTTCTTGCCCGACACTACGAAGTGTTGGACGAACAGGCGGGTCAAGCTTACCGTGGGGTCTTCATCCTCGATGAGGAGGGGCGTGTTCGTTCCTATACCGTCAATGACATGGGGGTTGGTCGCAACGCCGAGGAGATTCTCCGGACGTTGACGGCCGCCCAATTCGTAGCCGAACACGGCGATCGCGTCTGTCCCGCCAACTGGCATCCCGGTGAAAGTACCCTGAAGCCAGGGACCGATCTCGTGGGTAAACTTTAAAATTTGACATGAGTATACAGCAAGGGAGGCTCACCGCTAATCGGTGGGCCTCCCTTATTTAGGCCGGTAAACAAACCGGACTTCTCAGTTAGATCCCTTGTTGTACCTTGGCGTATTGCTGGGTGTACCAGCCTTCCCAAGTGTTATCCTTCAGGGCACCATTGTCGGTAAATGATAAACCGATAGTCTTTAAAATCTCAATGAATGACGATTGCTTATACTGCAACACCCCAGCAGCGAGTTGTTCTGGGCTGAACGACTGGTTAGCGTACAGGTACTGGTTAACGTCGTTCATCACGTAGTCCACCTTATACTGAGACAAGATTTCCAAGTCGTTCTTGCGGTAGTGCGCAATGTAAAAGTGGACGAAGTCGGTCAATGCGGTTGACTGAGCGTGTTCATCCAGGTCAGTGATTGATAAATCTGGGTTTTGCAAAATGGTGACCTCCTCAAAGTCTAAGTTTCAATTGGTATCGGTCATGTCGATCGGTGCGCTACCTTTATTATGGCACACTTTACACACGGGTAAAGTAAACTGGTGAAATTTTTTCGGTGCGGCTGGGATTTCGCTGGTGAGTCACAACTTTTTTCTGAAAACTATTGTCATAGGGTGTTAACTTTGTTACACTATATCTATAAACAAAATCAACTGATGACTATTAGCTTTATCTAAAAAAAGGAGGAACTTCCAATGACTGAAAAACTACTCTTAGATCCGAAGGACCTGCAAGTGCTAGCCGACCACCTCAATGAGTGGTCTCATTGGCGGCAGATGAAAGACCGCGATACGGCCGATTCCAATTGGGATCACTTCATTGCCAAGAGTCGTGAGAAGTCAGCGTGGGAAGCTGGTTTAGCCAGCGAAATTGACCACTGGGAAAGCCTCCACGCCCTACAAATGTCCTTAACAGATAAACTCACCGGTCGAACTTACGGGGGCCATACGCGCCAATAAACAGGGATTAACGCCGAATTAAATGAACGAAAAAAGACGTCGCGAGGGCGTCTTTTTTAGGTTTAAAGATTTATTGTTCTTCGTACCATGAGTAGTGGAAGTTACCTGGGCGGTCAGTACGTTCGTACGTGTGAGCACCGAAGTAGTCCCGTTGTGCTTGCAGCAAGTTAGCTGGCAAGACTTCAGCACGGAAGCTGTCGTAGTAGGTAATTGAAGCAGACAGACCTGGTACTGGAATCCCAGCTTGAACGGCTACAGAGACAACGTCGCGGATTGATTCTTGGTACTTAGTGGCGATGTCCTTGAAGTAGTCATCGAACAGCAAGTTGGTCAACTTAGGATCCTTGTCAAAAGCATCCGTAATGTTCTGGAGGAATTGGGCCCGGATAATGCAGCCGCCACGCCAGATTTGTGCTAATTGACCAAATTGGAGATCCCAATCGTAAGATTCTGAAGCGATCCGGAGTTGTTCGAAACCTTGAGCATAGCTCATCAACTTACCGAAGAAGAGGGCTTGACGAACCTTTTCGATGAATTCAGTCTTGTCACCGAAGTCAGCGTTACCTTGCTTTGCAGCAGCTGGTAAGGCCTTAGAAGCCTTCACACGTTCGTCCTTCATCATTGAGATGTAACGAGCGTAGACGGATTCAGTGATAACAGATTGAGGTACTTGAATGTTCAAAGCATCTTCTGAACTCCACTTACCAGTACCCTTGTTGTTCCCACGGTCTAAGATCATGTCAACAATAGGCTTGCTCTTGTCGTCGCCTAAGTCATCTTTACGAGTCAAGATGTCAGCGGTGATTTCGATCAAGTAACTGTCAAGTTCGCCCTTGTTCCAGTCTTTGAAGATGTCAGCCATATCATCAACTGAAATACCAGCAACGTTACGCATGATGTTGTAAGCTTCATCGATCAGCTCTTCATCACCGTATTCGATACCGTTGTGGACCATCTTTACGTAGTGACCGGCACCGTTAGGCCCGATGTAGGTAACACATGGCTTGCCATCTTGTTCTGCCTTAGCAGAGATTTGTTCCAAGATTGGGGCAACTAAGTCGTAGGCTTCCTTTTGGCCACCAGGCATCAAGGAAGGTCCTTGTAAGGCACCCAGTTCACCACCGGAAACACCCATCCCGATGAAGTTGATACCGGACTTGTCCAGTTCAGCATTCCGTGCAATCGTGTCGTGGAAGTTCGTGTTCCCACCATCGATTAACACGTCACCCTTGTCAAGCAGGGGTAAGAGTTCTTGAATGACGGCATCGGTTGGCTTACCAGCCTTAACCATCAAAAGAATCCGACGAGGTGTTTCCAAAGACTTAACGAAGTCTTCTACATTGTAACTAGGGATTAATTTCTTTTCACTGTGGTCTTGCATGACTTGTTTAGTCTTGCTTTCGGAACGGTTGAAGATCCCGACTGTGTAGCCGCGACTTTCGATGTTAAGGGCAAGGTTCTTACCCATAACTGCCATACCAACAACACCAATGTTAGCTTTTTCTGCCATTAGAAACCTTCCTTTTCTGATTGAAATTAGATTCGAATTTTCCATCTCCTAGTGTAGCATTGAACAATAGGAAATTAAACTATTTTGACTACTTTTTTTCAAAAAATATTTATTTTTGTAAAAAAATTTCTTTTATCAGCATTAGTAAACGCTTACTCGGTCTGATAGTTCCGAATGTTGTGGGCAACCTTGGCTAAAAGTTCTTCTAGAATGAGTTTTTCTCCGTCTGAAAGTCCGGCTGTACCGATGGCGAGGATTTGTTGTTCATAGGCTTCTAGTTCCGAATAGATGGCACGACCCTTGGCAGTGACCACAAGGGGACGCGCCTTTTTATTGGTACTGTCCGTCTGGCGCGCAACGTAATCGTGGGTGATGAGCCGGCGAACAACGCGCAGGCAGGTTGAAGGGTCCACGTGGAGTTGACTGGCCAGTTCGGTTTGTGTGATCCCGGGGTGTTCATTGATTCGCATCAGATAGATGAACTGGCTGTTTTGCAGATCATCCTTCTGAAAAAGATGATTACCGACGTCCGAGGTTGCCCGGGCGATGAGACCGATACTTCGAAATGAATTTGGCATTTTTCCTCCTGATATAGTTGCATATGAAATTAAAAAGTGGGATGATGGTCCCTATATTATAACACACGAAAAGGTGATAAATGATGATTAAATGGCGCGGTTCTACCCTTGAAGGGTTATCGGCTTCAGAACTTTATAAGACTTCATATGAACGTATTAGGACGTTTGTTGTTGCACAGACCCGGCCTTACCAAGAGATCGATGAGATTGATCCAGTAGCCCACCATATCTTGGGGATGCAGGGCGAAAGGCTGGTGGCTTATGCTCGGGTATTCCGTGAAGGTGACCACGTGACCTTTGGCCGAGTTCTGACAATCCCTGAAGTTCGCGGTCAGGGACTTGGTCGACAATTGATGACTCAGATTGAGGCAGAGATTCGCCATGATTTTTCTGGGTACGTGATTCAGATCGAAGCCCAGATTGACAAGCAAGGTTTTTATGAGAAGTTTGGTTATGTCGCCCAGGGACCGGTATTTGATTTTCATGGGAGTCCTCACATTCGGATGGATAAAGCGCCTTTGAGCAAATAAAAACAGGATTGACCAATTGGCCAATCCTGTCGGTTAGAAAACTAGTTATTTAAACGGTAGATCCATTCACGGTGGTCGCGTTGAATGAGTTCTTCAGCGGCGGCTGGTCCCATTGAATGTGGGGTGTAGTTAGGGAATTGTGGTTCTTGTAAGTCCCAAACACGACGGATTTGGTCCACGAACTTCCAGGCGTAAGAAACTTCTGGCCAGCTGGAGAAGTTGGTCCCGTCACCCTTCAAGACGTCGTGTAACAGACGCTCGTAAGGTTCTGGCGTTTCCTTAGACTTTTCGGCATCAACCAGATAGTCCAACTTGATTGGTTCCGTAGAGAAGCCAGTGTCATTGGTCTTGGCGTTCAATTGTAAGGAGAACCCAGCGTGTGGTTCAACGAAGATCGTCAAAACGTTGGCAGCCAGTGGCGTGTTCTTACTCTGTGGGAAGGCAAAGATGTCGACGAGTGGACGCTTGAAGACAACGTCAACACGGGTAAACTTGTCGGCTAACATCTTACCAGTCCGGATGTAGAATGGGGTCCCTGACCAACGGTAGTTGTCAAAGAGGAGCTTCCCGGCAACGAAAGTTTCAGTCGTTGAGTCGTGAGGCACGTTGTCTTCGTGACGGTAGTCGGCTTGGTCGTTGATGGCACCGTATTGGCCACGAACGAAGTTGGTTGCGGCGTCGGCAACGTTGTAAACACGCAGACTCCGTAAAGCCTTGACCTTTTCAGCTCGGATATCGGTATCCGTGAAGGCAACAGGTTGTTCCATGGCTAACAGGGAAACGATTTGCATGATATGGTTCTGAACCATGTCACGTAAGGCCCCACTGTTGTCGTAGTAGTTGGCCCGTTCTTCAACCCCCAGCTTTTCGGACAGCGTCACTTGGATGTTGTCGATGTACCGGTTGTTCCAGAGGGATTCAACTAAGGTGTTACCGAAGCGCAGGGCTTCGATGTTTTGAATCATTTCCTTACCCAAGTAGTGGTCAATTCGGAAGATTTGGTTTTCATCAAAGGATTGGCTCAGGGCATCGTTTAATTGTTTTGCGGAATCGTAGTCGCGGCCGAATGGCTTTTCGATGACCAGACGGTTGAAGACATCTGGGCCATCTGACAACAAGCCTTGGGTCTTTAAGTCTTGGGCAATCGTACCGAAGAATTGAGGGGCCATTGATAGGTAGAAAATCCGGTGGCCTTCTGCCTTGTACTTCTTATCGAGTTTTTCGATAAGTTCCTTCAAGACGGAGTAGTGGGCTGCGTTGGTCACATCATGGTCTTGGTAGTAGAAGTGGGAAACGAAATCGGTGGCTTCTTTGGAGTCAGTCCGATTACCACTATCCGCTAAAGACTTTTTGATGGCTTCGCGGAACTTTTCGTCGTCCATTTTTTGCCGTGAAGTCCCAATTACAGCGAAATGAGACCGTAAGTTACCTTTACGGTACAGGTTAAAGAGACTTGGATAGAGTTTCCGGTAAGCTAAGTCACCGGTACCCCCGAAGAATAAGAATACAGCTTTGCGTTCAGTTGCCAAGAGATCGTCACTCCTTAAATTTATAAAATCCGTTAGTGTGTCTGTCAAAGAAAATCGGCGGTGCACGCGTTGCTCTCCCGGGTCAGTGCCGGTGCCGGGATCCGTGATTTGTCCAGACGGTGTGTCTAGAACACTTCTGAAGCTCATTATACGCTAGTTTTCAGTGAAACGCGACCGTTTTTAAAGCAAGAAATTAAAATAAAGACAACCGGTTGCAATACAGTGAAAACAACGTTTACAGCAGCTTTCACATTTTATGAAAATGAAATGATTTGGTCGAATTGATCATGAAAACAGGTTTCGCAGGTCTCGGTCAATGAAATCGCTGTCACGGACAGTTTAGCAGAATCATCATTAGAAGTAACGAAGAATGACTCGCTAATCGGGCCCGCAAACGGGGGTAACGTTGGCTATTGAAAATTTTATATAAGGTTAATTTTAAGTGTTATTAAAAAACGATAAATTTGATGGCGGATCTGAACCGTTTCCAGGGATTTCTGGTATACTAACAGTCGGTTAGAAAATACTGTTCTGGCGGGCTTCCGTCGGACAACTAAGGGGTCAGGAAAACAATGAAAAAATTTATGGTGGCTTTGACTGGGTTAGTAACATTGGCAACAGTAGGGGCCGTTGTTCCAGCTACGGCAGTTAACTCTGTTGTGACGGCACATGCCGCACATGTTGGACCTAGTTTGAGTGTCAACGCAATTTACAGTTCTTCCAAGAAGGTAACGGGGAAGGCCACAAAGGGCTCTAAGATTACCATCAAGGCAACTAAGAATGCCAAGAAGAACTTAGGTAGCGCTAAGGCTTCTAGCAAGACCGGTAAGTACACGGTTAAGTTAGCCAAGTCTTTGAAGAAGAACAGTAACGTTTACGTCTACGCAACGAAGTCCAAGACGTCCTTCTACCGGATCATCCGCGTTGAAGCCAAGAAGGCTGCTGCAACCACAACGAAGAAGACCACTGCTAAGAAGACTACGACGACTAAGAAGACGACTGCCAAGAAGACCACGACGGCTAAGAAGAGTGCCGCTAAGTTTACGGTTAAGACCCCAACGGGTACTTGGAAGTCCAACACGGCTAACAAGTATTCTCAAGTTTGGAAGTTTAGCCAAAAGACTGGTTTAAACCAATACCTTTACAAGAATGGTAAGAAAGTTAAGACCTTAACGTCTTACGCAACTTACAGTGTTTCTGCTAAGACCCCAACGTTCTGGAAGATTACTTACGCACCTAAGAACTCTAAGAGCAAGAAGACCGTTTACTTACGGTTCACTTCTGCTAAGAAGTTCAAGATCGTTAACGCTAAGAACAAGGTTATCTCCACTAAGGCCGGCGTTGCACCAGCTGCTAAGTGGACGTTTGCTAAGAAGTAAACAACCTCCGTTCTTATAAAATAGCTAATAATAAAATGACCGCTCGTCAGTGATGATGAGCGGTCATTTTTGAGTTGCATGGTTTTAGTTAGTGGCGAGTTGTTGAACGGGTTCCGGGGTCGGTTTGTTTAACCGTGGCCGGTAACCAATCAGCCGCATGGCGTTGAAGATAACGACGAGGATTGAGGCTTCGTGAACGAACATTCCACTGGCCATGTAGATGTAGCCATAGACTAATCCGATTAACAGGAAGACCACTGTGGCAATCGCGATGAAGATGTTCTCCTTGGTGTTGGCCGAGGTCTTCTTGGCTAAGCCAATCGCATGGTTCAACGCGGTGAAGCTGGACTGCATCAGGACCACATCGGCTGTTTCGATGGCGACATCGGTCCCACCACCCATGGCAATTCCGATGTTGGCGGTGGCTAAGGAAGGACTGTCGTTAATCCCATCCCCAACGAAGGCGACGTTACGACCCATATCTTGGAACTTCTTGACGAAGGTGACCTTGTCACTTGGCAGGAGGTCGGCGTGAACTTCATCGATTCCTAGGGATTCAGCGACGGCCTGAGCCGTGGCTTGGTTGTCACCGGTTAACATCACGAGGCGCTTGATCCCCTGACGCTTGAGGGCAGCCAGAGCGGCTGGCACCTCTGGACGAACCGTGTCAGCGACACCGAGAATCGCGGCTAATTGGCCTTGGTAACCGACGAGGACCGTTGATTGGCCGTCGTCTTGCAGGGTATGGAGGTCAGTGAGTTGAGCGGCAGTTAAGTCAATTCCGTTGTCCTTTAAGAGGGCAGCATTTCCGACGTAAAGGGGGGTATTGTGCCACTGCCCAACCATCCCGCGACCCTTGATAGTTTCAGTGGTCATCTTACCAGCGTTTGCAGCGACGTGAGCGGCTAAGTGCTGGCTAATGGCGGTGGCTAAGGGGTGATCGGAGGTCTGTTCGACCTGCGCGACGGCACCTAAGAGCTGGTCGTCATCGGTGTAACGCTTGAGGCTAGCGACGTCCATCTTGCCAGTTGTCAGAGTACCAGTTTTGTCAAAGACTAATGTATCGACCTTGGCTAGGCTGTCCACGACGTCTCCACCCTTGATGAGGATCCCATTTTTCGCGCCGTTACCAATCCCGGCAACGTTGGAAACGGGGGCACCGATAACCAAGGCACCAGGACATCCGAGAACCAGCACCGTGATGGCGAGCCGGAGGTTTTGGGAGAAGGCAAAGACCAGAATGGCAATTACCAGGACAGCTGGCGTGTAGTACTGGGCAAATTTATCAATAAATTTTTCGGCAGGGGACTTGGTGTCTTGGGCTTCTTCGACCAGTTCGATAATCTTAGAGAAGGTTGTTTCATCCCCGACTTGGGTGGCCTCGACCTGCAACGTGCCACTTTCAACAATGGCGCCGGAGTAGACGCTATCCCCGTTGTGCTTATTTAAGGGGCGAGATTCACCGGTGATGGAGGATTCATTCACATAGCCAGAACCATCAACGATTTTCCCATCGACGGGCACTTGGCCACCGGCCTTAACTAAAACGACGTTACCTTCCTCGAGGTCATCGACATCAACTTCTTCAGTTGCACCGTCGTTACTGACCAGAAGTGCCGTGGTTGGGGCCATTTCAGTGAGGGACTGGATAGCGCCACGCGTCTTGGCCAACGTCTTTTGTTCGAGGTAGGACCCGAAGAGAAAGAGGAACGTCACGATGGCCGATTCCTCAAATTCACCGATGGCGAAGGCCCCGATAACGGCGATGCCGACTAGAAGTTCAATGCTGAAAACCTTGGCACGCAGGGCACTGATGGTCCGGAGAACAATGGGGGCTGCGGCGATGATAGAGGCAATGATCCACGCCGTATCGGTTACATAAGGGACGTGGGTGAACCAGGTGTTTAGGAAGCCGAGAATGATGAGCCCGGCCGACCAGAAGGTAATTGGATTCGTGTGAGAGTAGATATAACGTTGAAATGCCATAAGTGAGCGATCCTTTCTTTAACTAAGTGATTAAATTGTTTCGTCCTTGTTTATGTCTCTATTATGCCTGCGACGGGGGATGATTAACTTGATGTGAATCAAGTTGGCGAATTTAATTTATCATTTTGTTTGGGTCGCCTGCGGTGACCAGGAGTTTCGTCCTGTGGGGCACGGGTGAAGCCGAAGAGCGGTCTTCACCCTCGCTTTAAGCCTCACTAAAGCCGTGAGTCTTAAAGGCGTCCCGGGCTGTAAGACCGGAAATTCACCGGTCAAACAGCCCCGACACAGGACTACGCCCCTGGTCACCTCCGGCTATGGCGACAACGGCTGAGATTAAGAAAGTTGTTACAAACTTTCTGGTTTTCCATTCGGGGAATGAAACTTGTATTGAATTAGGCTAGGCAGTGGCTAGAAATGACAAACATTCGTCAGGCGAGACTGTTAAACGAATGCTATCCCTATCCATAAGATACAGATAGGGGCCATTCAGTTATATGGAGAATTGAATTAAGCGCTGAATATGTTTGATGTTAGTTGAATTTGGTCGACAATCTTAGCCTTCGGCGGGCGGGTGCGGAAGCCTGTGTCGGTGGTGTTAGGGCGGTGGGCTTCCGGCCTTACACCACGGGACGTCTTCGAGACCCCGATCCTAGGGGCTTGAGGACGAGGTTGAAGACCGGCCTTTGGCTTCAACCGTGCCCCATAGGCTGGGAGCACCCGCCCGCCGTAGGCGGACCAACCCACGAACTAATCCATGAACCAACTTCAGGACACAATAAAACCCGCCGCAAACCAATAACAGGTTTGTGGCGGGTAATGAGGTTAGCTTATTTGAGGACGTAGCCATCGCTAGCTGTGTCGTAATGTAAGGTAACAGAGCTGTCAGGCAAGTCGACGGTAATCGTCTGGTAGGCTGGTTCGAAGCCGTGGTGTAACAGGTTAACCGCAACTTCACCATCCTTGACGGTCACTTCATAACGGTTAAATTCGCCGTTTTGGTAATTGAAGTCTAAGCCATCGTCTTGGTAGTGTTCATAGGTGCCTTCGTTACCGAAGAGTTTGAACGTCATGGCCTTATCAGGTTCTTCACTGATGTGGTCGACGCTAGGACCCCATGGTAAGAGGGTGTTAGCCTTGATGAACAGTGGCAACTTGTCGAGTGGGGCATCCACGACGATGTCTTGTTGGCCATCGTATTCGCGGTTGTTCCAGAAGTCAATCCACTTGCCGGCTGGCAGGTAGACCAACCGCTTGATCTTGGACTTTTCAACGATAGGGGCGACGAGAATGTCATCACCGACCATGAATTCGTCGTTTAAGTCGCGTGTCCGTGGGTCGTCATCGTAGTTCAAGACTAATGGCCGCATGATTGGCAGACCATTTTGACTCTCCTGAGCGAACAGGTCGTACAGGTATGGAATGAAGTGGTAACGCAACTTCAGGTATTTCCGGTAAATCGACAAGGTTGGTTCACCGAAGCTCCAAGGTTCTTGGTGCCGAGTACCCATGGCCGCGTGGTTTCGCAACAGGGGACTGAAGATAGCGGCTTCAATCCACCGTGTCAACAGTTCGGCGTTGGTATCTGAGGCAAAGCCCCCAATATCGGTGCCGACGAAGCTGAAACCACTCATCCCTAAGTTACAGATTTGAGGGATCATCATTTGGATATGTGGCCAGATACTGCGGTTATCACCTGTCCAAACAGTGGCATACTTTTGAGTCCCAGCATAGGCTGCCCGCGTGATAACGTAAGGGCGACGACCTTGTTGTTCCTTTAAACCAGTGTAGGTTGCCTTGGCCATGTTGTGACCATAGACGTTGTGCATCTTCTTATGAGTTGATGGGGTTTCTTGGTCACTGAAGACCGTATCGTCGGGGATGTCACCCTCGAAGCTTGCGGGTTCATTCATGTCGATCCAGACACCACCAACACCGTTGTCAGTTAAGAACTTATTGTTGTTAGCCCACCACTTGCGAACTTCGGGACGACCGAAGTCAGGGAAGGCGGAGTCACCAGGCCAAACTTTATTGATATAAACCTTGTTGTCTGGTGTCTTGACGAAGTAATCGTGCTTAACCCCTTCGGCGTAGGTCTTGTAGTCAGGATCCTTCTTAACACCGGGATCGATGATTGGAATAACCTTGATACCACGCTTCTTTAATTTAGCAACGAAGGCCTTAGGGTCACCCTCGAACTTGTTCTTGTCCCAAGTGAAGACCCGGTAACCATCCATGTAGTCGACGTCGAAGTGAATGGCATCGCATGGTAAGTCGTACTTCTTTAAACCATCGGCAATGTCTTGAACTTGCTTCTGGCTGGCACTGTAACCCCAACGTGATTGTTGGTAACCCAGTGTCCACTTTTGTGGTAAAGGCACGCGACCAGTTAAGTAAGTGTAGTTGGTGACGACATCCTTCAAGCTAGAACCACCTAAGATGTAGTAGTCTAGGTTACCTTCAACGGCTGAGTAGAAGTAGTAATTAGGGTTTTCCTTACCCATATCGAAGTGGGCCTTGTAGGTGTTGTCGAAGAATAAACCGAATGGGTGACCATTCTTCAAGCCCAACATAACTGGGATGGACTTGTACAGGTTCTTAAAGTGTTCCAGTTGTGGTTGCGGATTGTCGGCGTTCCAGTTGTCGTATTCGAAGCCACGCTTGTCCAGGTACCCGGTCTTATCACCGAGCCCATAGAGGTGTTCGTCGGGAGCCAAAGACTTGATCAGTTCGAAGAAGCCAGTGTCAGAGCTGACGGTGGACTTGGAAACGGAGTGACCCTCGGCCTTAACTAGGCGTTCGTGAACCTTGTCGATTCCCTTATCGAGCAATTGGCGCTTGCCACGATAGTCTGTGACGAGGGCGTTACCGTCCTGGTCATAGGCGTCGACGTGACGGTCGGCATCTAACTTAATGGTCAGGGCCGCTGTCTTGACTTCGTAGTGGTCACCGGCATCTGTGACGGTGTAAGCCGCCTTGGTTTCCTTATTGCCTTCAATGGCATAGGATTGACCCTTTTCACCGCGGTCTTCGAAGATCCGAACGATGGCATCGGTGAGCACCGTTACTTGTAAAGGATGCTCTGGATAGTCAAAGGTCACGGTTTGATTAGCTTGTTTATATTGTGGTAATTCAGACATAGAAATTCGCTCCTCTTCCTTTAAAAATCCGTTAGGCAGCGTCGTCAGATAAGTCCTTTTGTGGCTTGTCTTGCTTGATAACGCTGATCGTCAATACGGCAATTAACATGGAGATCCCGGCGACTAACATCATGCCAGGCATGGACTTGCCGACCAACTTGAAGACGAAGAAACTAGCAACTGACGCAATGATTTGTGGTAAACAAATTGTTCCGTTAAAGATCCCAATGTAAGACCCTTCATTAGACCCATCCAATGATGAAGTGAAAATGTTGAAGGGTTCAACGTGGACCGTGAAGAAGCCAATCCCGATTAAGATGAATGGCAGGATTAATAAGTACTGGTTGTGAATGAAGAAGACCCAGATTAATCCAACGGCGAAGCTCCCAATACCGAAACGGTACCAGAACTTACGCTTGAATGGGTTGGTGTGAGATAAGACCAGGAACCCGTATAAAACGGCAGCCATGGATTGAACGAAAGTTAAAATCCCGTACCAGTTCCCAGCGGCTTGATAACCGGCAGAAGTGGCGTTGGTGGTGTTCCAAACGTTTTGAGCGATGGCACCAGTGGTGTAAGTCCACATGTATTGAATCCCAATCCAAGCGAACATTTGAACAACGGCAACTTCCCAGAGAGCCTTTGGGGCTTCCTTGATTAACTGCCAGAGTGGCTTGGTGTTCTTGTGTGATTCTGGATCGATGTGGTGATACATCGCAAACGTTTCAGGATCGTATTCCTTAACAGTGTGGATCGTGTAAGCAGAAATCCCTAACAGAATAGCGGCACCAATGTAGAAGGCTAAACGTACAGATAATGGCACGACACCCTTCTTAGCAACGTTGGCAACTCCGAAGAAGGTTAAAACGAATGGGAGTAAGGTGGCAAGCACCCCACCAAGGTTACTGAAGGCTTGTTGCCAAGACCAAGCTTTATCCTTCTGGCTTTCGTTGACCATGTCCCCGATAATCATCCGGAATGGTTGCATACAGATGTTGCTGGACAGGTCCATGAAGGCAATGGCGATAGCCCCGAAGAGCAAGGCGGCCATGGATCCGTAACCGAAACCAAATGATCCGGCGTTAGGCAAGAGAATCATGACCAGTGCGGCAACAGGGGCACTGAACAAGAGGTAAGGCATCCGCCGACCAAAACGGTTCCAGGTCCGGTCGGAATACTTCCCAACAAGTGGTTGGACGATTAATCCAGCCAATGGCGGCAAGATGAAGAAGAAGCCTAAGCTATTCGGGTCGGCACCGATGGTTTGGAAAATCCGACTCATTTGAGACGATTGTAATGAGAAGGCCATGTTGACACCACAGAAACCAAATGTGATGGCGAAGAGGGTCTTCCACGGTAAATTCGGTAGTGAGTTAGAAAGTGAAGCGGTCTTATTGCCGGTATCGGCCGTGACTTTGTGATCTCCTACTGGGTTAGCTGCAGGTGCTGTTTGTTGTTTCATAAATAATTGCATCCCCTTGGTATGTATAATTTCAGAAATCCTTTTGACAAGATCATCGTAGCACTTTACGTAAACGTTTACAATACCCTATTAACGCCAAGGTAAACGTTTACGCTATGAGCTGTTAAAGTTGGCAAATTTAGACTATAATGGACATATCCTAAACGAAAGTGGGGGTTGTGATGAAGCCAACAATTAAAGATATTGCGGCCAGATCCGGCGTCTCAATTGCGACAGTTTCACGAGTGCTGAGCCAGAAAACCGGCACTTACAGCGAAAAGACCCAGGCCAAAATTTTACGAATTGCAAAAGAACTCGGCTACCGAAAAAATACGGCAGCGGTCGAGTTAGTGAAGAAACGATCAGCAGTGATCGCCGTGATTTTGAACGCAACCCCGACGAACTTTTCGACGGGGGTTATCGATGGCATTCAAAAACGGGCGAGTGAATTGGGGCAGGGGGTCATCATCCTGTATGCGGGGAACCGGGATGACCAGATGCTCCACAAGGCCATTGTGACGGCGTTGGAGCGGACTGTTTCCGGGATTCTGTTGACCGCCATCGAACCGGATGATGCGGATCTCACCCTATTAAAGGACTCGGGAATTCCATTTTGCTTCGTTTCCCTCTACTTAAATCAACCAAAGATTTTATCGGTCAGTTCAAATAATGAAAGTATCACGTCGCAAGCCGTGGACTACCTGGTCGAACAGGGGCACACGGCGATTGCTTTAGCCGGGATCGATGGGTACCACACCGGGACGCAACGGATTACCGGGTATGAAGCGGGCTTGAAGGCTCATGGCATCACGACCTCGTGCATCAAGTATGGGGACTACAGTTATGAGTCCGGCCGCAAACTCTTGCAGGAATTTCTCCCACTCAAGGTGACCGCCATCATCACGGCTAGTGACATGATCGCGGCAGGGATCCTGAATGCCGCCCAAGAGGTAGGCATTCGGGTTCCGGAAGACCTGTCGTTGGTGAGCATTGACGGGACGATCATTTGTAATATCACGACGCCGGGTCTGACCAGTGTGACGCAGGACTTCTATCGTATCGGGAGTCGGAGCGTCGACCAGGTCATGGGGCACGACGTGGAGACGTTTGTCCCAGTTAAGATTGATAAACGTGGCAGTGTTAAACAATTGGAAAAATAAAGGAAAGCCCCGCAATCAACGAAGATTGCGAGGTTTTTTGTCAAAAAAACAGGATCGCTAACACCTCGCAGTGTGTAAGCGATCCTGTTTAGAATTTACAGATTAGTCTTCGTCATCATCATCGTCTTCTTCGTCCAGACCGTCGCGGGCATCGTTGCCCAGCAAGGCTTGGAGTTCACGGATGATGTGGTTGTTGGTCCCACGCAGATCGGTTAGGAAGCTGGCTAAGGCTGGGCGTTCTTCCTTCTCGGCGAGCTTGATAGCCCGATCAATGAAGAGGTTGTGGGTATCGGCATCGTGGACCAGTTCACTGACTTGGTCTTCGGCGGCCAGATACTTCTTATCGCCACTCTCTTGCAGCATGTTGTAATCGTGGAATTCTTTTGTGGTGGTCGAGACAATCTCGCCCTCATCCAAGAGGAGTTCACCTAAGGCGTCGAATTGTGTCCGGTAGGTGGCAATGTAGTCACTGAGTAACTGGCGAACGCTGAGTGCCAGCGGTCCCTTGACGGACCAGCGCACCTGGTGAAATTTCACGATGGAAATGTGGAGGTTAGCCAGGATGTGATTGGTCATGGCCCCAGCCGTTGGGACGTGGTGATCGTGTTCGGTTTGGGCTTGTTCGGCAGCGTAGCGGTCTTCAATACTCATAGTCGTTGTGGTCATTAGATGAACTTCCTTTCAAATTTAGGGGATTAGAGTGCCTTAACTTTAGAACTCTTCACGGTGTAGCCGAGGTCGGTGACGGTGTCGGCTAGGCTTTCAGCGGTGACGGTGGCGTCATCGAACTCAGCCTTAATCTTGCTGGCATTGAAGAGCACCTTGACGTTCTTCACGCCGTCTTTCTTACTAAGGGCGCCTTCGATCTTGGTCATGCAAGAGGGGCAGGTCAGGTCGTCTAATTTCATGGTTACTTTACTCATAAATAAAAACCTCCTTAGGTTTTTCGTTTGTCTTGATTACATAACCTAGTATAGAGGGCCGTAATTTGAAAATACTTGACTCAGATCAAGTTGCGCAAATATTTCAAAATCTCTTAAAAGTGGTCAAAAATCGTGAAAAAGGGCGGTTTAAAGGCGATTTTGAAGCGTTGTAGTTTCGGTTTATCTATGAGTATGAGACAATAGGATTAATGAGACAAAATAAGTGAGGGAAAGTAAATGTCGAAAAGCAACAAGGAAGTCAGTCTAGCAGGGATCCTCTCAGCAACCCTGTTACTTAATGCGGCTGCGGCGTGTATGTGGCCATTAACGACTGTGTATATGCATGATGAGTTACATCAAACTCTGACGCTCGCAGGGATCGCGCTGTTGGGAATGTCGCTGTGTATGATTTTGGGAAATTGGCTGGGTGGCTGGTTGTTTGATAACTGGTCCCCATTTAAGACAGGGCTCTCGGGAACGTTGATTTCGTTCGTTCCGATGCTCCTGCTGATCTTTTTCCATGGCTGGCCCATCTTCGGGATTATGCTACTCTTCATTGGCCTGGGTGACGGAATCGTGATGACCGTGGTGAACTCTTACGCGGCCAACGTTCAATCGATTGGTAGTCGCCGGGTCTTTAATTACCTCTATATTGGGATGAACTTAGGGGTGGTATTGGGGACGCTGATGGTGGGGTACCTGATGGATCATGGGGTGACCCTGGTCTTCATGGCTGCCAGCATCTGTTATACGGCGTTGCTGATTATCTTCGTGGCGGACTTCCGGATGGATATCGTGACTAAGACGCATAAACATGCCAAGGGTCCAGCCAAACCAGCTCAGTTGAAGCTGATCTGGATGATCAGTGCCTTAGTGTTCTGTCTATACGTGGGGTACTCCCTCTGGGAAAGTGTGATTTCCGTGCACATGACCAGCCTCGGGATCTCCTTTGAAAAGTATAGTTTGCTCTGGACGTTAAATGGGATTCTCATTGTCTTTGGGCAACCACTAGCCAACCGAATCGGGACTTATTTCAAGATGAGTTCACAGATTGGGGTCGGCACGTTCGTCTTCATCATGTCGTTCTTAATGCTGGTATTTGCTAAGACCTATGCGATGTTCGTCGTCACCATGATCGTCTTAACGTTGGGTGAAATGACCGGGTTCCCGGGTATTCCTGCGTGGATCGACAAGCTTGCCGGTGACAACGAAAAAGGGAAGTTCCAAGGAATCTATAACATGGCCATTTCCTTTGGCCGAGCGGTCGGCCCGTTATATGGTGGGTTGATTATCGAATATGGGAGTTACCACTCCCTCTTCCTCTCCGTAACGGTCGTGATGTTGGTGGCATTGGCCGCCGTCATGCTACGGAACCGGCATAATCAAATGCGGTTACGTAAGGAACAGAATAAATAAATTGATAGATTCCCCTGAATTGGTGCTGAACCAGTTCGGGGGATTTTTTTGGCTTGGCGTCCAGCAGTCAAAAATGACCCGGAAGATTGGTCTTCCAGGTCGTCATGGGTTTTATTCCGTGGGGACATCAGTGAGAAATCCTTGTTGTTTGAGTGCCGCCGTGATGCCGGCCCGTTGCTGCGGATCACGAGAAAATTCCGTGAGAATGTGGTGGGTGTAGGTTTCTTCACGTTGATGGCTACCCCGTTGCTGGTAGTAGCTGGTAATAGTGCGATCATAAGCTGCTAGTTGTGGATCGGTGGGATCTAAAGGCTGGTAGGTATTGGTAAAATGCATGAGTTTTTGGGGCAACCGTGGCTTCTGCTCAGGTTGTTCCGCTGGGTGGCCGATGGCCAAGCCCAGCACTGGAAAGGTGAGGTAGGGCAGATCGAAGGTCTGGATGAGACGCGGGACGTCGTTGAGGACACTCCCCATGATGGTGCTCCCGAGTCCCAGACTTTCACCAGCCGTGACGACCGCCTCGATGGCAATCGTCGCGTCGAAAATTCCCGCCAGCAGTTTGTCGGTACTGTGAAGGTTCGTCTGTGTCGTAGCCGAGTCCCCTGCCAGTTTGGCATTACGCGCTTGGTCGGCGATGAAGAGAAAGTAGTGGCCAGCTTTTTCGAGCCAATGGTGACCGGTGATTTCACCGAGAACGGCCAACTTGGCGGGATCGGTCACACTAATAATGCTGACCTGTTGGGAAAAGGTGCTGGTGGCCGCGTGTTGAGCCGCCGTAATCAGGGTCGCAATCTCTGTGGTCGTCAGTTTTTCTGAGGTGAAGTGGCGAATACTGCGGTGCGCCATTAGGGTGGCAATTGTTGGATTAGTCATTGGCCACCACCGCCTTCATGCGGGTGACGAGGGCGTCGTAAACCCGTTGTTCGTCGCGGGGAACCCCGCGAAGTTCATAGTTGGCAATGAAGGGCGCGTCAAATTTTTTAGCGTAACGCTTCGCGGTCAGACAGTATTGCTCATTGAAGTTCCGGTTGCCACTCCCCACGACCCCAATCAGGTGCTGGGCGTTCTGGTCGTAGGCAATATATTCCCCCATGACATTGGTCATGAGTTCCTTGACGCCGTTGTCGATCCCATTCCCGCCATCAAGATAGGTGGGGACGAAACAGAAGTAGGGCTGGGTTTCGTCGACAAAGTCACTGGCTTCGCTGATTTCTGTGGCCGTAATCGTTGGTAATTCTGAGTCGCTTTCGTGTTGTTTGGCGGCGAAGGCCGTGAGATTTTCAACAAAGTTCCGGGTGTTACCCTCAATTGAAATGTATAAAACGCGTAATGGCTGCATAAAATTTCCCTCCGCTTTCAAAATTTACAATTACTATCAGTGTACTCGGATCGCGGGTGAAATGCTCCTAAGAATGACTCGTTAATTCCTGACATCTGGGAGGAAACTTGTCAAAATTCGGCCAATATGCTATTCTAGGGCTACTTTAAGAAAGAACGAGGTATTCAGCCGATGCGTAACTAATCAATTCTCAACTGTTTGTCAGCACCATCCCACGAGTCTAGGGGTGGAGTGGGCCTGCATTTGGGATTGATGGTTACGCCGACTGAGTTGCCAAAGCAACCGGTGGGCGCCGTTTCCAATTGGGAAACGCGACCACTTTTTTTGTGCGGTGCCATCAATCCCTGCTTTCAAAAGGGGGACGATCTTTTGACACAAATAACCTTAACAAATTTAACGAAAATAGTTGCTGGTGAAACGCTTTTCACGGCAGAACGATTAACGGCACAAACTGGCGATCGCGTCGGCATTATCGGGGCTAATGGTGGTGGGAAAACCACCTTGGCGCGCATCATCGCAGGCGTTGATACTGACTTTGAGGGGACTCGCGCCGTGAGCGAGAGTGTTCAATTAGTGCCCCAGATTGCGCCGGTCGTCGGCCGATCTGGGGGGCAAAGCATGCTCGATCGAGTTCGTCGTGCGCTGAGCCAGCACCGAGCCATTCTGATTTTGGATGAACCTTCGGCTAACTTGGATGACCGTCATCAGGACTGGCTACAACAACAGCTCCTACACTATCCGGGCCTCCTGATTGTGATTTCTCATGACCGGGACCTATTAACAACGGTGGCGACGCAGATCTGGTCGCTCGAAAACCAGCAATATACGCAATACAACGGGGATTACACCCATTTCATGAGTGCCCGGCAACAGACACGGGACAATACCCTGTCGCAGTATCATCGGGAACAACGAGAACGCCGTGAGCTCCAACAGGCGGTCCAATCGCGCCACGAGAAGGCCGCCCGGGTGCGCAAGGGCGGTCGTCGGTTGACGCCAGCCGAACGGAGTAACACGCGTTCGATTCGGGAACAGAATGCCGGCAAGATGGAGCGTGGTGCCCGGGCCTTACAGGACCGCGCCGATCGCCAAACGACGACGGTTAAGCCCCATGAGGCCGCACCGATTAAATTACTAGCGACCGACTTGCCACCAGTAACCGGAAAGTACCTGATTACCGTGGATGACCTGCATCTGACCCATGGTAAGCATGACCTGGCTAACCACGTTCGGTTGCGGATTAAGCCCGGCGAACGGGTCGCCCTGAGTGGGCCTAACGGCAGTGGCAAGACGACCCTGATTACCGCGGTGTTGAACCACGCCGATCAGACACGTCTAGCGCCCAGTGCTCGGGTGGGTTACTTCCATCAGGACATGACGGCGTTACCCGCCGATCAAACGGTCTGGGGATTTCTCAGTCGGGCTACAACGCTCGATCGTAACCGTACTCGGCAGATCATGGGGGCGTTTGGTCTGACGGCGACGTTCTATGACCGGCCGATCGGCGATCTCAGTGGCGGCGAGCGGGTGAAGTTACAGCTCCTGGGAATTCTGGTGAGTGCCAGCAATCTCTTGGTTCTAGACGAACCCACGAATTATCTGGATTTACCGGCCCTACAAGCACTGGAAGACTTTCTTGTGGGTTATCCGGGAACCGTCCTCTTCGTGGCTCACGACCAGGCCTTTCGCCAGAAGGTGGCTACGCGCACGGTGGTTCTGCAGGATCAAGAGCTACAGGATCCTGCGCACAGCGCCAAGGGTGTTCCAGTTTCGGATTTGCCCCGACTGCAGTTTGAATATGATCAGTTGATGATGGCACCGGAATTAGATACGAAACGGTTGCGGGAACTGCGCGACCAGATTGCGGCAGCCAAGCGGGACTAATTTCGGCAGTTACAAGGAAAAAAATGAGAATAATTCTTTTTTAGAAACTTTTTGAGCGGGATCGCTTACGAAGTTTCTTTTTTTCTGGTAGAGTAATCCATTGTGTGAATATTTGAAAGAGAGTGTGAAAACAAATGGATTCAGTACAAAATAGCCAAGCTAATGAGGTGCAACAGGCCCGAGTGCCAGTGGCGCATCCAACGCTTGCCATGATGGGGATGCTCATTGGAGGATTTGTTGGGATGTTTTCTGAAACATCCTTGAATATTGCTTTACCCCAACTGATGACCCAGCTTAACGTGTCCACCGCAACGATTCAATGGTTGGTTACCGGTTATATGTTAATGGTTGGTGTGGTTTTGCCACTATCCAGTATTATTACGAAATGGTTCACGACTCGGCAGGTTATCCTGTTTGCGTTAGTGGCCTTTGCTGTTGGGGCCGTCATTTCGGCCTCCGCGCCGGGTTTTGGCGTGTTACTTTTCGGACGGATGATTCAAGGGGTCGCCAATGGGTTGATCCTGCCACTGATGTTTACGGTGGCCATGCAGATCTTTCCGCCATATAAGTTAGGGGCTGCCATGGGGATGGTCAGTCTGGTTGTCATGTTTGCCCCCGCTGTTGGGCCAACGCTAGCTGGTCTGGTCCTCGGGATTGCTTCTTGGCGGTGGATCTTCTGGTTGTTTGTGCCATTTCTGGTCATTGCCTTCATCTTTGCCGTAACTTCACTGAAGAATATCGCGCCAGTTACCCGGCCCAAGGTTGATTTCCTCTCAATCGTGTTATCCACGATTGGATTTGGGAGCCTGGTTATGGGAGTTAGTCTGGCCAGTGACAACGGTTGGGTCTCATTACCTGTTATCGGGAGTCTGCTCGTTGGGCTCGTTGTTCTGGCCTGGTACACGCATCGGCAATTAAACATGGAAAAGCCGATTCTAAACTTACGGGCCTTTGCCATTCCTGGTTTCCGAATTGGAGCTAGCCTGGTTATGATTAATTTTGGAATTATTCTTTCCGCGATGTATTTATTACCTATGTACATTCAAAAAGGGGTCTTGATTCCCGTGGCCTTGACCGGGATCATTATGTTTCCAGGTGGGATTGTGAATGCCATCGTCTCCGCCGCTGCTGGGCGTTTGTACGACCGGGTAGGGGCACGGATGCCAGTTCGTTTGGGATTCATCATCTCAATGGCTGGGGCCGTCTTGTTGGCCCTTACTACGACCAGCAGTGCCATCTGGTACATTATCTTGGCCCACGTTATCTTGATGATTGGGGCACCCTTGGCCATGTCGCCATCGCAAACCCATGGGTTGAACGCCTTAACGGGGCCGCTTGCGGCTGATGGTAGTGCAATTATGAATACCTTCCAACAAATTGTTGGGGCCATTTCGACGGCGATCGCCACGAGTCTGTTAGGCATAGGGCAAGTTGCTTACGGTGCCGGTAGTCGGGCTGCGGCCTTCGTTAACGGGGCACACTATGGCTTCTACTTTACGTTTATCATGGCTTTTGTCGGTTTCCTCTTAGCACTCCGTTTACCTAAGCAGGAGCAGTAATTTAAATTTAATCTTGGTGAACCTCGGCCGATTAGCCGGGGTTCTTTTGCTGTTTTCAGAAAAGATTGGGCAAGCGTTCGTGTCACAGAAAGGGTGATCTGACCTGAATATCACGTCCTATTGTGCTATAATCGAAAATACTTTGTTAATGAACGAATTGTATACCATTGAATGACAGTTAGGAGGATCAAAGAGCGTGATGCATTTGAGTAAACGTGAGAGTCGAGATTATCTAATAGGATTTGTTTTCGTGTTGGCAATGGTTGGCGTAGCGACCTGGTTAAATGACTACGAAATCATTCTCCCTGAGATTGCTGCCCTGACCACCGGAACGTGGATTTACCACAAGAGCGACTGGGTTAGCCAACCCTTGAAGATATTCTTGGCGCCATCGGGGACGGCCGTGATTGGGTTCGTCGTGAACCAGTTGCCAATTAACTATCCGGAAAAGATCCTATTAACCCTACTATTTGTACTGATGCTACTGAAGGGCTTGCGTTCGGTCTTGGCACCGTCATTTGCGACGGGGCTGTTGCCAATCATCGTCAATGCCACGCACATGTCCTTTATCGTGGCAATCTTTGCCTTTACACTGATTCTTATGGCAGGGGTGTTAATTGCGGGTCTCCAGAAGGGCCAACCCACGCCAGAACCTATTCAACTCAAACACATGGTGCTGTTTGCCATTGCCGCAGTGATTTGGGTGGCGGCCGTCTGGCTGTCTGGGCATCCACAGATGGCCGGTATTCCCCCAGTCTTCGTGGTCCTCTTCGAAGTGATTCAGAAGCCCAAGTACGCGGGAAAAATGGCCATCAAACAGATCATCGCGCTCAGTGGGGCCGCGACGATTGGGGTCGTGGTGCACGTCCTGATTGCTTCGTGGTTACTGACGACATTGATTAGCCTGCCACTGGTCTTCTTGCTCCTACAGCTCTTACGGATCAAGTTGCCCGCAGCCTACGCTTTTCCACCACTAGCCTTGGTCTTACCAGCTGGCATGTTCCATACCCTGCCAATTGCAGCGGTTTTGGCTTCCTGCCTGTTGTTGGGGATGGCCTATGGTTACAAGAAGGTCGCCCCAATGGTGAGTGGTTTCTTCGCGAACCGACGGCAAGTGGCACCGGATCAAGAAAACTGAGATTAAACTAAAAACGACCGTTCATCAGGAAGAATACCCTGGTGAACGGTCGTTTTATATTTTTATAGGCTGCCTAAGGCAAAGACCAATGGAATCGTTACGAGGCTACAGATTGTCGAGACACTCATTAACGTTACGGCAGGTGTGGTATCGCCGTGAGCCTGAAGAGTGAACAACACCACGTTGCCGGCTACCGGACAGGCTGCCATGAGCACGGTGGTGTAGAACGGAATTCCCGTGACACCCAAGAGTCGTAATAAAAGAATATCGATGATTGGAAATAGCAGGTTACGACAGACCAGAGCCCACAACAATCGGTAGTTCAAGGCTTGACGATTCAGCCGAACCGCCGCCAAACTATTCCCGATGACGATCATGGAGAGTGGGGTGTTAATGGAACTGACCGCCGTGACCGTTTGGTTTAATAGGCTAGGTAAATGGAGTGGACTCACGAAGAGCAGTAGACCAAAGGCGATAGCGATGATGTTTGGGTTCAAAAGGATCGCGCGCCAGTTGCGATCACCGGAGTGGGATCGAAAGAGGGCGATACCATGGGTCCAACAGAAAAGGTTGAAGCCAGCCAATGAGGCCACTGCGAAGAAGACCCCATTGTTGCCAAAGAGCGCGCTGGCCAAGGGAATTCCCATGAAGCCGGCGTTGGAATAGACGGCACCGAAGCGCATGATGCGCTGGAGATTGGGATCCTTGACCGATCGAAAGGCCACCTGGGTGATGAGCACCATCACCAGGTAGGTGAGGATGATCCCGAGCATGACGAGCCCGAGACTTCGCAGGCGAGTCGCCGAAAAGTGTTGCTCGAAGGCCTTGATGATCAGGCAGGGCGACACCACGTAGAGCAGGATGTTGGTGAGGTCACTGGCGGTTTGGGCGCGCATGAAACCAAGCTTGTTAATCAGCAGGCCCACGGCCATTAGCAGAAACATCAGGATAATTTGATTGGTTAATTGTGCGATAGCCACGACGCGGCTTCCTTTCTAAATGGGCATACCGTTCATTATGGTCGTGGCGTGGGAAGGTTGTCAACGGTAAATCGGCAGCGCACCCGTTCACGGAGCCCATTGCACACGAAAACAGCCGTTGGGGATTGGCCCCAACGGCTGTTTTGCAGTAGCACTTTACTTGTCTGAATCGTCATCATCCGAGTCATCTGGATTAACGGCTGGTAGTTGCGGTTTAACCGTGACTTCAAACCAGTTAATGAAGGAGTTCTCGTAGTCCAAGACCTTCAAATCGAAGTTCTGTAAGTGAACGACGTCGTTCACTTTGACATCTGGATAATTGTCGATGATGTAACCGGCCATCGTGACGATTTCCGTCGTCTCGAAGCCCTTGATGTCGGTGTTAAAGTACCGTTCAAAGTCGTAGGTGGTCATCTTCCCGTTAACTTGGAAGGTCCCATTTGGTTGTTTGAAGATGTACTGGTCGTTGGCATCGTCGATCTCATCACGAACGGTTCCAAATAACTCTTCATAGATATCCTTATCGGTGATAATACCCGAGGTTCCCCCGTATTCATCGACAACGACGACGATTGGCGTCCGTTTCTTAATCATCTGTTGGAGAACTTCCGTAATTGGCGTCGTTTCTGGCGTCGTAGAAATGTCTCGAATCAACTTGTCGACTCTGACCTTAGGATCCACCTGTTGTTGGCGAATCAGGTCATAGTTGTAGACGTAACCCAGGATCTTATCCTTGTCACCATCCGCAACGACGGGGAGGCGGCTAAAACGTTCTTGCAGATAAACATTGAGGGCACTCTTAACCGTCGACGTAATGTCGATCACGATTAATTGGGTCCGGTCGATCATGATATCTTTGGCAACTTTATCGTTGAGTTCGAAGGCCCGTTGCATGTAAACCAGGTCATTTTTTTCGAGTTCCCCACCTTCCACGGCACTCCGTGAGAGGTTCAGAATTTCAGCTTGAGAGAAGACTTCGTCACTTTCATTGGCAACCTTCAAGCCCATCAGCTTGACCACACCAGACGCACTGGAGTTCAGCAACCAAACGAAGGGGTAGAAGATCACGTGACAATAGTGTAAAGGCGTGACGACTAGCATCAGAACCCGCATTGGCATATCGATGGAAATGTTCTTTGGCACAATTTCGGTAAAGACCACTTCTAGGTAGGTTAACAGGAGAACCCCGATGATCACACTGACCGTGTGAGCTGTGGCGCTGTTAATGTGGGCCGGGGCAATCCCGGCGAGGAGAATGTCCACGAAGAACGTTTCCCCGATCCACCCTAAGATGATTCCGGCTAGGGAAACCCCAACCTGAGTTGTTGATAAATATTCATTTAAATTGGTGACCATTTTCAAAGCCCGATTAAGCTTCGTCGACGGTTTGTCTTGTGCCTCGATCTTTTCTTCGAGGGCACTAGGCCGCGTCTGAACTAAGGCAAACTCGCAGGCAACAAAGAAAGCTGCAAAGAGAAAAGTAATTAAAATAATAATTAAGTTCACAACTATCTGACCGCTATCCACACATCATTCCTCATTTCGTTATTTCTATCCCCCTATTATAGCGCGTCTCCGTGCCTTTTTATAGTAGGTGAATTGACCAAAATTGTACCTGTTTTTCACGCGCCTGGCAACCGAACAGCGTAAGAACACTCGATTATCGTTTATCAATGACATACTTAACGTTTCCGCGAAAAAGGATTAGACTGAAATTAGTAACATCAAAGGAGATTTTGATTATGGCAGATACACCAAAGGAAGACACAGAAAAAGAAGCTGTTCAAATTCCAACGGAAGACGTGGATAAGGCAGCTAAATTGTTGTTGGAACCGGGGTATGTGACGAAGCACGATCTACCAAAGATGAAAGACTTATCTTGGGCAACCGCACTTTCAGAAGCCGTTACAGATCATTTCTTGAATCATGACGACGAACATGACCCATACGTTTACTTCGAACAATTTGATTTTGCTGGTGGGGACATCGACTCCATCATCTTCAATATGGACGTTATTCCAACCCGTGAAGCCGCATTGCAGGACTTGGCGGATGCTTTAGGCGAAAAGATTGTTAAGCCTAAGCCAGTTGAAGACCAAGAAACTTACTAAAATTATTAGTTAATTTAGAGGCACTCGGACTTGTTCTGGGTGCCTCTTTTTAGGTTGTTTAATGTTGTGTGAAAGATGGCCGCCTGCGGCTGCCAGGGATTCCGCCTGCTGTGGGGACGCTTCAGCCCCGTGGCCTTCTCGCTCGATTTGAAGCCCCGCTAAGAACACGAGTCTTCAAAGTCGCCCGTAGCGTAAGTCCGAGAAAGTCACTCGGTCTAACGCTACCGCCACGGCCGGCGCCATCCCTGGCCTCCTCCGGCTAGGATTGAGCGTTGCCGCAACACATATTGGTCCTCGGATTTGTCGTCATTGTCGAGAGAATTTAGCAGTTTGACAATCCAATTATTTAGTAACAGTGGCTGATGTTTGCACGAAACACCCTGGTGCCATCCAACTTTTTCGCGAAATTGCCGCCAATAAATTACCATTTTAATAGTTAATTTTTCAAAACTTGCGAAAAATGTTAGCCGGATTTCGTTAGTATAAGTAGGCGGTCCGGGATGACCTTTAGGGTTGTGAAGTCAGGTGTCGTCAAGTTGGCGAAAAGCGATGGGATTGGGCCTGTTGACGGGTAAACCCTTGTGATATAATCATTTTGAGCACGCTATTGGGTGCTATACATAGTTTTTGAGACCAGTTAGCCAGTGCATCAGCGCTTTTTTCAGTGGCTAGATTTGGATAGGATGACAGATAATCTGACCTATATTTAGGAGGAATTAACATGGATGACGGAAACAAGCCTAAGTTTGGGGTCAATAGTGCACCAGACGAACAAGAACAACCGACTGAGACTCAGCCAGAAGCGAGTGAAGCGCCTAAGTTCGGGACTCAGGCCGCAGCACCAGAAGAACAGCCCACGGCCAAGACAGCCCCTAAATTTGGCACGCAGGCGGCCGGGGCAACGACCGAGCAGGAATCTAATTTCTTTCAACGAATTTATGCCTTACAACCCACGAAATTTTGGGTTAAGCAGTATATTTTTTCGATTATTGCGTGTGTCTTAGTCTGGGATTCATCAATCAATGTGCCGTTAGAGCCGCTGTGGCTGTTGCTGAACCTGGTGCTCTATCCGGTTGCGACGACGATTATGCTTGAGGCCGATAACGCGATTGAAAATTTTCCAAGCAGTCTGCGGAATGTAACCTTCTTCCTCTTAGGGGACTTTAAGCGCCTCGGTTGGGGCGGCATTATGGCACCCGTCGTGTGGTTAAGCCAAGTCGTGCTCTTCTTCGTCCGTTGGGGTCTGGGATTTATTCTGGGAGCCATTGGGCTAATCTACATGAACAATCAAGCGAAGAAAATGCACATTTAAGTTGGTCGCGTAAGGAGATGGCGAGTTGAAGAAAGCAATTTCAGTTGGTAAAGGCTTTGGGAAAAAGGCCTTTGATGAAGGCATTAAGGCGGCTCACGTCGGGGATGTTGTGGTCATTGATCCGGGAACTTACACCTTTCCCAACGGTTTTGACGTGGGGAATTTACGCCTACGCGGAAACGGCCAACAACCAGGAGATGTGGTGATTGACTCGCATTTTTCCATGAAGGAAAATGGCTACTTAGAAGTTGAAAATCTGACGATCTATTCATCGGAATACAATATTATTTCTAATAAGAGAAATGGGACGGTCGTTTTGAATCGTGCCATCCTAGACAGTCATACGGTGGAAAGCTATCCTGCTTTGTGGACCGAGGGTGGTAATGTGACGCTGACTAACTCTGAGATTCGCCAGAACAGCGGGGAAGGTCTGAATTGTAGGAAGGGTGCAAATGTTTTCCTCAACAAGTCCGTCGTCCAAGGAATTTGGGCCAGGGATGGTGCAGTCGTTGATTTGCAGACCACGCAAATTCTGCGGGATTTAGGTGGCGTTGACAACTCCCAGTATAAGGGGAGTGACGTTTACTTTAGTGGTCCTGCTGACGGGGATAACATGATTACCTTGCGTTCGGGATCGCAGTTCGTGGTGGATGCCTTGAATTTTGATTACCCACAAACGTCCGCGTCATTGACGCACGCGCTTTTGAAGGCTGACAGTAATAACCTGAGTGACCTGACTTGGCTTATCGTCTCGATGGATGAACAGTCCTCAGCCGAAGTTGAGGGTGCAGAGGTCCGTCTGGAAGGTGTCAGCAGTACCCCTGTCGAGCCAGAACCGAAACCGGAAGAGAAAAAGCCAGCACCAGTGGCTGAAACCAAGAAACCAGAGGAAAAGGTTGCGGAAACCGAAGCTGAGCCTGAAAAATCAGCGCTAGATGAACTCAATGCGATGATTGGGTTGGATAAGGTTAAGGAAGCCGTGACCCAATTCATTCGACTCGCTATCTTCAATCAAAAGCGTAAGGAGCAGGGTCTGAAGGGCGTGGCGCAGTCTTATCACTCCCTGTATTTAGGGAACCCAGGAACTGGGAAGACCACGGTTGCTCGGTTAGTCGGTAAGATTATGTTTGAAGAGGGCATCTTGCCTAAAGATAACTACGTCGAAGTTTCCCGCCAAGATCTGGTCTCCCAGAACGTCGGGGGCACGGCCATTCAGACCAAGAAAGTCCTAGAGAAGGCGCTTGGCGGCGTACTCTTTATCGATGAAGCCTACACCCTGTATCAGGAAGGTGGATCGGTGAACTGGGGTCAAGAAGCGGTCGATACCATTCTGAAATTTATGGAAGACCACCGTGACGATCTCATGATCATTTTTGCCGGGTACACCAAGGAAATGAAGGACTTCATGCACATGAACCCGGGCTTAATCTCACGGGCGCCGAACATCTTTGACTTCCAGGACTACACCGGTGAAGAAGTGGCCGAGATTGGGATGAAATTGCTGGACGACCAGCAATTCACCTTTAATCGCGACCTTTACACCCAGACGATCGAAGATGCCTACAAGACCAATATTGAAAACAGTAACGGCCGTTGGGTCCGGAACTTTAACGAAAAATTGGTCCGGATTGTTGCCAACAATTGTATCGAGGATCCCGACCGTGATGTGACGGCGATCCTAGACAGTGACCTGAACGAACTCGTCGGTGGCGACGAACAAGAAAAGGAAGCCAAGGTTCAGGAACTCCTGACGCAGATCGATCAGTTGGTTGGCTTGGACGAGGTCAAAGACTTCGTCCACAAGCTGGTAGACCGCGTCGCCGGTGACCGGAAGTTGAAGGACGCCTTGCCAGATGACCAGAAACCCACTTACCACATGGTCTTTGCTGGAAATCCTGGGACGGGTAAGACCACTGTTGCGCGGATTCTCGCGCAGCTCTTCTACAATCTCGGTATTCTAGAGAAAAAGACGGTCATGGAAGTTGGTCGGGCCGACCTCGTTGGCCAGTACATCGGTCAGACGGAGCAGAAGACCACCAACGCTGTTCGTGATGCCATGGGCGGGGTGCTCTTCGTCGATGAAGCCTATCAATTAACTGCCAGCGGCAATGGTAGTAATGATTTTGGAAAGCAAGCCGTCGAAGCGTTGATCACGCAACTGGAAAATAACCGCGATAAGTTTATCGCCATCTTCGCCGGGTATACCGACCAGATGGACGAGTTCTTGGGGGCTAACCCTGGACTGCGTTCGCGGATTCCGTTGACGTTGAACTTCGCGGACTACACGCCGGACGAGATTGGGGAGATTGTTTGTCGGACCCTTCGCAAGAAGTGGCACGTCAATGAATCGCTCTTGCAACATCTGGTTGCCAACAAGTATGCCAGCTTACCGGCCGAAGAAAAGTCTAACGGCCGTTGGGCTCGGAACTTTACGGACAAACTCATTCAAAATGATAAAAATTGGTTAGTTGCCAACCTGGAGACCGTGGAAGATGTCACGGCTATTCCAGACGACGTCGTGATTGAAACGGCGCGTTAATTTGGTCATGCTAAAAGGTAAGCAATCTGTGGAGGATTACTTACCTTTTTTGACCTTTAGATAAAATAATTGAAAATAGCCACAGGTCGATCTAGAATAGCCATCCTAATAGATCAGTATTAGCAGGGACTTAGCGTCTGAAATTAGCACTTTAGCAAGATGAGTGCTAATTATTTGCATTTCTGACCAATGCTGACTATTATAGAAAATGTAATCAAGCAAAGCAGAAAGGGGTTAATTGATTATGGCTAATGATTTAATGAACCGGAATTATGATTTCTTTGATCCAATGAATTTCTTCAATGAAGTGGGCAACTTAGGTCACGATATGTTTAGTGGCGACGCAGCTATGAAGACGGATGTCGTTGAACACGACAAGGACTATGTGGTTACCGCCGAATTGCCAGGCTTCAAGAAGGATGACATTCACATCGACTATCGTGATGAAACCTTGCGGATCTCCGGTAAGTCAGACGTCAGTGAATCCACTAAGGATGACGACGGTCGGATCTTACGGCAAGAACGCCACAGCCAAAACGTGGCCCGTTCCTTCTATCTGCCAAACATCGATTTGAAGCAGGTCAAGGCCGAGTTCAAGGATGGTGTGTTGACACTGACCTTGCCAAAGCAAGCCGAAGTTGACAATAACCACGAAATTAGTATTGACTAACAGCGAGTAGTCTTTCGTTTCGCGGCTTCAAAAATGTGATTGTGTTTCTTAAAAACCTTCAGGAAACAAAGAAGTAAGGCGTCGGGTCTCTATCTTCAAGATAAGAGATCCGACGCCTTATTTTTATTGATGTGCTAATTAATACTGTTTCCCGGTTTCGTAAACGATCTCGGGTTCATTGCCATTTCGCTGATTCTTATTCAGTAGGTCGATCATCGTCATTTCATCTTCGCTGAGGGTGAAGTCAAAGACCTCGGCGTTCTGACGAATCCGTTCGGCGTGTTGCGATTTTGGAATTGGCAAGATGTCGTGTTGCAGTTCCCAGCGCAGAATGGTTTGGGCAACTGATTTGTTATGGTGCCCGGCAATCTTAGCGATCATCGGGTCCGCCAAGTCCACGCGACGACCCAGGGGACTCCAAGCCTCGGTGATGATGTGGTTGGCCGTATCGAAGTCGTTTAAGGCTTGCTGATTCAGGTAGGGATGATATTCAACTTGGTTGATGACGGGCATTTCTTTGGCCTTGGTCGCCAGCAATTCTAGGTGAGCCACGGTATAGTTGGACACCCCAATTGACTTCACCTGACCATTGGCCTTGAGTTGTTCGAGGGCGCGCCAGGTATCAAAGAAATGTTCGCGGACGGGCCAGTGAATCAACAGGAGGTCTAGGTAATCGGTCTGAAGCCGCTTTAAAGAGCCGGTGACGGCCTGTAAGGTTTCATCGTAACCTTGGGCCACCTCGGCGACCTTACTGGTCAGAAAGAGCTCCTGACGGGGTATCTGCAGGTTCTGTAGGGTGGTCCCGAGGATATCTTCGTTACGGTAGAGCATTGCCGTATCGAAGAGCCGATATCCGGCATCCCAAGCGGTTTTAATCGTGGCGTCCATGGTCTCCTGGTCGCTCAATAAGTAGGTCCCAAATCCCATGCCGGGGATGGCGTTACCATCTGCCAGTGGGCGGGTTGAAGCAAGATTTTTAATGGTCATGACTATCGTCTCCTTTGATTAGCGTGGTCGTTTGAATTGGTCGTACAGGTTGATTGAGGCTTCGATTAACATGCCGAAGGTCATTAGCCACATGGCCAACATATCCTTATGGGCTAACATACACCCGAAGAGGACAATATAGAGGATAAACAGAATAACTGATGACGACTTGTGATTCATGATGATTCCTCCTTTATGTAGTGAAGCATGAGACTCATGACCGGTTAAATGGTTGCCGGTCACAATGATTATGTCGGAAATCACTTGAAAATTTGGCAGACCAAGACGTCATTTTGATACGTCTCAGTTCGTAAAATTAAAAAAGGTGGGGCGATAGTTTCATTGCGGAAAGGGTCGATCTAAGCCGGAGGAGGCCAGGGATGGAGCCGGCCGTGGTGGGACTGTTAGACCGAGAGGCTTTACTCGGCCTTACAGTCCGGGCGACTTTGAAGACCCGTGTTCCTGACGGGGCTTCAAAGCGAGCGAGAAGCCCAAGGGGCTGAAGCGTCCCCACAGCAGGTGTAATCCCTGGCAGCCGCAGGCGACCCCTTCCACAGCCCCATACTTCCATTTAACCACTCTGCGGAGGTCCTGTGAACTATTACCGAATTTTTAAAGTTCCTGAAAATGTCGCGTGATTACAGGATTGAAAGCGGATTATCGAGTACAATGGTGGTTAAAGAACCCGTAAAAGGAGGAATCGGCGATGCCAGAACGTGAGTTACCTTTACTGGATCAAGGCTTAGATGATGCGGCGGTTCGTCAGCGGATTGCAGCGGGCCAACAGAACGATCCGTTACCCCCACTGACCAGAAGCGTCAAACAAATCTTTCGGGATAACCTGCTAACGCTATTCAACCTGATCAACCTTCTTTTAGGGGGCCTAGTGCTCCTGACGGGGAGTTATAAAAATCTCCTGTTCATCGGTGTCGTGGTCTTCAATACGGGGATCGGTATTTTTCAAGAAATCAGATCGAAACGCCAAGTCGACAAACTGGCGTTACTTTCGGAAAGTAAAATTAATGTTCGTCGTAGCGGCCAAGTGGCGGCACATTCCCAGGATGACTTGGTGGTCGACGACCTGATGATTTTAGGCCGTGGGGACCAGCTACCCGTGGATGGCCGCGTCAGAGAGACAACTGGCATTGAAGTCGATGAGTCCCAGATTACCGGGGAGTCGACGCCCATTATGAAGGCAACCGGAGATGATCTCATTTCCGGGAGTGTCATTTTAGGGGGCCGCGCGACCGTCCAGGCTACCACGGTTGGCCATGGGAGTTTCGTGAAGAAGTTGGCGAATTCCGCTAAAGAAAAAAAACGGGGTGCCAGCGAACTCCTCACCATTATCAATCGAATTATCAAAGTGTTGACGTTTACCATTATCCCGTTGGGGGTAGCACTCTTCGTCTCCTCGCTCTTACGGGGACAGGCGCAGAACCGCGCCATTCTAGGCACGGTGGCGGCCGTGGTGGGGATGATTCCCGAGGGACTGGTCCTGTTGACCTCTGTGGCTTTGGCAGCTGGGGCCTTTACCTTGGGTCGACGCAACGTGTTGGTGCGGGAGTTGCCGGCGATCGAGGCCTTGGCCCGGGTCGATGTGCTGTGTCTGGATAAGACCGGGACGATTACCAACGGCCAATTACAATTTGATCGGATTGAACCGGTGGGTGACCAGTCAGTAGAAGCCTTACAAACGACGCTGGCTCAGGTAGTCGCGGCGACGGGTGATGATAACGAGACCGCTCAGGCGGTGAAGACTGCCTTAGGGACACCAACCGTAGCCGCTAGCGAGGTCTTGCCGTTCTCGTCCGGGAGAAAATGGAGTGGGGCCCGGTTAGCTAGTGGTCAGGCCTATGTGTTGGGCGCACCAGAGTTTATCTTCGCGACGGTTCCCATCGAGATCAAGCACCGGATCACATATTTGGCTGCGGCTGGTTATCGGGTGCTCGTGTTGGCCCAAGTTGATCAGCTGACGACGCCACAACCCACGGCACCACAGGCACTTGGTTTGTTGTGTATCACGGATGAACTGCGGCCGCGCGCCAAGGATACCTTTGGTTATTTTGCGACTCAGGAGGTGGCCCTCAAGGTCATCTCTGGAGATAACCCTGTGACCGTGGCCAGTATTGCTAAACGCGCCGGGATTGCCGGGGCTGACCAGCTCGTCGATATGAGTCAGGTGGGTGCCACGCCCGATTACGCGAAGTTGATTGAAGACTACAATGTCTTTGGTCGCGTGACCCCCAGTCAGAAGCAGAGCCTGATTCAGGCCTATCAGGACGCGGGGCACACCGTGGCCATGACCGGGGATGGGGTCAACGATCTGTTGGCGCTACGCCAGGCAGACTGTAGTATCGCCATGGCCTCCGGCAGTGAAGCCACCAAGAGTCTGGCGGATTTCGTGCTGGTGGACTCTAATTTTGATGCCATGATCAATGTTCTCAACGAAGGACGCCGAGTCATTAACAATATTGAGCGAGTGGCTTCACTTTACCTGATCAAGACCATGTACTCAGTCGTCCTGACGTTGATTTTTATCTTTATGAGTCGAAGCTATCCGTTTGAACCCATTCAATTAACCCCAATTTCATCGCTCATGGTGGGAATTCCTACCTTCTTCCTGGCCCTCCAACCCAACTACGCCCGCATTCAGGGGCGGTTTATGCAACAGGTTATGGAGATTGCGGCGCCGGCCGCGGTCTGTGTGGTGGGGTACATTCTGGTTATCCTGGCCTTGGGCACGCAGTTTCACCTCGACTTCGCGACGACTTCGACACTGAGTGTCCTCATGACGGGGCTCATCAGCCTGAACGCCTTACTTCGCGTGGCCCGGCCCCTCAACCGCTTCAAGATTGCTTTGGTGGCGTTGATGGCGGGACTGTTCGCCGTTGTCTTCCTCTTCTTTGGGTCAATCTTCTCTCTGGTTAACTTACTGAATTGGCAGCTGGCCTTGATTTATATTCCGTTGATGATCAGTGTTCAACCCATCTTCCTGGTGGTTCAGGAGGTCTTAGGAAAACGAATTCTGAGTCGCATACGTTGGCGCTAGCTGAAAACCAAACAATTAATGCTTATCTAGTCATTAAAACTAGGTAATATGTTATAATTGCCTGTAAGAACCGGAAGGGTAGGAAAGAGACATGGCTGACTTCAATCAATACACGCGGTGGGAACACCAGATGCACGGCGTTAAACTGCCACGATGGGACGATCTCCCTAAGTTTGACCTTTACATGGACCAGGTAACAGCGTTAATTAACGATATTCTCGGACCCTTGGGTATTGATACCATTACCCCAGCGATGATTAACAACTATGTTAAACACCACGTGATCTTGGCTCCGGTCAAGAAGAAGTATCAGACCATGCAACTCACGGATATCTTGATGATTAGTCTCCTAAAGCCAATGTTCCAGACGGACACGGTCCGTTCTGGCATCGACCAGATTACGGCGGGGGACTATCCGAAGCAGGCTTATGACAACTTCATTAGCCAGTTGGAAGATCGTCTACACCATTTGGGTGAAGAACAGGTTCAGCCGGCCGCCAAGGATTTAAATGAGAAGCTGATGCAGGTGGCCATCGATGCCGTTGTTTCCCGACTTCAGTCCGAGAAGCTCCTGCACCTCATCAAACGACCAATTCGTAAAATTGAAAAGAAATAAGTGATCACACAAAGGCACCGCGACTTTTCCCACTGGGAATCGTTGCGGTGCCTTTCTTTGACTATTGGGTCTGTGACTCTAAGGATAAGTCGTTCATGAAGGTTAACAAGAGGTTGGCGTAGCTCGGGTGATCCGTATTGTCTTTGATTTCCTGTTGAATGGTACTGAGGTTATTGGTAATGACGCCGTTGACGCCTAAGAACATCATCTGGTCCGTCTGGGTGACATCGTCGATATCCCAGGCGTAGACGCGCTTATGAAGCTTCTCAGCCTGATCGATGAAGGTGTCGTTCAGTGTCGTTGACTCCATCGTGTAGGCGTTGGCCTTGGTGTGGGGGAAGGTAAGGTTATATGGCATGATGTAGCTAACGAAGAGTTTCGGATAGTCCGTCTTCAAGGTATTCATGACCCCGTAGCTCAACGTATGGACCTCATCATGATTGGCCATGATTCGTTGCCCAAATTGGCGATAGAACAGTGCCGGCAAATTCTTGGAGTCCCGGCGACTGGTTTTGATCTCAATCAGGAGTTTTTGTTTGTGCTTGATCGCTGAATTGAGGTAGGCCTCGAAGCTGGGAATCTTCGCCTGGTAGCCATTCTCGGTGACGGTCACTGCGGTGAGTTGTTTCAACGTCATCTTGGAAACGTTGCGGTTTAAGCCGGCTAAGGCCTTGAGATTACCGTCATGCATGACCACAAACTGATGATCCTTGGTTTCGCGAATATCCATTTCGACGTAATCGGGATGTTCCCGACTGGTCTTGACCATGGCGGGAATGGTGTTCTGAACCCCGTTGCCATGGTCGACTCCCCGGTGGGCAATCGTCAGGGGACGACTCATGGCAAAGCCGTTGAGGTAAACCAGGTTGAAGGTTACCAGTAAGCCGGAAATGAAGATGACCCCACCCGTAATGAGCAGTCGCGTCCGCAGCTTGGTTTTGGCGGGCTCGTGGAACCGCAGGAGGGTCGTGGGCGTCAGACGCTGACCCTCATGGCTACTGAGAATCACCATCATGAAGATCACCGTGCTATAGCAGACAATAAACTCCGTGATAATTTCCATGATGAGCAGGTTAATCGTGGCCGCAGCTAGCCCGAAGTGTGTACGGTCAGCCCCCAACTGGGCGAGATAGATCGCGGCATAGATGACCCAGACGGTGGCGGTCACTAACACTAAGGTAATCAGGATGCGGCTAAGATAGGTCCAGAAGTGGCCGCGAGTGCGTTGCCAACTTAGCCGGATGGCCTGACGGCTGTGCTGCTGGTCGAGAATCATCAAAGGCAACACGCTGATCAGGCGAATGCCGAGGTAGGCGGCCCCAACATAGAAGAGTCCTAAGGCCACGGCCATGATCGGCTTTTCCATGAGATAACTGACAATAAATGCCGGGATCTTGGCTTTGCTGAGGAGGGGTGTCGAGAAGAGTTCACTTCCAAAGGGAATAATCACGATGAAGTAGCCAATAAAGAAAAGAAAGGTGCTGGGTGAGGCGCCGGCAATGCTGCGGACGGTGTCGCCTAAGACCGCTAGGGAGCTCTGTGGCCGCCCATGGCGAATGTTGGTGACCCCGAGTAGCAGGTAGGCAAATTGCCAGTAAACCAGCGTGATAATCGCCAGTAGAATCAAAGCCAGGCCAACGAGGGCCAGTGGGTGACTAATGACGAGTGATCCGATATTGGTATAAGAAATATATGGCACGTGTTGCCAGCGCATGAGCTCGGCCGTCAGCCAGGTAAAGGCTGGAACAGCGAGATAACTCACGACAACATTTGTCATGAAGACCAGGGTGACATAGCTGCCCCAGTGATTGAAAAAGTGGTGGGTGGCTTCCCGCCAAAAGGCCCAAGGTCGCATGGGATCAATCCTTCTCCCCTAAAATTGTTTTGATATCTTTACTTTAGCATAGAGTCTCTCGGAATATTTGAAGAATTAGGGGGATCACTGAAATATCTTAGAAAAAATGAAGCCACGCCAAGGCTATTGAAAAGAAACGAAACAGCATGTGAAAATGTAACAGCCTGAAAGTGATGACATTCACACAAATAAAATTAATCAGATGAGATGGTTTATATGTATGCGCTTACATGTGCTTGTGAGGCGGATCTTGATAAATCAACGTTTGATAAGTTCCAAAACTTTTTTGTGATTTTTTTAACATATGGTCTTGCAGAATTTTTGAGACGTGCTAAGATATAACTCGTGAAGAACTTAACAAGACTGTTTTCAAAAACGGAGGCATAAGCATGTTAAAGAACGTGAAAGAAAATCCAAAATTAAAATCAACTGAAAAAACCGAAACCGTTGACCAGATGATCGACCGGTTAACGGCTAAAGCCCACGACGCCCTGTGTGCCATGGACGACTTTACGCAAGAAAAGGTCGACCACATCGTCCACCAGATGGCGATTGCCGGTCTCGACCAAAACATGACGTTGGCCAAGGCGGCCTTCGAAGAAACTGGCCGTGGGGTCATGGAAGACAAGGCCATTAAGAACATGTTTGCTACCGAAGAAATTTGGCATTCAATCAAGCATGACAAGACCGTCGGCATCATCAAGGATGACCGTGAACGTCAATTGATTACCGTTGCCGAACCTTTAGGGATTTTGGCCGGGGTTACGCCTGTAACGAACCCAACGTCAACGACGCTCTTCAAGTCATTGATTGCCGTGAAGACCCGGAACCCCATCATCTTTGCCTTTCACCCACAGGCCCAGAAGTCTTCCGTGATGGCTGCTAAGGTTGTTCGCGATGCTGCGATCGCTGCCGGTGCGCCAGAAGGCGTGATCCAGTGGATCGATAAGCCTAGTCTGGATGCCACGACGGCACTGATGAATCACCCAATGGTTGCCAGTGTCTTGGCCACCGGTGGTCCCGGCATGGTTAAAGCGGCTTACTCGACTGGGAAGCCAGCCTTAGGGGTTGGTCCTGGTAATGGTCCAGCTTACATTGAAAAAACGGCGAAGATCAAGCGGGCCGTCTATGACATCGTGCTTTCCAAGACGTTTGATAACGGGATGGTCTGTGCTTCTGAAAACAGTGCCGTCATTGACCAAGAAATCTATGCCACTGTTAAACAAGAGATGCAAGATCGTGGTGTCTTCTTCATTAAGAAGGCCGACGAAAAGGCTCTGGCTGATGCGATGTTCCGACCAGAGGGTGGCGTCAAGGGCCCAATCGCCGGGATGGCTGCGGTTAAGATTGCGGCATTGGCTGGGATTGAAGTTCCCGCTAACACCAAGGTCTTGGCAGCTGAATTGAAGGGTGTCGGACCTAAGTTCCCACTCTCTCAAGAAAAGTTATCGCCAGTGATTTCCGTTTACAAGGCGAAAGACAAAGCGGATGCCTTCCAAATCTGTGATGACCTCCTTCACTTCGGTGGGTTGGGTCACACGGCTGGTATCCACACGACCAACGACGAGCTCGCCACGGAATTTGGGATTAAGATGAAGGCCAGCCGGGTCCTCGTCAACACGCCTTCCGCTATCGGTGGGATTGGAAACCTCTATAATGAAATGATTCCTTCATTGACGTTGGGAACCGGTTCATGGGGTAAGAACTCCGTATCTCATAACGTTTCCTCATTTGACCTGTTGAACATCAAAACTATTGCAAAGCGGCGAAATAACATGCAGTGGATTAAATTACCTCGCGTTTACTTTGAAAAGACGTCCGTTCGTTACCTCGACGACATGCCTGGCATCAAGCGGGTCTTCCTGGTTACCAGCCCATCAATGGTTGAACTGGGTTACATCGACACCGTCTTAAATGAATTGAAGCGTCAACCAAATGGGATCGAATACTCCCTGTTCTCTGACGTGGAACCCGACCCAACCACCGATACGGTTGAACGTGGGGTTGCGCAGATGCGGACCTTTAAGCCAGATACCATTATCGCCTTAGGTGGGGGGTCACCAATCGATGCCGCTAAGAACATGTGGTTATTCTACGAAGACCCTAACGCTAGCTTCTTCGGGGCTAAGCAGAAGTTCTTGGACATTCGGAAGCGGACTTACAAGTTCCACAAGCCACACAAGGCCCAATTCGTGGCCATTCCAACGACGTCTGGGACTGGTTCAGAAGTGACGCCATTCTCCGTCATTACCGATTCCAAGACGCACGTGAAGTACCCACTGGCCGACTATGCTTTGACGCCTGACGTGGCCATTGTGGATTCACAGTTTATCCAAACGGTGCCCAAGAAGACGGTGGCTTACTCCGGATTAGACGTGTTAACCCACGCCATCGAATCCTACGTTTCCGCCATGGCTTCCGATTACACGCGACCATGGTCGCTGCAAGCCATCAAGTTGGTGATGGAAAATCTGACGGCTTCCTACAATGGGGATGTCACGGCCAAAGAGGAAATGCACAATGCCTCAACGTTAGCCGGGATGGCCTTTGCCAACGCCTTCCTCGGGGTTGACCACTCGATTGCCCACAAATTAGGTGGGGAATTCGGCTTACCTCATGGTTTGGCTATCGCTATCACTTTGCCACACGTTATCCGGTACAACTTCCAGGAACCAACGAAGCTGGCAATGTGGCCTAAGTACGAAACCTTCAGAGCCGATGAAGACTACGCTCAGATTGCTCGTTACCTCGGGTTAGCTGGGACGACTAAGGAAGAATTGAAGGAAGCCCTCGTCGCCAAAGTCATTGACTTGGCACACTCAGTTGACGTGACCTTGAGCTTGAAGGCTAACGGCGTGGACAAGGCACACTTCGACCGGACCGTGGACAAATTAGCTGAATTGGCCTTCCAGGACCAATGTACGACGGCCAACCCACGGGAACCACTCGTGTCTGAACTGAAGCAAATTATGATTGATGAATACGACGGCAAGAACGTCGAAGAATAGGCAACACCGGGCGGTACTCCAGCGAGGGTACCGCCTTTTTCTATGCTTTCCTTTTGATTTGGAAATAGGCCCAAAAGGGCCGCCTGCGGCTGCCAGGGGTTACGCCTGCTGTGGGGACGCTTCAGCCTGGGGACCAGGCTTCTCGCTCGATTTGAAGCCCCGCTAAGAAACGCGGGTCTTCAAAGTCGCCCGTGATGTAAGGCCGAGAAGCCCACTCGGTCTAACACCACCGCCACGGCTGGCTCCACCCTTGGCCTCCTCCGGCTACGGTCGTGGGTTGCCATGAAATAGTGTAGCGGTAGCCGATGGTTGGGATGAGGTTTGTAGTCAACATGCCGAGAGGGTTAATGGAAATTGTTGCTAGATGTCGACAGGATAGCCGTTTTCTAAGTGATATTGTCCCCAAATGGATCGGTTTTCTACTATATTAATAACCGCTAGAAGTTAACATCCCAATGAATGGGTGAGTCGCTGTTCGGAGTTTGTTGCGGAGGGCTTATTTTGGGGATGACGGCTTAAAAACAAGCAATTTTATAAAAAAACGAGGGCTCCGCCCCCCTAATTTTGACAAAAATAGGGGTGATTGAACGTGAAATTTGAGTGATTTTGAGTGAAATTGGCGCGAAAGAGTCAGAATTTCATCAAATTATCATGAAAAATGACAATTTTTTTCGATTTTTCGGTGCAAAAGACACGGGAAAAAGGGGACCTTTTTGGCTAAAATGGGTAAAAATTGGGCGATTAAAGCGGTTTATGTGACAACAGAGTAACAAATATTACGGAATGTCATACTGTAATATTTTTCTTAACGCTGGTGTAACCTAACACCAATCTCACTGACATAACCATCAGTTATTCTAATAGCCGTTAAGCAAACAAAGGAGGACATTCATTTATTATGAATATCAAAAAAGCTTTAGTTACGACTCTTGGAACGGTTGCCGTTGTCGGTGCCGGTTTCTTCGCCACTAGCGACACGGCAAATGCCGATGTTAAGGTTACGGTCAAGCAGGGGGATTCTGTTTGGTCATTAGCTAACAAGTATGACTCATCTGTAAATGCTATCGAAAAGGCAAACAGCCTGGCTAACAGCAGCTTGATCTTTGTTGGCCAAAAGTTGAACGTGCCAAACAGCACGCAAACGACTTCGACTAGTTCAGCTAACGTTGCTAGCCAAAACTACAACACCGCTAGCCAAACGCAAAACACGACTTCTACCCAACAACAAACCACGACTAGCAGCAACACGTCTGCTTCTACTGGTGTGTCTGGTTCAGAAGCCAGTGCCAAGGCTTGGATTGCTGGTAAAGAATCTGGCGGTTCTTACTCAGCACGTAACGGTCAATACGTTGGGAAGTACCAATTGAGTGCTTCTTACTTGAACGGTGACTACTCTGCTGCTAACCAAGAAAAGGTTGCCAACAGCTACGTTGCTTCCCGTTACGGTTCATGGTCTGCTGCCCAATCATTCTGGCAAGCAAACGGCTGGTACTAAAACTCAGCTCATTTAACGTTTAAATTCAAGTAAGCACAGTGGATGCAGGTCCGCTGTGCTTTTTTGGTGCGCTGAAAATACCATAGATAGAGATGGGATAGCTTTTTGAAAGCCAATAGAGTTGAACACAGAACGTTGCGTGAAAATGGGCCATCGCTAATAACTTTTCGAGATAAGTGATCTTGTAGCTAACGTACCTGATAGATTGGCGAAAGCTTATCCCTGAAAAGACCGGATGGCGGCCATTTTTCTTTCGCCAGGACTGACTTGGCACACTGATTTTTACCTATATTAGGAAGAAACGTTCTGCGAAATGGTCAAAAAGCACCAAAATTCCCAATTTTTTGGCGAAAGATCGCGGAATGTTGCGGAAAACAACATCGAAGATGACCGCCGGATCCCCACTTTTTCTCGCCAAACCGTCACACCGCAGCAACATAAGCCCCGGAATACCCCCGTATGTTGCGGTGTGGTTAACCATGTTACGGTTTGTCATGTAAGGCAATTTTTCTTAACCAGTGTGTAACTCAGTATCAACCACCGTGTAACGTCCACAGGTTATGATAGGTCTCGTTAAGTAATTGAGACACAGACCGCTTCACTAATCAAAGGAGGACATTCATTTTATGAATATCAAAAAAGCTTTAGTTTCTACATTAGGTACTGCCGCAGTTTTAGGTGCCGGGTTCTTTGCCAGCACCACTTCCGCTAACGCCGACGTCCGGGTGTCGGTTAAGTCCGGAGACACGGTTTCCAAGATTGCTAACCAATACAACTCCAGCGTGTCATCAATCGAAAAAGCTAACAACTTAAAGAATGTTAACGTCATCTACGTGGGTGAATCTCTGGTTGTGCCATCAGCAGCTTCAACCAGCACGACTACGACTAGCAGCCAAGCTTCAACGCCTAGCCAAACCACGACTTCTACCACCACGACTAACACAAACAATTCTGCCAACTACAGTGGCACTAGCAACTACAGCAGTCAATCCACTTCTACTGGGACGACCAGCTCTGCTTCAACGACGTCTACGTCAACTTCTGGTAACAGTTCATCCGCTAAGTCTTGGATTGCCAACAAGGAATCCGGCGGCTCTTACACGGCTTCAAACGGGAATTACTACGGTAAGTACCAATTGACGAAGTCGCTGTTAAATGGGGATTACTCTGCTGCTAACCAAGAAAAGGTTGCCAACAACTACGTAACCTCCCGTTACGGTTCATGGTCCGCTGCCAAGTCATTCTGGCAAGCAAACGGCTGGTACTAAAATTAGCCGACTTAATTAATTGAAGTGGGAGATTGCAAGAATTATCCGAACACTTATTAGAACCTCATCTGTTCCCAGAAGACCTCTAATGGTGTACGCCAA
>NZ_BROB01000020.1 GCF_024345185.1 Levilactobacillus humaensis | reverse complement strand
TAGTGAAACTGATTGAAGCCGGCATTTACTACTTCAACTATATTGATCGAACAGCACAAAGAAACGGCTCCACCGCGGGTGAATACCGCGATGAAGCCGCTTAAGCAATACTAAAAATTATATTATTTCAACTGTCAACTTGACAGGGACTAGTACAAATTGCATGTCGTGATGTCTTTTTGTGACCTTATTCAGTTATTTGGTAACAACCCTTTGAATGGGTTGAAAACAACCGTTGGAGGTATTGTCAATCTTAGCTGGCGTCGGCTTCTTCTGTCACAAACGTATGCTTGTCATCCAGCACATACTGGAATTCCACGGCGTTCAACATCAAGCTAGCCTTAAACAACGCCTTGATCCCCTGCTCATTACTCATGACCACGAAGAATTCCCGGTCGGTACCGCTGACCCGTTGAAAAGTCTCGTACTCACCAGTGAAACCCTCTTTGCGGAATAAACCAATAATCTTCATCATTTCAACTTGTGTAACTTCTTTGTCTGCCAAATTCAATCTCTTTTCTCTCTTAAAGTGAGTTGCTAATTATCAATGCTGGTAGCCAGTTTCAGGCCACGAAAAAGCCGCCCCTAAATACCGAGGCGGCTTCGAGTCGGAAGGACTACTTGCCCATCTTCGTCTTGCTGATCATGTTTAACTTTTCATCAAAGTCGTAGACAACTGGTTCACCGGTTGCCATTTCGAGGTTCATGATGTCATCGTCGGAGATCCGTTCGATGTACTTGCTTAAGGCACGTAATGAGTTACCGTGGGCAGCAATGATAACGTTCTTGCCGTCGAGTAACTTAGGTGCGATCTGGTCTTCCCAGAAAGGCATTACACGCTCCAGGGTAACCTTCAAGTTTTCACCACCGGGTACGATGTTAGGGTCCAAGTTAGCGTAACGTGGGTCCTTAACAGCTGAACCTTCAGCGTCTGCGTCCAAAAGTGGAGGCAAAACATCGTAGGAACGACGCCAGATGTGCACTTGGTCGTCACCGTATTTTTCAGCGGTTTCCTTCTTGTTCAGGCCTTGTAACGCACCGTAGTGACGTTCGTTCAAACGCCAAGTCTTGGTTTCTGGAATCCAAAGTTGGTCGGATTCTTCCAAAACGTAGTGTAACGTCTTGATCGCACGCTTCAGAACTGACGTGTAGGCGTAGTCAAACTTCATGCCAGATTCCTTGATCTTTTGACCAGCGGCCTTGGCTTCTTCAACACCCTTTTCACTTAAGTCAACGTCAACCCAGCCGGTGAACTTGTTAGCTAAGTTCCATTCACTTTGTCCGTGGCGAATCAATACTAATTTTGCCATCACTGATAACCTCTTTCTGTTGTAGAATACCTTGTCATTTTACACCATCTCACCCTAAATTTCAGCCTAATTCTCCCGGTCTGACAATGTAATCGTTTTCTACTAATCGATTAGCCATTTACGACCTCAGTTAATCGGCCTGTTAATTAAAAAAGCCAATTCAGCCCAAACGGCCAAACTGACTTTCCGCTATTTCTGATCACTATCACTATCGTCGTCCTCGCCCTGATTATAATTGCGGCGAATCTCACGCAACTTTTCTAGCTGGGGCGCCTGATGCAAGCCGTGCACCGGCCGAACACCCAGAATATCCAGGAAGAATGTGAAGATTGGCACCCCAACGATCAGGCCCCAAACACCGAACAAGGCTTCCCCGGCCAACAACACCACGAAGGTATAGAAGATTGGCAATTCTGTTCGACTGGACATAAACTTGGGATTCAACACGTAGGCTTCTAACGCGTGGACCACGACGATCATCACGAGGATATAGACGACGTAGCGGAAACCACCCACCGTGTACCCTAGAATCGTAAGCGGAATGACCGAAACAATTACCCCAGCCACTGGAATCAAACTCAGGATAAAAATCATAATGGCCAGCGTGGCCAACTGCGGCATCTGCATAATGGCCAGGATAATCGTGGTAATCACGGTGTTACAGAGAGCAATGAAGAACTGCGCCTCCAACACCACCCCGAAAGTATTGACGAACTTCTTGGCAAAGAAGTTAATATCCTGGAAGAACCAGCCATACGTACTCGTGAGGAACCGTTTGGAAAAGGCCGCCATCTGTTTCGACTCGATCGTGAAGAAGAAACTCAGAATCATCGACATAAATATGGTGAATCCGAACGACCCAATCGTTGACAGGTAGGTCAGCACGAGCTTGGCACTACTCTGAACCTGCGACACGATATTCGAACTGCTGATATAGCCGGAGATCCAGCGGATGATTTCATTATTTTCGTTAGCGGGATTCTCATAGAAATTAATGAGTCCCTCAATCCCGTGAACCGACGACGTCACGATTTTTGGCAGGTAGGCTGTGATCGCCCAATACAGGGCACCCAGTACCGCCACGTAAGTCACCGTCACAATCAATGCCGGTGGCACCTTCACATACCGCCGCACGGCTTTGACCAGCTGAAGTACCAGGAAAGTGAAAATGAACGTTAATAAAATCATGTTCATTTCGCTTCGAATCAGCCACAACACAAAGATTAGCAGCGCCAAGATAACGAAACGTCGTAGCCGCACATTGTCGATAAATCGTTGCCAAATACTCAAACGTCATTCCTCCCATTTCATCTTCTTTTTATTATACCGCATTGACCGAAAATCCCTAACACTTTCCACTAGCTGGGACAGCGCCCTCGCCTCCCGGTCGGTTCTGGAAACGCTGGAACGTAGTGGGCACGTCGGGAAGCCAAAGTGCGGTCTCCCCGAACGGCCTTGTCCTAACCGGAGTAACCCACTCCGCTAAGGACAACGACACCACTGAGCATTTCCAGAACCGACCTCCGGCTGACATAGCGGCCCCATCAAATCATGAAGGTGAACCATCGTATTTTGACGGGATAAGGCAGTATTAGCCGGAAGAAACCAGCCAGAAGGCTCAGCCGTGTCGTTTCCGTTAGTCGAGCGGCCTTCTCGAGTTACGGAAAGGCCGAGCTTGGAGACCGATCTGGGGGCTCCAAGTCGTGCCCACCGCGTTCCAGCCTCCTGGCTGGTTTCCGGGAGGCGCTGACCCCGACAAAACCTGAACGCAAAATAAAAAGCGTGGCCGCATCCACGCTTTCCAAAGTTTATTCAATTCATTTCGTCTAGGATTCAACACCCTCGAGAACGGTTGACCGTTCGTTAGTGAAGGTCAATTGTAAATCATCGAGTGCCAAGGCCCGGTGGATAATTGCCGAAGCCCCACCCTTCAAGGAAGCTTCCCGTGAGTTCTTGGTCAACAGGAGTGGCGCCTTGCGGACGATAGCCAATTGGTCCACGTAGTTCCGCACGGTATCCATCATTTCTGGCAACAGCTCCAAGATTGGGGCGTTGACAATGATGGCATCCGGCGCAAACGTGTTGGACAGGTTCCCTAAAACCTTGGCCAGGTAATAAGCAAACTCGTCGAGAATGGCCAACAATTCTGGCCGGTGACCCAGGTAATCCCGACGAATCCGGTTAACATCGACCCGGTCAATCTTCTGGTACGCCATGATGCGTTGAAGCACTGTACCCTCTGCCACATAGTGGTTGACGGTTTCGGAATTCCCTTCCTGGTAACGATCGGCCAACGGACAAGTCCCAATGTTTCCGGCTTCACCGTTGTGACCACGATACAGGTGGCCTTCGGTAATGATTCCGGCACTGACTTGGTCTCTAATCGTTACGGAGATCAGGTTGCGGTAAACACCCTCGCCGGAAAAGTCCCGCTCGAAGATTGCCGACTGATTAGCCAGGTCTTCTAGGACAACGGGAACTTGGAATTTGTCGCTAAAGTACTTCGCCAAATCAAAGTTCTTGAAACCTTTCAAAGTGGAATCCAGAATCTGGTTGTCGTAAATGGTGCCGTCCAACCCGAATGAAATTCCTAACAACCGCGTGTCGCTATCGGCAACAGTTGCCGCGATCTTCTCGTCGATCATATCGAGCACCGTGGTTAAATCAACGCCACGCGTCGAGACGCTTGCGTAATTCTCAGAACGACCGTCCAAACGACTGGTGATCATTGAGAACCGAGACCGCAAAATGTTAATACTGATGACATAACCATACCCCACGTTTAGCAATGCCATGACAGGTTTCCGACCGCCGTTACGCGTGCTGACACCGTGACCAACCTCACGGATCAACCCTTCATGCAGTAACTGACTGTAAATATCAGAGACCGTCACTTTGTTTAAACTCAGGTTACGGGAAATTTGACTACGCGAAATCGGACCAGCGTTGACAATCTGCTGTAAAACTTGTTTTTCATTAGTCGTACGCATGATGTGTTTGTTGATAATCATAATTTTCTGGCAACGCCGCTCCCCCAATAGCCTTGTGGTGATTTGGGAATCAAATCAGTTCAGGTCGCCCTATCCCCCAAGATCGGTGCTCACCCAGCTATTTTCAGGGGCAGCGTTGCTCTACCCCCCTTGTAGATTTCTGATTCTATCTATATAGTAAGACACCCTTACCAATTTAGTGTAAATAATGACTTGTGAATTATTTGTGGGTTCAAGTTCACAAAATCGAATAAAATGCCTTTATGGCGGCGATTAGGACAGTTAATTTACCTAGATATACCGCAGGCGAAGTAATTAACTTACTAACTTATTTGTTTGCTAACTTTACCATCATGTCAAGTTTTAAGACTGTTCGGATAGATATGGTAAGTTTTCCTACCAAATCGACCGACTTGACTCGCAAACAACACTTTTTTCTGCTAGTTAGGCCTTTATTCTCGCCTCCCGGTCAGTTCTGGAAACGCTGGAACGTAGTGGGCACGTCGGGAAGCCAAAGAGCGGTCTTCCCGAACGGCCTTGTCCTAACCGGAGCAACCCACTCCGCTAAGGACAACGACACCACTGAGCATTTCCAGAACCGACCTCCGGCTAACATGGACGTTCCTTTCTAAGTTTGACGAGTAGTAGAACAAGTTCGCTCATTTGTAGCGTGAATATTAATGGTTAGGACAGTGTGAGCCGCAGGGAGCCAGCTAGGAGGCTCAGCCGTGTCGTTTCCGTTAGTCGAGTGACCTTCTCGAGTTACGGAAAGGCCGAGCTTGAAGACCGGTCTAGGGGCTTCAAGTCGTGCCCACCGCGTTCCAGCCTCCTAGATGGTTCCCGGAGGCCCCCCTATGCGCGAGAAAAAAAGAACCCAGACACTATCGTCTGGGTTCTCACATCGTTTACTTTAAGTTTTGTTGGGTGTATTGTGCCAACGAAATCTTTTGCTTGCTGGCCTGTTGAATGGCAACCCGCACGTCTTGGTCACTCATGGCATCCGAGTGGCCACCAGCCGCGCTGATCGTCTTTCTAGCGTTGGCAATCTGGGCAGCGGTAATCACCTTACCGTTAACCTCTTTCTCCTTCTGTGTAACGGTGTATTCGTTACTTCCGGAGTAATTACTTGCGGCCGCCTGTTCAGACGACGTCAGAGACGCGCTAGAGCTGCTAGCAGTGCTACTGTCATTAGACGTGGCACTCGTCGAGGAACTTGTGTTGGCCGCTTGACCCGCATTGTTGGACTTCCGTAATGTCAAAGCTTGGTCATACAGGTTTTGGTAATACTTCTGCCGGAACTTCGCGTTGTTAAATAATTCGTCCAAGGTTGTATTGGACTGACCATAGTTCAGGGCCTGATTCTCACCCGTGGCCTTGGTTAAAATCTTCTTGAATTCCTTAACGTTGGCCAAGATTCCTTTAACTTGCTTGACCTTCGCCGTGGCCCGCGTCACGAGGACGGATGAGCCTTTATTGGTATCCTTAACGGCTTCGTAATGCTTACGCGCCGTCGTAAAGTGCCGCGCATCCAATGCATTTTCCCCGGAAACGAAACGCTGTGTCTGTGTCAGATACGTCTGAGCTGACTCGTCATTCAAACGCCGCTTGAGCGCGTTCTGGAAATAGCTCTCTGCTTGCGTGTAATGCTTACTTTGAATAGCAGTCCGGCCATTGGCCATCGCTGCCTGGTACTCTTTAGCTGTCGCATGATGATTTGAATAAGCGTAACCACCAATCAGCAGTGCCACAACGACTGTCGCTACGACCCATACCCATTTTTTCAAAATGAAAGACCTCCGCTGGTTAATTGTAGACTCATTATACCATGCTTAGCGGGTAAATCGGTCAATTTTACCGAGTCCTCGTGACCAAAATCCAGGTTAACCGTTTTCATCCGAATCCTTTCCTTACGTCTAACAGGGTGAAAGGCGTATAATGATGAGGTAATTTTGTTTTTCCACTACTATATGGTAGAAAAACCGGAAAGGACCCCTGTCATGCTTGAAAAAACATTCTACAAGACGTTTCTAAGCCACACCTTTAACATCCCCGTCCGTGTCAACTATTGGGACGGATCCAGTGATGTCTATGGGACTGGCACTCCCGACATCACCATTACCTTCCACGAAGCCATTCCGATTAAGGAAATCTCCAGCAACGCCTCCATTGCGTTGGGAGAAGCGATCATGGACGGTAAGATTGAAGTCGACGGCAGCATCGAAGACCTGATTACTGCGGCCTACGAAAACACGGATTCCTTCTTCCACAACAAGAAGTTTATCCACTTCCTGCCAAAACAAAAGCACACGGTCAAAGAAAGTAAGTCCGACGTGCAAGACCATTACGATATTGGGAATAACTTTTACAAGTTATGGCTGGATGACACCATGACTTACTCCTGTGCCTACTTCGAATCACCCGATGATGATTTGTACACCGCACAGGTTAACAAAGTTCATCACATCATCAAGAAGCTGAACCCCCAACCGGGTAAAACCCTTCTCGATATTGGTTGTGGTTGGGGTACCCTGATGTTGACGGCAGCCAAGGAATACGGCCTGCACGTCACCGGGATTACGTTGAGCCAAGAACAATACGACTACGTGAATGCCCGCATTAAAGAAGATGGCCTCGAAGACGTTGCCGAAGTTCGGTTGGAAGACTACCGAGAATTAGGCAACGAAAAGTGGGACTACATCACCTCTGTTGGGATGTTCGAACACGTTGGTCAGGAAAACTTGGGCCAATACTTTGAATGTGTTCAAAAGTACCTGATGAACGACGGTGTCGCCTTAATCCACGGAATCACCCGGCAACAGGGTGGGGCCAACAATGGTTGGTTGAACAAGTGGATCTTCCCAGGTGGCTACGTGCCTGGCTTGATTGAAAACACCACCCACATCATCGAGAGTGGTTTGCAGATCGATGATATGGAACCTCTCCGTCGTCACTACCAAAAGACGGTGGAGATTTGGGACAAGAACTTCAACGAACACCGTGACGAAGTGGTCAAGATGTTTGACGAACGCTTTGTTCGGATGTGGGATCTTTATCTTCAGGCTTGCGCAGCATCATTCAAGTCTGGTAATATTGACGTGATTCAGTATTTGATCTCAAAGGGCCCTTCAGCCCGGATGTTACCAATGACGCGGGACTACATGTACGATGAGACCCACGATAAATCAAAAGTAACGGACTAATCAACTGGCCTAATGACCGCGGATCATTCGACCAACTTAAAAGCACCACCAACCTGGATTGATCACCGGGTTGGTGGTGCTTTTTTGATCCGAATTTTTATTTATCGTCTCGTTCCAATATCGCCAACGTTTCCAGCCAAGACTTAGTTTGAAAGTTATCAGCCTTCCAGGATTGATAGGCTTCGTCGGCGATTTGGATCGCGCTCCAATCCTCTAAGTTAGTCGAAACTACTTGTTTAATATAAGCTGACTTACTTATTCCGTGAGCCTGCGTATAGGCTGTGAGTAACTGGTCTGTCTCATCTTCAAATTTGATTGAAATTGGTTGTGTCATGAGAACCTCCTCTACTGCAGTCAAATCCTACTGCACTTCAACTTTGATGGCAACACTTCTGCCGGCCAAACTGACGAGCTTCTTAACCATTGTTCCTGATTTTCATCTCTGGTATCCCTGCCTGACAGAACGTGTTATAGTTGAGCCAGCTCAAGTAGTTTCAATTCAAAACTAATAACAATGATAATCATATTTTAAACTGATATTCTTGTAAACTGGATCAAAAAAGAGACCCAGCATGACTGCCAGACCTCATCTGATTTATTCGTTAAATTAATGTCAAAGGAACATCGACAGGAGGAATACCCCTGCCAGCCCGACAATGACGGAAACCGCCATTGACCGTGTTCGATAGGCAATGTAGATCACAATCACTGCCGCAATCATTAAGGGATAGTTGGTTAGAACCAACCCGTAGCTAGAGATATCAATGAAAATATCTTTAACCACTAGAGCCGTAAACAATGACACCGGCACAAACTTCATCCATTCGTTAAACCATTCAGGAATGGCCCGCTTGGTGAATAACATCAGCGGCACGAAACGTGGGACGAAGGCGACAACAAATCCCAAAATAATTAGCCAAAAATGTTGCGTACTGTTCCAGTTATTAACTGCATTCATAAAGTTCTCCCTGCATCCTAATTAGCGTCTGAATGTTCCACAGCTGACTTCTTGGAGCCTGGGCTATGCATCCGTCGCAACCAATGGCTGTTCGGCATCTTCTTTTGCAGAAGTTCTTCTAACCCGAAACCAATCAATGAAGCCACGATTGTCGCAATCACTAATCCTAGTGTACTCTTGGTCACAATCATGAAGAAGGCAGCCAATACCGCCGAGACGAGGCAGATTAAAACCGTCAAGTGACTCTTAAGTTGCATCACAATCATGTAGAGGAACAAGGACGTCAACGCGAAATGTACAACACTCAAATCAATCTTCAACGCGCTACCGATTAGACTCCCGATAACGTTACTGGTTGCCCAGAACAGCAACGAATAGTGTTCGACCGCCAGGGCCTCTCGCACCGTCCATTTCTTATCCGTGGCAAACTTTAAGTAATTAATCGCATAATTTTCATCGTTTAACGAAACCGCAAAAATAAAGAGAAAGCGGTTGGATTGGCCTTTTAAGTAAGGCGATAGACTTGAACTTAGGAGTGCATACCGAAGTTCCAAGAAAAACAGCATCAAAACAATTGAAAGTAATGGGGAATTAATAGTCAACATCGTGGCAATTAAAAATTGACCCCCACCAGAAAAGACCAGCAGTGAAACTAATCCAGTAAGGAATGTATTGAACCCTGCCGCGTGTAGCAAAATCCCACAAGCCAGCCCGATAGGTATGTAACTCAAGTTAAGGGGCATGGCTACCCGCAAAGTCGACCGCCACATGGGTTCTGTGGGGTCCGGCACCTGCTTGGGGTTTGGCCGTCGTTTATTCAAGAATGTCTGCCTCCGTCGAATACTCTGAGATATGAAGCACGTTAATGGATTTACCACTTACGCGTAAAACCACACGATGATATTTTAACATGTTTCAGCCCATTTTCATATAACATCTCTGATATTTATCAAGGGTTATCCCTAATCTAGCTAGGATCTATGAAACGTTTGTGAAGTTACCCAGGAAGTTTTCATAACTTTCATTACTTTTTAATCTGTCGTCGTGAAATGACGACCGTAAACTTCCAGGTCAGCGGTAAATCCTGGCATTTCGGCAATTTCAGGCAAGTGGCCCCACTGCTCGTAACCGGCCTTTTCAAAGAGCTTTCGGCTAGCTTGGTTGTGTCCGAAAATCCGAGCAATCACCGTCGTCAGTCCCAGCTTAGGTGCTTGCTGGGCAATCCAATCAACGGCCTGTGAGCCGATGTGCTGGCCCTGTTGGTCACTGGCCAGGTAGAGAGCCGCCTCGGCCACGTGGCGGTAGCCAGCGCGGTCGCTATAGGGCTCTAAGCCGACGAATCCAGCCACCCGGCCCTCGTTTTCAATCATCCACAGTGGAAAACGCAGTGGATTAAAGCTCGTGAACCAATCCTCACGTTGTGCCACTGTTACCGGCTGCACATCCGCCGTACTCTGCTTGGTCGCCACCGCTTCATTATAAATGGCCACAATCAATGATAAGTCGGCGCGTTTAGCCTGCCGAAATTGGATACTCATTCTAAAGTCCCCTTTTCTCATACCCCTTTATTATACGCAAAAAGCGACGCGAAACCAGCGGTCTCACGTCGCTTCTCAGCGAGTCGTTATTAAGAATGACTATTTGTATTTGGGTCTTCGACCTCTTGGAGTTTTTGGTTATCGTCCAATTGGGAAACGCCCATTAAGTGCTTCTTTTGAAGCCACCACATCGTTGGCCAGAGTAAGGCAATCGCCCCTACTGTGAACAACAGGAGGACCCAAGTTGCCAAGCCAACCATACCAGACATCCCTGAGGTAATGGCCTCACGGAAACCTAGGATAGAGTAAGTCATTGGCAAGAATGGGTGCACAACGTTGTAGAAGTGGTTCGTGACTTCCATTGGGAACGTCCCACCGGAACCCCCGAGTTGTAGCATCAGGAGCACCATGGCGATGAACCGTCCAGGGTTGTCCAGGAGCATCGACAGGAACATAACAATGAACATCGACGCCTCCGCGAACAAGACGGAAATCAGAATCATCTGCATTGGGTGATCAACGGATAAGCCAGCGAGCATCATCAGTGATGGTTCGATGACCCCCATTGCTAACCCTTCAACCGCACCAATTGACAGCTTGCTCAGGTACCAACCTGAAGCGGAACCGCCAGCCATGGAGACCTTCCGAATTGGGAAGGCAAAGTTGAAGACCAAGGCCCCAACATATAACGCCACGGAAAGCACGTAAGGTGCTAAGGCATGCCCATAGTTAGGCACGTAACTGTAGCTTTCGTGCTTCAAATGAGTTGGTGCCGCAAACATATCGGCCGTCTTGCTGGTCAATGGTTGTGCGTTAATTTGGTCGGCCCCTGACTTCAGAGACTTAGCCAAAGTACCGGTACCCTTGTTGAGCTTCTTGGTTCCTTGCATCAACTTGTTACTGTTGGCATCCAGCTTAGCAGACCCATCAGCCAGTTGGTTAACCCCACTAGTCAACGTAGGAATCTTACCGTTTAAGGTTGATAATCCACTGCTGAGTTGGCTAGCCCCACTGTTTAGTTGTGCAGAGTTACCGTTCAATTGAGAAACCCCACTAGCAACTTGGCCAATACCAGAGTTGAGTGATGCCGTCCCACTTGTGAGTTCAGAACCCTTCTTAGCTAACGTGTTGCTCCCGTCTAATAATTGGGAAACACCGGAAGTTAAGGCTGGAATGTTGGAGTTAAGCGTGTTTAAACCAGTCGTTAACTGCTTAGAACCACCCAAGGCTGAGTTGACACCCGCCGTGTAAGTGTCTAAACCAGTTGATAACTGCTTAGCACCAGTGACCAATTGACCCAAGCTGTCTGAAGCCGTACCTAATTGAGAAATCAATCCGGCCTTTGCTTGGAGTGTCGTTAATGCACTGCCTAAGTCTTGAATATCCTGGGCAGAGAATGCTGACGCATCCGCCAGTAATGGCGTTACTTTTGGTAAGAGCGCCTGTACCGTTGCCAGTTCTCCTAATTTTGTTGAAACGCTTGTCAAAGTAGTATTTAACGTTACAACGCTATCAATCAAAGCATTTACTTTAGAGACATAATCAGAATCGTCTGAAGATGTCGCCTTACTTGCTTTTACAAGTGATGCTGCTGTATCGGACTTCGCCGTTGCAGTTTTGACATCATTTGCCGCCTTCGAAATATCACCACTCGTTGCTCCACTTGAACCAATAACAGTCTTTAATGAATCTGCAGCCGCATCGGCAGCATCGGCAGCATCCTTGGCATTTTGTACCTCAGTACTGTTATCCGTAGTTGAACCTGTAGTACCCGTGGTAGCTGGTTGAGCTTGCTTAACTGCTGCAATTTGTAGGGCAATACCATCTTGTGCAGTCTTCAATTGTGTTTGAGTACCTGCAATGTCAAAGTCTTGAACCTCTTCTAGCGAAGCAAGCAAGGCTTTCGACTGTTCAGAAGTCATACCAACTAGACCTGACGCACTTAAATCGTTCAGAAGACTGCTTAAGGCAGCTAGCTTTGTCGGATCCTTCGTCATCGTTGAAAGTGTCGTCAAACTAGGCCCTAATTGATTCAAGAGCGTCTGCATTTGAGTCAATCCATCAGCGATCTGAGAAGATCCACTAGTCAATTGACTAGAGTTAGCATCCAGCTTCTTCAGTCCCTTAGTCAGCGAGTTACTCCCAGTCTTCAACTGCGTAACCCCACTGGCCAAAGGTCCAACCTTGCTGCTCATTTGACCTAAACCACTGTTGAGCTTGTAGACACCGTCAACGTAGCTATAAGTCCCACTGTTCAGCTTAGAAGCCCCAGCCTGTAAGGTTGGCATGTTGCTGTTTAACTTCGAGACCCCAGCCGTATATTGGCTGAGTCCAGAAGCTAACGTCGCAGAACCCGTGCTTAACTGTTGAATCCCGGTAGCCAATGGCGTCACGGAAGTCTTCATTTGTTGCAGACCATTGTTCAACGTCTTAACCCCGGTGGTGTAAGTGTTTAACCCATCGGTCAACGTAACCGTCCCGTCCTTCAATTGGGCGGAACCCTTAGCGGCCTTCTTCATCCCTTGACCCACGGTATAGATCTGCTTGAACGTCGCCTGTGCGTAAGCCTTAGTGACCTTGGCACGGATCTGACTGTCCAGCTTATCCGAACCAACTTCACTCATAACTTGCGCGATGTAGTTAGCGGAACCGTTGGTCTTGTACGTGAAGGTCATCTTCTTGGGGTGCTTATCTAACGCCGTAGCGGCGTTAGACGAGAAGTTCTTGGGCAGGGTGATCACCGTGTAGTACTTGTGGTGCTTCAACCCGTCTGCGGCGGTCTTCGCCGACACGAACTTCCAACCCAATTGCTTGTTCTTCTTTAAATTCGTTACCGTCTGATCCCCAACATTTAACTTCTGTCCTTGGTAGGTGACAGGCTTGTCTTGGTTAACAACCGCAACAGGTAGCTCGCCGGTTTCACCGTACGGGTCCCACACTGACTTTAGAAAGAAGATACAGTAGAGGAACGGAATGAACATAATGGCCAACACGGAAATCAGAATTAACCGGTTGTGCCGAATGTAATCCCATTCGCCTTTAATCATCTTCACGAGTTTCAACTCCCTTTTCCTTTAAAATTCCTCAAAATAATGGCTAATTATTATAGAACATAGTCGCACAATAATACTTGACTTGTCAAAAAAGCAACAGGCCATCGACAATCCCTTAGATCGGTGTCATCCCTTGTCACCACTGACTTTCAGGGTTAATTCGGTCGACTAAAGAAAATGTTTCACAGAACCGACTCATCAGACTTTAACCTTAAAAAGTCTGTAATATCGGGATCTATCCACCTTCGTTTACTGAAAGCTTACGCCTGATTTGGCCCTAATGAAAGCCTTTTTTCATTCAATTTGCCGCAATATTCGGCGATCCCTAACCCGAAAAAATCGCCCATCCCCGTAGGGATCGGCGATAAAACTTATCTCAGGATTAGCTGGGGTTAAAACAGTGAAACAATTGACCGCCACATGCGGACAAAGATATTGGCCTTTTCAACGGCTTGGGTCACCTTCAGTGGCACCTTGGTCGTCTTGGTGTTACCCAAGAAGCCTAATTGGTCGCCCTTCATGGAAACATTAGCGGTCCCAATCGTGGCATTCTTCTTGACTGGGGCTTCCAGCGCCTTATTTTTTTCCAACTTAGCCTTTAACTGTGGCTTAGCGGAAACGTTGCTGGCAACCTGGTCGTTGCGGATCCAGAGCTTAACGTTTTGACCCAAGACCGTCTTGGCTGACTTTTCCTTAGCGTCGTTGGTCTTGATGCTCTTGGCACCCTTGATCTGGTCGCCGGCCTGGTAACTGACCGTCTTGAAGTTATTGTAAACGTAAGACATCATCTTCTGCGTCTGTTGGAAACGCGCAGGGTCGGTTTCGGACTTGTGGGAGGCGTGGAGCACCACCGTCACGATCCGGTTACCCTCATTATCGGAAGTCCCGGTAAAGTTGGCCCCGCCGGCATCGGACGTCCCCGTCTTCAACCCATCAACGTGAAGCTTGCTGTAAGACGCGGTGAGCCCCTTCAACATCCAGTTCCAGTTGTCCATCTTCGTAGCATCTTGAGTGCCCTTCTCAAACCACATTTTTTCAATCTTAGTCGTTTGGAGAACTTCGGGGTACTTGTTCAGTAAGGCCACGGCCAACTTAGCCTGGTCGGCAGCGGACCATTCGTTTTCGGCAGTCCCCGCCACGTTTGAGTAGCCCAGGTTGCCGACCTGCTTGTTGGTTAACCCACAGGCATTGTAAATCTTGACGTTGGTCATGCCGAGCTTCTTGGCCTGCGCCTTCATCTGGGTAACAAAGGCGTGTGGTGAACCGGCAACGGCACTCCCGAGGGCTTCAACGGCCCCGTTAGCCGAGTAAATTAAGGAAGCTTGGTACAACGACTTGACCGTGTAGCTGTGACCGGCCCGCAGAGGCACGTTGGATAAGTTGGTATCCTTGGCCACCTTGGCGACGTCCTTGCTGACGGTGATCTTTTGGTCCCACTTTAACTTGCCACTGTGGACCGCCTGGAGCACCAGGTAAATCGACAACAGCTTGGTCATTGAGGCCACTGGTAACGCCTTGTCACTGTTCTTGTCATATAAAATCTGACCCGTCTTGGCGTCGACCGCAATCCCGGCCTTTGCCTGCAGATTCACCGTGCTGGTCGCACTGGTTGCCGCTTGCGCCACAACCGGTGCACTGGCACCCAAACCACTTAACCCACCGGTAACCAGCGTCACCGCTGTCACCAGTCCAATCAAAACTTGCCGTAACTGTTTCTTCATGAGATTTAAAACTCCTCTTATCTTATGTAGTGTCGGCATTGCCGACGCTGATGCTATTTTGTCTTTTCTGCTGTGCGCAACCGTTCTGGAATGGCCAACGGGTGGTCATGCTTAACGGGTAAGTGAATCACGAAGCTAGTTAGCTGGTCATCCGACTCCACGTAAATGTAGCCCCCGTGAAGCGCCACAATACTCTGGGCAATGGCCAGACCCAACCCCGTTCCGCCGGTCTCCTTGGAACGCGACTCCTCGACGCGGTAGAACCGCTCGAAGATGAGTGCCAGAGATTCCTTAGGAATTTTCGGTCCGTCGTTGGTGACGCGGACTTCTAATTCGTCGGGCGAGACTTGTTTGGCAATCAAATTAATCTCGCTACCGCCATTCCCATATTTCAGGGCATTGGACACCAGGTTATTGAAGACCCGTACCAATTTCTCGGGGTCGGCCTCCATCATCAGGCTAGCCGGTGTGCTCGACGCCCCCACCGTCATGGCCTTCTTCTGCCCTTCCAGCTCGAAACTGGCGGCCAGTTGTTCCAACATGGCGGCTAAATCAATCTTGGTAATACTGAGCGGCGTATCGGTCTGCCTGACCTTGGTGTACTCAAAGAGGTCATCCACCAGAGATTTCATCTGTTTAGACTTCAAAAACGCCGTGTGCGTGTACTTGAGTAGGTCTTCCTCACTGTGATACTGCTGGTCCTCGATGAGCCCCAGATAGCCGATAATCGACGTTAACGGCGTCCGGATATCGTGGCTCACGTTGGTAATCAGTTCATCTTTGGACTTCTCAATCGCCCGTTCCTCATTCATCGAGCTGATCACGGAATCCACCAAGGCGTTCACGGAATCCACGACGCGTTGAACGTCGCCGCTCACGCGAAAGGGAATCCGGTGGTCAAAGTGACCGTTGGCAATGTAATGGAGCTCGCCAATGATGTGGCGCAACTGCATTTGCCGATAACGCCGAATCAGGCGCCACCAAACAACCAGCGCGTCCGCAATCAACATCAACCCGATGAATAGGTTTTCCCAACTCCATAACTGAAAGTTGTTGGGGCCAAACATCACGGAACGTTTAATAATGAAGATCCCGTCTCGCAGACCTGGATTACTCTCGATGGCCTGGATGATCAGCACCAGCAGCGCCAGGTTCAGCATCAACAGGAGAATCACGGTGACGACACCTTCCATGAAGAGCGCACTCTTCTCCCGGGTGGTTAGCTTCATGGTCTAGCCTCCCCGTGTCCCGATAAACGGTAATTTTTAAACTGTAACATGGTCATCCTCGATCTTCTTGTTAGTGTGACTCGATCTTGTAGCCAACACCCCAAACGGTTTGAATGACCTTCTCACCGTTGGTGGCATCCTCAATCTTATCGCGCAAGTGGCTCACGTGCACCATGACGGTTTTGGCCGACACGATACTCTCTTGACGCCAAACGCGTTCGAAAATTTCATCGGCTGAGAAGACCCGGTTCGGGTGACTGGCCAACAGGTACAAGATCCCAAATTCAAGCGCAGTCAGTGAAATTGTCTTACCGGCAATCGTCTTGACTTCGTGAGAATCCTTGTTAATCGTCAACGTCCCGATATCCAAGATATCTGGTGCGTCATCGGTCACTTGGTCTTGGCTCCGCCGCAACAGTGATTTCACTCGGGCCATGACTTCTAAGGGGTTAAATGGCTTGGTGACGTAATCATCCGCCCCAGTGATTAACCCTTGAATCTTGTCCATGTCGCCGGTCTTAGCCGAAAGGATCAGAATTGGAATCTGCGAGTCCTTCCGAACTTCCTTAACGACTTCAATCCCACTCATTTCGGGCATCATGATATCCAGAATCATCAAGGCGATGTCTGGCGTCGTGTGGAGCTTGGTCAACGCTTCCTTCCCGTTGTATGCGGTCAGAGGTTCGTAGCCTTCATTTTTAATGTAAATTTCGAGTAATTGTGCAATTTCTTTATCATCATCGACAACTAAAATTTTCATATCCGGTTTATTCTCCTTTAACAGCTAGGTTAGGTCACTAGCGGTCTTCCCCCCAGGGGTGCTTTATCTCTATTCTAGCAAATTTCTCCTGCGAGGCGACGTCAAAACCCGAACCTTTAGTCGGGCGTAAGGCACTTAACCATTCCTTAATCTTACACTATTTACTGGCCCGCCGCCAACCTGTTGTTTAAGCCCTCGATAAGTCTTTTCAAGCTAGTGGCCCGCAGGGACGCTTAGAATCTCCCAAAGCCAAAAGGGTGCCTCTAGCTCTTCAAATCGGCAACGTTTGACGATGACCCCGCAACCTCCCGGCTGACAGGGACTGGAACGGGGTGGGCACGACTTGAAGCCTTTCAAAGCCCAAAGGGGACCTCTAGCTCTTCAAATTGGCAACGTTAGTCGATGACCCCGCAGCCTCCCAGCTGACAGGGACTGGAACGGGGTGGGCATGACTTGAAGCCTTTCAAAAATCGAAAGTCTACAAGCTCGGCCTTAGTCTAAGCCGGGAAGGCCACCCGACCAAGACTAACGACACACCTGAGCCCTGTCAGCCGGAAGGTTGCTCGACACGGATCGTTATGGGAACTCTGGTGGTCTGGCTTCAAAGTCTTAAGTTGCCCTGTCCAAGTATCCTTGATATTACCCCATCCCCGGAAATACCAATTCCCCAACAATATAACGAAATTGCCTAATCAACTCACAAAAATAGATTTATGAATTCCGATCTCCAGACCAGCTTAGCCTTCAAAGACTAGTTCTAGCCCCAGGTGGCCAAGGGTGTAGTCCCGTGTCGAGGCTGTTTGGTCGGTGGGCTTCCGGCCTTACAGCCTGGGACGACTTTAAGACTCACGCTTTTGGTGAGGCTTAAAGCGAGGGTGAAGACCGCCTTTCAGGCTTCACCCGTGCCCCACAGGACGGAACCCTTGGCCACCTGCGGCGGCCCAATCTCCATCTAAAAGAAAAAGGAACCAGCTTCAAAAGCCAGTTCCAGTAAAACAAGTTATTTGTAGTTAGGTGCTGCCTTGGTAATTTGAACATCGTGTGGGTGAGATTCGATCAACCCGGCGTTGGAAATCCGAACGAACTGCGCGTTGTCAATCAAGCCCTGGATATTAGCACTACCGGTGTAGCCCATCCCAGAACGGAGGCCACCGACCATTTGGAAGATGATATCGTTGACGCTCCCTTTGTATTCAACTCGGGCTTCGATACCTTCGGGAACCAATTTGTTAGCTTCGTTGACGCCGCCTTGGAAGTAGCGGTCGGCGGAACCATGGGACATTGAAGCCAGACTACCCATCCCGCGGTAGGTCTTGTACTTCTTACCATTGTCTTCGATGACGTCGCCAGGGGCTTCGTCAGTTCCGGAGAACATGGACCCAAACATGACGGCATTCCCACCAGCGGCGAGGGCCTTGACGATATCGCCAGAGTACTTCATCCCACCGTCGGCAATGATTGGCTTGCCGAATTCACGGGCAACCGAAGCGGCATCGTAAATGGCAGTAATTTGAGGAACCCCCACACCGGCAACGACCCGCGTCGTACAGATGGAACCAGGACCGATACCGACTTTAACCACATCAACACCGGCTTCGAACAAGGCCCGGGTACCTTCACCCGTGGCCACGTTTCCGGCAATCAACGTGGCGTCTGGCAATTGCTTACGGATTTCCGCAACCTTGCGCAACACACCGGCTGAGTGGCCGTGCGCCGTGTCAATGATGATGGCATCGGCACCGGCATTCAACAGCGCCGTGGCGCGGTCAAAGGTATCAGACGTTACCCCAACGGCTGCGGCAACCAACAAGTGATTGTTGGCGTCGACGGCAGCATTAGGATGCTTAGTGGCATCATTTTCGATGGCTTTCACGTCAGCTACCATCTTGGCTTGGTCCGTAGCACTCATGTTCTTGTGGATGACCCCGAGGCCCCCATTTTGAGCCATGGCCGTGGCCATCTTGGTCTCGGTGACCGTATCCATCGAGGCACTTAGAAACGGAACGTTCAACTTTAGATTTGGCGCTAATTGGACACTTAGATCGACTTCATTCGGCAATACATGACTTTCTGCGGGTATTAACAAAACATCATCAAACGTGATTCCTTCTTTAGCAAACTTCGTGTCCCAATTAGACATAGTTGATATCGCTCCTCTTTAATTTAGTCTCAGGCTCGGTTAGGAATCCTGGGAGATATTGTTTCTAAATTTACCAGTCTAGGCCACTCAGGTCAAGGACTCTCATTGAACTATCATAGTTCTCTTTGCGTCCCTTGTTAAATGCCTACCGGCGTTTGAACAGCCAATAGGTTTCGTTCACCCCTTCAAAGATCTGGGAGTGCTGGGCCACGGGCCGGTATCGTTTGAGGAGCATCTTGGACATCTTGGCCGTGCCGGGATTCAGATCACCACTGCTGATCCGTCCGGCCACCCCGGACCACTGCTTAACGTTTCTGCCCGCTGGCGTGTTTAGAACCACCCACTCGACGTCCTGATCTTTAATGACCGCCTGTTGCGACGCCAAAATCTGGGGTGCCGCACTCTGTGGGATGTTGTAATTCTGGAAGTAGTAGGTGTTTGGCACCGCCCCGGATGCCGTGTAGAAACCCATGTCGATCGATCCGTAATTCAACAATGTCAGCTTGGTATTGGCCGGTGTCTCCGTGCGCATCAGGCGACCGAAGACCACCTGCGCGGGCTGTTGCGGTCGCGTGGTTTCGGCTTCGGTAATCGCCGAGTTATTTGGGAACACCTTGGAGTTCGTCACGTTGTTATTGACCCCCAGCACCAGTAGAAGGCTAAAGACCAACGTCGCCAGAATCGGAAATGGCGCATCCCCCGTCGGCAGTGGCACCCGTTTGAACGCCCACTGGCACAGGTAAACGAACGGCAGAATGAAGAACGCAAAATAAATCAATTGATAATACTGATAAACGGCGTTGGCCTGGTAGCCATAGAGGGCAAACAGATCGGCACCTAAATTGGTTAACAGGTAAGTCCCTCGCATGAACGGATCGTGGAAGATGGCCGGTTGAAACATGACGACCAGTGTCCCGATAATTCCCAAACCAAAGAAGATCACGTTACTCAGATAGAATTGCGAAACCAGTGTCGTGGACTGAACCAGATTGGCAAAGAAGGCCACCGATGAGGTCAGGTAGACGTGGGTATTGAATAGCACGTAAACGTTGATGAACGCGCCCAGTGACCCAGTCGCCAGAAAGTAGACCAGCCAAGGCAACGTGGTGGCAAGAAACCCAATCGCACTCCATGCCACTAGCTTGCCCAGTTCACGCCACCGCTTGGTGACCACGAGCCGCCCCATTAACAGGAGGTAGAAGACGATCCACGCCCCCAGTAGCGTGTACTTCGATAGCAGTACGACCCCAACAATGGCTCCCTGTGCGGCATAGCCACCCCGGCTCCCATTGAGCTGGTTCCGGTCGAGCTTGACCATAAAGTAAACCAATGAGATGAGCAGTGGCAATGTAAAGAATTCCACCGTATCCCCGTAATCATAGTAGGGGTGGTACAGCAATAAACTCGGTACCAGAATCCCCGTCAATAGGGCTGGCAGCGCCGGCGTTCCCAATAAAATTGCCAACCGGTAGACCAGAAACATCGCGGCCACCAGCGTGATAATTTCGACAATAAAGATCAACAAGAAGCTCCGTGACGAGACCAGATACGCCAACCCATGCAACAGGTAAACGTAGGGGCCCTTCTGTTCGAAAATGTCCTTGTAGGGCACGATGCCGTGCATCATGGCCTTCCCCACCGTGAAGAAGGCATTATTGTCGGGTGACGTGTCGAAGTAAAAGGCCGGTGAAGTGTAGGAACAGAAGGTCATGATGAAGGCCCCAATCACCGTAAACAGCCCCAGCACCTGCAGATTACGCTCGTGAAGTTTGTCTCTGAACCACTTAATCATGAGTCCTCTCCCCTATCTCTTCTCTGTTGCGATGCCACAGCGAAATATCAAATAATGCTAGTGTTAAACGATATTTTGGCGGAAAGCCTCGCCTTCCGGGAGGTTCCCTAGGCGCTGGAACGTAGTGGACACGGTTTTGAGCCAAAGAACGTCTCAAAAGCCGGTCTTCTCGTAAGCCGAGTGAGAAACCTCGGCCAACGAGAACGACACCACTGAGCATGTACGGAACCTCCCTCCAGGCCTAATACTAGCCACTCCAGTAACGAGGAGGGGCTGGCAACACTCCAAATAGTCCCGTTTTTCCCGTCAAGTAATTATCGGGATCAAGGTTGTCGGCAGTGATCAATTGACGGGTAGGTGCGCATCGTCAGAAGGGCAGAGGCCATGACGTTATTTACAACGTTATTAATATTGGAGTCGGCAACCACCACTACAACTTTTTAACAGCTCGCGCCACACCACGGCGGCAACGGTCATCCCCAATCTTTTGTCGCCAGTCGCACGCAATAAACTTGATGACCAATCTCAGCCGGAGGGCGTCAGCTAGGGGGCTCAGTGGTGTCGTTGTTGTTAGCGGGATGCCCTTCCCCGGTTACAACAAGGCCGAACTTGTAGACTTTCGCCCTTTGAAAGGCTTCAAGTCGTGCCCACCACGTTCCAGCCCCCTAGCTGACGCCCGTGAGGCGCGGCCTTAAACGCCCTTAACCATCATCAAAACTACATGGACTTAGGGCGTAGAGATCAAAAGAAGAGACCGTAGCCGACACCACGGTCTCTCCAAACACAGGAGGTAGTTTTCCGGTCTCAATCCCCGTCGCCACCCTCCTGTGGCGTGCGCCCGATGACTCGGGCACAACGGGTGTCTTCAGGTTACCGCCAAACCACACCCGGCCAACGATTGACCCAAGCGTCTAGCTCAGCTTAACGGCTCCCTCGGACCACTCGACTAAATACCCCGCGTCACGATCTTATTTGTAAAGAACGTAACGAACAGTGTATGGACGATAGCCCTTTTCGTGGACAGTGAAGGTGAAGTACTTGCCACCCTTGCGGAGTTCGCGTGCTTCACGCTTCGAGAGTTTGATTTCAAAACGGCCACTGCGACGAATTCTGAAATGTTCAATCTCGCGTCCTTCACGGTTGCGAAGAATCACTTCAGAACCCTTCTCGCCCTTTTTAAATCTGATAATGCGGTCGCCATCATAGTAGTGATCGTGACCCCGCATCTTTGCGTCGGCCCGCATGATCTTTTCCTTAGCCACACGTCGACGAACCACAACACGTGGATGGTGAATCCAAGTCCGAATCACAACACTGGTTGATCCAGCATCACTGGACCCCGCGTCCGTCACTCCGGATTCACTAGCACTCGACCCCATTGCTGGAGCAACGTTGCTAGCCGCACTGGCAGCACCGCTACCACTGCCACTATCTGCGTCCGCACTGCTACCGTCGGCATTCGCGGTTGTCGCAATCGCTCCTGCGGCACCTAAAGTCGCAACCAATCCTAAGACATACCCCATGATTTTCCTCATAATAAATCCTCCCCACGAAATGAAGTTATCAGAGTGGTCATTTGCTTGGCTACTCGAGTGCATAATAGGGCCAAATGGATTCGGCAACAAGGGCATTTTTTAGCCACTTTATCCCAAAATAAAATCAGCGGGTAACGCTGCTAAACGGGCAATTTGCGCCCCTTGGTAATGATTTTGCTAGCTCATTATTTGATGAAATTTAAGGCTGATTCTGTCACTCCCAGTCATTGCCATGCTGGATCCAAGGCATAGGCCGGAGGTCGGTTCTGGAGACGCTCAGTGGTGTCGTTATCGTTAGTCGAGGGTCCTCACTCGGCTTACGATAAGGCCGTTCGGGGAGACTTCCCGACGGGCCCACCACGTTCCACCGTCTCCAGAACCGACCGGAGGCGCCGCCCACAAGATCCAGCATGAAAATAAAAATGCCATCCCCGAAAGGACGGCATTTCAAATTCAAACTTAAGTTTAGCCCAGTAACCCGCCGCGAATGTTGTAACGACGACGCATCCAGAGCATGATGGCAATTGACATCAGACCCAGAGCGATACTTGGCTTTGGTTGGAGAACTGGGTTGATCACTGGTGGTAGGAGTTGGGCTGAGAAGAACAGCACCATCCACACAACGAAGACCAGGACAACCAGTAAGGTCCGCATCCAGCCATTGTAACGGTGCTTGATCTTCGGATCGAAGACCCGTGGCATCACTGGCAACGCGAAGCCGGCAACCAGGGCACTGACCGTAATGGCCGTAATCCCAACGGGTTGACTCGTCGTCATCATCTTTGGTGAGAAGAAGTAAATGAACCCAAACATCAGGTTAAAGATCATGAAGAACGTCAAGGCGTTGTAGATCATGTTTGGCCAGTAGTCGGGACCTCCAAAGAAGGAGGTTGGCTTCTGTGGACCCTCGACCACGAGCTTTACCCGCGCGTCGATATCCCCATAAGTATTCTTACCGGTCTTCCCAGACTTTTGGCCTTCGATCAACTCGTTAACCATGGCTTGCACGGCCTCGGACTTGCGTTCTGGGGTCAACTTGGTCTTTTCCAAGGCCTTGTTGAAGCGGTACATGTATTCGGCGTTACGCTTGGTCAACCCGAGGTTGTCAAACGCTGCCCGTTCGTTGACCGCAACATTGTTACGGTTCTGACGAACGCCCGCATTACGCGGAGTTTGCTTGTTATCACTCATCTAATCTCTGTTCCCTTCTAAACGTTGAACCGGAATTCGACGATGTCGCCGTCTTCCATCACGTAGTCTTTCCCTTCGACCCGCAGCTTACCGGCTTCCTTGACGGCAGCTTCGGTTTCGAGCTTATCCAAATCATCAAATGCCATGACTTCGGCGCGGATAAAGCCACGTTCAAAGTCAGAGTGAATGATTCCGGCTGCTTGAGGGGCCTTAGTGCCGCTTCTGTACGTCCAGGCACGGGTTTCCTTACCACCAGCTGTAAAGAACGTTTCCAGGCCTAAGAGGTGATATGAGGCCCGAATTAAGCGATTCAATCCGGGTTCTTCCACACCCTCGGCTTCGAGGAAATCCTGCTTTTCGTCATCGTCCAATTGGGCGATTTCTTCTTCAGCTTCGGCAGCAACGGCAATGGCTTCGGCGCCTTCCTTGGCGGCGTAGTCCTTGATCACACCGAAGTACTTGGAATCTTCGGGATCGGCCATGTCGTCTTCGGCAATGTTAGCCACGTAGAGAACGGGCTTCGAGGTTAACAGGAAGAGACCCTTCACAATCTTGGTTTCTTCCTCATCAAAGTCAATCGTCCGCACGGCGCCACCGGCTTCGAGCACCGGTTGGATCTTTTGTAGAACGGCCAATTCAGCCTTGGCTTCCTTGTCGCTCCCCTTAGCCGCACGTTCAACCTTGGCTAACCGCTTGTTAACGGCGTCCAGGTCAGACAGACCTAATTCCAAGTTGATCGTTTCGATATCATCGATCGGGTCGATCTTCCCGGAAACGTGGGTGATGTTGTCGTCGTCAAAGGCGCGGACAACGTGAACGATGGCGTCCACTTGGCGAATATTTTCCAGGAACTTGTTCCCCAGACCTTCACCCTTGCTGGCACCCTTGACGATCCCGGCGATGTCGGTAAATTCAAACGTCGTTGGGACGACCTTCTTGGCTGGAATCAATTCTTGAATCCGGTCCAAGCGCTTATCAGGGACTTCCACCATCCCCACGTTCGGATCGATCGTAGCGAAGGGGTAATTAGCCATTTCGGCCCCAGCCTTGGTAATCGCGTTAAATAAAGTTGACTTCCCGACGTTCGGCAGGCCAACGATTCCTGCAGTTAATGACATAGCAATTATTCACTCTTTCCATTCTCGGCGTCGGCTTTGCGAACCAATACCTTTTTTAATTTCTTTTCAAATTCACGCCGCGATAACATCACCACGTGACCGCAATTGGTGCACTTGATCTTAATATCCGCGCCCATTCGGGTAATCTCCCAGCGGTTGGTGCCGCATGGGTGGGGCTTCTTCATTTCTACCAAATCACCTAAATCGTACATGGTCATGCCTCCCATGAGTTAGTCTTGGTGGATATTCAGCAGGTCTAAGATGCGGTTCAGATCATCATTGGAAAGGTAGTCAATCTCAATCTTCCCTTGTTGGTCCTTGCCGGTCGTCTCGTTAATCGTGACCTGCGTGCCAAAGTGTTCCTGGAGTTGATTCTCCGTAGAACGTAGGAATGGCGACTTCTTCTTGGCGGGTTTCTTGGCGAGCTTCTTAGCTGCACCATTCAGCTTGCCAACTTCGGCCTCCAAGGCCCGCACGGTCATCCCCTCACTCACGGCGCGCTTAGCTAACGCCACGAGCTTGGTCTTATCCTTCAAGGATAACAGCGTCCGGGCTTGTCCCATGGACAGATCGTTCTTCTGTAACATGTCCTTCACGGCCTTAGGCAGTCCCAATAACCGCAAGTAGTTGGCGATGTATGGCCGACTCTTACCGAGACGTTCGGAAACCTGGGCCTGCGTCAAGGTGAGCTTGGTCATCAACGTATCGTAGGCTTCGGCTTCTTCCAATGGGGTTAAATCCTCGCGTTGGAGGTTTTCCAACACGGCGATCTCCATCATTTGTTCCTCGGTCACGTCACGGATAATCCCCGGAATCGTGGTCTTCCCAGCCAAATTAGACGCCCGGAAGCGCCGTTCACCGGCCAGAATCTCGTAACGGTTGACCCGTTTGTCCGGTTGCCGAACGATGATTGGTTGGAAGACCCCGGTCTTTTCGATCGAGGCGGCCAGATCGTCTAAGCCCTTCTTGTCGAACTTCTGGCGGGGTTGGTATGGGTTAGGTCGAATGTCGGCCAACGTCAGATCAACCACCGTTTCTTCGCCGGCGTCGACGCCATTTTCGGCAAATAATGCGTCAATTCCGCGACCTAAACTTTTCTCTTTCTTACTTGCCATGGGCTGCTAGCACTTCCTTTGCGAGTTCAGTGTATACTTCGGCACCTTTCGATTTTGGCGCATAATCAATGATTGGCATCCCATGACTCGGTGCCTCCGCTAACTGGACGTTACGCGGAATAATTGTGGCGTAAACCTTGTTTTGGAAATACTTTTTAACTTCTTCGTTAACCTGTTTCCCGAGATTGGTCCGGGCGTCGTAAAGAGTTAATAAGACCCCTTCGATCTTCAGGTCGCGGTTAAAGTGCTTTTGCACCAACTTCACCGTATTTAACAGTTGGGTCAGTCCTTCCAACGCGTAGTACTCGCTTTGAACCGGAATCAAAATGGAGTTCGCCGCGGTAAAGGCGTTGATCGTCAAAAGCCCTAACGAAGGGGGACAGTCGATGAGGATGTAGTCATACTCGTCTTTAATCTCATCGAGGGCCGCCTTCAACCGGGTTTCCCGTGCCATCATTGGCGTTAATTCAATTTCCGCACCGGAAAGCTGGATGGTTGCGGGCACGATATCCAGTCCCTCATGTTCCGTATGGATAATGGCGTCTTGAATCGGCGTCTCATTTACCAAGACGTCGTAGACTTCGCGTTCAATGGTTGCCTTTTGAATGCCGACCCCACTGGTCGCATTCCCTTGGGCATCGGTATCCACCAGGAGGACGTGTTGGCCGGCCGAAGCCAGCGCTGCGCCCAGGTTAACCCCGGTGGTGGTCTTGCCTACGCCACCCTTTTGATTGGCTAATGCGATGATATAGCCCATATGTCGTTCACCTCTAGCTTTCTTTTGGAATGTCAATGATGATGCGGTAACCGTCTGGTGTTTCTTCTTCCTTGGTCGTCAGCGTCATGCCGGCGTCCTTGACCATCTTCACCGAGTGACGAATCGTGTTGACCGCCACACGGGTGTCCTTGGAGACACTGTGCTTGGTCACCTTACGCCGCCGTTTGGGCTGTTTGCGTTTGGTAATCAAGGCCTCGGTCTCCTTGACCGTCAACTTGTCGGCAATGATCTGCGCCAACAGCTCGACCTGTCCGGCATCGTCCAAGGCCAGTAAGGCTCGGCCGTGTCGTTCGGTGATCTGGCGATTCAAGATGGCCTCACGCACGGGTTCGGCCAGCTTCAGGAGTCGCAGCTTGTTGGCCACAAACCCCTGACTCTTACCGATACCCTCGGCCAACTGCGACTGCGTCATGTGATTGAGCGCCATCAACTGTTGGTAGGCGTGGGCCTCTTCAATGGCGGAAAGTTCCTCGCGTTGGAGGTTTTCAATCAGCGCCATGGACGCCGTCTCGTCGTCACTCATCTCTTCGACGATGGCGGGCACGGTCTCCCATTTCAGTTGGTTAATCGCTCTGAACCGCCGTTCACCGGCGATGATCTCGTAATGGTCAGCCTCAAATTGGCGAATCACAATGGGCTGTAAGAGTCCATGTTCCTCGATCGTTTGGGCTAACTCGGTAATCGCGGTGGCGTCGAACCGTTGCCGCGGTTGAAACCGGTTGGGAATGATTTGGGCAACCGGGATCATTACCACGTTTTGTTTCACGGGATGCGTCGGCTGAACCGCCTTCTCCCGATTATTTCCAAATAATGAAAATGGCAATTATCTTACCCCCATCCCATTAATCTTCTAACGGTTCCTTATTGGGCGTCCCCGCCTTACGCGGATAACGCTTTGGTGTGTGCCGAACCTTGTCGATGACCACGATGTGGCGTTGGTCACCACTCACAGGCAGTGAGAAGGCCTCATCGGCCGCCAGCTTGCCACCGAGAGTCACAATGGCCGTCTGGCTCACAGCGAGTTCATCCTCGGTCTGGGCCGCCTTCAAGGCCACGAATTGGCCCCCAACCTTGGCGAGTGGTAAACACAATTCGCTAAGCACGGACATCCGAGCCACGGCGCGGGCCAACACGAGGTCGAAACCTTCGCGATTGGCGGCACGCTTACCCCCGAATTCTTCGGCACGGGCATGATGAAAGGCCACACCGGTTAGGTTAAGCTTAGCGGCGAGTTCATTTAAGAACGTGATTCGCTTGTTCAACGAGTCCACGATCGTCACCTGGAGCTGTGGGAACATGATCTTCAAAGGTAGTGACGGAAAACCGGCACCCGCCCCAACATCACAGACCGTTAACGGTTCCGTGCGCATCGCGTCCACGTAAAAAGCCGGGGTCAGTGAGTCGTAAAAATGTTTCAGGTAGACGTCTGGCTCCGCGGTAATCGTGGTTAAATTTACGTGTTCGTTGGTCGCAACTAAGAACTCATAGTAGGTCGCAAATTGCTGTTCCTGTGTTGCGGTTAAATCAATGCCTTGCGCTGCTAACGCGGCACGAAACTCTTCTGGATTCATACGTTAATCTCCCAGTTCACTTCTGTGAAACAAGATTGTTTCACGTTTGGTTATACTTTACCTTACTTACTGGCGAAACGCAACTCGTGACCCCACGAACTGGCGGGGTTTTCCGCGGCGTTTCGCTCACACGTCGATACCTATTATACCGAAAACTGGGCTCACATGAAACGCCTATTCCTGAGGAAAACTAACGGAGGGGTGATTCCCGCCTTGCCACTGGGAATCACCCCTCCAAAATTTGTTTTTATATTGTCTTGGTTCTAGGGTCAAGGTCCTGAGGATTGCCCCGGCGGGGCCTTCCGGGTGGTTCTGAGGAGGCTGGAACGCCATGGGCACGTCGGGAAGCCAAAGCGCGGTCTCCCCGAGCGGCCTTATTGTAAGTTGGCAAAGAACGCCAACCAACAATAACGACACGGCTGAGCCTCCTCAGAACCACCCTCCAGGCTTTCCCTTAGCCATTGTTGCGTCGATCACACCTGATTTTTCTGGGAGTGACGGTGGTGAAAGTTCCGAAATGCGCTACGCCAATTCACCACCTATTCTGACTGGTGAACGGCGACTCATCCCCATAACGCATGAACATGTGCCACATTGTCATGACAACCACTATCCTCAGCCGGAGTTGACCAGGGGTGGAATCCTGTGTCGAGTTTCTTAGGCCGGTGAACTGCCGGTCTTAGAAACTGGGACGTCTTCAAGACCCACGGGTTGTGTGGGGCTGGAAGCGAGTCCGAAGACCGCTCCTCAGGCTTCGGGCGTGCCCCACAGGACGGAACCCCTGGTCACCGCAGGCGACGAACTCCCGACAATATCAGATAAACGGCCCATTGACGATACGCCGTGAACTGGTCAGACGAGGCCGGTGTTTGGCAAAACCCGTGTTGTTCACCGTGACCGTGTCGATGATGGGTTGGCCCAGATAGAGCGGGTGACTGGTGATGCTGGCTAGCCCGCGCTGAATCGTGATGACGTTATAGGTCACCGCGTCGTGGACCTCGTGATAGTGTGGGTCCTGGCAATTGATGTAGGTTGAAGCCGACCCGACGGCCGTGACCGGAATGGTACTTTCAACTAAGTAGCTGGCCGCAAAGTGTAAATGGCCGGTAAAGATGCCCCCGATATTGTGGCCGTGGAGAATCGCCAGGAGCTCGCGATTATTTTGCAGTAAAGCGTAGCGCATGGGACGCAGTGCCGGCGCGTCTAACGGATGATGGAGAAAAATGAAGGCCCGGCGGCGCGGCGCTAAGTGGAGATTCTTGTTCAGCCAGTCCAGCTGTTCGCGGTCGAGCCACCCCGCCTCCTTGTTCTCTTCCCATTTGGAATCCAAAAAATAGAAGTCCATGTTCTGGTGGACCTGTTTGTAGGCGTAGTACGGCAGATCAGGTTGGGATAAGTAGCCGTTGTTAAAGGCCTCACGGTCGTCCTGGTCCCCTAAAATCACTTCAATCGGTGCCGCCAGGCGTTGCGATTGTTCACGCAGATAGCTGTGAAACCGGGCATAATCCCCGGCCGTGCCACCCTGCAAGAGATCGCCACTCAAGACGACGAGGTCTGGCTGAAGCTGGTGTTCCAGGACGTCGTCGAAGACCCGCTGAAGCTTCTCCTGCGGCAGTAAACGTTGGTGGTACTGCGGATCGACCCCCGGCGCCGTGAGTTGTGAATCTGATAAATGGATAATGGTAAATTTATTCATGTCCCCGTTGCCCCCCAAACAGATGATGGCCGCCGGGGATCGGTCACCCGGTGACGGTTAAACGCCGATAATCACTAAGTTAGGTCTAGCATAGCGATCTTATGTAAATTAACCGTGTGGTCCACGTCAACATCTTGTAAAGTTTCCGCAGATAGTGAGCAAACGCGCCTGCTCTGCCTGGTTTCTTTGACTGCAAATCAGACCTACTTTGTGAGTATCGATCACAAAGTTGCTTATATTTGGAGGGATATCGGAAACACAGTCAGTGATCAAAAAAACGGACTGAATTCACACAGAATTCAATCCGTAAATGTACTAGCTAGTTGTGACGCTTTGGTGGTCGGGAAAACCAAAGCATCGGTAACCACGTGATAATCAGTAAGATTAAGGTATCGAATTCCGTAGCGGACATACGATCATCCTCTTCCCCTTGATTTACCTTTTATCATACGCGGTCAATGTATCGATTTCGTATGGAAATGACACTCGTTTACGTAAAATTTGTGTAACGAAAACAGAGTCTTAGCTTTCTTGCAGGTTCAGGTTACTTTCCTCATCAAACAAGTTGATGTAGTAGTCAGTGGAATTTGATCGACTGGCATAATGGTCAACCTTCGTTAAGTTTTCTACCAATGCGGCGACATCTGGCGCTTGATCGAACAGACCATCATTCTTCATTTGAGTTACTACAGAAGCGACATCACCACCCATGACAACCAAATGCTTTGGCTGAACGATAGCGCATTCTTGAATGAAGAGTTCGGCACTCTTGCGGTAGGCTTCCTCGTGTTCGGTATCCCGTGGCTTGTTAAAGGCCTTCACAACCTTAGAGGCTTCCGTTTCAATCGTGTTCTTCAGAATATCAGTCACGTAACAGCCACGGAAGACGTCATGATTTGTCATCATAGCCAGGTTGAAGACGTGGGTCAGCGCTGACCCTTTGGGATCGATTTCGTGGAAGTTATACCATTCTTTACCTTCGAAGATGTTCTTTTCTCGCCGTGAAATGTTCAAGGCTAAGAAGAGATAATTCCGGTTAAAGACCGGTTCTGCCGCAAAGGCTTCTGATGGGAAGTTATAGTCTAGCTTCAACGCGTCGGTGACTGCTCGCGGCTTAAGTTCGGTATGGTCGGCTGCCATGCGTGCTTCAATCGTCGCCATATCGGGCCGATTCTTATAGGTCAAAAAAGAACCAATATCAGCTAACGTCAGGTCTCTTAGTTCACCGGGATGCGATTCACTAGGAGCCGTGAAGCCTGTCTTAACTGCCATTAATTTTTCGCAAATTTCCTTCGTTGTTGCCATAATAATAACCACCCTTTTTTATTAATTTCCCCTCACTCGGGGTTACTTACTGAGGCTATTATCTCAATTTGGACTGTCACACGATGTCAGTTTAGACGTCTCGTGTCACTTTTTCGAAGAAATTCAAAAAAGGCCAATTCGCAAATGAATTGGCCTTTCAGCGCCTAGCTAATGCGCCTATGTTTTAGATATGGCATTCTCCTCAAAGAAGAATTCTAGGCTACCATATCTAAACACAACTTAATATTACAGGACGCAAGTGTTATTTCTCTTTAGAATGCCTACCTGTTTCCGTAAAGTTTGTGTCTCGAGCCTTCATCCCACAGAAAAAGAGCCCAGGATTTCTCCCGGACTCTTCAGAATTCTGTAAGTAACGAAGACTAGTTCTTAATAGCGCGAACTTCTTCGAGGAACCACTTGTTGAAGGCAGCGGCATCAATGTCAACGGAAACCTTGGCATTGGTCTTGCCATCATGGTAAGCACCCCGGATGTCACCGACAGTTTCACCAATGGCAGCGCCAGTGGTAACCACGTCGATCCACATGTCTTCAGTAGTAATTGCTTCTGGGTGAAGCAGGTAGAAGATCGTGTTCACATCGTGCATCGCAATCCCGTTGCTGTTGTTATCACCATCATTGATGATAATGTCATGCAACATCTTACCAGTTTCACTAATCTTTGGTAATTCTTCGATGCTGTCGTGAGTTAAGAGGGCCTTCATGGTAATGTCCAGGCCAACCATAACGATTGGAATACCAGACTTGTAAACGATAGCGGCTGCATCTGGGTCGGTGAAGACGTTGAATTCAGCAGCACTCGTCATGTTACCCTTACCTAAGGCACCACCCATGGCCACGATCCGTTCGATGTGGCTCTTAACTTCTGGGTATTCAGAGAAGAGTAAAGCAATGTTGGTGTATGAGCCAGTTGGAACCAAGGTAATTGGTTCGTCACTAGCCATGATTTCATCATGGAGAGCTTCGACGGCCGTCTTGTCTAATGGCTTAGGCAGGTCGGTTGGGAAGTCGTAACCAGGCATCCCTGATTCACCGTGAATCCGAGCAGCATCTTCAAAGTCCTTGAAGAGTGGTTGTTCGGCACCGGCAGCAACTGGGATGTTCGCATTGAAGAAACGCACAATCTTTTGAGCGTTGATGGTGGTCTTGTCGACAGTGACGTTACCTGCAACAGTCGTGATCAGCTTCAAGTCAATGCTTGGGTCGTTGATCGCCATCGTTAAGGCAGCAGCATCATCAATTCCTGGGTCAGTATCCATAATAATCTTTGTAGTCATCATTATTTCCTCCCAATGAAAATTTGGTTTTTAACAGCGGCCGAAACCGCTTACGTTTAACCCTTGAGTAAAACCCTGTCATTACAACAGGGCACTAAATACCAGGTCGAGTAGGAATAACCCACCCAAGAGGTACACTGGCCAGGTCAGGCTCTTGCCTTGACCCAACGCCAGCTTCATCACCGGATAACACACAAACCCGAAGGCTAATCCGGTTGAAATACTATTGGTAAATGGAATCAGCACAATAATTAGAAAGGCTGGGAACCATTCGGAGAAGTCTGTCATCTTAATGTTCCCGATGGCAGCCATCATGATCGCACCGGTAATCACAATCACTGGCGCAATCGCCGCGGAAGGCACATAGGCCAACAGCGGAACAAAGATGAGTGAGAGGCCAAACATGACCGCGGCCACTAAGGCCATCAGGCCGGTTCGACCCCCACTCTCGATACCCGAGGCACTTTCTGCGGCGGCAACGGTTGGGCTAGTGCCCAGGAAGCCGGAGAAGAAGGTGGTAACAGCGCTACCCTCGAAGGTCTTCTTGAACTTCTTTTGGTTGGGTAGGAGGCCCTGTAAGAGCCCCATCGACTCGAAGACCAGAATCATGGTCATCGAGAAGGCCGCCAGGATGAACGGCGTGCTGAGCCAGTGCGAGAAGTCATTTTTAAATAAAATCTCGTGATACTGACCCAACCGCGCCAAGTCAACCTTGGGCGTGTCACTGTCCTTAACGCCGAAGAAGAAGGCTAACAGGCTGGTCGCAATGATTGCGATGAAGAAGTTCCCCTTCACCTTACGGATGTAGAGGACCAGACTCAACACCAACCCGAACAAGGCCAGGAGTGGTGTGGGCTTGGTGAGATCTCCCAACACAATCAGAGACGACTTACCCGCCACGATGAGACCCGCCTTTTCCAAGCCAATCTCGACTAGGAACAGACCAATCCCCGCGGTAATCCCGCTCTTCAACGATTCGGGTATCGCCGTCGAAAGAATCGTCGCCACCTTCGTAAAGGCGATTAGCATGTAGACGAAACTCGCAACGGCCGCGATCCCGAGGGCTTCTTGCCAACTCAGACCCATGTTCACCACGATGGTGTAGGTAAAGAAGGCATTGACCCCCATCCCCGGTGTCAGAATGATTGGTGCATTGGCCCAGAAGGCCATGACCAGACACCCAATCACCGAGGAGAAGATGGTCGCGAAGACACTGAGATCCGTAGGGATCCCGGCATCCTTAAGAATCAGCGGATTAACGATAATGATGTAGGAGATGGCGAAGAAGCCCGTGATCCCCGCGATTATTTCGTTACGGACGACATCCTTGTTTCGCAAGGCTTCGCGTAACGTCATCTCGTTCGCTAAGTCGGCTTGCGCTTGTTGCTTATCCATTAGATTAATTTCCTATCTTTCAATACGTCATTACCCGACGTACGTACTTTTATCGGGCATTGCAACCGAATGCTTTCACCCACTCGGCTGGGTTTCACTCCCGCATGGAAGGTCGGCACCCGGACAGACATCCCGGGAAAGTCCCGTTTTGTCGCTGTCCTTCTAGTATAACCTAGATTCGCTGACACAGATAGCCCAGAAGCCAATGGCCCTGGGCTATCAATTTTAAAACGTTAAGCTATTTGAATCGGGTTTACCAAACGAATAATCCAACCATACCGGCTGAAAGTAAGGAAACCAGAATCCCGGAAAGAAGCATGTAACCAACGTTTCTGGAGATAAGTTCGTTGTTTTCGCGGTCAACAATCCCCTTGAAACAACCGATAATCATCCCAGTAGTTGAGAAGTTAGCGAATGAAGTCAAGAAGACAGTCAAGATGGCACGGTAGTGAGGTGAGAAGGCGTTCGTGTTGATAGTACCAGCAATCTTACCCATGACAACGAATTCGTTAGTCACTAACTTCGTCCCCATGTATTGCGCAAAACCGAAGGCATCGTGAACGTCCAGACCCATTAACCATGCAAATGGGAACATGATTACCCCTAAGATGTGTTCCAGGGATAATACTGGGCTAATCAAGCCAAGTAACTTGTCAATCAAAGCAGCTAAGGCAACGAAGGCAATAACGTTACCAGCGATGATTAAGATCAGACGGCCGGCACCCATGATAGAGTCACCCAAGAATGAGAAGAATGGTTCCTTCTTGCCGTCGTCTTCAACTTCTCCCTCTTCAGCAGCAACGCTGGAGCCACCGATCTTAGCGATCGTGTCTTCTTCAGGTGTTACTTCGACAGGGTTCAAGATGTTCGTGACGATGATGGCGTTCAAGATGTTAATTGGAACGGCCGTCAAAACGAATTGACCTGGAACCATTTGGGTATATGCACCCAAGATGGAAGCCGTGATACATGACATGGACATCATGGCAAGGGTTAAGTTACGTTCCTTACGCATCGTCTTTAATTGTAATTGAGAAACGGCGAGGGCTTCAGTGTTCCCTAAGAACATCATTTCAACAGAGAAGAATGATTCGAACTTAGGTTGGCCAGTGATGAAGGATAAGCCACGGCCGACCCACTTGATGATCCAAGGTAATACCCCGATGTAAGTCAAGATATCGAACATTGGAACAACCAACAGGATTGGTAAGAGTGAACTGGTAATGAAGTTCATGGACTTAGCAGTCCCACCGAATTGTGGCGTTACCCAGTTAGGTAAGGCGAAGACAATCCCTTGGTAGGCAACTTGGACTAACCAGTTGAAACCATCGGCGGCACCCTTAACGATGTCTTGTCCGATTTGGAAACTAGTGAAGAACCAAGCTAAGACAAGGTTCAATACCAAAACAATAACAGTTGACTTCCAGTTGATCTTTTTCTTGTTCTTCGAGAACAAGAACGCAATGGCGAGGTAAACAAGTACCCCTAACATGTTAATAAAAATCATTGGTCGAAATACCTCTTTCCGAATTTTTTAACCGACGACCCGTCAGTTTTAAACAAACCGTTAAGTGGTCCCTAAGAATCTCTATGTACCACAGTTGTTGAAACGTTCATCGCGGTGTCGACGCCCGGATCGTATTCGTCAGAGAATTGGTGAATAGGTCCCTGCGAAGGGACTTGAATAATTGATGAATCTTCTTCTGACGATCTACACGACCCTTGGTTGGTCGAAAATGTTCCTGCGATGCTGTGCCCCTCACCTCCTTTCATGGTGCTAGTTTAACGTGCTGCGTTTTATTATTGCGTTAATTCATTCATAAAGCTATGTCCGGCGGCGTTACGCGCCAGGCCGAAGTTCTCAAGCACCGTGGCCCCAACATCCGCTAAGGTCCGGCGAATACCCAAGGCATGGGCGCTGGGCCGAGATGGCGAATAGGCCATCAATGGCAGGTACTCGCGAGTCGGCTTACCTGGCATGGTCGGGTCTCCGGCGTGCGTGGCGGTCAGGATGAGGAGGTCGTTAGCCCCCATGTCATTCATGACCTGCGCCAGGTAGTGGTCCGCGTTCATCAACGCCTTCCCAAACTCCCCAACGTTCCCTTCCTCACCCGCGAAACGAAATTCCGGAAGCATCACCGTGGCCACCCCAGAGGCTGGTCGGTAGAGCTGGTCGTAGAGGACGCGGAAGGCATCCTGATTACTGCCGATCTGGAACCGTTCAACGGTATCCTGCGTTTGCAGGTAGCTAAGGAAAGGGCCGGCAACAGTTACGGGATAACCTGCCACCGGTAATGTATCGAACACGCTGCGGGTCCGGGTCTCCCCGGTGTAGTCCCACATCTCCCGTAAGCCCGTGGCCCGCCCGTTATCACTGGCGGCCATGTGCAGGCGGCCAAAGAAGCCGTCGGGATGTTCGATAGGTGGGACGCCCGGTAGCGGATGGTCAACCCGAATGTTTCCGAGGCCCAAGCGCTGTAATGTTGGAAGATTTAGTTTACCCGACCAACTAGCCGCCACATGTCCAATTGTATCTGCGCCAACGGATTGAAAGCGGTTAGCGTCGGGGGCTTCGCCTAAGCCTAAGCCGGCAAAATCAATAACAAAGATGCGATGAAAAGCCACCGTTGCTCACTCCTTCGTAACCACCCCGTCAAAAACGACGTTGGCAAAATTTCGGTCTAGTAATAATATACCGTTTCCATCGCCGCCTGTAAATGGCTGATTGCATAATTTCTGAGAAACCCATTTCCGAACATTACGCCCCTTAACGATCCTTGCGACTCTAAGAATCGCGGCAGATCACAGATATTGGCGAAAACGTTTTCTTTTTCGTTAAACGGTTTACGTTACATTTATACATTTATAATGGCGATTTCATTTACCTAACTGCCGGGATCGGGTTAATTTCGACCGATAAACCGGTCAGGTGGTGGATAACTGAACAATAAGAATTGGCTGAAGAATAGCCGAACAAAACTGATACAATTGGTAAGCGGTTCCAATTGGTCTAGGGACGCCGCAATTACCCAGATAGATGGTGGGCTGGGACCTTCCCTCGCTCGCTACCGGCCAGCGAAGTGAAACGGCCTACTAGCCGATTCTCCCCCGCGCTATCCGAGCTTCACCCGCTGTCGTGGGAATCTTATTTATACCAATTCCCAATCAATTCACACCGGTAATGGATCGTCTAAAGAATAGGTCCTCCTATAACCAACGGATAGAGCGGACTGTTGCGACCCTTACGATGACCAACCCACGTCATTAAGGGATCACACGGGCCGTGGCGTCGGAAAAACAAAATTTTAGAAAGCCAAAAAAGTGCATAAAAAAACGAACTTCAAGTTTGAAATGGAGATGACTTGAAGTCCGCTAACTCACGGAAAGGAGGTTGTGATTACTACTAAATTCCCGTTTCGTAATCAATTTAATTCTTAATCGCCTCATAACTATATTTTTCCAACTGAGCTGTCACAGCCGTTCTCATATTATTTAATTTCTGGCTATCGTCTCAGCTTGAATCAATTTTCTTAATGCCTTCATTACCCTAACAGAACACGCTATATCGATTCTTGTTGAAATCCTTGCATGACCTCTGTCACCGTAACATAGGAGCTCTAGTGAAACTCTGGAACTGTCGTCTAATCTTTGGAAACATCCACGCTTACGTCAAGCGCTAAGCTTAAAGCAGATATTAAGTTGTTGATGAAACTGTAACCTGGTACCTGAAGCTACTAGAGTTCTTTAGAAGGGTTATCGGAGTTGTCAAAAACTTTTTTTCAATGGTGCGGGATCCTGAATCGTAAAACCTGTCTCGCGTCAAAACGGAAATCGGTTTCTTGAAGCAGTTACCAACTAGATTTGAATCTGAAAAACTGAATCTCACAACTCTTAATTCCTTTCCGCACCTTTATAGTATCACGTGTTGTAAGCGTTTACAACAAAAATAACAATAAATTTCAAATTTATTTTTGACCAAGTTTAGCCCCAAAAAGTCAAGTTTATTGCTCACCTGCAAACGCCGTCATACCGGCGTTAGAAGCTTGTTGACAAGACAATTTCAGTGGACCGCTCCAGGTATGAAATTGGCTACCCAATCTTAATTTAGGTGGGCGTCAAAATTCCCCGGTTGGATCCGTTAATTTAGATGGCAAAATTTTTATGAATCTGCTTGGAAAATCCTATTAGACCATCAAGATTGTCTGACCCGCACCCGCTGATGCTTCAGAACTAGTCTTCTCAGCCTGGAGGGAGGGTGTTGTGCGGGCTCAGTGGTGAACTTAGTCTTAGCGGAGGGATTTTCTCCGGTTAGACTAAGACCGGATTTTGAGACCGCTCTTTGGCTCAAAACCGTGTCCACCACGTTCCAGCCCGCACAACATCCTCCCGGAAGGCCCGCAGACCCGAGTACAAAAAAGCACCGCCAGCGGGTCATGACCGCCAACGGTGTTACACAACATATGAATCAATTCCAGGCAAATCCATGGGTTCTTGTTTGGAGGAAAAGTTTCACAGAATAGCTTAGTAAATTGATTCCAAGTTAAGTAAAAAACAAGTCTCTGGCTTGTGCGCCATACTCAGCGCACACCATAGTTATACCGCGAATTGACGCCTTTTGCACTCTTTTTGACCCGATCTTTTCCGCTCTAGCCGAACGAACGCCGGTAAACAGGTGTTTATAGGAAGAAATTATTTTTTAACTAATTCAAAAAGCCCGTCAAAAGACGAGCTTCTAAATTAACTAGTTTAGTACCAAACAGGCTTGTCGCCATCGGTGTTGGGCTTGTTCACCCCAAGAGAAGCGTGAATGGCTTGCGTTGGATCGGCCACCAGCTGGGTAACCAGAGCCGCAATACTCTTCCGTGAAACTTCGGTACCCTTGAAAGGTTCGCCCTTCTGAGTGGTTTCGTAGTCAATCTCATCGCGGTTGCTCAACCAAGCTGGCCGGATAATCGTGTAGTCCAGGTCGGATCCTTCGATAACCTTGGCAGCGGCACTGTACGTTTCGAGGTAACCGCCATCTAGCATCTTGTGGTTGAACTCACCATACTTGCCAGGCACTTCATCGTAAATCCCCAGCGTGGAGATCCAGATCAAGCGCTTAACATTGGTGGCATCCATCGCCGCCACAACTGTCTTGGCTTGGTCTTCGATGTTGTCGCCGGCTAAGTTGGCGTAAACGATGTCGGTGTCGGCCATGGCAGCCTTCAGGTCGGCTTCGTTGTCGGCGTCCCCATCAACCACCTTAACCCGACTACCAGCGGCGTCGGCCAAACGGCTGGCGTTACGCAGGAACAGCGTTAAGTGATTCCGATCATTGGCTAATAATTGTTCGGTAGCCAACTGGGCAATGCGACCGTTGGCACCTAAGATTAAGACATTTGTCATATGAAGACCCTCGTTTCTTTTTAGTTTATGGTTATACTGTAATACTCGTAGTTACATTAAGCAAGCCAGACGTTTCAAGGCTTCCTGACCAAAATGGCCGAACCGCCACGGCCCCAATTGACGCCGTGGTATAAAATTCTTTATATCACGCGAATTAACAACCACAATTACGCGGTTTTCTTGATCGTCTGTACGGCGCAGGCCTGGAGGGTAGCTTCTGAGAGGGCTCAGCCATGTCGTTATTGTAGGCTGGCGTCCTTTGCTAGCCTACAATAAGGCCGGTCCGGTAGACCGCTCTTCGGCTTCCGGACGCGCCCATGGCGTTCCAGCCCTCTCAGGAGCTACCCGGAAGACCGGAGCCACCAGACCCGCAGAATGAAAAAAAGCGCTGCGACCAAAGCCGTAGCGCTTCCGCTTAGATTAACATTAACGTAACGCCTTGAAGTGGCGTTAAGCTGTCACCCAAGTCACCGAAAACCAGTTCCTTCTTGAAGACTGGTGAGTCGAGCTCAACTAAATTGGTTTTATCAATGCTCAGATGATAACGGCCGTGCTTATCCCGTTCCAAAGTGTAATTAATAAATTCCTGTTCAGGGGCGTAAGTCGCAAAGTGGGCAGCGTAGTGACCGGTCTGATGGGAAACGACCAGACGAATCCCGTTTTCATCTCTAAAAATGTGCAAAATTGTTCACTCCTAAATTGATTGGAAATTATCCGATTTTGGCAGAAAATAAAAAAGGAAGGGTCGTGCTCAGGTACCCCCTCCCGCTATCAACACGTGGTCAATCGGTGGGGGAGCTCCGTGGCGCGACTGGTGGCAACCACGGCCCAGCAGCAATCTTCGATCGACCTCCGGGTACACAGTGATGCCAGCCCTACCAAACGTCGAACACGCTTGGCATCACCAGATAATTCCTCTATGTACTTCGATTGTACCATACTTACCCTGAAAAGATCAGTCAGGAGCGAAATCCCAATCGCCCTCTCATTTTAGCTGGCCCTTGTCTGCGTGGGGCAAACATGTTTCAATAATGAATAGCGCTCGGCGACGGCTCTCGGCCCGCCAGCAGATTCGCCCAATTAAGACTATACTATTTATAATAAATACACGCATGGAGGCCCTACAATGGCAAACACGAAAAACAGTCAGGCGGCAAAGATTCGCCAACAGATTATCAGCTGGCTTCAAGATCCAGCAGAAACGGAAGTCGTCTCCCAGGAAAAGTTCCCCGGGATTCGCGGGATTAGAGCGGTCAGTCTACGACAAAAACTAGTTGCCCTCGGCTACGCCAACTCCGCGGTCATGGGTGCCGTCTCCGCGGCCCCTTCCGTCGATCCTCGGCTCAAGAAGGCCGCCCGCAAGCCGCGTCAGGTCTTCTACTATTTCGATGGCGAACCCGACACCACGCCAGCCCCAACGGTCAGCCCCGTCGTCAAGGTCGCGACGAGCCAGCCTAAGGCCTCGCGACCCACTACGACGCCCCAGCAGGTCACTCGGACCGTGGCACCAGCTACCGCGGGCCTCAGTGGCACCAGCGCCTTCAGAGACCTTCTGGCAACCAATCAGGCCCTTCACAGCCAGGTCGACGCCTTGCTAGATGCCGCCCAACAACAGCGGCCCTTAGGTGACCTCGAATTGTCCTTCCTAACGGACTTCACCGCCCAGGTTGCCAAACAAACCGAACTATTGAATGCTTTGGCCACGCAAGAACGCATCGATCAACTGCGGCACTAGGCTCTTGCTCAATCATTAGCATACTAAATAAGGCTCTAAATAATTCAGTTTTTGAAACTTTTTCTTCAAAAGGTCTTGACTTTTAGTCCCGTAACCCTTATCCTTTTATAAATTACTTTTAAGGGGGACGATTGCTGTGGCATTACATGAAAACGATCGCGTCTTTTGTGAAAAGACCGAGCTCTTCTCAGATTCATTCTACGGCACCATTACCAAGATGTATGAACACTCTGCGATAGTTAAGGTTGAACCAGACCAACTGTCAAAGAAAGAAACCGACAAAATCGACTCCTTCGGTGATCTCGTTGTGATTCGCCAAGCAGAACTTCAATTGGTCGACGCTGAGGGTAATCCAATGGATGAACCTGAGGAAGACGAACCTTTAGAAGCAGCAGAATAGCACGTTAGACAAGGGAATGTGACGTCGGCCACGTTCCCTTTTTCGTATGCTCTTTTTGGCTTAGAACGGAAACTGCCAACGATGCGCACCGATTCCGCCTTACCGGGGACCAGCTAGGGGGCTGGAACGCAGTGGGCACGTTTCCGAGCCAAAGGGCGGTCTCGCAAGCCGGCCTTGTTGTAAGTGGTGGAAATTCACCCCCACTAACAACAACGACACCGCTGAGCCCCCTAGCCGGTCCCCTCACGGCTGATAGTGAGCACAGCCTGGCAACTCACTTCACTCGTTTCAATAACACCACGCAACGTGTCCGACATTTCTGTGGCTTGATGACACCTACACTTTGTCTTGGTCGCGAGCAATCTTAGCCGGAGGAGGACAGGGATGGAGCCGGCCGTGACGATTGCGTTAGGCCGGGCGCTAGGTTTTTCCCGGTCTTACAGCATGGGCGACTTTGAAGACCCACACCCCTTGCGGGGCTTCAAATCGAGCGAGAAGCCCAAGGGGCTGAAGCGTCCCCACAGCAGGCGGAATCCCTGTCAGCCGCAGGCGACCATATTCAAGACCAAAATAAAAGAGGTGTCAGCAACGGCACCTCCCTCTGCGCGGAACAGAGTATTTTTTGAGTGGTTTATTCGGCGTCAATAACGCCAGCGATCTGTCGCATGAGCTCTGGGAGTTCTTCGACCAGCACATCACTAACGTGTTCTTCAACCTTCCGACCTCTGGCCGTGATTTGAAAAACATGGTAGCGGCGATCGGTTGGCAACGTTTCATCCTGAATGAACCCACCATTTAACAACCGGCTAATCTGAATTGAAACCATTGATTGGCCGACGTTCAACCGCCGGGAAAGTTCGCTGGTGCTGATCTTTTCCGTCGCGAGTTCATGTAAAATCCGGTACTGTTCAAACGTAATTGCATCTCCACTGCTCGGTCGCTTGATAAAGGGACGCAGAAGCGAATTCAATTGGTGAATCCGGTCGACGTCCACGGCCAACTTGTTGGCTTCCATCATGATGCTCTTCCTCCTCGTGACCCGGTGATATGCCGCACCGGTAGTCCTTAACATAGTCATAGGTAGTTGGCGATTCATGGGTAAAAAGCATAATCCCTTAAAGTTACCGCCCCTAAACATCCTACCATAGATAACTGACTATATTATAAACAAATCACATCTTAGCCAAATTTCTTTATTACCAAACTAATATGACCGGCATTGTCAGTGTCGCTGAACCCTGTTATTCCGCCACGTCGCGCTCATCCTCGTACCTGTATCTGCGGGTATCCCCATCGAGAACTTGACGCACCAGTTCTTCAACCTCTTCGTCTGGAAAAACCAGGCCAACCTTAGACAAAAGACCCTTGGCTAACCCAACATGTTCTTCCAGGCGATCCGCTATGACTTCCTCGGAAGTCATGACATAGTCGAACTGCTTGTCGTTATGATGCTGGTTGTCGGCGAAGTCTTGTCTGCGTGACTGGGCCTTGAACAGGTCCCGGGCCTCGTTGATATGCGTCCACAGTCTGTCTTTGGTATCGCAAACAATCATCTCCATTCCATTCTTTAACTGGATCTTGACCTTCCCTTTGACGCCAAATGAATTAATCTCGTCAACGAAGTGGCCATTGATCCAGCTATGATGACCCCCCTTTTGAGGTTTGTCGGTTGGGACCATTAGGAAACGGCCGACAACGACTGGGTAGGGTTGCGTCAAGTGGTATTTCTTCGCCGCAATGGCCATATCAAGCTTCATATGCCCGGCAGCCGCGCGTCCCTTGTTAATCACCTTGGTTGGATTCATATCCGTTCTAAAGATATGGTCATTAACCCAGACGATGGCTTGGCGCTGTTGCCGCGTGGTACTCATGTTCTTGATAAAGACAATGTTGGGCCAATCAAAATCACTATTGGTGCCGGGGTACTCATCAACCACATCTTCAAGTCTTAACTTGGTAAAATCCAGGACGCCAGTTTCTTGAATCTGTTCTTTCATCTCGGGCCGAAGACCCTTGATGTGACTAAGAGTTGAACTCTTCAATAGCATGCTCCAATGGTCATTTTGGCTTCTTAAATGCTTTACCAGGGTTGGTCCCTACCCACGTACATAATGGCATGAAACACGAATGATAGCAAGAAATATACTCAGCTTGTATAAAAAAGAAACATCAGCGTAATAACTGACACAAAGCGGTCTAAACGATGTCTACCGGTAATTATTATGCGGGTTATACACGAACTATAATCTATTTTATACAATTTAAATCCGTTTTCTCACCTAATCTTCACCCAACTCTCGCATTCTCCTGGTATACTCGGCAAAACTGGAGGGATTGGCTATCATGCAAGAACCACAAGACATCGTGAATTCACTAGGAAAAGTGTTGACCTTGATTCGTCTGATTCCCGGAGATGGGGTTCCCGTGTTCTTTGTCGCCCGTAACCTCGACATCCCCGAATGGTACCTGCAAGCCCTCGAGGACGATAAACTCCCCCGGCCCGGCCTGAATCGCCTCGCGCTAATTCTATTGACTTACGGCCTCACCCTTGACCTGCTCGACGAATACCAGGTGGACCCAGACCTGACCACCACGCTCTTCAAAGAAGGCCTACGTAAAAACAAGGAACTTCGGAACACAGACCTGGGCGAAGAGATCGACTGGCCCGACACCACGGCATTCTCCCAAAGCTACGGGATCGTCAGCATGACCGATAAGGCTGACCGCAATAGCTATGCCGATATTCTGCGGGTCTTGCGTAAAGCATTCGACGGCGCGTCGATCCCCGCCGCCAGCCAACGCTATGGCGTCGCCCCCATCATCTACTGGCAAATTGAGGCCGCGCGGATACCAACACCAACCAAAGTCATTACCGAGCTCAAGGAACGCCTGCACACGGACGACCTCACCCCCTTCTTGATGGCTCCTGACCTCTATCAGGCGATCTCCCAGCAGTTAGCCGATTATCAGGAGAACTTACCAGCGTCTCGAGCGTAGAGGCTTAGACACGATTTTAAGGGGATTAAAATCGTTTTTGGGTGGTTAGCGTCCCGATTATTTATATATTAATAAATAATTAGGCTCATATTTTGATGGATTTCCGACTAAAATTGACAACTTTCTATCCCGCTTTCTAAAGTCATATCTCTTCCGAGACAAAACAGAATATGTACAAAATACCCTCACCGAAAAATTCGGTGAGGGTATTTGAGACTAGATTTAGTTAGTATTAGCCAACGTAGCTAGTGTCTTTTACTGGAGTGGTTGTAGTAGCAGTGGTGGTAGTAGTATCTGCTTTGTCAGCAGGTGACTTTTCACCAGTTACAGTCGTTGCCTTGTAAAATGCCTTAGCATTATCAGTGGTGCTGTAGAAGCCATCAGCTGAATTGTAAAGGTCGTATCGAGTGTAAGTTTGCTTGTTGTTAACAGTGTATGAAGGCGTGTAGAGTGTCTTCAAGTTGTTAGTAGTTAAGTAAGCTTCAACATCACTAGCAGTGAAGGCAGTATCTGCGGTACCAGTGAAGTGGTTAGCTAATGCTGGGAAAACAACAGTCATTGCTGTGGCAGTATCCCCATCAGCAAAGGCAGTTAATTTCTTAGAACCGTCAACTTGGCCATTGTATGCGTAGAAGTTGATCTTAGTGTCAGCGTTTTGGTTCTTAACCACATATAAGGTAACCGTGTCACCAGTCTTGATGCTACCAGCTAAGGCATTAGCATTCATCGTATCGGTAGCAGTGTACGTGTAACCAGTACCCGCCAAAGTAGCTTTGGCTAAATCTGGCGTAATCTTTGACTTAGCATCAGTAGAAACGTCGGTACCAGTAGCGGTAGAAACAACACCCTTAGCGTCCTTCAAGCCAGTCAAGGTCGTTGACTTAACGTCAGTACCATCGATCGTCTTGAAGTTAACCTTAACGTCAGTCTTGTCATTGAAGACAGTGCTTGGCTTAGTAGCCGTCAAAGCCTTGTAATAGATGTAACCGTCTACTGAAGGGTTCTTAGCGTCCTTAACGTAGTAGTAAAGTGTTCCTTCACGAGACTTCTTAACAGCCTTAGTTACCGTTAATTCATCGGTAGCGTATGGTGTCGTGTCGCTAACCTTAGCAGAAGCACCGTATTGGGTGTAACGAGGAGCTGACCAAGTAACATTCTTAGTACCTGGCTTAGCGAAATACATCGTCGTCGTTGAAGGCATGTCAGCGGTCTTCGTCGTGTAAGACTTCTTGATACCGCCGGCGAAAGTCCCCTTCTTCTTACCGCCGTAAACGTAACCACGGTACTTACCGTCCATGGAAACAACCTTGTAGTAGTAAGTGCCCTTGTTGGTCTTAGCCATCTTGTAGGCGCGGAAGTATTGCTTGGACTTCTTGGAAGTCCCGAACTTCTTCATAGAAGTCTTAGAAAGAACCTTCTTGGCACCCTTTACAACACCTGGCTTGGTGTATAAAGCATTCTTACCATTTGCTTGAACGTTACGCTTTGAACCTGAGTAGCTCAGGTTAGACGTAGACGTTACCTTGGTCTTGGAAGCAGCTTGAGCGGTCGTTGCTGAAACGGCACCTAAACTCAATACAGCTAAACCAAGAAACAATGACTTGGTTAAACGTGATTGCATGTGTATATCTCCTCTGGAATTAAGTAATTTGTTACCGCTATCCAGTATACGGGAGATTGCAAGAATTATCCGAACACTTATTAGAACCTCATCTGTTCCCAGAAGACCTCTAATGGTGTACGCCA
>NZ_BROB01000019.1 GCF_024345185.1 Levilactobacillus humaensis | reverse complement strand
ATACCGCGATGAGGCCGCTTAAGTAACACTAAAAATTATATTATTTCAACTGTCAACTTGACAGGGACTAGTACATCCAGAAGTGGATTGTGCTTTTTTTACGCCAAAAAAGGTCGCCACGATAGTCTTCGTCGCGACCCATTATTCGAATTAGCATCAGTAGAACCCGGCTGGAGATAAATTTCCTATTTTACAATCCGTACCAGCTGGCGGTTTCCAGTAACGTACCCACCGCCCTTAACCCGGTAGCGCAACTTACCGGAATCACTGTAGTCCCAGCCGGTCACGGTGAGGACGGTTCCCCGCCGGTAGTGGCGCTGGCGATGCCGCAGGTTGCGATCGCGGTAACGGTTGATGCCAGTCTTGGTGACGATCCGTTTGGCCTGGGGATGACGGCCATTACGGATGAGTTTCTTATTGGCGGTGATGTAGCGCCCGTTTGTCAGGACGTAACGCGTCGTCAGGTTGTGACTGACCAACCGCTTCACCTTGATCACTTGGCCCTGGCGGTAGTGGGTGACCTTACCCGTCAGGTTCTTCTTCCGGTAGGCATTGATGCCTTGGGGATTGATGACCGTGATGGTCTTGGCGACCTGCCGGTAGTAGACGGGCCCCACGTACTTGGGACTGGCGGTGATGTAGCCGGTCTTACCCGCCGTCTTGGAGTGGTGGTTGACGTCTTTGACCAGGTAGCGCAGCCGCCCCTGAGAAGACTTGGCATAGCCGGTCACCCGAAACATGGGGCGGTTGATGCGCGGCTGTTTCTGGTAGAAATGTAGGCGGGCCTTTTTCGTAAAATTGGTGTCGTTGTAGAGACCGATCTTCTTCAGCCCATAGACCGCGGCACCCTTAGGCGTGATACCCCCGCCACCCCCACCAGAACTCGATGAACTTGAACTGGAATCACTGGAACTCGAGCTGGATGATCCGGAACTAGAACTTGAACTCGATGAGGAGGATGACGAGGTCCATTTCAAGGGAATCTCGTAGTCTTGGGTATAGCCGGTCTGCGCGGTACTATACATATTCAAATACATCGTGCGGAAGCGTACCGCGTCGGCGCCGTCCGGAACCTTAACGACGTAGGTGTCGGCGGACAGCGGCTCAGTTAGGGTAAAGCCAGCGTTGGTATAGAGGTCAGAGAGCTTATCCATGTCCTCGGGCTCAGCCAACGGTTGGAACTCGGGAAAGGCGTAGCTCAGGGAATTATAGAACCGGCCGTTGCCGAGCAGGTGGCCGTCGACGGTAAGATTTCGACTGCCATAGGCGGGGTAGACGCCCTCGTCGGGAAGGGTTGTGATGCCATCGACAATCTTCTCGGGATCGTCACTGGCCAGCGTTTCCGTGCCATCGAGGTCGTCTTGGAAGATGCGGTAATAGAAGCTACTCTTCCGGGAAAAGTTGAAGAAGAGGCTATTGGTGGTGTAGCGGTTAAGCTTATCGAGCTGATACTCTTGGGTGACCTTGGGGTCGATGGCGATGGTGTGGTCGGTCACCGTGGCGGTCGGCAGTCGTTTGGTCGAGGGGTGGTGCTGACCCCAGGCCGTAAAGAAGTTGACCTGATTGGTCTTGGGGTTATCGAACTGGTAGATTTGTTTAACCAGGGACAAATCGGTGATGTTGTTATTGGAGAGGTTCAGACTCGAAATGGCCGTCCAGTCGAAGTCAGGGGGTGTTGGCGCATCAACGGGCTTGGGGATCGACTTCAGGAAGGCCACAATTGTGGCGAAGTCGGCATTGTCGAGGCCGTCATTGACCAGGGCCAAGGCATCGATGTTATTGAGCATCCAGTTGGGATTGGCCGCGTCGTCGACGGGGAAGATGCCCAGGATTAATTTCAAATTGGCACCGGAGAGATTGGTTTGATCACGGATGACTAGGCGGTTAACAACTCCTTTTAGCTGAAGCAGGTCCTGGTAATCCGTGATGGGGTGGTGAATGTGGATCGTCAGGCTGTAGGCGATACGGCGCAAGTCAGCCAGTGAATCCTCGGGGGTCAGGCGCTTGGCGAGGTACTGCGAGTCGAGCACGTCTGCCATCAGCTGGGGGTCGTGGCTAAAGGCCTCGCGGATGGTGAGGTTGTCGGCAACCTCGACGGTTCGGTTGGCCGACGAGGTGTGGCGGTCGGCCAGGGCTGGCGCGGTGGTTAGCGTGGTGACGCCTAAGACAGCACAGAATAGGCCGATCCAACGTAAGTGGGGGTTATGAAGCATGGTGGGTCCTCCTTAAATCTTATGGTAAGCGGTTACATTAGCAAAACTATTTAGTGGCTAGTCATCACGATTAAGGGCCTTCATGATGGTCAGCTAGACCATACCATGTGGGGGTAACGGAGTAAACAAATTCACACTATAAATTAATTTATAAGCGGCGATAATCCCATGGTTATAGGATCCTCAGCCATTTTGAAACCAGAAAAAAACGCCGAGTACAGACTCGACGTTGGCAGAAATGATTTATTTTCGAGGTCGTACCCAGATGGTTCCCAGGGTCAGTAACAGCGAGATGACGACGAGGGGGCAGCTCAGTCCATAGAAGTACAGGGCGAAGTGACCAGTCGTCTGCGGATTAAAGAAGGCCAGTAATGGCCGGTGCGCGGCGGCACTCAGCGCGACCAGTAGGCCGAAGATGCTCAGCTGGCAGAGCAGGCCGCCATAGGTTGAGAAGCGATATTTGTGAACCATGGCGCTGTCGCTATCGACCGTCTCGAGGCCGTAGAGGGTCGCGTTGATGGTGGGGTTGTCGTAACCCACGTAGAGGGTGATCAGGAGCATACCGAGCAAATATGAGCCAATCCAGGGGATTAGCAACAGGACTTGTCCCACGACCACCCCGATCAGGCTAAAATCACGAGATCGGAAATCTTTGCCGCGACCCAGGCGATGATACAGGGGATAGCCGGTCTCGAGTCCCAATAGGTAAATGGCAAAGACAACGTACATCCCATTCTTCCCGAGGTAAAAGTAGGCGAAGAAACTGTTAAAGAGGAGCACGAGACTCACGAGAAATCCCCGGCTCAACAGCCGTAGCTTGTATTGGGGCAACACGTGCCAGTCAAAACGTAATTCGACGATCAGGATGATTAGGGCAATTCCGATGATGGTGAGCGTCAACCAAGTTGGCAAGTGAACCGTGGCCTTACGTAAGGTGGTCAGGACTCCCATGACGGCGAAGAACACCAAAGATAGTGCCCAGCGCCAGCCTTGTTTAAGGGGTTTAATCTGCCATGGGAGGTCGTCGTAGAGCCCGCGAGTGACGTTCTGAAGCATCATCCCGCCAGGTAGCGCAACTAGGTAGAGCAGGCCCAGCAGGGCGAATGTCAGGGTGTAGTTGAACTTGGTGACGATGTCGATCGCCGCAATTACACCCAGTCCGGCAAAGATTAGCCAGTAGATGCGTTTCATTTTAAAGTTGGTCAGGTTCGTCAGGTGCAGTTTTACCGTGAGAAAGTACGGCCAAATGGTAGCGGCGCTGTACCCCCATAGAAAACTCCCGATGATGAGCCAGCCAAGATGCGCGGTAAAGGCAAAAATCAGGCTGCCGGCAGCGCCCAGCGTCAGACTCAAAATGAGATAAGTAGAAGCCCGCAGGTGAAGCCGCTTGGTGTAGAAGATACTGGCGGCGCGAGAGACGTAGAAAGCCACTAGGGCGATCAGATAGGTGGTACTTTGGGTTTGTTGGAACCGGGCTAGGATGAGGAGGTAGGGAAGAATGATACCGACGTTGGCCAGAAAATTAAGGGTCCCCACCGAGAAGTCCATCCCAGCTTGTTTAGATCGAGTCACGAGGAAGGCCTCGCTTTCATAGATTTTGTTTACAGTATACCAAACATCTCCGGTCATGAGGATGCGGCATCCTTATCTTGTTTCCTTTGACCGCAGGGCAAATGGTTCTAAGATCTTGTATTTTGGTTTTGAATCAAATAGGTTTTAGCCATCGCCTTCCGGGGGTCTGCTAGGAGGCTGGAACGCGGTGGGCGCGACTTTGAGCCCGAAGGGCGGTCTCAAAGCTCGGCCTTTTCGTAACCTGAGAAGACCACTCAGCTAACGAAAACGACACGGCTGAGCCTCCTATCAGACCCCCTCCAGGCTTAGATCCAGCTTTGCCAGAAGTGAAGCAGTTTATTGGAGTTTATCAAATTGAATGGTCTGAACAGGACTACCCAATTATTAATCGGAATTTGGAAGTAGACCTAGCGTTGTTGGTAACGAAGAGTTGGGATCATCCTTCAGAGTGATCGGATCACTTCCAGACGTGTTCCTTTGCAGACTTAAAGCCACTAGAAAAGGGTCGAGACCAGACGTCTCGACCCTCATTTAAATTGTTCAGTTTTGTTGATTGAAAGCGCCAAAGGTTGGCAGTTTCGAACACCAGCGTTGACTTGAAGGACCAGTCTTAGCCGGAGGAGGCCAGGGATGGAGCCGGCCGTGGCGGTAGTGTTAGACCGAGTGTTCTTCTCGGCCTTACACTACGGGCGACTTTGAAGACACGTAGTCTTCGTGGCTTCAAATCGAGCGAGAAGCCCGGTTCTCAGGCTGAAGCGTCCCCACAGCAGGCGTAATCCCTGGCAGCCGCAGGCGGCCAATCTTACTCAAACCTAAGTTTAAGAACCGAAGAGCCGGCCTAACGGCCTTTAAGATTCCGAAGAAGTCTTTGGCGTTAATCGTTTTTCAATAAAGGACAGCACGAGGTCGGTGATGATTGCCATTAAGGCAGTCGGTAAGGCACCGGCCAGGATGATGGCCCCACCATTGGTGGCGTTGGTCCCGCGGACGATAATGTCCCCCAGACCACCGGACCCAATAAAGGACCCAATCACGGTAATCCCAATGCCCAAGACCAGGGCATTTCGAATCCCAGCGATGATCACGGATAGTGACAACGGAATCCGAATGGTCTTCATGACCTGAAACCGCGTCATCCCCATGCCTTTCCCGGCATCCAAGACGTCGGGATCAACACTGAGCATTCCCGTGTAGGTGTTCTTGATGATGGGCAATAGGGAGTACAGGAAGACGGTGGCAATCACCGTGTTCTGCCCGAGTCCTAATCCCAACATCAAGATGGATAACATCGCCAGGGAAGGAATGGTTTGAATCACATTGGCAATCCCAATGATAATTGGGGAGAGCTTGCGGTTCTGTGAAATCCAGATCCCAATTGGAATCCCCACAATGGCCCCGAACAAGACCCCATAGATTGAAACGAGGAACGTCAGGTTGAATTGATTGAGGACGTACATGCCGTTATGTGAAAAATAGTAAATTAACTGACTGAATAAGCCCATGTCTTTCATGCCTAGTTCCCCCCTTCAAAGTAGTGGTGTTGTTTCAGATAGGCCTTGGCCACGGTCTGTGGTTCTTGGAGTTGATCGTCGACCTGGTAGTTCAGCTGTTGCATGGTCTTCAGTGAAATCTTACCCACCATCCGGTTGATGACGGGTTTGAGTTCGGGGTGTTTCTTCAAGATGGCATCGGTGGCAACTGGACTCCCATCGTATGGTGGGAAGAAGTCCTTGTCATCCTTTAACAACTTCAAATTGTAGCTGCCGACCCGGCCGTCAGTGGAGTAACCCAGCACGGCGTCCATCTTGTCGGAGGCCAAGGCATCGTAGAGTAATCCCAGTTGCATCGGGTAAACGGTGCCAAAGCTAAACCCGTAGTCCTTTTGGAAAGCGGGGTAACCGTCACCGGGACGGTTTTGCCAGATTTGGTCAATCCCGACCTTCATGGTTGGGGCGAGCTTCTTCAAGTCACTGACATTTTCCAGATGGTGTTTCTTGGCATAACTCTGCTTGACCATCCAGGCGTAGGTATCGGCGAACCCATAGGACTCAAAGTAGGTCATATGGTAACGATCCTCGAAGGCCTTGGTGACCGTCGACTTTACGGTCGAGGGATCCCGTTCGAATTTTTCGTCCAGAACGGTGGTCAAATCGGTGCCGTAGAACCGGATAGAGGAGATGTCGGCGTTGCCGTTTTTGAGGGCGTTGAAGCTGACATTTCCAGATCCCAAATTATTAATAATGGTTGAATCTAAATTGGTGTAGTGGCTAATCATGCCTTGAATCATGTAGGCCATGATCTGTTGCTCGGTGGTATTCTGCGCGGCAATCCGAACGGTATTGTCACCGGAACCAGCCAACCCGGGCAGGCTACAGCCACTCATTGGTATGATCAAAATGACTAACAGAAGTCCGGCTAGCCATCGACGTAAGTGTTTTCGCATGACGGACCTCCTATCGTAATTCGCGTGGGGTTACGGTCGCTTCCAGTCTACCCAAGAGGTAGTCGACCACCAGTGCCAGGATGATAACGGGGATCGATCCGCCTAAGATCAGGTCGGAACGATATAGATTTAACCCGTTGAAAATGAAGTCACCCAAGCCACCGGCACCGATGTAGGAAGCCAGCGTGGCCCACGCAATGACGTAGGTCGCGGAGAGCCGAATGCCGGACATGATGACGGGCGCGGCCAGCGGAATCTCGGCGCGCACCATGGATTGCCACCAGGTCATCCCCATCCCCTTAGCGGCGTCACGGACGGCAGGGGAGACCCCCTCCATCCCGAGATACGTATTCCGTAAAATCGGCAGTAACGAGTAGATAAATAGGGCGACAATGGCTGGCGTGGACCCGATCCCAAAGATGGGAATCATCATGGCTAACAGTGCCATGGCGGGGATGGTTTGCAGCACCCCGGCCAGGGTAATCACGGCGTTGGCCCCGTGCTTCATCCGCGTGAGCAGAATCCCCAAGGGAACAGCCACGATGACCCCAAGTCCCAGCGCGGCGGCCGAGATGTAGAGGTGTTGACCGGTCTTACTGATTAATTGCATCCCATAAGTTTGCAGAAAGTGAATCATTGTGATGATTCGCCCCCTTCATGAGTTGCGGCAGCGTGGATGTCGGCGTTGATTGGTGAGGCTGGTTCCTCATCGGTTGCCGGTGCCCCGCGTAAGGCATCGTAGACGATGTCGACTAAGGCCGTCCGCGTGACGATCCCAACCAAGTGTTTCTTGGCATCGACAACGGGGACGTTTTTAACCCCCTGTTTCAAAATACGATCGACGGTGTCGCCGATCAGCGAACTGGCTTGAACGTAGAAGACCTCGCGATTAGTGAACCGGCTGACGGGGGTGGTGGCGTCCGTGATCCGGTTGATGTCATCCAGATCGACGTAGCCCTCGAGCACGCCGTCAGTATCGGTGACCAGCAACGTATCAACCCGCCGGCTATGCATCAGATCAATGGCGTCGTCCAACGTTTTGTCTGGTGTGATGGCAACGGGGTTCTTTAACATAATTTGACTAACGGAGAGAATATTTGGTTGCGCTCTGATCAGGCGTTCTTCCCCAATTAAATTGGTGACGAACTCGTTGGCAGGGTGCCGCAGAATATTATTGGGTGTGTCGACCTGAACCTGCTTCCCGTGGCTCATGATGACCACGCGAGTGGCGAGGTGGAGGGCTTCATCCATGTCATGGGTCACGAAAATAAAGGTCTTGCCCAGATCTTCTTGGAGCCGCTTGACCAGCTCTTGTAAGGATTCACGGGTGATAGGGTCCAAGGCACCGAAGGGTTCGTCCATGAGGATGATGTCCTGGTCGGCAGCTAAGGCCCGCACAACCCCGATCCGTTGTTGTTGCCCACCGGAGAGTTCCCCGGGGTAACGGTTCAACATTTCTTGGGGAAGTTGGGCAAGGTCAATCATCTTGACCGCCTGTTTGGCCCGTTTTTCTTTGGACCAGCCCAACAACTTAGGTACGATTTCAATATTTTCCTTGATGGTCATGTGGGGCATCAGACCGACGTTTTGAATCACGTAGCCGATCGAGCGCCGCAGCTTGACGGGGTCCATCTTGGCGATGTCTTTCCCGTTGATTTTGATGGTTCCTGACGTTTGATTTAACATGCGGTTGATCATCCGCATTGTGGTCGTCTTTCCGGAACCAGACGTCCCAATAAAACAAATAAATTCGCCGCGATCGACTTGTAAGTTGAAGTCGTCAACGGCGAGTTTGCCATTGGGATATTCTTTGTTTAAATGTTCCATTGAAAGTAGCATAGATTAACCTCCTGTATAGTGGTGTTGCGCCCGAGCGATCCCCGGGAAAAGAAATAACGATCGGTGTGCCAAGGTGGCGCACGCACGGCGGGCAACCTGGAGACCGGTCGTATTTGATTGTGAGACTAGCGAATTTAGTTGCTATCCATTGTACATGAAAGCAATAGTTTTTCCAAATGAAGACTATTGCTAGTGTTGATAGTCGCAAGGCCTATATGGCCAGCGATCCCTTAACGGCAAGGGGTTTAGCGACCGGATGACCGTTATCTGGGGATTTTATCTATTTAAGCATAACATATTTAGCCAGATGGTGGATAAGAATGGCCTAATCACGCGGGACTGTAGTCGCGTGAATTGGCCAAAACTTTTTTCAAATGAGGGCTTGCCTTCGACCTACTATAACCCCTTATAATAATGAACATAATCAAAAAGAGAGGAAGATCACCTTTGAAAAATATCTTAATCGTAGGTGCCCTGGATTCGTCCGGGCAAGCCTTTATTCGCCAGCTGAGCGACCTGAATTCGGTCAATTTGACCGTCTATACCCCGAGCGACGTGACGTTACCCGCTAACGTTGCCGGTCTAACCGGAGAACAGATTGACGAAGGTGGTCTGAGTGCCGCCATGTTGGACCAGGATGCCGTCGTGGCCTTGGTGCCAACGATTCGCCTCGTCGCCGTAACACAGACCATTGTCACGGCAGCTAAAGCCACTGGCGCGTCACGTGTTGTGGTCAGCCGTACCGATGACATCGAAGAACTTCCAGGTGAGTTACGTACCGCCCAACGCGCGCTGATTGACCTGCCCGTCGCCGATCTGGTGACCGGACTCGGCAGCGTGCGAGCACTACTAGGCCTGCCGATGGTAGTACCTAGCAGTCAGCCGTTGGTATCTGGGTTAGCTGGATAATAGGGAAAAGCCCGTTCACTGGTTGTGAGCGGGCTTTTTGCATGGTGCATGAATTAAAAAGATATGGGACTGTTGGTTCCTTGATAGGTGGCTGGAGATTAGTTAAATATAGTTGTATCCAATTCCTGGAACTTTGGCGTGGACGAAAGTACCATTACCACTCTTCACATTTTTCTTAAATTGTTTGTAGCTGTATCCCAGTATTATATAGTAGTGGCCATCTTCCTTAAAATGGGCAATATAGTCCGTCGTGTAGCCTTTGCCGATGCAATCTTTAAGTTTGATTTTGTAAAGTTTGCCATTGGTGTACTTTTTAAGTGTTTTTACTTTTACGGGCCGGTCGGGATAGGTATCGCTTTGTAGCATGCCAGTTGAAATGTACTTCTTTGTAACGACAATTGTTTCACCCGAATAATATGTTTTTCCATTCCAATGCTCTTTGGTTAACATCCCATGGTAATGGCCTCGTAAGGCTTTAGGCGTGTGGACATAGTGAATTTTGGCTTGTGCTGGTTCAGGGTTAGAATTCAGGGCGACTGTGCTTAAAGGGAGTGCCAATAACCCCACCATTAACATAATCTTTTTGTTCATATTTTCTAGATCTCCTCATCTTGACTATTGCTATCAGTAATATTTGAAACTGGCCAGAAGTATTGTTGTGTCGAACTTAATAAATGGGTTGGTAGTTTACTTTTACTTATAAAGGTTATACCGAATTCCAAAGTCTTTGAATGTCACATGGTGTTTGCTAACAAAGTGCATGGTTGGCGTCGATTGGTTTTTCTTTGCTTCAAACTCATAGCCTCTGAACTTATAGCGACGGTGGCCGACCTTTTTGTACCGTAAATGAGACAAGTGCGGATCGTTGTCACAAAAAACTAATTTGTTTTTAGAGATCCATAAAACGGCACCCATTCTTCCCTTTAGCGCATCTTTATCTGCCCACGTACCACGGGTAATCTTGGGTGCTCCTTTGTGCCAACTAGCTGCCTGTGCCGAGGCATTGCTGAGTGTGGTGGTTCCTAATCCTAAGCTCCCTAAAACTAGCAATGATGCAATAAATTTATGACGCATCTTTTGACATCCCCAAATCTACGTATTTTTAAATACTTTCTTGCCTTGACTATTACTATAATACATGTTTGTAAGCGTTTCAATCGTAACATAAGATGAATCCTCGGGTTCGATAAGGCTTTATGAATGGACTCGATTCTTCATAACTACCGGTTGGCGCAGGTGGAGTATTGAAACCGATATTGTTTACGCCCATAAAAAATGCCTACCCAATCAGTCCAATTAAGGATTGGTTGAGTAAGCATGTGTTTTTTATATTGTTGGTATGTCAGTGCTTCATTATTTTCATCAAGGCTAGCCTCTACGGAACCAACCGGGGGGCACCAACAACGACTGAGCCTAGTCCGCCACCTGAGCCTGAGGCTTCCGGATTTCCGGAACCAACCACCAGACTAGCCCGAGGTTAATCAGCATCAACATCGCCGTGGAGATGAAGACCGCGTTGTAGTTGAAGACCCCGGCGATCCAGCCACCTAGCAGAGAACCCATCATGTTACCGATCGATTGGAAGGATTGGTTCCAACTGAAGACGGTGGAGGTGAGCTCGACTGGTGAGTTTTTGGTCAGGAGCGTTTGGATTTCTGGGAACAGCGCCCCATCGGAAATCCCGATCATGAAGCGCAAGATCCCCAACATCCAGACGCTGGTGACGAACCCTTGGGGCAGGTACATCAGTGTGGCAAAAATATAGCCGAAGATGAGGACCCGTCCGGACCCGTGCTTATCCCCGTAACGCCCGAGGCGTGGGGAGGCAAAAATATTGGAAACCCCTGGCAGGGCCGCGATAATTCCGGCAACCACGGTGATGGGGCCCACGTTATGCATGAGTTCCTTGACATAGAGACTGATGATAGGGGAAATGGAAATATTCCCAAATTGCACGATTAACGTCGAACTCAACAGAACCAGAATCAATTTTGGATTCGGGAAGGCCGCCAACGGATTGTGACTCTTGTGGCCGTCGGTACTGGTGGCAGGAGCTACCGGCTTGAACTTTTCTTCCACGAAGATCCAACTCAGAAAGAAGGTCGACAGCAGGAGTAGCGCCGTGATGAAGAAGGTCAGGCGAATGGAGAAAATCTGCGCCAAGACCCCACCAATCACGGGTCCCAGCAACATCCCACTGGTCACTCCGGTCATCAGGGTACTCAGCGAAGCCCCGGAGTGTTTCCGCGGCGTCTGGGAGGCCACGAGGGCCTGGGCATTAGAAATGAACCCGGCGAAGACCCCTTGTAGCGCCCGCAAGGCCACCAATTGCCAGACGCTGGTGGCGAAACCCATCAGGGCCATGGCAAACGCCGTCCCCAATGAGGCCCGCAGTAACATGAGCTTACGGCCTTTACGGTCGGCGACCATGCCCCAAAGTGGGGATGCGATGGCGCTGACAAAGAAGTCGGCGGCGTAAACTAGGCCACTGTACATGGTGACCTGGGATTTGGTGTAGTCACCTAAGCTACTAATATATAATGACAAAAACGGCATGATTTCACTGAAAGCCATGCCGGCAACAAACGTACAGAACCAAAGAACCCGTAGATTACGACGCCACGGGCCACTTTCTCTCTCGGCTTCATCCAATGTGAGTCAACTCCTTATGGGGATAGATTAATTGATGATCTGACCAAAAGTCACACCCACCAATTTGATTTATTCGTTAGTATTAACCCCACTAACATACCCTCATAAGCCCGAAACGTCAATCTCCCGGCGACTTTTGTATGCGCTCGCAATTGTTTAATAATGCCCGGTTCCGCGATAATTATTTTTATTTCACATCAGGTGCTGAACTGCCTAACTGGTCATGATCGGTTAAAGTCGCGGCAGGCCGGGAAACATATACAGTAAACCAAAAATTCCGGGACCGTTTCCAAGTGAATGGAAAGTTTCCGGGATTTTTAGCATTTAAAGGGCGCTATTCGTCCGGATAGTCTACCGGGAAGAGATCCCCATCCGCGATACGGGCCAGTAGCGACCGTGCGGGGATGAAGAAGGCATTTCCTGTGATCGGCGTACTGAAGTCCAGCAACCGGTCGCTTTGGCTAAACATATTCTCCAGCATACGTTGCGTAACAGTGAAGTGGCGGGCATAGCCGATAAAGTAGGTACCGGCCACGCCGCGACTCGGGTCGCCATACGGTACGTTCATGCGGACAATCTTGTGTTCCACACCGTCATCGTTGTCTTGGGAGGCCAGGTTGTGGGCGTTGGGAAGTTTGTCATCATCGTAGAGTTCCTGGTCACTGAACTTGTGACGACCGATGGCTCGCTCCTGGTCCTCGGTGGCCAGATTGTTCCAGGCATCCAGGTTGTGGGTGTACTTCTGGGCAAAGGCGTAGGACCCGTTGATGAAATCGGGGTCCTCGTCGCCAATGATGGCGTAGTCCGGTGCCTCGGGTCCTGACGGATTCTCAGTACCGTCGACGAACCCAATGATGGCGCGACCTTCAAAGTAGCGGAAGCCGACCGTCTCATCGACGACGCTGGTCCAGCTACGGAGAAATTCGCGGAGTTCGGCGGCGACTTCGTAGACGATGGCCATATCATTGGCCCGGATATGCAAGAAGAGATCGCCCGGCGTGGCGGGTGCCGTGTACTTGGGCCCGACCACCGGTTGAAATTCGACGAGTTCTTTCGGTGGTCGAACGGTTGGAAATAGAAGTTGCCAGGCGCTGGCCCCCAAGCCAAACGCCACGCGGAGATCGGCCTGTGGATAGCGAACGTTTAAGCTGCGTTCGGTGGCCCCTAGGCGATCGGCGAAACAAGCCATGGCCTCACGGGCCTTGATGCGGTCTTTTCGGTCGATGAGAAAAGTGGTAAATAACACGTTTTTGCCGGCATCACGAAAGACGTCTTGTGCGTCGGCAAGGTTGATTTGTGGCATAGTGACTCCCCCTCGATATCAGAATGTTCAATCCTAGGTCGAGTATATCAGGGGACCGACAAATGATTTCGCTAGCTGACCGCTAAGCGGGTGGAAAGTTGGGGAAATTTAAAAACCAGCGACCGAAATCGCTGGTTTTTTATTAGTTATTTTGTTGACGGAAGGCTTGTAGACCGCGCTTGAGTCGGTCTAAACCATCTGCGAGTCGTTCGGCGGGACAGGCCACATTGATACGGACAAAGTCGTGGCCGTTGCCACCGTAAACGGCACCGGCGGTAATGAAGAGGCCGGTCGTCTGCCGAATAACTTGGCAGAGGGCCTGAGTGTCCGTCGTGACGTCACGACAATCGATCCAAACCAGATAGGTGGCATCGCCGGCAATGACGTGAAGTTCAGGCAGATTTTCCTGCACGAACGCGGTGACGGCTTGGCGGTTAGCGGTAATCTGGCGGTTTAAGTCGTGAACCCAGTCGGCACCGGTGGTGTAGGCCGCGATACTACCATCGATGGCAAAGGCGTTGGGTTCAGCTAATTCATCGGTGTTGATGCCGCGGTCCACCACGTTGCGGCGGTTCTCATCGGGGATGATCAGGGTTGCGGCGTGTAAGGCCGCAACGTTAAAGGTTTTGCTGGGCGAAACGGCCGTGATGCTAACGGCGGCACAGGTGTCACTTGCCGAGGCAAAAGGTGTGTAACCCTTGCCAGGCGTGGTGATGTCGCCATGGATTTCGTCGGAGAAGACGGTGACGTGGTTGGTCGCGGCTAGTTCGCCGATTCGGCGCAACTCGTCCGGCGTCCAAATCTTACCGACCGGGTTGTGCGGGTTACAGAGAATCATCATGCTGGTTAACGGATCCGCCATCTTAGTGGCCAGGTTGTCCCAGTCGATACTGTATTGGCCATCGGCGTAGTGGAGGTCACTAGAAAGGACGTGGCGGCCGTTGTTCACGATGGAGTTATAGAAGATATTGTAAACGGGCGCCTGAACCAGAACATTGTCACCCACGTGACTCACACGGCGCACGGCCGAGGAGATAGCGGGAACGACACCGGTAACAAAGCGCATCCAGTCTGTCTGGGGCGTCCAGTTGTGTTCCGTAGTCAGCCAATGTTGCACGGCGTCAAAGTAGGCTTGCGGGACTTCTTCGTAACCGAAAATCCAGGTGGCAGCCTTCTTTTGAATCGCGGCGACAATGCCAGGTGCGGTGCGAAAGTCCATGTCGGCAACCCACATCGGCAGTTCATTGTCAGCCACGTCCCATTTCACGGAGTTGGTATGACGCCGATCGACCATTTCAGAAAAGTTATGGCTCATGGGTGGCCTCCTCGGTGGTAATGGTGGTCTGACGCCGATCGATGGCGGGATCGTCAAAGATGATATCGCCAATAGCTGGGGCCGAGATGTGGCCGTTAATCGGGTTCTTCACGCTGTCGATGGTCGTGTTGATCGTGGCATCGATATCGGAACAGTATTCAAAGGACAAGTTGGTGTTGACCAGCGAACAGTTGCGCATGGTCAGGTGATCTACGTAACACAGCCCTTGTTCACTTTCCAACCAACAGTTAACGAAGGTGATATTCTTCGTATTCCAAGCGAGGTATTCCCCGATGATGGTTGAATCGTAGATCGTGACGTTGTCACAATTCCAGAAGGCATCGTGGGTGATGAAGGTTGAGTTGTGAACCTCGACGTTCTTACTCCCGTCAAAGGCGTAGTTCCCGTTGACCTTCAAGTTGTTTACGACCACGTTGGTACTGTTCATTCCGAAGTAGTCTCCGGTAGCGGTGACGTTGTCCAAGTGGAGATCGTCACACCACCAGAGGGTTTCGCCAGCATCGGCGAAGGTCACGTCGTCTAAGTGAAGGTTCTGGGCGTGCCGGAAGGTCTTGGTGGCCCGAATCATACTGTGAGCCATCGTCATATCCTTGGCATACCAAGCGCCAGCGTGGGCATCTGGCTGCCAGGTCGTGTGATCCAGTTGGGTGTGATCGGTGTACCACAAGGGATATTTGTACTTGAAAATGGTGTGGTCAATAGCGAGATTCTTCCCGTGCTTGAGGGGAGATTCACCGTCGACGAAAATACTGTTGGTAATGTGGAGATCGTGACCTTGGAATAAGGCCCGTTCACCAGTCAAGGTTTGTTGATTAACTTCTTTCAAATTATTAGCTCCTTTGGATTAACTCATCTGGATCCATTGTAGGACCTTCGAGCCACTCGAGGGCAAGTCATTTGTTAGAAATTGTTAGATCTGTCGACGATACCAGTAGAACCGATCGATAATCAGCAAGCCGCCGAGCCAGACGGTTCCCAGGATTAACCAGAATTGGCCCCGATCGATGACGGGCGCCACGTTTCGTTGCGTTAGGTGGAAGCGTAGATACTGGTCGGGGTGGCCGACGATTGGTTCTGGCAGAACGGGGTACGTCGCTGGAACCGTCACGAATTTAACCGGAGTCGGTTGAAGATTGGTGATCGTCAGGCGGTAGTGACCCGCGGGTTGAACCGGCAGGTCCTGTTTGAGCTGGATGAGCGGATCCGGCTCGAGTGTGTGCCAGACGATGCGACCTTGGTCGTTACGCAGGGAAATTTGGCCACGGAACGGGAAGGTCGGATCGATTGAGAGCCGGTCAAAGGCAATTGGGGCTGTCAGTGGTTGGGTGAGGCTCTGACCTGGTTTGAGTTTGAAGTGGTGGTTCTGGAAGTAGCGCCCCTCATTTTGATTGATCACGTAGATGGGATTGTCGACGGGGGTTGTGGTGAGCCCGTAGTTCTGCCAAGCACTGACCAAAATGAGGCCACTGAAGGCCAGGGCCATCCCCAACGGAATCCACCGACTACGGGTTGACCAACGCAGGAGGTTCAGCGGTTGGCGATAGCCCGCCGCGGTTCCAGCTATTAGAAGGGGCAGAATTGGCAGGGCGTAGCGTTCCTCGGTTTCCCAGAAGATGACGTGAAAGCAAATCAGGCCGATAACAAAGAGGCCCCCGATAAGATAAATCGCGCTCAGTCGGCGACGACGGATCTGCTGGACTCCCCAACCACAGGAGACGATGAGGAGCGCGAGGTAGTTGATCTGGCTCCAATTGGCCAGGAACCATTCAACCGTGTTGCGATGTTGTCGGTACCAGTTAGGGGCTTGCTCGAAGTCCGCCGTAATCTGAAAGGCATCGAAGGTTCCCGTGGCCAAGAAGAGTTTCGTTTTTTTAACGAGGTGATAAATAACCCCGCCAATGCCCAGCGTGTGCCAGGACTCCTCCAAATGTTTCTTGGCCAAGGCTTGTTTGCGAGCGGCGGTGGGTTCATCACGAATAGAATCCACGTCAGGACGACTGTATTCACCGTGCGTCGTCGGGTTCCAGCTCATGGCGATCCAACTGGTTGCTGGCAGAGCTAACGATGGATCTTCTTGGTAGCCAGCAGCGCGTTGAACAGCATGGCTGCCCCCGATACCGGCGCCGAGTATGGCGATCAAGAGCACCGTGATGCCAGTCCGAGCTAGCCAAGGCCGGGGACTGGCATTATTGACCAGCCAGAGACCTAAGATAACGGCAATGGCTAGGACAATAAAGTTGGCCTTCATGAGGATGGCAAAGGTGAGAAAGACGCCAACGAAGAGGGTCCAGCCCAACCGTTTCGGCCACGTAGTTGCGCGCAATAGGTTTGATAAACCGGCCAGGACAAGCAGGCCAATTGGCAACACGGCGAGGTCGCTATACGTGTTGAGCGCGTAAGCATAGAGAGGTACCGTACCCATGATGATCACCAAAAAGAGGTGTCCACGAGCAATGCTGCGGCGTCGCAGAACACACCAGAGGGCCAGCAGACCACAATCCAGCCAAGCAAATTGGATGAGGTTGAGATCGATGCCACTGAGGGTGGTTCCGAATAGTTGGGCGACCTTCATGAGGCCGGTCAAGACCAAGGTGAAGTTGATGTTATTAGGATAGGTGTAGAAGTAAGTCGACCAGTCAGCGTGACCGTGAAGCAACGTTAAGGCCTGCTGGTGAACGAAGTAGAGGTCGGCTCGCGGGGCACTGACCCAATTGAAGGCGACAAAGAGTTGAATGGCCAGGAGGACTCCCCAGAGTCCCCAGCTGAGCCAGCGGTGCTGAGTCGCGGTGCGGCGGTGAAACCAGCGAAAGAGTAGACCGATGATGCCGAGATAGACCCCGGCTCCTAAGAGGATGACCAGTGGGCTCAGCCAGTTGTGATCGGTACGAAAGGCAACAGGAGACACACCAGCCAACACGCCGGTCAGAAACAGAGTCAAACTGATGAGGCCGACTAAGCCAGTCGTTAAGCGTTGGCGTGTGGTCATGAGAGGTCCCTCCTTAGTTAACAGATTGATGCTCGTGGTGTGGTGTCACCGTGAGCGGTGCGGCTAGGAATGCCGTAGAAAAGGTTTCCGTTTGGATGATGAAATGCGGTCGGTGTTGCGTTTCTCTGAGAATCTGACCGACGTATTGGCCAATGACGCCCAGGCCGATCAGTTGCAGGCCACCGAGTAGCCATAGTGAGGTCAGAAGCGCACTGCTGGTGGTGAGACCATTTAGATGCAGGCCTAACAGCCATAACAGGGCAATTGTTGCGGCGGCACAGATGGTGAAGCCCAGGTACATGATGGCCCGCAGTGGTGCCAGGGATAGCGAGAAGATGCCACTTAACGCGAAACGCAGCATGCGCTTGAGTGGGTATTTCGAGGTTCCCGCCGTCCGTGGCTGGCGCTTGTAATAGAGCTTCGTGCTGGGAAAACCCAGCTTGGGGATGATTCCCCGGATAAAGGGCGCAGACTCAGTGTAGGTCATCAGTGCGGTGACTGCCCGGTGGCTGAGTAGGCGGAAGTCAGAGTGATCCGGAACTAGTTCGACACCGAGCTTGCCCATGGTCCAGTAAAAAGCCTCGGCCGTGGTGCGCTTGAACCAGGTATCGGTAGACCGGTCATTGCGGACGCCATAGACGATATCGAAGCCTTCCCTGGCTTGTTGAACCATCGCGTCGATGACCCGCGGGTCATCTTGCAGATCGGCATCGATGGTGATAATGAGATCAGAGAAGGGATGGGCAACTTGCATCCCTGCCATCAGCGCGGCTTCTTGACCGAAGTTGCGGCTGAATTTCAGTCCGGTAAACAGGGTGTCTGCCTGTCGGAGTTGCGTAATGATGGCCCAGGTATGGTCGCGGCTGCCATCATCGACAAAGAGAATCTTACTGTCAGTGGCAATCTGGTTGCTATCCATGAGGCGATGCAGAATGGCGCTTAAAACCGGTGCGCTCTTGGGTAACATTGGTTCTTCGTTATAACACGGCACAACTAAGGTCAGCCGTGGTGCAGTTAGTGTTTTCATTCAGATCAACTCCCCCAGTAAATCTAAGTTCGAACAACTTATTCTGAGTCGATGATAACTGGATAATCCCATTATGGGGTAAATTGCGCTCGAATTAAACGACTTTCTTCGGCAAGTTACTAATGGGTCTCAAGTACTTTCTCGATATCAGTGAAAGTGTTCTGGTTAACGTTAAATAAAGCAATCGACAGAAAAGGCGCATGGCAGTTCCAAACGATGAAACCGCCATGCGCTTAGGTGTGTGTGTTTTAATGTCTGAAGTGACGATGATTCGTGAAGACCAACGCCACACTGTGTTCGTTGGCCATGTCGATGGAAGCCTGATCACGGATGCTACCACCGGGTTCCGCAATGACGCGAATCCCATGTTCGGCGGCGTATTGAACGCAGTCGGCCATAGGGAAGAAGGCGTCGGAAACTAGCACGGAGCGATCGTAATTCGGTTTCTCTTCGGCCTTAGCCACCGCAATCTTTAAGGCGTCGATCCGATTCATTTGTCCGGGCCCAATACCTAAGGTCTGGTCGATGGTGTTGACGACGATGGCGTTACTCTTGACGAACTTAATTGCCTTTAAGCCAAACGCAATGGCTGCGAGTTGTTCCGGCGTCGGCTGAGCATTGCTGACGGTCTGAAAGGTTGCCGGATCGTCGATGATTTCGTCACGTTCCTGGCGCAGGAGGCCACCGCGAACGCTGACCAACTCGTCAGGCTCGGGATCGTTGGCCGCGCTGAAGTCGACCGTCAACAGCCGCAGATTTTTCTTCTTCGCCAACACATCGTAGGCATCATTGTCGAAGGCTGGCGCAATGATGATTTCCAAGAAGAGCTGATGCATCTTCTTGGCAGTTGCCAAATCGACCGGCCGATTGAGGACAATGATGCCACCAAAGATCGACATGGAGTCGGCGGCGTAGCATTTGTCCCAAGCGTGTTCGAGCACATCGTCGGTTCCAATTCCACACGGGTTCATATGCTTTAAAGCCACGACGGTCGGGTCGCTGAATTCACGAATAAGGCCTAGCGCGGCGTCGGCGTCCTTGATGTTGTTGAAGGACAGCGGCTTGCCGTGAAGTTGTTTAGCCGCGGCGATAGAGAACGGAGACGGCTGGCAGTCTTGGTAGAAAGTGGCCGTCTGCTGCGGGTTCTCGCCATAGCGCAGGGCTTCCTTGCGTTTGTAGGTGAGGGTCAGGGTATCGGGCTTGGCTTCGTCCGTCAAGTAGGTCGCGATCACGGCGTCATAGTGGGCCGTGTGGTGGAAGACCTTGGCGGCCAGATGCTTTCTAAATGTCAAGGTATCGCTGTGGGCCACTAAGGCCTGTCCGACCTGATCGTAATCGGCGACATCGCAGACCACGAGAACATCCCGATAGTTTTTGGCGGCGGCTCGGATGAGGCTTGGGCCACCGATATCAATCTGTTCAACCGCCGCGGCTAGCGTGACATCTGGTTGACTGATGGTCTCGGCAAAGGGATAGAGGTTGACGCAGACCAGGTCGATTGGGGTAATTGCATGTTCGGCCAACGTTTGTTGGTGATTAGGATCGTCTCGTTTAGCGAGAATCCCGCCGAACACCCGTGGATTGAGGGTCTTAACGCGGCCGTCTAACATTTCTGGAAATTGAGTGACGTCTTCAATGGGAATCACGGGGATGTCGGCATCGGCCAGAACGGCTTGCGTCCCGCCGGTAGAAACCAGTTCAAAGTCATTGGCAATCAACGTGTGAGCAAAGTCGACAATGCCAGTCTTGTCGGCAACACTGAGTAGGGCACGGCGCATAAGATAACCTCCTAAATGTGAGTAAAAGCTGTTAGAGTTATCATACGGGAATTATCCTGAACAATCAACGGGAACAAATTATAATAATTCGTATATTTAGCTAGGAAGCCTAACGATAGAAAGTAAAGTGACCAATCTATAAATTCACTTATAATTGGACTTTGTTTTGGCCCATCTGTTATTAGTCACTGACAGGCTGCAAAACACTATTGTTCGTGATTTACGAACAACACTGATTGAAAAGTGCTAATTGTCATGATTTGTCAAAAAGGCCGTAGATTACCTGATAAGTAATTCACCATCTCGCCAATATGACTACTTTTCCTATTAAACCAGCTAATCATTTTTAAACCGGATAATCACTACCATCGTTGATTTAACAGCGTTCCTGTAATAAATATAATTGTAAAATGCGGTAATGAAACTGAAATCCTGCTGTTATCGAATGCACATTTAAGAAGCCTATCCTTAAAGATGAATTTAAGCGTGAGGTGGTGAGCAAAAGCGTCGGGGAGATTTCGGTGTCGGGGAAGCATCAACACCAGTTTTTAGGAGTAGGGCACACCAAATTTAAGTAGGGAAGTGCCAATTATGTCAACTAATCATCGTTGGGCCAAGCGGTTAACCCAAGCAGCGGTTGCCGCCAGTGCCCTCGTTGGAATCGCCTGGGGCGGTCAGACCGTCGCCAGTGCCAGCACGCTCGCCATTCCAGATATTTCCGAATGGCAGGGGAAGTTAACGTCAACGCAGGTTTCAAATTTGAAGAGTCAGGTGTCATTTGTCATCAACCGGCGGCAATACGGGTCATCCTACGTGGATAAGTATGCCGCTAACAATACCTCGCTCTATGCGAAGTATGGAATTCCGTTTGGGGAGTATGATTACGCCACCTTTACCAGTGCGGCGAGTGCCAAGACGGAAGCCAAGAATTTCTACAATCGGTCGAACAAGAATGCCAAGTTCTACGCGCTGGATTTCGAAGAAAATGATGTGACGTCGGGGACCACGAACGCCGCCGTTAAGGCCTGGTATGATGAAATGAGTTCACTGACCGGTAAGAAATTAATCTTCTATTCTTACCAATCATTCGCGACAACTTACGCTAATAGTGCCCGGACTAAATTCGATGCCCAGTGGATCGCTAACTATTCTTATACGCCAACGATTTCCTTTGCACTGTGGCAGTACACAGATAGTAACTACCTGTCTTCATTAGGTGAGGCCACGGATAATAGTCGCGCCGAAACGTCGGTGCACCCAATTAGTTGGTGGACGGATGGAGTAACGACGGCCTTAGCGCACACGTATTCGTACAGTAGTTTCCGAACCGGGCAGCACGTTTATCTACATAAAGGGGCTTCCAAGTACGTTGACCGCACGAAGATCGACACGTCCGATCGGCAGAAATTTTACACGATTTCTGATGTTAAACCACTGACCATGTCGAATTCTAAACAAGAATTGTATATTAAGGAATTGGGTCAATGGGTCCTGTCCCAAGACGTTACTGGCTATTGGGTCGGTCAACATGGGTCCTTCAATTTACACGATAATGTGAATATTTATTCTGATTCTAGCCTGACCAAGAAGACGGGGCAGAAGTACAAGAACGGGACGCAGGTTGCGGGTAAGGTCGTCAAGGCACCGGATGGTAAGTCCTACCGGATCAAGACCGACAAGGGGTACATTACCGCCAATTTAGCCCGGTTAAACCATGCCTATTTTGAAAGTATGAATTCTTCAAAGACGGTTACCACCAAGCAAAAGATCTATGCTTACAATAAGACGTCGATGACCAAGGCGAGTCGCGTTAAGTCGTATAAGAAGGGCACCACACTTAATGTCACGGCGATTAAAAAGCGGTCGACAGGTTCCCGTTACTACGTCTTAACCAATGGAAATTACGTCACGGCATTGCATGGTCACGTCGATAAATAAGCGGAGAGAGGTTGGATAAAGATGCAACGTAAAACAAAATTAATTACGGCCGTTACGGCGGCTTTGGCGGTGCTGGCACTGGGTTCAGGCAGTGTACTTCAAATGCATGCGGCTAACGATGTCAGTTCCACGGGTCAGACGGTGGCGCCGAATTCGGCATCCGTTGATGGGACTAAGGTGACGGCCACTACGGCTAGCGGAACCAAGCAGAATTACACGGTTAAGTACACAGATCAGAGTACTGGCGATCAGTCCACGACCCTCCAAAAGAAGACCTATGGCACGAGTGCTACGGCCAAGGATCAGGTGGATTACGTCGGTAATGCTGACGGTGAAACGGTCAAGTTGAACAAATCGACGAGTGCCGTGGTTCAAGGCGTCATGGGCCATACCTACGTCCATTGGACCAAGGGGGATTGGTCGGTCACGGCGGTTACCAGTAACGCCGATCAGACGGGAACCCCAACCCAATTTGCCAAGCAAGTCAATCAGCAATTGAGCAAGAGTAGCCTGCCTAAGAGCGCGGATACCGGGGCGGTCACGGTCTACAGCAAGAGCGATGATGACAAGGACAATACGGTGACCTGGCAAGATGGCAAGCAAACTTACACCGTCAAAGGCCAAGCGGCCGATACCACAGTTAAGGTGGCCCAGAACACGAAAGACTAGTTTATTAAAAGCATTGTCTTCGGACAGTGCTTTTTTCTTATTCTGAAATTGGACCGCCGCAGGTGGCCAGGGATTCCACCCTGTTGGGGCCCGGGTAAAGCCTGAGGAGCGGTCTTCATCCTCGCTTTAAGCCCCACAAAACCCGTGAGTCTTAAAGTCGTCCCAGGCTGTAAGGCCGGCAGACCACCGACCAAACAGCCTCGACACGGGGTTTCATCCCTGGACACCTGCGGCTAAAACTATCGGAATGGCTTGTTGGAATTCATGAGAGGACTGGCTAGTATTTCATACGAGTAGTCTGCGCTTTTTCTGGAACAGGTGGTTCAGAACGCTGATCCGGCGCTAATGGCTGGCCATGACTTGCCAAAAGTGTCAGCCATGATTGGTGATTGGATATTATCATGGAACGCTCGGTGTCAGAAAATGCCATCAATCCCAGCCGGAGGACACCAGACAGAACCCCGTGTCGGTGGTCTTAGCCGAGGTTTTGTCTCGGCTTAGAGCACGGCCAACTTTGAAACTCGTGGTCTTCGATGTTCAAGGTTGCCCTGAAGACCGCTCTTTGGCTTCAGGTCTGCCTCACGGGGTGGCGTCTGGTGGCCGTAGGCGACTCGGACAAAGACAAGGTTCAAGATAAAATCTAAGAGTTAGGATCAAGTCCTATCGGACTTTCATTAATTTCAGAATGAGAGATGTGGAAGAATTCGCGATTCGGGCTAGTCACGGCCGCCATTGAGCCGTAAACTAGGAGTAAGCCAATTTTGGGAGGGGTCGTTTTGAATAAACTGCGACAGCCAGAGTCGGGATTTTCCTGGTTCTACCAACGGTTTTTAAACAATCATATTACAATATTATTGCTAAATATTTTTTTGCTTTTATTAGTGGTCAATGAGCTCGTCCAAAACGCCGGTCTGTTGGATCCGGTTTGGAAGTTTATCGGCATCACGGCGCCGGCGATCGTGGTGGCGGGGATCCTGTATTACGTCCTCGATCCGTTCGTTCATTTTATGGAACGCCGGTTGAAGTTAAAGGAAGGTCTGGCGATTACGATCGCCATGCTGGTGACGATTGCTATTATCGTCGTGATCTTCCTGATGTTGATTCCCTTTCTCACGAAGCAGACGACGGGGATTATCGCGGCGTTGCCGCAGTTTGCCAATGACGTGATGCGAAAGCTCAGCACGATGAATCATAAGCATCACTGGGTGTCGGCAGCTAATCTCGCTGAAGTTAACCACCGGGTGACGACGTATTTTTCCCAACGGGGTTGGAATATTCTGACGGGGACCTTGAGCTCGCTGGGGAATGTGGTAACGACCGTGAGCGACTGGATTATCACGATTATCACGGCGCCAATGGTGCTCTTCTTCATGTTGAAGGATGGGTCACGTTTCCCGCACTACATCAGTCAGGTGGTCCCAACGGCCTATCGGGAACGCTTTGTGATCATGCTCGACAAGATGAATGCCAAGGTTAGTTCCTATGTGCGAGGCCAACTCACCGTGGCGTTATGTGTCATGATCATCTTTACCACGGGCTATTCAATTATTGGTTTGCCCTATGCGATCCTGATTGGACTCATCGCGGGACCACTGAACTTGATTCCTTACTTTGGGTCGGCGATTGCGCTGGTCCCAGCGATTATCATGGGGGTGGTGACGAGTCCCTCAATGCTACTGGGTGTCGTGATTGTCTACCTGATTGAATGGGTCTTGGAGACGCAGGTCTTGTCACCCCTGATTATGGGAAACAGTCTGGCCATGCATCCGATTACCATCGTCTTTGTCTTGCTGGCCAGTGGTAAGATGTTTGGCCTGATCGGGGTCATCTTTGGGGTACCAGGTTTTGCTGTGCTCAAGGTGTTGGTGACCACCGCCTTCGAGTGGTATCAGGAATATTCGGCGCTCTATCCAGACGTCTTCCCGCCCGAAGATAAGTTGGGTGAGCCTTAACGTTTTATTAACAGATCGATCAATTTTAGAAACGCGTTGAAACGGCGGTATCCTGCGGGATGCCGTCGTTTTTTAGTCTGCGATTAGAAGTCGTCCAAGTTCGGGTTTTAGGTTTGCGATAAGCCCGGTTTGCCATAATCGATCACATGTTATGAATGGAGGCGACTCGCATGAATTTTTTCAAACGAGCCTGGTTAAATATTTGGGCGAAGAAAGGGCGGTCAATCTTACTGATCCTGGTATCGTCCGCGATTTTAATGTTTGTGTTGGCGGGGCTACTGATTCGTAGTGCGGCGGTCAAGGCGACCGAGACGGCTAAGAATGATGCCGGTGCCACCATGACCCTGTCGGCCAATCGACAGGCAGCGTTTAAGAAGATGAGTCAGAGCAGTAGTAGTTCCAGTAGTAAGACGAGCCGACCGAAGCTGACGCTGACGCCGGTGAAATTGAGCGATGCGACGAAGATTGCCAAGCTCAGCAATATCAAGAACTATAACGTGACGAGTAGTACCTCGGCAAATGCCAAGTCCTACGATACGGTCTCGACGACCACCGGTATGGGTGGTAACAGTGGTGGCCCGGGTGGAATGAAGTCATCCACGAGTTCCGGTGATACCCAGATTGATGGGGTAACCGCCACGAGTTTGACCACAACCTTTAGCGATAGCCAAAGTAAGATTACCAAGGGTCGCGGGATCACCGCGAGTGACAAGAATACGAACAATGTGGTTATCGAGAAGGAACTGGCTAGCCAGAATAATCTGACGGTCGGCGATACCATGACGTTCAAGGAAACCAGTGGCGATAAGGCTACGGTGAAAGTTAAAATTGTTGGGATTTACAAGGCCAGCTCGACCAGTTCCGCTAGTGCTGGGCCAATGAGTACCGATCCGTCGAACACGATCTACGCCTCATACACCCTGGCCAACACCATTAAGGGGAGTAAGTATGCGGGCACGGCCGATTCCGTTACCTTTAACGTGACCAATCCGGCCAAGGTCAGCGCCACCAAGAAGGCTGGCAACAAGCTGATCAGCAGTAAGTATTCCCTGAGTACCGATGATGCCAGCTACCAGTCCGTCAAGGCGTCCATGGATAACGTGGAAGGTTTTGCCAACAAGATCGTCTGGTTGGTTGCCATCGCCGGAACCATCATCTTGGCTTTGATTGTCATCCTGATGATTCGCGAACGTCGCTTTGAAATCGGGGTGCTCTTATCCCTCGGTGAGGCGCGTTGGAAGATTGTCGCCCAGTTCTTTACGGAAATGTTGATGGTGATCGTGGTGGCCATTGCGATTGCGGGTGCCGGCGGGAAATTTGTCGGTAATCAACTGGGTTCACAGCTAGTCTCACAGAGTACCACAACCCAGACGACCACGAGCACTACATCCGGTCAACCGGGTGGCAGTGGTCAACCCGGTGGGACTAAGGGTGGCTCTGGTGGTCCGGGCAATATGCAGGCCACAAGTACCAAGACCAAGGATCCTAATTTAGAAATTGCGGTGAGTGCCGTTGACCTGGCCGAACTCGGTGGTTTTGGTTTAGCCATTACCTTCCTGTCGATCATGATCGCTTCCGGTGGGATTCTCCGACTGGAACCGAAGAAAGTACTGATTTCTTAAGGAGGACTGTCGATGTTAAAAACACAAGACCTGGGTTACTGGTACCAGGATAAAACACAACCGTTGTTTCAAGGCATTAACCTGACCTTTGAGCCGGGCAAGTCTTACGCGATCCTGGGGCACAGTGGGACCGGGAAGACGACGTTTCTGTCGTTGATTGCCGGCCTCGACAAGCCCAAGGAAGGTGACATTCTGTTGGGTGACCGGTCATTAAAACAGATCGGTCTGACCAATTACCGTCGCCATGACGTGGCGATTGTCTTTCAGGCGTACAACCTCTTTACCTACATGTCGCCGATGAATAATCTCCTGACGGCTATGGCCATCACGGAGGCGGAACATGCCGGGGATCGGGCGTATGCCAAACAGATTCTAAATGACCTCGGGATCGGGGATGACCTGATCGACCGTAACGTCCAGCACCTCTCTGGTGGGCAACAACAACGGGTGGCAATCGCCCGGACCATGTGCTGTGATGCGCAACTGGTTGTGGCCGATGAACCAACTGGAAATCTGGATGAGGACAATACCAAGGCCGTGATTGACCAGTTTCAACGGATTGCCCACGAACAGAATAAGTGCGTGATCATTGTGACCCATGAACCGGATGTAGCCGCTCAGTGCGATCATCAATATCGGTTGGAGAATAAGCAGTTTACGCAGTTGGCTTAATTTGGCCGCCTGCGGCTGCCAGGGATTCCGCCTGCTGTGGGGAACGCCTCCAGCCAAAAGCAGGCTTCCAGCTCGCATTGAAGCCCCGCCAGGGGCGCGGGTCTCCAACGTCGTCCCAGTCTGTAAGGCTGAGAAAATCACTCAACCTAACAGACTCGTCACGGCTGGCTCCATCCCTGGCCTCCTTCGGCTAAGATTGCGTGTAAACCACAACTTTGTAAAACAGATTGTCGCAAATTGGCTCTCAGGCCGCACAACGGAGGCTCGCCAATTAAATTTGTCCGGTGGTTCATCGGACATGAAATTTCTTGTTCGTATTCATTTTACGTACGTTTAAGTGTCCTCAAAACTTAACAGATACAAATAAAAAAATCACCACAGATTCTGTCATTGTTGACGGAACTTGTGGTGATTTTGATTGAGTAACTAATTCAAGGAATGAATTGCTAGTCGTTGGATATAATACTAGTTGACCATTAAGTGTCACTAACGGTCATTCAAAAAACAAGTATAGCCGGAGGAGGTCAGGGATGGAGCCGGCCGTGGAGGTGGCGTTAGACCGAGTGACTTTCTCGGCCTTACACCACGGGCGACTTTGAAGACCCGCGCCCCTGGCGGGGCTTCAAAGCGAGCGAGAAGCCCGACCCATAGGGCTGAAGCGTCCCCACAGCAGGCGGAATCCCTGACAGCCGCAGGCGGTCACATTTAACAAGACCTTTGAATTAAGCCTAGTCCACCAAATTAGTGGAGGCATGGTCGGCGGTTAAGAGAGTGGTCGTCCCAGTAACCTTGAAGTAGTGTTCGCAAAGGCCCTTCAGTTCCTGAATGGCTTCGCTAGCACGTGCTGCTTGGTCGGCATTGATGGCTTCGATGACCAGCACGGCATTCGTCGTGTCTTCCGTCAACATGGTCCGTTGGGCTTCACGCCAGTTGAGGCTGCGGCAGATGGCGCCGTCGTTATCATAGTAGATCATTTCGCCCGGCAGAGCAGGAGAGTCTTCGGTGTCACCTAAGGGACGGAAGCCTTCGCCACCCTGAGCGAGACCGAGGTGGAGGTCACCGGCGATGGCGTCGATATTTTCCCCGCCACAAGGTGAGGCATATTTTAGTGAAATACTGTTGTAGATGTCGACCAGGGGATTGATGGGACTGAGATGCTTGCCTTGGCTGATCCGTTTGAGAAGGGCTTCGATTGAAGAACGGGCGCCCTTCTTCGTCTTGAACTTCCGTAAGGCATCCCGCCATTCGGCGATGACGGCATTTTCTCTAAAGGTCTCGTCGGTGATGAATTTTTCGGATTCGCGGGCCCCATCGTTAAGGAGTTCTTGGAAGTAAGGGTCGTCGGCTTCGTTGACGTGGTTGTCGATGCCTTTGAGGGTTAAAATACTGATTTGACCTTGAGGGAACAGTTCCCAGAAGGAAGGATCGATGATGGCTTGTTTCATAAATGAACATCTCCAAATTTTATATTTTTTTGGTCATGATGAGATCGGTTTGTGTGGCGGAGCCCAGCTGAAAGGGATGACTGCTGGTTTGCTGGAAGCCCTGAGAGCGGTAAAAAGCGATGGCAGCTAGATTGTGTTCCCACACGCCGAGACGTAGCTCAGATTTGTCAGCTAACTGGGCGCGACGGGCCGCAAAGACAATGGCCGCGGCGCCATAACCTTGGTGTTGGACCGCAGAGGTGAGATAGAGTCGCTGAATTTCCAAATAGTCCGTGTGGCTGACCAGTTTGAGATACCCGCGAACCGCATTCGCAACCTGGATAAAGTAGAACTGACTGTTAACGTCAGCTAACTCACTGGCCAACTGGCTAGGACTGAAGGCCTTCGTCAGGTAAGCTTGGAGGTCGGCTGCGGTGTTTTGAGCCCCAAAGGCATCTGTGAAGGTGTCAATGCTGAGGCGTCGTAATTCAGCTAGTTGGTCGGTGGCCACAATGGTGAAAGTTGGTTTAGTCATGAGTGAACCTCTTAATACTGACGTTTCTCACCGCGTTTGACGGTGTTGTAGTCGTCTTCGATATTTTTCGCAACCTGTTCTAGCAGATCATGTAGTCTCACTTGATCGTCAGGTGAGATGCCGGTCAGGGCAACCTCGTTAGAGTACAGGTTCTCCCGGTGAATGAGGGGGTAAACCTGACGGCCCTTGTCGGTGACGTAAATCTGTTTTTGCTTCTTGTTAGCGGGATTCATCTTGCGTTCTAGCAAGCCGTTTTTCTCCATCTTCTGAATAGCGCGAGCCGCCGTGGTCTTGTCGACCTTGATGAGGTTGGCTAGGCGCTCCAGGATGATGCCTGGGTGCTCGTAGACGCGGACCAGGTAAAGGTACTGGCCGCGGGTGAGATTGACTTCCTTGAACTCGATATTGGCGATGGTATCTAACGCGCGATCGATGATGCCAATGGATCTTAGAATATCTGGCAAGTGCTCACTTCCTTTTATTTCTAAAAAAACGCGTAGGCCTAGTATAAAACGATTAAGTTGCATTTGCAACAAAAAGCTCAAATAAAAAAATCTGGGTATCAGCCCAGATTTTCATAAGTTAATTTTTGTCTTTAGTGGCTTCCTTGGCAGTCATGCCAGTCACGTCGATCCGGATAACCCCGGTATATTCGACGTCGGCAGGCTTTAGGGACTCGTCACGGCTACCCAGCTCGTGATCTAGAATCAGTTCTAAGGCTTCGCGCTTTTCTTTCAAGTCGGTGACCAGGCTGGCATTCCCGGTTCCCATGATGCTCTGGTAGGCGTACCCGTTGTTCGACAATTCCCCATCAGGGGTGTCGTAACGTTCTGCCTTGGCAACAATGGAGAAGGCGACGTGACCGTCCTTGGCGATTAAATCACGCTTCTTGCCTTCCGGTGCCCCGTGAAGGTAGAGGTGGAGTAGGCCGTCTTCATCAAATTGGAAACCATAGTTTGTTGGTACCACGTAAGGGTAATCACCATCGTGCATAGCCGTATTGATGACGTGACCTGTCCGTAAGAATGCCTTGAGCTTGATTAAATCGGTAACCTGTAGATTTTTTCGACGCATAGCTAAATACCTCCTAATTCGATACCTCAATTATAGCGCATTTCATCACAATGGAACCGCTTTTTCCAAACAGATCAAGTTGGCCGAGAAATCAATAAGGTATTCTTTTTGAAGTGGTGCTATGATGACCTTGATTCCAAAACACAGAAAGAGGTCCTACAAATGACAGTATTCAGTGCATACTCTGATGAAGAAATCCTCGAGTACCTGACGTCTCAAGTTAAGGATGGCACGGTCGAAACCGATATGGCCACGCTCAAGAAACAATCGTTTAATTCGAATGCTTCTGGTGGTGAAAGTGGGTTGGCTCGGGCTTTTGTCGAGGTTGAAAGTGTCGCGGATATTCAAGGGGTCTTGCGGACAGCCCGTAAGTTCCACTTACCTGTCATTCCGCAAACCACGGCAACCAGTACCGTTGTCGGTTCCGATGGCCAACCGGGTGCCTTGATTCTTTCGACTCGGCAAATGAATCGAATTCTAGAAATTGATAAGGAAGATTCCGTGGCGGTTGTCCAGCCCGGCGTCATTAATGGTGATTTGGACCAGGCTGCCAGAAAACGGGGCTTGTTCTACGCGCCAGACCCTGGTTCTAAGCCAATCTCATCGATTGGTGGGAATGTGTCGACCAATGCTGGTGGGATGAGTACCGTGCGCTACGGGGCAACCAAGGATAACGTCTTGGGGTTGAAAGCCGTCTTGGCAGATGGCCGTGAAATCAAACTGGGGGGCCGGACTTTAAAGCAGGCCTTTGGCTATGATTTGACGCAACTCTTCGTGGGATCCGAGGGAACTCTCGGGATCATTACCGAAATTACCGTAAAATTAATGCCAATCCCATTGGGGCAAACCGTCATGGGTGTGGCCTTCTTCAGTAACATGGGCTCATTGGCGAAGGCCGTGACCGCCATTCGGATGTCCGGGGTCTATCCAACCATGTTGGAAGCCTTGGATGGCAATACCGTGGTGGCCTTGGACAAGTTTGAACACACGCACTACGCGTCAAATAGTGGCGCCATGCTAATCTTTAAGCTCGAAGGATCTAGCCCTGAATCCATGGCCGTGGTTAAGGATCTCTTGGCTAAATATGATGGCCAAAATGTCCAGGTCACGGATGATGAACAGGAACAGACCGATCTGGAACAATTACGGCGTGACATGTTGCCCGCCGTCTTCGCTGGTCAGAATCATTTGATGCGGAGTCAGACGATCTCGAGATTCAACCTTGGGAAGCCCGCCTGTATCATTTAAGAAAACTGGAGTAAAGTTTTAGCGGGGCGGACCGGGTTTAAAACGCGGCCGCCTTTTTTATACCCTAAACTTTTTTACAAATTAGTGAATTCCTATTGCATTTCTGCAAATTGTTCTTTATTATTAAATGTATAGATATTTCTATGGGGTCAACCATTTTGCGTATTGCTAATCGTGTTAATTATCTTAGCGGTTAGCGAGTGAAGATAAGGATATGATGAATACTATGGCAAAGAGTAAGGTCGTTCATGCGGAAAGTTTTTTCGAATCTTACATGGAGTTAAAGCGAGAATTGGAGAAGTCAGCGACACGGTTCCAACGGGCAATGGGGATTTCCGTGGATCAGTACGCGATTCTACACCATATTTTGGAGGAACCCGGTAAGCTAACTTCGGCTACAGTCGCTGACAGTCGTGGGATTTCTCGCGCGGCAGTTTCACGCGGAATCTCGCAATTAATTCGCCGGGGCTATGTGCTGCAAAGCTATCAGTCTTCCGATCGCCGAGTACGTCCATTATCATTGACGGCCAGCGGTGAAGCCTTAGAAATGGCTTGTCATGACCTCTTGGTCAAATCGGCCAAGGTCATGAGTCACGCCGAGTTGGCAGCCGGTGGCAGTCAATTGACTGTCAGTGAGCTGACTCAAATGTTGGCGGTGGCTACGGCCAAGGCGACCTCAGAAACACCCGAGTCCTAATAACCAACGCATGAATTATAAGCTAGGATCAGTCGCTTGCGACTGGTCTTTTTCTTTTCCCTCAAACCAACGAATATGTGCAACCCCTGGGACTGTTTATTTTTGTTTCACGGCTGTGACTGCCTAAACGTAAGCGCTTACGACGGCCAAAAGCGGCATGAAACAAATTTAAAAAGAGGCCGCAGAATGGAAATTTACGTGCTATAATCGATCCTGTTGTTCAAATTGAACGCCACAACATGTTGTGCTAAATGACCACTTCACCGGTGATGAAATACTAGATGTGGTTAAAGAAAATGAAGAGGGAGCGCAATTAGCATGAAGCATTATATTCAATTTTTATCCCACCAACTCAAAGGGTGGCCACAACAAAATTATTACCTGTTCTTCTTTAGCCTAGGGTGCCAAGTCATGACGCTGGTCGGCCAACAAATTACGTTGCTGACGGTCTTGACGTTTATTGGGACGACGCTGGGGGTTCTCTGTGTCCTGGCGATTAACGCGGCGAAGTCAGTTAATGGTTTTCTTGGCGTGCTTTCTGCGATCTGCTTCATTATCACGGGGTATGCGGCGAAGAACTATCTGAGTATTTTCGAACAGGTGGCCTATGTGGCGACGCTGGATATTCCGGTGCTCCTGAGTGCTAGCTGGAACGTTAACATGGCATCTAAGATCCGCAAGTTTACCGGACGGACCTGGGTCATTGCGCTGGCTTCAACGGTGGCCATCTACCTGGTCTCTGGCTGGGGGATTGGCACCTTCACCGACGATCCACGGCCTTGGGTCGATGCCATTAGCTTCGCTATCAGTCTGACCGCTGGGGTTATCTGCTTCCTGCGGTTCAACAACCAGTATGTCTGGTGGATTGCTTCTGGCCTGGCACAAATGGTGCTGTGGTTCATTTCTTTCCGTCAGGGTTCGGCAACGTTGGCGATGTTTATCAACAGTTCTGTTTACCTGGTTAACGACGTCTTGGCCTTCACCATCTCGCCTTGGTATAACGAGAAGGAACGGCAACGGGTCATCAAACAGGAAACGGCCTATGCCGCCAGCTTGGAGAGTAATAATTAATTCGGTGTCAAAATTTAGTGATTGAAGGGGTCGTCATTTTCGGGCGTGGGGTCCGGGTGTGACGACCTCTTTGTATTTAGTTGGCGTCTAAGTGCGTGAGATTGGCCGCCTGCGGCTGCCAGGAATTCCGCCTGCTGTGGGGACGCTTCAGCCCCTTGGGCTTCTCGCTCGATTTGAAGCCCCGCCAGAGGCGCGGGTCTTCAAAGTCGCCCGTGCAGTAAGGCCGAGAAGAACACTCGGTCTAACTGTACCGCCACGGCCGGCTCCATCCCTGGCCTCCTCCGGCTAAGATTGTCGGTGACTTGAATATAGAGGAAAGGTCATCCAGCTGCTGGACGTACCGAGCATCAACCCACAACCTCCCCGACAAATGTTCCCAATAAGCATTTCTAACTGAAATTATGGTTACCTTGACCGACTGGATCGTCCCTAATCGCGATAGTCCAGTCCGCCGCACCTGACCGGTAGTTGGGGTGCCAATCACCAAAATTTGGCGGTAAAAGTTAGTCCCTCGTGGTACACTGTAAACAGCGTTTTAACAAGGAGCGGAATGACATGATTGTTGAAAGAAAGATTGGGACGGGGGAACAAGACCTGGTCTGGGTAATGGCGATGGTTGAGGACGATGCCGATCGGGAGAATTTACAGGTTAATTATGGCCTGACCGATGAAATTCTAACCTACGTTACCGATGAAAACGAACGGTCCCACTATGACCGTGACGAGTATTTGAACACGCAACTCTTCGTGTTCCACGTGCCAGTTGTCGTGGATCAGGTGTCGCAACGTTATATCACGCGACCGGTCACATTTTTACTGAAGGGCCATCGGGTCTTTTCCATTACAACCAAGAATACCCAGTGGGTGAACCAAACGTTGAGCGAACGACTAAAGTTGGAACAGATTATGGATACCAATGAATTTGTTTTGGTTGGGCTATTCATTTTGTTTGACCAGTTCATTCCACCCATTCGCAAGATTAATGCGGAGCAGAATCGTTTGGACCGGCAACTTAATCAGTCACCGGATAACAAGGATTTAATCGCGTTGTCTAACCTGCAACAGAGTCTGGCGTACTTCGTCAGTGCCACCCGCAACAATGCCATGATGGTGGTTAATCTCAACAATACGCCCTTTGGCAAGCAACTCTCGGATACCAACAACGAGCGTCTGACGGATGCTGTCATTGAAGCACGCCAAACGTCCGAAATGACGGCGATCGAAGCGGATGTCGTCGACCGGATTTCCAAGACATTCAACAATGTGCTGAATAATAACCTGAACGACACGATGAAGTTCTTGACTATTTGGTCATTGGTTTTGACGATTCCCACCATTGTGACGGGATTCTACGGGATGAACGTTAAACTTCCATTTGCCAATCAGGGCGTTTCCTGGCTAATTACCGTGGCGATCATGGTTGGCGTCATGGCCTGGGTGGCCTTGATGCTGAAACACCGGCATTTTTGGTAAAGAAAAGAGTGTGCCAGAGGGCGCCTAGTCGGCGAGCATTAACGTCGTCAAGAGAATCATCCCGAACCTGGATGATTTTCTTGACGGGGTTAAGCGGAGTCGGCTGCCCTCTGGCACACGTTTCGACAATCTAAATTCAAAAAAATGAAGGGCCTGGGATAGATTCCAGACCCTTTTGCGTCTCCAAGCTTATCAGACTTAATGCTCGCCGGCTAACCGCCTGATGTCACACTCTTTAAAATTGAAAGCGCTTCATAAGTGAAACCTTTCACTAACAAAAAGTAAGTACAGTTACTGGTATTCACCGTGAGTTGGGACTATGATGTGACTAATCAATGATTTTGGGGTGCTGAATGACTGACACCTACACCAAAGGAGCGCGGTTCAAATGACAAAGATGATTGCGGGTCAAGCATTGGTCAAAGTTTTAGAGGCATGGGGTGTCGATCACCTCTACGGCATTCCTGGGGGTTCTATCAACCATACCGTTGAAGGCCTTTATCTGGAAAAGGATAAGATTCAATATATCCAGGTCCGCCACGAAGAAGTGGGGGCTTTAGCCGCTGCGGCTGATGCCAAGTATACCGGTAAGGTCGGCGTTGCCTTTGGTTCCGCCGGTCCTGGGGCCACACATCTCTTTAACGGCCTCTACGATGCCAAAATGGATCACGTGCCAATGTTGGCGTTAGTCGGTCAAGTTCCTCAGCCAACCATGAATACGAATTACTTCCAAGAAATGGATGAGACGCCAATGTTTAGCGACGTGGCTGTCTACAACCGGACCGCTACCACGGCCGAACAGTTGCCTTACATGGTCAACCAGGCCATTCGTGAAGCTTACCGGCAAAAGGGCCCAGCCGTGGTCATCATCCCCGAAGATTTGTCAGCAACGGAGATTGACTACGAACCTGTCAAGACACCCAACACGGTCTCAAACACCTACACCCAAACGATCGATCCCGCTGCGGTAACCGCCACACTCGACCTGATCAAGGATGCCAAGCACCCCTTAATCTACGCTGGTCGTGGGTTACTCGGCGCCAGAGACGAACTGGTCAAATTCAGTGAACAGTTCCATATTCCCGTGCTCAACACGGTACCTGCTACTGGCGTGATCCCCACCGATCATCCCAACGCTATTGGGACATTTGGTCGTTTAGGCTCCAAGTCTGGGTTTGAAGCGCTTCAGCACACCGACCTGATTCTCTTCCTCGGGTCCGAGTTTCCATTTGCCCAGTTCTGGCCAAAGAATATTAAGATCATTCAAGTTAACGATAATTCCTTTGATATTGGGAAAATGGTCCCGATTGACTATGCCGTAATCAGTGATGCCAAGAGTTATCTCCAGGCCATGATCGCTACCGGTGAAACCTTGCCAGAGACAGATTGGTTGCGCGCCAACCGACAGAACAAGCAGAACTGGAATACCTGGTTGGTCCAACAGGCCGATGACGACAGCAAGGGTCTCGCACCCGAAGCTGTCATGAAGAAGGTTGCCAGCATGGTTGGCCCTAAGGATACCTATGGGGTCGACACCGGGAATGTTTCCGAATGGTCTGTTCGTGGTTTACCAATGGATAAGCAACAACGCTTCGTACTTTCTGGTCTGTTTGCCACGATGGGTTATGGCTTGCCAGCCGGTTTAGCCGGGGCCTTGAGCGTGCCCGATGGTCAAGCCTGGTCCTTCTCCGGTGATGGTGGGTTCGCCATGGTGGCCCCCGACATCATTACGGAAGCCCGCTACGCATTACCAGTCATTAACGTGGTCTTCAGTAACCGGCGTTTCGGATTCATCTATCGTGAACAAGTCGACACCAAGCAACACTTGTACGGGGTTGATTTGACCGATGCCGACTGGGCTAAGGTTGCCGAAGGACTCGGTGGGATTGGCTTCACCGTCTCCAACAACGCCGAAGTCGAAGACGTCTTCGATCAAATCAAAGACCTGCAGGCTAAGGGAAACCGCAAGCCAATCGTGGTCAACGCCGTTATCAAGGACGACGACCCAATCGGCACAGCCTTCATGCCACTCGATGCCAAGCTCTACGGCCAAGAAATGGTTGATGCCTACGCCAAGACCAGCCACATCGATCCTAAGGCACAACCAGCTTTAGGTGAACTGTTACGGGCCAAGGGTGACAATCTCTAAACTTAAATTTAACTGTCGCATGTGATCACACTTGATCATGTGCGGCTTTTTTGATCTGTTGTTTAAGTTGGTCGCCTGCGGCACCTAGACAGAAGCCCCCATGAGGCAGACCTGAAGCCTGGAGAGCGGTCTTCAGGGCAACCTTGAACCTCGAAACCCACGAGTTTCAAAGTTGGCCGTGCTCTAAGCCGAGACAAAACCTCGGCTAAGACCACCGACACGGGGGTTCTGTCTAGGTGCCTTCGGCTGGGAAGTGTAGGATATGCCGCGATTCCGTTAAGGGTTAGAAAACTGACAGGTCAACTTTGTCGGAAGTCATGCCGAGGTGGGCTTATCGCACGTTTGGGTTGCTGTTATTGTCGCCGTTTAGTAAGGATTAGCTATTCAATATTAGAGGGTAGTTTATCATCGAAATAGAGTTGGTGGTGGCTGGGAGTGTAGTCCTGTGTCGGTTCTGTTGATCCGGTGGTTTTCCGGGTCTACAGAACGGGACGCCTTTAAGACCCACGCCCTTGTGGGGCTTAAAGCGAGGGAAAAGACCGCTCTTTGGCTTTACCCGTGCCCCACAGGACGGAACTCCTAGCCACCGCCGACGGTAATTAACCCTTGCATTTCCTAAACATTCAGGTTAAAATTGTTAGCTGACTAACAAAAGGAAGTGTGACATGCCAAATAGAAGATTGGGAGCCTGGCTACGAGATGCCGAGCACCAGATGGATTTTGAAATGAATGAGTTTTCTAGACAATATGACCTCACAGGGATGCAGATGTCCGTGATTGATTTTCTCGGTCGGCAGGGAACGGCCGATACCTATCAGTTAGACGTTGAGCGGGAGTTTCACGTGCAACGTTCTACGGCGTCGGTGATGATCAAGCGAATGGTGGAACGTGACCTGGTTTCTCGGGTAGTGGCTAGCGGTGATAGTCGCAAACGACAACTGCAACTGACGGCCAAGGGGCAACAATTGGTCCCGATCGTCACGACCTATTTGAAACAACAGGATGCCAAGATGTTGGAGGGGATGACGGCCAACGAGGCTGCCACCTTTCGTCACGCGTTACAGAAGGTTTCACAGTGGGGAAAGTCCATCCCCGGAGAGGAGTTAGCTAATGGCAAGTGAAAAAATTGAACCACGCGTAGTCGGGGCCGTTCTGGCCACTGGTCTGATGTCTTTGAGTGGGGTCATCGTGGAGACCGCGATGAACATCACTTTTCCCACGTTGATGAAGCAGTTTGATGTGACGACGGGGACCGTTCAATGGATGACCACGCTGTATCTCCTGATCGTGGCCTGCATTGTGCCGATCTCCTCGTATTTGAAACGACGTTTTAAGTTGAAGTCGCTGTTTGTGACGGCCAACCTTCTATTTATCGCGGGTTTGCTACTAGATGCCATGGCACCAACCTTTACGTGGTTGTTGCTGGGCCGGGCTGTTCAAGGACTCGGAACGGGGATTGCGTTACCTTTGATGTTTAACATCATTCTTGAACAGGTGCCACTGAGTCGGATTGGGTTGATGACCGGGATTGGCACGCTGATCACGGCCGTGGGACCCGCTATCGGGCCAACCTACGGGGGTATTCTAGTGACCAATTTCAACTGGCGCTATATTTTCTGGATTCTGGTGCCCTTTCTGATCATTTCATTCTTTGTGGGAATTCGGACAATCAAGCAGGTTGTGCCCACGAAGCGGGAGTCTTTCGATGTTCTCAGTATGATTGCCGTGATTATGGCCTTCGGGGGCCTGATTTACGGGTTCAGTTCGCTTAGCAGTCATAATTGGCTGAGCTGGTCGGTTCTGGGATCCTGGATCGTCGGCATCGTTGGGGTGATTGGCTTTGTTCGCCGATCAGATCACGTTGACCATCCCCTGATTCAGCTGGCCGCGGTGCGCAACCACGCCTTTGCCTGGTATTTACTGGCCTTCTTTCTGGTGCAAACAACCGCGCTGGGACTATCCTTCATCCTGCCAAATTACCTGCAATTGGTCGATCAACAGACGGCATTCGTGGCCGGACTGGTGGTCCTACCGGGAGCTGTTATCGGGGCTGCTTTTTCGCCGATCGGGGGTCAAATCCTAGATCACTTCGGGGCTAAGCGGCCAATTCTCTTGGGCTTGAGTGTTGTTGTCATCACGTTGATTCTGATGACGGTCTTTGCTAATCATCTGTCGGTCGGGGCTGTGTTGTGGCTCTACGTGGCCTACATGATTGGGATCGGCGTCGCCTTCGGGAACATCATGACGGCTGGCTTGAAACAACTGGGGGCCGACCTTAAGGCGGATGGTAATGCCTTAATGAACGCCCTCCAGCAGTTTGCTGGGGCCATCGGGACCGCTGTGGTTTCCGCGATTATCGCCGCTAGCCAGGCCTCTGGGACCGGCAGTACGGCGTTGAAGACGGCACTGGGGTCTAAATGGGCCTTGCTGGTGCTGGTAGTGACCGGACTCGGGGCCTTACTCAGCATGCTGGGAGCCTTTCGATCCGAAAAGAAATCGACTGAACGTTAGTATTGCAACTACCCTAACCAGGTCAGTTTCCGTTAGCCTATTGTTAAGCTTTCCTGTGCTACACTGGGAGTCCAAAAGCGGAACCCAACTTGGAAAGTGAGGCGATTCAGATGCGGTTTGATTGGCGCTATGCGTTTCATTCGTTCTGGTTTCTCCTGATGTTGATGCTGATGATGAGTCCGTTGATTTTTGAACCCATCGCATCTAGCAAACAGTTGGCGGTAGGGGCAATGCTCGGACTGGTCATTGTTGACGGCCTGTTCACTCGCCAGTACCCGTACTTCAGTCGGTTTGGTCGGCAGGGATTTGAAGGCTTAGTTGGTTTTATTTTCTTCACGATCATCGCTTGCGTGGCACCTTATTTTCCAAATTGGTCGCCCGCAATTTGGGGGTTTATGAGCTTTTGCGTCGCCAGCTTTGGCGGGACCTTGGATGGCTACCTGGTCTATCCGACGAAAATTATGGTGGGACAGACCCGCAAACAGTTGCGGCGGCAGTCGGAGTTTACCCACAAGCCGATTCCCCATTAAGAATTGATAGTCAATTTGATTGAGAGTTTGGGATGAAACCCAGGCTCTTTTTTTCGTGGTGGCTACCTAGTCGAAACGTGCGCCATCAGGCAGTCGGTTCCGCTTAACCCCGCTAGAAAACTAATCCAGAACCGGGATTAATTTCCTAGCGACGTTAATGCTCGCCGACTAACCGCCTGATGGCGCACTCTTTTAATAAAAAAAAGCCCCCAAGTCAAGCAGCTTGGGGGCTAAGGTTAGGGGTCGATTTAGTGGTGAATGGGAACTCTCTCTGGAGATCTTTAATTCACGCTCGGCGATTAATTTTTAAGGGGGATGTTACATGGCATACGTCCAATCGTAGGCTAAGAGTTGGTGGAACTTTTCGCCAATTGGGACCCAAAGCTTGGCTTTGGCAATGTTAGCGATGGATTCCCAGAACAAGGGATCCTTGCGTTCCTGGTCGCTTAAGTTCAGGTTGACGTAACTCCCGGCTTCCGTCTTGGCGATAACGTAAGGGTAGAAAACCTTCGTAATCTGGGCGGGTGTTACCGTATGAATTTGCGGGTTGTCATCAATCAGCATAATCTCACGCTTCCTTTCAAATTATGACGTCTGAGTGGTCGCTCTTTGGTCGCCTCGGTTGGTCAGGAGCGCCGTCCTGTGGGGCGCGGTCGAAGCCCAAGAGCGGTCTTCGACCGCGCCTTGAAGCCCGTAAACCAGGTCTTCAAGGCGTCCCACGCTGTAAGGCCGGCAGATCACCTACCTAACACCGTCGACACGGGACTCTGCTCCTGCCCAACCGAGGCTGAACGACATTCATAACATAATAGATGAACCTAAAAGATATGATGTTATGAATCCAATTTCAGCCGGAGGCAACCAGACAGAACCCCGTGTCGGTGGTCTTATCCGAGGCTTTTTCTCGGCTTAGAGCACGGCCAACTTTGACACTCGTGCTTTTCGAGGGCCAAGGTTGCCCTGAAGACCGCTTTTCAGGCTTCAGGTCTGCCTCACCGGGTGGCGTCTGGTTGACGTAGGCGGTTATACAGGTAGTGGTAAGTGCCACTCAGATATCATCTATGGACCCAGTATACCTGGGAAAGGTCGCTTTAGTCCTTGGTTTCAATTAAGGATTACCTGAGAATTTCTTATTTTTCTTTTGCGGTGGCCAAGGTCACAGTAAATCGGCTACCGTGAGGGGCATTGTCAGTGACGGCAATGTCCCCGTGATTGAGGTTGACCAGTTGGGAAACGATGGCGAGTCCCAGGCCACTACCCTCAATCTTGTTGGATCGTGCGGCATCGACGCGATAGAATCGTTCGAAGATGTGCTCGCGGTTCTCCGGAGCAATCCCCGTTCCCTGGTCGGCTATCGTGAGGGTGACGTGGTCGTCGGCTGTGGCAACGGTCACCGTAATCGGTTGGTCTGCCGGTGAGTATTTGTGGGCGTTGTCGAGAAGGGCCGTTAGGATTTGATGGAGCATGTCCTGATTACCCAGGGCCATGGCCGGCGTTGTGGGGCCATTAAACGTTAATGGTTGGCTGACCAGGGGTTGGTAGTGCTCAACGACGCCCTGGGCCATGAGCGCGATATCTAGGGGTTCTAGGGTGACCGCAGCTCGATCGGCGCGCGACAGGTGGAGTAAATTCTCAATCAGATGTTGCATCCGCAGGGATTCCTGGTCGATGAAACCCAGTGATTCGGGGATGACCTCGGGATGTTGTTCCCCACGCCGTTCAATTAATTTAAGATTACCGCGAATGGTGGCGATGGGGGTCCGAAGCTCATGCGAGGCGTCGGAGATAAATTGACGTTCACGTTGTAGCCGACCGTTCTGAGCGGCGAGGAGTTGGTTGAAGTCGCTGGCCAGTTGGGCCACTTCCACCGGCTCCGTTGGCCGTGGTAATTCTGGCTGCGCACTCTCGGGATTGGCCGCGGCTTGTTGGGCCGCCTGGGCCAAGGCAATGGTGGGGGCACTGATGCGGTTGGCCAGCCGGCGAACGTAGACTAACCCAATCAGAAAACTCAGGCCGATAATAATGATAAGCACGGCAATTAAAATGTGGAGATTACCGACCAGCACGTGCATGCCAATGAAGAGATCGTAGGTTCGGCCCCCGGTTTTGAGCGATTCGGAGAAGTAGAGCCCCCAGCCTTTGAAATAGGTCAGATGGGTAAAGGGAATCGACCAGGTCTTGGCCGCGGCTAGTGCTGCCCCTCGTGGAAGTAGTGAAGTTGTGGTGCCATCGGCCTGTTTGATGAAGACAAACGTGTTGTGGGAGTTCAGCCCACTGGCCTGATTAACCTTGAGCCAATCTTGAAAATTACTGACCTGAGAGGTCTGGAGGCTGGCACTCAGCTGAGCCGCTTGGTTCTGGGCACGGGTGAGTTGATCGACCACTAGGGTGATACTGACCGTGAGGACGATGACGATCCCAATGGTTACGAGCAGACCGGTAAACGAGTGACGAATGATATCCGCATATGATCGCGGCTGTTTATTTTGCATCAGCATCATCTTCCTTTAGGCTATAGCCGACGCCACGCACCGTGTGAAACAGATGTGGGGCGTCGCCCACGTCAATTTTATTGCGAAGGTAGCCGATATAGACATCGACCACGTTCTGTTGGCCAAGGAAGTCGACCCCCCAGACATTGTCGAGGAGTTCGTCTCTAGTGAAGACTTGGCCGGGATGTTGGAGTAAAAAGAGTAAGAGATCGTATTCCCGTTGGGTGAGTTGGAGGTTACGCCCGCCGCGGTCGACCTGGCGGGTCTTGGTAACCAGGGTGAGGTCGCCTAGATGGTAGGCTTGATCACGACCGGTTTGATGTTCGGATCGTCGTTGGATGACCCGAATTCGAGCAAGGAGTTCTTCGATTTCAAAGGGTTTTGTGATATAGTCGTCGGCGCCAGTATCTAGGCCGGTGACCTTGTCGCCTAGGTAGTCGCGGGCCGTCATCATGATCACAGGAAGGTCGTCGTGCTTGCGAATCCAACGGAGAACCTGCATACCATCCATCTTGGGTAACATCCAATCTAATAGGATTAAAAGGAGGTCGTCGCGTTTTTCCTGATACGTCTCCCAGGCTTCCTCGCCGTCTGCGGCCGTGATGACCGTAAAGTCTTCAAAAGTGAGTTCCTTGGCAACGTAGCTGGCGAGGCCTTCCTCGTCTTCGACCAGTAGAATTGTATTTTTCATAAACGCAGTTACTCCTTCGTGTGGTGGTGTTTAATGGCATAATAACACAATGCCACGAGTGGAAAATAAGAAATTCTTATGTCCGGCTTATTTTAACCTCAAGATTAGCGGGCGCGTCGCATGGTATAACTAAGTCATCGAAAGCAAACAGCCAAAACAACTAACTGAGGAGTGGTTAAAATGACTAAAATTAAAAAGATGATGACTAAAGTAATGCTCGGTGCAATGACGGTGACAACGCTACTGGCGACCTCTGCTGGGGCCTCTGCCGCAACCAAGACGACGACCAGTGACAATGCCCCTGAGATTCGGACGTCCATCCAGCTGAGTGACCGGCCCAACGCCGGTATCCAACCCGCCAAGATCCACTTACAACGGGTCACAACCAAGAAAATCTCCAGCCAAGTCCAAACGGCCGTCGATGCCAGCGCCCTAAACCTGGACAACAAGCACGACGACCGTCAATTAAAATAACTATAATCAGTAGAATAGAAGCTAATTCGAGCGTGATTGTCGGCTAGAGCCGGGAGTTACGCTCCTTTTAGTTCGCGGCGAACCAAATCGATGAAGGCCTGAGTGGCGGCGTTGGGGTGTTGTCCCTTACGGGTGACCAAGCAAATGCGGAATGGGGGCACGTCATCTAGTAGGGGTAACGCGATCAGCGGATCGCTCTGCGAGATGGCGAGGTCAATCAGCAGGCTGACCCCGGCATTGACCGCGACCAGCTGTTTGATCAGCTCGACCTGACTGGTTTGAAACCGAATCTGAGGCGTGATGCCAGCGTCAGATAGCTGGTGGAAGACGTTATCTTGCACGTAGCCGGGTTCCAACATGATGAAGGGGTCGTCAACGAATTCGCTGAAGCTGACCCGGTTACGGTTGGCCAGGGGATGTTGTTGGCTGACGATGATGGCAAATTCGGCGGAAGTGAGTTCCTCCACATCCAAGGTATCGGCTGGTAGGCTACCAGCGGTCCCAATGAACGCGGCGTCCAGTTCGCCGGCCAGAAGTTTCTGGAGGATCTGGTTAGATCCGCCTTCGACGGGCTTCAAGGCACTGAACAAATCAGCCTCTTGCAAGGCTGGTGCCAGTTGAGGTAAAAGGTTTTGACTAATAATGGGTGGTAAACCCAGACGAACAGTGCCCTTCTCCAGACTGACTAAGTCTTGCTGGGAACGGTGATATTCATTTAAGATACGGCTAGCGTGAGCGTAGAACTGGTTGCCAGCAGGGGTCAGCGTGACCTCGCGGCGGGATTGCCGGCGATCGACCAAGGGGATGGCCAATTCCTTTTCCAGCCGGCGTAGCGCAGCCGATACCGCGGGTTGGGTCACCTGAAAATCTTCGGCGACGCGAGAGAAGCTCTGACGGTCTACTAATCGGGTAAAGTATGCTAAGTCTTTAAAATTCATGCGCTATTTCCTTTCCAGTTGTTAATCATTTATAAACTTATTTTATCACATCGGGGATAAACAATTTATACCAATTAGTGGGTTATGTACTGTTTTGCGTGGCATGGAAAAGCAGACAAATGGTCAATTTTGCCGGAATGCCGGTCTTTCGGGAAAGAAAAAGCACGTCACCCAAGTTGGCTGACGTGCTTAAAAAGTTCTTAAATTTAGTGAATGATGGCGTCAATGGCCGTGTCGCCATTAACGAATTCAATCGTTTGCTTTGATTGGGGATGTGCCACGATGGCGGCAACCACTGCGGCCACGTCGGTCCGACTGACGGACTTCGTGGTGCTATCGGCCGTCTGGGTGGTGATCTTGCCAGTTGGGGCATCATTGGTCAGGATCCCAGGACGGACAATGGTGTAATCAAGGCTGGTGCGGTGCTTGAGCCATTCGTCGGCGTAGAACTTTGCCACGTAGTAAGGACGAATACCAGACTTGCTCCAGAGGGACCGGTCGTCGGTACCCATGGCACTGACGATAATAAAGCGTTTGATCCCGGCCTTTTCCGTGGCAATCATGGACTTAACGGCCCCATCGAGATCAATGTTTAAGGTCATGTCGTCGCCAGTACTGCCACCGGAACCGGCAGAGAAAACGACGGTGTTGATACCAGCCATGGCGGCGGCCAGGTCATCAATACTTCCCATCAGATCGACCGTGCGGGGTTGGCCCCCTAAGGCCTTTAATTCTGCGGCCTGGGCGTCGGAACGAATCCCGGCATAGACGGTTTCACCCATAGTTGCAAGTTGTTCGACAATGTGCTGGCCAACGTGGCCGTGAGCACCAATTACTAATGTTGTCATGAAGAAATCCTCCTTGAATGGTTTGGCTTCTGGTGTTCCGCCTGCGGTGATCAGCGGGCCGTCCTATGAGGCACGCCCGAAGCCAAGAAGCGGTCTTCGGACTCGTCTTTAAGCCCCACAAGAGGCGTGGGTCTCAAAGGCGGCCCCTGCTGTAAGACCGGAAGAACACCGGTCTAACACCACCGACACAGGACGGCCCGCTGATCACCTCCGGCTAAAGGATACCAACCGTTAATAGTGATAGTTATATGCGGTAGACGCAACCGGAGGTCACGAGACAGAACCCCGTGTCGGTGGCCTTAGTCGAGGTTGTTTCTCGACTTAGACCACGGCCAACTTTGAAACTCGTGTTTCTCGAGGGCCAAGGTTGCCCTGAAGACCGTACTTTGGCTTCAGGTCTGCCTCACAGGGTGGCGTCTCGTGACTGCAGGTGGGAACAACCACCAAACCTAATTAACTTAACTAACCTCTACCTTAAAGGTTTCGTGAGGAGATTTCAGCTAAAGCGACTCGCTAAGGTCTGGGGTGACTGCCACACTGGGTTAACCAATTCGCTGGCCATTTAGTCGAACTAAGTGTTGGATTTGTGAAATATTTAATAAACCGCTTTCAATGGCTTTTCACCTGATAACTCGTATAATAGAAGTAAATCATCCCTGATGATTAGGTCACCCGCTGATTTCTCCGGGGGGAGTGGTCGTTGGCTAAGGGATTATGACCTTAGCCAATTAACGGATTAACAAACTAACCGAACTTCAGGGAACTCTAGCAGAAAAGGGGTCGTTTAATATGGCAACGATTTTAGTTCTCGGTGGTGGCTACGCAGGCATGCGGGCAATCAAGTTCCTACAACGTGAGGTACCCAGTGAAGATAAAATTATTTTAGTTGATAAGACGAGTACCCACACGGAAAAAACCAATCTGCACGAGGTGGCGGCGGGGACCATTGCGCCTGACCGCATCACCTATGAAATTAATGATGTTATCAGTAGTCGCGTGGACTTCATTCGCGACACGGTGACCAACGTGGACGTGGACCAGAAGCAGGTTACGTTGACGGATCACGAACCCATTACCTATGATTATTTGATTGTGGCCTTGGGCTTTCAGTCCGAAACATTCGGATTGAAGGGTGCCGAGGAGAATGCCTTGCCAATGGATGACTTGGCAACCTCCGAAGCCGTCTACCAACACATTGAGGCCAAGGTGAAGGGCTATGCCCAGAGCCAAGATCCCAACGACTTGGTTGTTGCGGTCTGTGGGGCTGGGTTTACCGGGATCGAACTCCTGGGTGAATTGACCCAGTCACTGCCAAAACTCCAAACCCGCTATAATACGCCAGCCATCAAGCTGGTTTGTCTGGAACGGTCACCAGCCATCTTGCCAATGTTTGACAAGTCCCTGGCAGACTATGCGATGGCCTTCATGGCAAAGCACAATGTCGAAATGAAGTTAGGGTCCAACATCAAGGAAATCAAGCCCGGCGCAGTGGTTTACAGTGACGGCAATGATGAGGAGCACGAAGAGACAGCCAACACGATCGTCTGGACCGTGGGGGTCAGTGGATCACAAGTTATCGCAGATTCTGGTTTCGAACAACGTCGGAACCGGGTTGTGGTTGAACCTGACCTGTCCTTAGCCGATCATCCTGAGGTTTATATCGTTGGGGACGTGGCCGCTGTCATGGATGCCGACAGCGAACGCCCATACCCCACCACGGCCCAAATTGCCTTGGCCTCTGGTGGTCAAGCAGCCAAGAATATTGGTTTACAACGGCGTGGTCGTGAGACCATCCCATTCGTTTACAAGTCTGTCGGAACCGTGGCCTCACTGAGTGACCGCGACGGGATCGGAGAAATTTTCAGTAGCAACCGTAAGATCAAGGGCTACATGGCTTCTGCCATGAAGAAGGTCATCACCGACCGTTCCTTACTGGAAAGTGCCCACCTGAGTACCGTCTTCAGTAAGGGTCGCTTCGACTTGTACCACTAAAATTTAAATAAATAACATAAGATAACCACATTAGATCGTCCTAGGTTTGGGCGACTGATGTGGTTATTTTCACCTTTTGCTATAAATGTCCGCGAGTGGCTGAGATAATAATTTTGTTGATTTGGGTCAGCCCCATTGGTTATAGGAGAGTTGTATCACTGAACAAGCCGAGGCTGGATAGTTGGCATATTGTGATGCGTTGCCATGACCGTCGATCTTAGCCGGAGGAGGTCAGGGATGGCGCCGGCCGTGACGAGAATGTTAGACCGAGTGGTTTGTCTCGGCCTTACATTCTGGGCGACTTTGAAGACTCACGTTCTTGGTGAGGCTTCAAATCGAGCGAGAAGCCCAAAGGGCTGAAACGTCCCCACAGCAGGCGGAATCCCTGGCAGCCGCAGGCGGCCAACCCAGAAAGTCTAACAACAATCACCTTATTTTTTCAACCAAGTTAAGGAACAATTAACAGCATTAGTTTGCGGATAGGGTGCGTGGTTGGCGGGATTGCAAGCCAATAGGGACCCGAAGACCGGTGGATTAACCACAACGCCGATTGCTTTCGCTAAAAATTTAATTGACTAATGTTAGCCTATCGTCTTTTTTAATGATAAAATAAGTAAAAAAGGGTGATCATGATGTGGCAAAAGCAATTTGACACGCCACTGGGATCAATGACCGCGGCCAGCGATGGATCGGCCATTACCGGTTTGTGGTTCAATGATCAGGAACACTTTGGGAGCACGTTGCCTGACGCGACGCCAACTGGCGATTATCCGGTATTTGACCAGTTAGCGGCATGGCTGACGGCTTACTTCGATGGGGCACAACCATCCGTTACTTTCCCGGTTCGGCCTGATGGAACGCCCCTGCGGCGTCAAGTTTGGCAAGTGTTACGAACAATCCCATATGGTGAAGTTTGGACTTATGGCAAGATAGCGGACAAGGTCGCGATGCAGATTGGCCACAATCCCGGAGCGCGTGCTGTCGGGGGTGCGGTTGGTCACAACCCGATTAGTCTGGTCATTCCTTGTCACCGCGTAGTTGGTAAAAATGGGGATTTAACTGGTTATGCGGGGGGCCTAAAGCGGAAACAATGGCTATTAGAGCTGGAGGGACCGTTACAATGACCCATTGAATAGGTAATTGACGAAAAAGATTTCGGAATTTTCAGAAAATTTACGGATAAATTACCTATTGTGCACAAAAGTATCGTACAATATATCAGTGGTTATGCTATAATCAAGGCTGTTTAAAGGATAATCGAGGTTATAGTTGATAGATATAACTAATGAGCAACTAACTGACATTTTTCTCTGAAAAGGGTTTTATCTGGCGTGAAGACGCGTATAATTTTAGTCAGCTTAGGATGTTAGTTAAGGTTACTAGCTTCCGGGGGGGATGCTAGTAACGTGCAAAATAAAAATCTAAATGGTGTGTATGATTGGAGGTATCACGATGGCTGCATCGGAAACTAAGGAGCGTATTGCGGAGGCCTTGGCTTCGCTGTTAAACCACAATACGTTTGACAAGGTCACGGTCCGTGAGATCGCTGACGAAGCGGAAGTTCATCGGAAAACGTTCTACTACTACTTTGCCGACAAATATGAATTGTTGGGCTTTGTTTACGAACATTTTATCGTGGACGCCCCACGGCACGAACAACCCACGGCATTGACGCTGGAAAACTGGCGGCCGGCAACGATCCAATTATTGGAACGGATCGCTGACCATTCGAAAATTTTCCTGAACGCTTACCCCTACGATGGGGGCGTCTGGCGTCAGTCTGCGAATGAGTTTGTGGCGTCGAGGTTGTCAATTCTACTCCACGCAATGCCTGAGTACCGTTACTTAAAGGAAGACGTGATCGACACGTCCGCGGAATTCATTGCCGCTGGCGCGTTGGGAATAATTAATAAGTGGGCAAACGATAATTTTACCGCTAGCCCCCGGACGGTATTGGACCAGATTACGACGGCCAACCGCCTGTTCAACGGGATTTTGGACCGTTGGAAGTTAAGCTAAATACTTACGGAGCGACTCTCTTCATGAGGGCCGCTTTTTTGATCCACCTACCCGTGCCTCCGGACAGTTCCAGACGGGCTGGAACGTTGTGGACGCGACTTGAAGCCTTTCTGAGAGGCGAAAGTCTACAAGCTCGGTCTTTGCCTAACCGGAGAAAATCACGCCGCTAAGGCAAACAACACGACTGAGCTCGTCTGGAACTGTCCTCCGGCGGATACGAGTTGGCCCAATTACTTATTCCTTTTTCGGTCGGCTAGTTCGGATAACTGGTGAACATTCTAACCCTTGTGATGTTTGAACATATTCGCCGGTTTAGCCGTCATTTTTGAGGGAAATCAAGCAGTCATGGTTGCGGAATATTACCCAGGATTCGGTCATAGACCAATTTTGTTAGAAAATTATGATAGCGCTTTAAATCCGTTCGCAATTTCACAAGGAATCTTGAACAGAAACTCACAAACGAAATACTAGCGTTCCACAATCTATGAGGGTATAGTGGCAAATGTAAGGGGTTACTTTGTGAACGTGAATGACCCCAATAAGGAGGAAAAGTAGAATGGCTTATCAAACAACCAATCCCTATACCAATGAAGTTGTGAAGACTTATGAGGACGCAACTCCTGAGTATGTCGAAGAAAGTTTAGCAAAGGCACAAAAACTCTATTTGAAATGGCGGAATGATCCGGTGTCCAGCCGTATTCCCGTACTCCACAAGTTGGCACAAATCTTTAGAGATGAGACCGATAGTCTCGCTAAAGTGTTAACGGTGGACATGGGTAAGTTGATCGGTGAAGCTAAGGGTGAAGTGATTCTGTGTGCGATGATTGCCGACTACTATGCCGACCACGCCGAGGAACTCCTGAAGCCTCGGACCATCGAATCCATCGCTGGTGAAGCCCAATTGGAGAACCATCCACTGGGTGTCATGATGGCGGTGGAACCTTGGAACTTCCCTTACTACCAAATGATGCGGATCTTTGCCCCGAACTTTGCCGTGGGTGACCCGATCGTTTACAAGCATGCCGCTATTACCCCAGCCTCAGCGTTGGCTTTTGAAGACGCCGTTCGCCGGGCCGGTGCGCCTGAAGGGGCCTTAACCAACTTATTCTTATCCTACGACCAAGTATCCGATGTCGTCGCTGACAAACGGGTTCAAGGGGTTGCCTTGACCGGTTCCGAACGTGGTGGAGTTGCCGTTGCCAAAGTCGCCGGTGAACATCTCAAGAAGACCACGATGGAACTCGGTGGGGTCGATGCCTTTATCGTTGCGCACGATGCCAACATGACCGATGTGAAGAACATCGCACCACGGGCTCGTTTATACAACGCGGGTCAGGTCTGCACGTCTTCCAAGCGGTTCATCGTGACTGAAAACAACTACGATGAATTCCTAGCTTCTTTGAAGGATGCCTTCTCATCCGTTAAGATGGGCGATCCAATGGATCCAAGTACGACGTTAGCGCCAATGAACTCCAAGCGGGCTAAGGAAAAGTTACAGGCTCAAGTCGATGAAGCCATTGCTGGTGGCGCGACAGCCTACTACGTTCACGAACCAATCGACGACGATGGCCAGTTCTTCATGCCAACCATCTTAACCAACATCACCAAGGACAACCCAGCCTACGGGAAGGAAATGTTCGGTCCCGTTGCGCAGGTTTACAAGGTTAAGGATGATGACGCAGCCATCGCCTTGGCTAACGACGCCGACTATGGTTTAGGTGGAATCGTCTTTGCCGGCACTGCCGAATATGGTGCCGAGTTGGCTTCCCGGATCGAAACAGGAATGGTCTTCGTCAACACCTTCTTCAGTTCTTTACCAGAACTCGAATTCGGTGGGGTCAAGAAGTCTGGCTTCGGCCGTGAACTTGGCCACAGCGGGATCTTCAGCTTTGTCAACCAGGAACTCGTGGTTAAACGCGACCATCCAAATGAGGACGAAACTGGTGGCTTAGTCTTAGCCCACAAGTTTTAATCGAAACGACTAAAAACTGAAATCCGGGGCGCGCAGGTCCCGGATTTTTTTGTGGATCGGGTGTTGTTAGTCGTTGCTCGACTACTTAAGAGTGAAACAGAACGTGGCCTGTTGAGGAAAAAGGTCTGGCGGGTGGTGTCTGAGCGGACTCAGCCATGTCGTTCCAGCCCTCTCAGGCACCACCCGGAAGGCCCACTGCGCAAATCCTAAATAGGGCATTGTTCGTAAGACCAGTTTTGCCGATCAACGACTAAGAGGAGTAATTATTTTCCCCCGTCAGCCGAGTGTGATATTCTGAACAATAGAAAAGATTGAAAGGATGATTTGATATGACTGATCGTTTAAAGGGTAAAGTTGCCATTATTACCGGTGGGGTTGCCGGAATCGGCCTCGGTATCGCCGAATGTTACGTTCGCGAGGGTGCCAAGGTGGTTATCACTGCCAACCACAACGTCGATGGAGGCCATGCCGCCGTTGAAAAGTTTGGGGACGACGTCAGTCTCTTCGTGCAACAAGATGTTGCCAAGGAAGCCGACTGGCAGAAGGTTATCGATGCGACTGTTGAAAAATTTGGTAAGCTGGATATCCTGGTTAACAACGCCGGTATCGGTGGCCCGAACACGGCCATTGAAGACCTGTCATTAGAAGACTGGCAAAAGGTGATCGACATCAACCTGACCGCTAACTTCTTAGGTGAAAAGGCCGCTATCAAGACGATGCAAAAGACCAACGACGCCAAGGGTTCCATCATCAACGTGTCCTCAGTTGCCGGTTTGATTGGGTTACCAATGGCCCCAGCTTACTCCGCAAGTAAGGGTGGGAGCCGGATGTTGAGCCACGCTACGGCCTTGAACTTAGCCCAACGCGGGATTGATATCCGCGTTAACTCCGTTCACCCAGGCTGGATCGACACGGCCATCATCCCCGCAGCTGCCAAGGAACAAATCACCAAGACGGTACCAGTGGGCCACTTAGGCAAGCCACAAGATATCGGTGAAGTTTGTGTCTACTTAGGTAGCGACGAATCTTCATTCGCTAACGGTGCTGAGTTTACTGTGGACGGCGGGCAAAGAGCGTAAAGAGAAGAGTGTCAGCCAGGACGCCTAGCCGGTGAGCATTAACGTCGTAAAGGGAAGCATCCTGAACCTGGATGATTTTCTTTACGGGGTTAAGCGGAACCGGCTGCCCTGACTGGCACGTTTCGGCCATGTAAATTCAAAGAGACCAAAACAGGCGGTGTGCTCCCAACAAAATCGGGAACACACCGCCTTTAATTTACAAAAAAATTCAGTCTAATCCGAAGCCAACTTCGCAAACAACACCGCGTCCCGGTAACTCCCATGGCCATTCGGAATCTGTTGCCGCAACCGACCCTCCACCTGAAAGCGGCGGCGTTTTGCCACGCCTTGACTGGCGTAGTTGGCACTAGCCGCTAGTAAGAAGAGCTTCCGCAGGCGGAGTGTCCCAAAGCCAATCTGCTCAACGGTTTCAAGGCACTGCGTCATGACACCGCGGCCTTGAAAGACGCGTCCCAGCCAGTAGCCAACCTCGGCCTGGCCATCGTGGATGTTGTGCAGGTCAATCATGCCAGCCGGCCGATTGTCGACCCAAATCACGGCCAGCCAGAGTTCACCATGCGCCATGTGCCGCTGGCAAACGCGGAGAAAGGCGGCTTCGTCCGCTACCGTTTCGGTATCATCCGTCCAGGGTAACCAGCGGCGTAACGTTTGGCGGTCGGTATCGACGAGTTCAAACAATGCCGGGGCGTCGTCAGGTGTGGGGGACTTGAGGACAATCGTTTCAGAAACCTGATATGCTGTCATGGGACTCACCTCACTTTTTTACTAGTTATAGCCCGCTAACGGGGATAAGTCAATGCCCAATGGGGTGCCGGGCCAGCTGCGAGCAAAAGAAAAGCCCGACCAAGCCGGCCGGGCTACTCGTCATAGTTAGGCGAGATGTAACGTATTTAAGATCAGGTAGATGTTTAAGATAATCAGAATCACCGCGATGATCCAGCCGAGAATTCGGGACCAGGTCTTGTTCACGAACTCACCCATGAGGTCCTTACTACTGGTGAACATCACCAGCGGAATCATGGCGAACGGTAACGCGATACTCAGGAACACTTGCGAGAGCGTCAGGAGGTTTTCAATCTTCGCTTCATTACCGTGATAGTAAATGGCGAAGATAATCACTGGCGTCACGGAGAGCAGACGGGTGATAACCCGTTGGGCCCAGAGTGGCATCTTCAGGTTGATGAATCCTTCCATGATGATTTGACCAGCCAGGGTCCCGGTAATCGTGGAACTTTGACCGGAAGCCAGTAAGGCTAAGGCAAACAACATACTCAGGATTGGACTGGCAATCGCCCCGACAATCTTGCTGTCGCTTAAGGCGTTGAACAGGTCGACGAATCGGCCCAGGTCACTGTTGGTCCCGAAGAAGAGGGCCGCCCCTAAGATTAAGAGCAAACTGTTCACGACGAAGGCTAACGTCAATTGAATGTTGGAATCGATCGTGGTGAAGCGAATAGCCTTAGCCACACTCTTGCGATCCTTGCGATCGAAGTTCCGTGTTTGTGAGATGGATGACCCGAGGTACAAGTCATGCGGCATCACAGTCGCCCCGACAATCCCTAAGGATAGGTAGAGCATGCCTTGATTGGTAACCACCTTGCTGGAAGGCAGGTAACCTTTCAACATTTGACCAACGTTTGGTTGGGCCAAGATCACTTCGTATAAGAAGACGAAGAGGATCACGGCAACCAGTGTGGCGACGATGGCTTCAATCTTTCTGAATCCTAACTTCATCAGGATTAAGAGGATTAAAACGTCGGCGGTGGTAATCAGAATCCCAACAATCAGTGGGAATCCGAATAACAGCTTCAAGGCGATGGCCGACCCGATGATTTCAGCAATATCGGTAGCCATGATGGCCAGTTCGGTCACGACCCAGAGGAAGAAACCAGTCTTCTTACCGGTTCGTTCTCGCGTGAGTTGCGCTAAATCTTTCCCGGTCACAATCCCGAGTCTAGCTGACATGGCTTGTAAGAGCATGGCGACCAGACTGGAGAGCAAGACCACAGTCAGTAACGCGTACTTGTAGTTGGCACCACCGGCGATGGAGGTAATCCAGTTACCGGGGTCCATATACCCCACGGCAATCAGGGCCCCCGGCCCGGTATAGGCCATCAGGGTTCGCCAGAAGCCGGCGTTTTGCGGCACTTCGACAGTGCCGTTAACTTCGTCGAGACTCTTCTGGTCGCCGCCAGTGGATTGGATCATATGGTGCTTGGACTTTGGATCGGATTCGTGATTCTTCATAAAAAAATCCCTCTTTTCTATTGGCTTAGAAATTCAGGCAGTCGAGTGACTTCTGTCTTTCCTATAAAGTCCGGAGAAGTCCCAGTCGAAACGGTGCAAATAAGTGCAATTACGTGAGACTGGGTCGTACGACAGACTTTGATTCCATTCGTAAGTATAGGCTATTGAGCCGCAATGTCAACCTTGAGGGGCGTTAATTTTGGGTACCCAAACATTTATGTTTATAAAATGTTGTCTTTTAAGTCACCCATGATTTACGGTTGTTGTGACAACCAAAATATTTCTGATTCCGGTTTCATGGTTGCCAGACGTGGTCGTTGCGTTTGTCGGTGAGGGGAGTCCCGACAGTCAAATCACCTTAAACGAATAGAAAGAACGAATACCTGAATTGGCGAAAATTGATAGATGCTGGCCAAAATATTTTTTGATTGCACTTAGTATAGGGGGAAACTATCGAATTAGCCGGTTTGGCGAAGGCAAATTTACTGCTTGGTAAAGGGACTTCCAGAACAAACAACAGATGATCTAGTTTCAATAACTAGGTAATTGCGTTATAATTACGATTATTATCCAAGAACGATACTAGGAGAAACGAGGTAACAGTCATGTCACAAGAAAAGATTGCCATTTTGGTAGACTCATGTTCTGATGTTCCGGCCGCCGTCCTTGAAGCCGCGGACATGGCGTTAATGCCCATGAACGTGATTTTCCGCGACCGGGCTTATGAGGATCGCGTCACCATCACCCCAACCGAATTCTATCGGCGTCAAGCCAATGAGAAGGCCACCACGGCGAGTCCCACCGGCAAGCACATTATGGATGCTCTGGAGCGGATTCAGGAGTCCGGCTACACCCACGTGATTGCGGTCTGTATCTCGGCGGCACTGTCCGGGACCTACCAGGAGACGCAACTGTTGGCGGCGGATACCGATCTGACGGTGCATGTCATCAATACCCGTAGCGTCGGAATCGGCAGTGGGTTTGCGGCCATTTATGCGGCGCAACTCCGTGACGCCGGCAAGTCTTTCGATGAGATTGTGGCGGAGGTGGAGCGGGTGACCGCTCAGACCAAGGTCTTCTTCTACGTGCCATCCCTGAAGTACCTGCAGGCGGGTGGCCGAATCGGTAAGGTGGCCGGCATGGCCGGAACCCTATTAAATGTGAAACCAATTATTTCGTGTGATGAAGAGGGGATTTACTATCCTATCGCCAAGGTTCGCGGGACCAAGCGGACGCTAGGCAAGCTGTTAGACCTAGTTAATGACGCCATTGGTACCGCTAAACGGGTTAACGTGGCCGTCTGTGACGGAGCCGACCCGGACCTGCGAGAACGCGTTTTAACGGCCTTAAAAGCCGCCCATCCGAACGTGGTGGACTGGTATGCCGGGGATGTGTCACCCGCACTTGGGGTGCACACTGGGCCGGGGCTGATTGGCGTTGGCGTTCAGGTGTTGGACTAAAATTGTCGTTTAGAGGCGGTGAAGGCCGCCTCCCGGCGCCCAGCTAGGGGGCTGGAACGCGGTGGGCACGTTGGGGAGCCGAAGAGCGGTCTCCCCAAGCGGCCTGATTGTAAGGCGGCAAAGAACGCCACCTTACAATCACGACACGGCTGAGCCCCCTAGCTGGGCACCTCCGGCTACACTTGTGGAGAAATCAACACCGGTTTCTCCACACCCTGGTTGAGGAGGATAGTTTCCTAACTGGACTGATGAAACTGAAACGGGCAAGCTAATCGACGACATTTTCGAGTCGCAATAGATGCTGTGTTTGTGCTCCATCAGTTAGGCTAAATCTGGCGGTTAGGGGTCTGGGCAGCTGACAGGCCCTGTTAAGCGGTTCTACTAGCTAATCCATGATTTCTGCGACCCCTCTCCGATGACACAAAAAAAGCCACGATATCGAGCTATCGCGGCTTGAGGGGGGATACGAGCAGGTTTCTTAGAAACTTTGGGGGAGTGCTAATTGCTGCTCGTAAAAAAGAGTAATAAGAATTGATGCAACTCAGCTAGTAGCGTCGTTGCTACTAACTTGCTTGTAGTGTAACCCCTGGCAAGATTAGGCGCAATTGATTGGTTTCATAAATTTACTAATAACTGGGAAGGGGCGTAATTAAGCCACTTCGCGGGCCTAAATTAGCGAGTTGCTAAAAAATGTTGGGGCACAAATATTAGCGTAATTTGCGTAGGGTATAACTGAATTTAACGCCCATTTGATAAGGGTTGACGGCCGCTGGAAAATAATCGGCGGTCGTTTTATCTGGAAAAATAGTCACCGACTTTGTTGAAAATAACCGTATAATAGACCTACGGGATAGAAAGGACGGGACTTAGCGACACTTTCGACGCTGTGAGGCATGACCTGCCGCTGGATTTTACCAGTAGGGGTTGACCGTTGTTCGGAAATAGGTTTCGTTAAAGTCTGGTCGCAGTTGGCAGCCTGACAAGACCGTGTCACCTGACTTGATGAACCATGTAATTGTTTGGCGGCTTGACTATTATTGGTGATTTTGTCCCTGGAAAAGACTGAAATTTGGCTATTTGTCGCGATTAAAGTTACAATAATCACCTGTTAATTGTTTATAGATGTTCGGCTAATTTGAGGGATTTTACCCCAATTAGCGATGGAGGTTGTGGCATGACGTTACTCGCTGAGATTTGGGCGATCATTTGGCATCCACTGAGTGTGCTGGTGCCCCTAACCAATCAGTTAGGGACCGGCATCTACCCGGTGCTGTTCTTCTTAATATTTTTAGAGTCGGGGATGCTGATCTTTTCCTTTATCCCCGGCCAATCACTCCTGTTTATGGCGGGATCGATTGCGGCCGCGCCAGAGTCGCGGTTGAATATCTGGTGGCTGATCGTGATGTTTACGATGGCCGCCACCCTGGGCTCGGTCATTAAGTACCTGAGTACCATTCGCTGGCATGACCGGCAAGCCAAGCTCATTGCCCGGCTGCCCGATCAGAAGGTGGCGGAGGCCACGACGGCCTTTACCAACAACGAAGGCGAAACCTTGTTAATTGGGCGTTTCATCCCCTTCGTGGGCCTCTTCGTTCCCATCATGGCGGGGACGGCAGACATGGCCTGGCGGCAATTTCGGATCTACAACCTCATCGGCAGTTTCTTATGGGTCTTTAGTTGTTGTGCGGTCGGGTACTTCTTCGGCAATACCCCGTTTATTCGTCAGAACTTCACCTGGTTATTCTTGGTGCTGATGGCGGTTCCCGTCGTGGTCAGACGCGGCGTGACGTCTTGGCGTCAACGGGCTTAGGCATCCTTCAGGGGTGTCTTTTTTTTGAAAAAAGGCAAAAGAAAAGCCCCAAGCAACATGCGGATTGCTTAGGGCCATATTTAGGAATCTGTTAATAAATCACTTGTTTTGGGGGGAGTGCATCTATAGACAGTGATTCCTAACTTCTATCACAGTGCTTAAGGTCAGAACGTATCGCGAACTAACTAGTGTTAATCATAATCACCGGCCAGTTTGTTAGCAAGCAAAATGTAACTCTTTTGAAAAAGTGGCTAGATAATTAACTTTGCCGGAAATTTAGGGGAGAACCTATCACAGTTTAGGTGAGGTTGATTAACGGCGACAAACAGTTACTAATTGCCATTATCACGCGATAAATGGCAAGAACAAATTGCGATGAAAACGCTTGAAAAATCTCCATTTTGGCAAGGGGGTAGATCGGTCATGGTATCGACGGCCGGTGTGTGGGCCGATCATGAAGCTTGCAATACAAATATTCATGTAATAACGCTGAAACCGTGTCATACCGGGATTTGTAGCTAAAACGGTTCAGACCAATTCTCAGATTCTAAGCTAAAATTTATGTGTAAGTTGCACATGATGCCGTCATTTTCAAGGAAGTGTGAGGAAATAACGGCTATTTTAATGTTTTTCAAGACGAAGTCATTTATCTTTCGCTAACTTTCAAGTAGACTAGCGGTAGAATCGTTTTTCGTGTAGGAGGGTAAACATGAAAGTCATCATTGTTGGTAGTACACACGCTGGTACTAATGCAGCGTTACAAATTTTACAAGATCATCCAGAAACGGAAGTTACCATTTATGAACGGCATACGAATGTTTCTTTTCTGTCTTGTGGGATTTCTCTGTTCCTAGACGGACAAGTCAAACATCTAGAAGACATGTTTTATTCTTCCCCGGAGCAATTAACCGAAGCTGGGGCAAAGGTGTTGACGCGTCACAACGTCATCAAGATTGATTCCGAGAACAAGACCGTTCAAGTGGTCGATATGGACTCTGGGGACATGAAGACGGATACCTATGACAAATTAATTATGGCCACTGGGTCAACGGTGACGGTCCCACCAATCTTTGGGATCGACGAAGACAAGGTCATGTTATGTAAGAATTACGAACAAGCCATTGCCATCGACAAGGCCGCTAAGAACAACAAGCGGATTGCCATCATCGGGGCCGGCTATATCGGAACCGAATTGGCTGAAAGCTATGCACGGACGGGTCACGACGTTCAGTTGATTCAATCCCGTGATATCATCTTGAACCACTACGTCGACAAGGGGCTCTCAGATCACATCGTCAGCATCCTTACCGATGAGGGGGTCAAAGTGCTCTTAGATCGGCGGGTCACTTCCTTTACTGGGAATGACGATGGCGAACTGGTTATCGAAACCACGAACGGCGACTTCACGGCCGACTTAGCCGTGGTCTGTACCGGGTTCGTGCCAAACACCGAACTCTTACGGGGTCAGGTTGAAATGAACAAGCAAGGCGCGATCATCATTAATGATTACGTGCAAACGTCAAACCCAGACATCTTTGCCTGTGGGGACGCCAGTGTCGTTAACTTCAACCCAACGGGTAAGCCAGCTTACACGCCACTTGCCACCAACGCCGTTCGTCAAGGGATGTTGGCCGGGATCAACGTGTTTGGGAATATCCAAAAGTACATGGGGACACAAGCCACATCAGCTATGGTCATCTTCGGTCGGACGTTAGCTTCAACCGGATTGACCATCGACCATGCCTTGAACGCCGGCTTTGATGCCGACCAAGTCACCTTTAATGGTACTTGGCGGCCAAGCTATATGCCAACGACTGACGACCTGACGATTAACCTGGTCTACAACCGGAAGAATCGGCGGATCTTAGGGGCCCAATTCTTCAGTAAGCATGAAGTTGCCCAGTCCGCTAACGCCATCTCGATTGCGATTCAAAACCGCAACACGATTGATGACTTGGCCTTCGTTGATATGCTGTTCAATCCCAACTTCGACGACCCATTCAACTACCTGAACTTGGTAGCCCAACAGGCCGTGGAAAAGGAAACGAAACGTGGAAACAACCATCCACGCCTGACCGCTGGTGTCGACAAGGACCCAGAGGAAGCTTAATTTGATTTGAATCTTTGAGCCGGGACCTAGTGTCTCGGTTTTTTTGATCTTGTGAGTATTGGGCCGCCTGCGGTGGCCAGGGTCTACGTCCTGTGGGGCACGCCCGAAGCCAAAGGGCGGTCTTCGGACTCGCGCTAAGCCCCACCAAAAGCGTGGGTCTTAGCGACGTCCCGGGCTGTAAGGCCGGCAGGATCGCCGACCAAACAGCCCCGACACAGGGCTCCGACCCTGGCCCCTCCGGCTGGGAATAGTCGTTGCCAAATATCGAGTCGTGCACGGTTCTTCAGAATGGATGATGTGTGACCTCTGTGTTTTTGTCGGTTGTGTGCCGACGTTCAATGAGCTGTGAAAATCGTGGTTTCGGTGTTACTCTTCCAAGTCTTGAGTTGGCTAGTCAAGTACAATGTCGGGGAAATCAAGCGACCACGGAGATATGTTTATGGTTGGAACCAGCAAGTTTTCGAAGTGACTCTAGTGTCAGCCTGGAGGGTGGTGGCTGGGAGGCTCAGCCGTGTCGTGATTGTTAGGTGGCGTTTTTGGCCGCCTTACAATCAGGCCGCTTGGGAAGACCGCTCTTTGGCTTCCCAACGTGCCCACGGCGTTCCAGCCTCCTAGACACCGCCCGGAAGGCGCGGCAGAGCACTTCGCAGCCATTATTTAACATGAAAGTAAATCAATAAAAATGCAAAACCCTAGCCAAAACATACCTACGGGGGTATACTGATTTCACGATCAAATTTGAAAAGGGGTACGCAGACATGCAAGCAATTACCGGTAAGGATTTCGAACACGTGGGGGACGACACTGCCGTCACTGTTGTCGACTTTTGGGCCACTTGGTGTGGGCCTTGTAAGATGCAAACGCCAGTCTTAGAGGCGTTGGATAAGGAATACGGCGACCAGGTGAAATTTGCCTCCCTCGACGTGGACCAGAACCAAGACCTCGCGCAGTCCCTGGGAATCATGAGTATTCCTTCCCTAGTGGTTTTCAAGAACGGTATGCCAACGGAAAAGGTCGTGGGTTTCCATCCTAAGGCTGCATTGAAGAAGTATATCGATGAAAAATTAACTGAGGTGAGTGCTTAATGGTTCAAACGACTTCTAGTCAATTGAAGAATCGCCTGCACCGGGCCGATGGCCAGCTGCAGGGAATTGTAAAAATGGTCGATGAAGGTCGTCCCTGTCAGGACATTCTGACCCAACTCGCCGCCGTTCGTTCCGGTGTGGAACGGATGATGGGCGTCGTGGTGGCCGAAAACGTCAAGCAGTGTGTCAGTCAGGACCAACTCACTGATGACCAACAGACGGAGTTGCAAGCCGCTTTGGATTTGGTGGTTAAGACACACTAACTCGGATTATTCAGCAATAAGTTTTTCCATACAAATAGGCCAGTTCGAATCGTGTTTTCTCGATTCGGACTGGTCTATTTGACTGACAATGTGGAAATTCAAGAAATCGTCTCAAAGTAGCCTGATGTAGGGATTACTCTGATTCAAAAGAAGAACTATGATTCATTTTCTCAATTCTTTTCATGATCGTTGTTTCCCTCTTTGAATAATGCGAAAGAGCTTAAGATTAAAAGTAAGACAGAACCGTAGATAGAGAAACTAGCCTTCTTTTCGGAAGTTTGTGGTAGCGTCTGGGAACTTTGATATTTATCCTCAGAATGTATTTTTTCTGAACGTAACAGTTTGTCTTTTGTGCTTTTTTGTTGAACGGCAAACTTGTTTTGATAACTTTTAATAAACGGGAGATTGCAAGAATTATCCGAACACTTATTAGAACCTCATCTGTTCCCAGAAGACCTCTAATGGTGTACGCCAAT
>NZ_BROB01000018.1 GCF_024345185.1 Levilactobacillus humaensis | reverse complement strand
CTCCATATACCTACTGTAATTCAAAAAAAGCTCTGTAAAACCAAATCGGTTTTACAGAGCTAATCTTAGTATGTTTTTTGTGCTCCGAACATCTCTAGTCGAAACGTGAGACAAAAGGCAGTCAACTCCGCTCTTTTTCGATCAAATTTAATCCAATTCACCGTTTTCCTTATAAATGTAGGTTGGCCCATCTGTTTCAGGGTCATAATCAATCGTCAGATCATAGCCGACGAAAAACCATTCATCACCCTCAGTGATATAGTACGTCACATCATCTTTCTTTTCCGCTACGATGGGATCACGGGGATGGTCATCGGGGGTCATCCCCAGTGAAAAGCCCTGGTGCACGGGAGTCATCCCCAGTGAAAAGCCCTGGTGCACGGGAGTCTTCCCGTAAACCTTCCCGAAGAACCGAATACCGCGGCCAGTCATACCCATCTCGTCGCGGAACCACTTGCTAGCCGTATCAGTCACCGTAATCTTCATGTCGTAGGACTCCCTTTACCGTTTAATGAATTCGCTTTCACCACCATGTATACCACGTCCACACCTGTGTACGCAAGGCGATGGTTACGCTTTCAGTATGGCGGAAGTTCAGCCCCATTACCACCCTTCTGCTTGTAGGATCTATCACGAACTCGTGCTGATTGCCCGATAACAAAAGGGAGGCGACTGAGGTCACCTCCCTTGGACTTACTATGAAATTTTTTTGAGAACCGGGTTCCGTGGTAAACCTAACCCGATTCTCTTTGAATTTAGATTGTCGAAACGTGTGCCAGAAGGCAGCTGGTTCCGCTTAAGGCTGATAACCAAATAATCCAAGACCAGGATTATCCGGTTATCAGCCTTAATGCTCACCAGCTAACCGCCTTCTGGCACACTCTTTTACTCCACGTCCAAGATCTTAACGGACATATCCCCACCAGGTGTTGGGAAGGTCACTTCATCACCCTTGCGGTGACCTAATAGGCCCTTGGCAATGGCCGAGTCGTTAGAAATCTTACCGGCCATTGGATCGGCTTCGGCAGCACCAACGATGGTGTATTCTTCAGGTTCTTCGTCTGGTAATTCCTTGAAGGTAACCTTCTTACCTACCGTTAATTCGTCCTTGTCAGTCCCATCATTGTCGATGATTTGGGCGTATTGGATCATCCGTTCAACGGTACTGATCCGGGTTTCTAACATACTTTGTTCGTCCTTGGCTGATTCATATTCAGAATTTTCGGAAAGGTCTCCGTATGACCGGGCAATCTTGATACGGTCGATAACCTTAGGCCGTTGAACCATCTTTAAGTCTTCGAGCTCCTTTTCGAGTTTTTCTTTGCCCTCTTCAGTCATTGGATACATTTTATCTTGTGCCACGCTGAACACCCCTAATTATTAGTTTTAATTTAGTCGCCCTGCCATCTGGCGGGTCGCTAGTCTTTGTCGATGCTATCTCACCGAAAAGTGTGCTAAAAAGGCCGCCGATGCCAAATCAACGCCATTAGTGCTGACCGGCTAGTCGTCCCTTTTACACACTGAATTTTGGTTAAGTTCACAAAAGGTTAGCCCAGTTGCAGCTAACCCGTCCTATTCTATATGGTTGTGTCTGGATTGTCAAAAACTTGGTGATTCCCATTAGCTTCGAGGATGGCCCGAATCTTCGTAACCAAGAGGTCAATCGCCACTTGGTTTTCGCCACCTTCTGGCACGATGAGATCCGCATACCGTTTCGTTGGTTCCACGAATTGGTGGTACGTTGGCTTAACCGTCGCTAAGTACTGTTGGATGATGGAATCTAAAGAGCGACCCCGTTCATTCATATCTCGTTCGATCCGACGAATGATCCGGATGTCGTCGTCCGTATCGACGAAGACCTTGATATCCATCAAGTCCCGGAGACGTTCGTCATCTAAGATCAGAATTCCTTCCAAAATGATGACATCGCGAGGTTCCTGGTGGATGGTCTTGGTGCTTCGCGTCGAAAGATTGTAGTCATAGACTGGTTTTTCGATGGGTTGGTAGTTAAGCAGTTGTTGTAACTGACTGATTAACAAATCCGTGTCGAAGGCCAGTGGGTGGTCGTAGTTCACGGCTGCCCGTTCTTCCATGGTCATTTCTGACTGGTCATTGTAGTATGAATCTTGTTGTAAGATCATGATCGAATGTCCAATCAACTGATTGAAGATTGCCCGACTAACCGTGGTCTTCCCACTGCCGGAACCCCCGGTAACACCAATAATGATCGGTCGCTTTTTTCCTGCCAAATCTGTCGCCATCCTTTATTTATTATCGCTTGCTAGTGAACTGGTTAATGCTTGATGCTGGGCATATGTTTCTGAGAAGTAAACCTTACCCGTCTTAGTGTTGGCAATGAAGTAATAATACCCCTTGCTACGGTCCTTCGGGTGAAGTACCGCTGTAATCGACGAGGTGCTAGGATTATCGAAAGGTCCAGGCCCAAAACCTGTGTGAATGTACAGGTTGTAGGGTGACTTCTTCTTCAAATCCTTGTAGGTTAACGTCTTCTTGGTGGTCTTCAAGGCATACTGCACGGAAATATCTGACTGTAAGGCCATCCCAGCCTTCAGCCGGTTAAAGAAGACACCTGCGATCTTATCACGATCGTTCTGTGATACCCCTTCACGTTCGACCAATGAGGCCAACGTCAAGACTTCCTGCACACTGTACTTTTGCTTCTTAATTGTCGCATAGTTGCCTTGCAGATTCTGATTGGTCTTGGCAACCATTTGCGTCACGATCTGCTTGAGCGTCATCTTCTTGCCAGCCTCATAAGTGGCTGGTGCCAGGTAACCCTCTAACCGATAGCGGACGTTCTTCGCCGACTTAGCGGAGCCCAACAGTTCTGGATACTTTTCAGCAAGCTGGTTGAAGAAGGTCTCGTCATCCATCAACTTGAGAAATTCCGTCTTGGTGAAATCCGTTTGAATTGGGATTTCGGCGGCCAGTTGGTCTACCGTTTCTCCTTCGCGAACTAACAGCTTACCCGCCGTACTTTGAATGGGTTCAGCCGAACCACCCTTCTGTAATTGCTTAGCAATCTGATGCAAGGTCATTGAGGGCTTGAGTTGATAATAACCGGCCTGAAAGTTCGTGAACTTGTTGGATTTAACGTAGTAGTTAAACACCATGCCGCTCTTGACGACTTTCTTATCCTGAAGAATCTGGCCAATCTTATTGGATGTGGCGCCCAGGGGAACGTGAACCTGTACCACATTGGTATTCTTTGTATCCATAGGCTTTAACGCCGTCTGGAAGAAATGATACCCAAAGAATCCAATTACAACGGCTAAAATTACTATCAGGCTAATCACCCCGACCATAATCTTGTGGCCAAACGACCGTTTGTTACCCGAATCCTGCCGTGACGGGATGGGATTTTTGTCATTATCCAACTTATTTCCTCCGTTCTTTGCCATAGTCCACTCCATTATACAGAAGTTCCCCGCTCGCGGAAACATGAAAGCGCTACTTTGATAAAATTGTAATCTTTAAGACTTACAGGAAAGACGCGCTCAACTCTCAAGTGAGAATCAAACGCGTCTAAAGTAAACAAATTAACGGATTTCGGCACCAAGTTCTTCTTCAAGACGCTTTGACACCTTGTCAAAGGCTTGGGTCACGGCGTCGTCCACCAGCGTCTCGTGCTTGTCTTGATACGTTAACGTGTAGGCCAAGGACTTCTTGCCCTTAGGCACCTTAACACCATCGTAAACGTCAAACAGCTTGACGGATTGGAGGAAGGCCCCACCGCGACGTTCAATTAACGCCACGATCTGTTCGTTGGTAATGTCGTTGTCCACCAGCATCGCAATGTCACGGGTGATCGCTGGGTAACGAGAAATGACATCGTATTGATTTTCTTGCTTTGGCATATCCACAATCGCCTGCAGGTTCAATTCGAAGACGTAGGTTGCGCCGACCTTGAACTTTTTGGCAATCGATGGGTGAACCTCACCCAAGAATCCGATCCGGTGGCCGTGGACCAAGATGTCCGCGGTCCGTCCTGGATGCATCTCTGGCATGTCAGCATTTGGCACGTAAGTCACGTCACCATTAACAGCCATGTCCTTGAGGTAGGCCGCCACGATCCCCTTCATTTGGAAGAAGTCGACAGGCTTTGCTGGTTGGTTCCACGCAGCGGGTAGTAAGGTCCCCGTAATGGCACCGGCAATGTGTTCTTCTTCAGCGGGACGATCTTGACCATCCTCACGATAGAAGACCCGACCCTGTTCGTACAAGGCCACATCTTTGACCTTCCGAGCAGAGTTATAGGCGATATCATCCAACAAACCAGTAATGAGGTTCATCCGCAGGACGGCATGGTCCACCGTCATCGGCCAAGCCAATTCAGTGGTTTCACTGGCCTGCATCATGAACATCTTAGCCTTGTCGGCCGTCGTTAAGGCGTATGAAATCGCCTGGTTGAGGCCTAAGCCTTCCAGAGACTGACGAGTGGCCCGTACTAAGCGTTGCTTAGCCGTCAAGGAACCCATCGTCATCCGGCCAGTTGGTAACGTTGCTGGCAATTGATCGTAGCCGTAAATCCGGGCGATTTCTTCCAACAAATCGGCTGGGATGTGAATGTCATTACGACGAACAGGAACCGTGACCGTCAACGTATCCGCGCTGATCGCGACTTCAAAGCCTAAGCTTTCCAGAATGTGGGAAACTTGGTCCATGGTCAATGCCGTTCCAAGAATGGCATTGACATGGGTCAGCGTGAGTTCGATAACTGCCGGTTCAGGAATGTTGCTACTGCCAACAACGGAACCCTTTTGGACTTCCCCATCAGCGAGTTCGTTCATCATCTGAGCGGCAGCGTCCAAGGCTTCTTGCACCCCAGCTTGGTTAACGCCCCGTTCGAAGCGTTGGGAAGCATCCGTGTGTAAGTTATGCCGTTGGGCTGCCTTCCGAATGTGGTCGTGTTCGAAGACGGCGGATTCAATTGCCACCGTGGTCGTACCGTCCTGAATCGAAGCGTCCAAGCCACCCATGACACCGGCCAAGGCAATTGGCCCTTTTTGATCGGCAATCACGATGTCATTTTCGTCGAGGTCGTGGTCGTTTTCATCTAAGGTGATTAACTTTTCGCCAGCCTTAGCCGTCCGAACGTAAACATCTTCGCCATTGAACTTGTCATAGTCAAAAGCGTGCAATGGTTGACCGTATTTCAACATAATGTAGTTCGTGATATCGACCACATTGTTGATTGGCCGCATCCCCGCGTTCCACAGACGGATCTGTAGCCACATTGGACTTGGCGCCAACTTCAGATTCTTCACCAGACGCATCCGGTACTGTGAGGACAGCGTGTCGTCCACGTGAACGGCCAGTTGGTCATCAATCGCAGCACCATCTTCTTTGACCTCTGGATGGTCTAATTCGACAGGCTTGTCGTAAATGGCAGCCAAGTCATGCAGTGTCCCGTAGACACTCAACATGTCCCCACGGTTAGGGGTCACATCGAGATCGATCAGGCTGTCGTTCATGCCCAGGTAATCGTAAACGGCATCTCCCGGAGTGGCATCTGCTGGCAGAACGTAAATGCCGTCGACATAAGCCTTGGGCACAACATCTTCACTGAAGCCGATTTCTTGTAAGGCACAGATCATCCCGGCAGAGGGGATACCACGCATCTTAGACTTTTTAATTTTCACGTTGTTGGCGATCCGTGAGCCTGGTAAGGCCACGATCACGTTCTGCCCTTCGGCAATGTTAGGCGCCCCACAGACAATCTGTAAGGGTTCTGCTTCCCCAACATCGACCTGACAAATGTGCAGGTGATCGGAATCAGGATGAGCTTCAACTGACAGGACGTGGCCGACCACGATCTTCTTCAACCCATCGCTAGGCTTGGTCACGTCATCGACTTCAACGGAGGTCCGTTCAATCTTTTCGGCCAAGTCAACGGGCTTAACGTCTAAATCTAAATATTCTTTAATCCAATTGTATGAAATCTTCATGGTTGGCGACTATCCTTTCTTCGTAAATTGTGTGAGGAACCGGACATCATTGAGGTAGAAGTTCCGGATGTCATCGACACCGTACTTCAACATCGCAAAGCGATCGGGACCAACCCCAAAGGCGAATCCGCCGTAAACGTCGGGATCCACGCCAGCCATTTTCAAGACGTTCGGGTGAACCATACCGGCACCTAAAACTTCGATCCAGCCGGTATTCTTGCAGACCTTGCAGCCCTTACCGCCACAGTTGAAGCAGGTAATATCGGCTTCGACTGAAGGTTCGGTGAATGGGAAGTAACTTGGCCGTAAGCGGACGTCGAACTTGTCCCCGAATAATTCGTGGGCCAAGACCTGTAACGTTCCCTTTAAATCAGCCATGGTGATGTGCTTGTCGATAACCAAGCCTTCAACCTGATGGAATTGGTGGGAGTGGGTCGGGTCATCAGTATCACGCCGATAAACGACTCCTGGGGAGATCATCTTCAAAGGCCCCTTGCTGAAGTCATGCTTTTCTAACGTCCGGGCTTGCATTGGTGACGTCTGCGTCCGCATCAAAATATCCTTAGTGATGTAAAAGGTATCTTGCATGTCACGTGCTGGATGGTTCTTAGGCAGGTTCATCATCTCAAAGTTATACTTGTCCTCTTCAACTTCAGGACCACTCAGAACTTGGTAACCCATCCCCAAGAATAAGTCTTCAATCTGATCCACAATCTGCTGGATCACGTGGGGTTCACCCTTGGCAACCGGTGTTCCGGGTAAGGTAACATCGATGGTTTCCTTGGCCAATTGCGCGTTCAAAACGGCTTGTTCCAATTCTTCCTTACGTTGCGTCAAGGCAGCCGTCAGATCATCTCTGATTTCATTGGCAAATGCCCCTACCTTTGGTCGTTCAGCGGCATCCAGGTCACGCATTCCCCGAAGAACTTCGGTGATAGGACCCTTCTTACCTAACAGCTGGACACGCACTTGATTAACGTCTTTTAAATCTGTTGATTGCTTGATATCTGCTAAACCGCGTTGCCGCAGCTCGCTGAGTTTATCTTTTAACGACATACGTCATCCTCCATTTATCTATTTACGCTCACTATTTATCGACTCTTCACCGAGATCCGGGACCACCATTGGCCCCTTTTCCACAAAAAAAGGCTCCGTCCCCATAACTAGGGACGAAGCTTCGCGGTACCACCCTGATTCAGTCGGTACTCAAAAAGCACCAACCACACTCAGAAGTGATAACGGTCACTCACCGGTCAATCATTCATCACGTCTCCGTGACTCCCGATTACAACTCAAGAACTGAATTCACCCAAGTAATTTGAAGTTTGCTTCCAATCATGGCAAACTCTTCCTGACAAATTGCACCGGCTACTGCTTTTCTATCATCGTCTTTAAATTATTACATGTCATAGCCTAGCGAATTTTGGCGTCGCTGTCAACACCTACTGGTCTTCTTCAAGAGGACAAGACCACTTGTCCGACCAGGCATGAATGGCAGTCATGACATCTTTAAGCTCGGCACCCTTAGTGGTCAACTCGTATTCAATCAACGAATTATCAGGAAAGGTGCGTCGTAAAATGACGCCATTAACCTCTAACTCCTTAAGCCGCTCAACTAACACACGGTCGCTACAGCGGGGAACTTTCCGGGCCAAATCCCGGAACCGCTGTGGCCCTTCCTGCAGAAGCACTTCAATAATGAGGCCATTCCACTTCTTTCCTAGGAAGGAAAAGGTTCGTTCAAACCGTGGGCAGAGTGAGAAGTCCACTCCGGAACCCGTGGCTGTATTTGATGGTACTGTTTGCATATTCAACTCGCCCCCATCCGCGTTTCAACGAAACTAGGCGTTCGGCGTTAACTTTTCAACCAACGTGTGGACCCGCTTGCGAGCTGGACCACAGAACTCGTGAACCGCTTCGTAATCGTCGACCAAAGACACAATGGCACTTTCCCGGTACTTCGGCATAGCCAGGGTTGCCCCCCACATGTGCTTCAGAATGATATCCTTTTCCATCGGGCTTAAGTCCGTCAGCTTCTCAGCATTACGTAAAGCCACCCGTGGGTGAATAAAGGCATGGGACCCTAAGTTAAACTTCGTCGTCCGCCAATCATAATAGAAGAGATCGTGTAACAAACCACCCCGTGCAGTGGCCCGGGTATTCAAACCAAGTTTCTTCGCAATCAAATAACTGTTATACGACACCGAAATAGAATGTTCCAAGCGTGTCGAATGGTGGTGCTGGGTGTAATTCGCCAGGCGTTGGACCGGCTCCTTTTCCAACAAGTCAGAAACTAAGGCAAGGTACTCGGGGTCATCACGCCAAGTAAGTTTGTTCATAGAATGCTTCCTTTTCATATAGATTATGATTTTTGTCTCTCAATTACACTATATCATACTGCCTTTGGCGCAAAAAGCAACCAAATTGCTCGTGATCGACCGCGGTTAACCCTTTCTTAACCTTATTCGGCTAACCGAAACATCACGATCCCCGCGGCGATAGCGACGTTCAATGACTCCGCCTGACCCTTAATTGGAATGTAAAGGTTCTGTGTGGTCATCCGTTGTAGATCGGGGGCCATCCCATTGCCTTCATTTCCCATGACAATGGCTCCCTGGCTCAGACCGGGCACGTCACGATAGTCCTTGGCCTGCGGGTCCAGATTGGTCCCATAGACGGGTAAATCACGTTCCGTAAAGGCTGTGATCCAGTCATGAAGGTCACCTTCGACCAGCTGAATGTGAAATTGGCTTCCCTGCATGGAACGCAGCACCTTGGGCAGAAAACGGCTAACACTCCCACGTCCCAAGACAACGCCGGTCAGACCGGCCGCATCGGCAGTTCGCACCATGGTGCCAATGTTTCCGGGATCTTGAACTTGATCCAAGAATAACCAGATGCCACTGGTTTGCTTCGGATCAACGTGATCGTCGTTAGGCATGGACGCCGTTGCAAAAATCCCCTGTGGTGTGCTGGTATCCCCAATCGTTTGGGCAATGCTGTCCGTCAATTCATAAATTGGGACCGCCGGGAAAGCCCCCTCATGTGCCGTGAGCTGTTCTTCAGTGCCCATGATGGCTGTGAGTGGGAGACGGGCCTTAATGGCCTCCTGCACCAAATGCCAGCCCTCTAAGAGGTAAGTCTGCGTCGCCTTGCGTCCCTTCTTCGTCGTTAAGGCCCGCCATTGCTTGACCCGTTTATTTTGACTCGATGTAATCCGTTCTCTCACCTTTGATTACTCCCATCCGTTACTTTTTTCTAATTTTACCACACCACTAGGCAGACCTGAGCACTCGCGGTATGATTAACCTAAATCTTTTATAGGAGGTTATTCGCCTTGGAAACGCAAAAAATCATGGTTGCCGGCCAGGTTCAGGGCGTCGGCTTTCGCTGGTCGGCCAGCCAATTGGCCCAGCAAATCGGACTGACCGGCACCATCCGTAACTGTCGCGACGGTCAGGTAGAACTGATCGCTACCGGGTCAGCGGATCAGCTCGCCGAACTCATTGTCCGACTCAAGCGGGGACTGACTCCCTGGATTGTGGTCGATCGGCTCAGTATCACCCCGCTCCCCTTACATAAGTTTTCTGACTTCCAGATTATTATTTGAAAAACGGCGTCAGATCAAGTAATATGTTGACTGTTAATGACGATTTCGTCGTTTGGGGGCGTGCGCGCTCTACATCGTTTACTAAAAAGGGGTTCAAATTAAATATGAAGATTTCCAAAAAAGTCTCGGTAACCGCCGCATTGGCGGGACTAGCCTTAGTCCTCAGCGGTTGTGTGCAGACTAAGAATGGTAAACCGTACGGCTTTGTCTACGATTACCTCGCCATTCCGGGACAACATGTCATGGATTGGCTTGCTAACGCCTTTGGCGGTAGCTATGGCTGGGCCATCATTGTCTTGACCTTCCTCGTTCGGATGGTTCTGCTGCCAGTCATGATTCGCCAGATGCGTAGCGCGACCGTTCAACAAGAAAAGGTCTCGATGATTCGACCACAACTGGCCAAGTACCAAGAGATGCAAAAGAATGCCAAAACTCAAGAAGAAAAAGCAGCGGCTGGCCAAGCAATTATGGCTGTCTACAAGAACAATGGCGTTAGCATGACCGGTGGTCTCGGTTGTCTGCCTCTGTTGATTCAAATGCCAATCTTCGCGGCCCTCTATGCGGCAATCCGGTACTCACCAGAACTTTCCAAGGCTGCCTTCTTCGGGATTCCTTTAGGAAAGTCTAGCTGGATTCTCGCCATCTTGTCCTTTGCCGTCTACCTGTTGCAAGGTTACCTCTCCACATTGGGTGTGCCTGCTGAACAGAAGAAGCAAATGCAAACGGCGATGCTGATGTCACCCATCATGATCTTATTCTTCACGATGAGTTCACCCGCTGGTCTGGGACTTTACTTCTTCGTCGGTGGACTGTTTGCCTGTGTGCAAACCTTAATCATTAACTTCTACCGTCCTCGTATCCGACGTGAAATCAGTGACCAAATGGCTAAGAATCCAAAGCCAGTCGTTGAGGTGCCAATCGTCAAACCAACAGAAGTTAAGGCCGCTAAGAAACAAGTTCAACAGAAGAATCGCCAACGTAACGCTGGTAAGCAACAACATCATAAATAAAGTCATTTCAAAAGGGCCATTACTGATAACTCAGTAATGGCCCTTTTTGTATCTAACAATATCCGATTTTTTCGTTTTGACTTAAGCCAATCAATCATCTCAAACCACTCTGGTTAAACAACCGAATAGCCCGCTCCAATCATGAAATCATCAGAATAGATAGATTAATTATTGCTAATAGCAATATGCTTACCAACAGCGTTAATGACATGCAACTTTAGCTCATCATCAGGTTCTGCCGCACACCACTTGGAACGTTTTCTCGTTCGACAGCTTTCCAAGTCTCGACATTTTGTCCCTTGGTTTCAATTTTCAGGTAATGATGTGGTTTGAGCTTCCACTGAACGTCAAAAGTCAGCTTCCGTGATTTACCTTGTTCGTTGTAAGTTTGTAACACGTAGGTGTACTCGTCCTCACCGCCACCCCCGATAAAATGTTTGATCGGTTGACTCGTGGTGTCAGCATACACCGTCTCATTCTTCACCCAGGGATTCACGTTATCGAGTGCCATGGCCATCTCACTCCCCCGATTACGTGTCATGGCTGGGGCAAAGATGGCCCCAATTGCCAACAAAATTAACAATGTCCCCACGATGGTCAATAACGTTTTAAGAATTTTCATGAATAGTCTCCTCCAAGTTGCTTAGTTACTAGACTAACTAACTAGTTATCTTAGAATACCCATTCTTTGCTAACCTGTCAACCCCATGATCGTTTTTTGACGACAAAAAAGTCGCGAACAAAAGATCCGCGACTCACAACACTGTATTTAGTGATAATTAGGACTTTGGTTCTTCCGAATGATTAGTGTCATCCTCTAATAGGGCTGACTTAATCCCGGTTGGCACACTGCCATTGGCGATTGCCTGGGCCTGTTCCTTTTTGGCATTCAAGATCTTGGCCGTCGCATCTGGCAAGATAGGTAACGAAATCCGGAACACGGAGCCGTGACCTACCGCACTTTCGATGGTGATTCGCCCATGGTAGGCCTCAATCAGACGCTTGGCAATTGCCAGACCTAATCCATTGCCACCCTTGGTTCGAGAACGGGCCTTGTCAACACGATAGAACCGATTGAAGACCCGATCCATATTCTGTTGCGAGATCCCTTCCCCGAAGTCCTGAACAGCGACCTCGACGTTACGCATGTCACTCTCGAACGTCAGGTGAATCTCCTTACGTGCCTGGGCCTGGGTGTACTTGACCGCATTATCCAAGAGAATAATAAGAATCTGTTCCAAATGGTTTCGGTAAATTTGCACCTGAACTGGGCGATGAACATCGTCGTCCAGAATAAAGGTGAAATCTGGATGAATCATCTTGAAGTTATCGTAGACCTGTTGGACAACCTCACTAACATTGGTCACCTCGTTGGTATAGTTGACTTCAATCTGTTCAGCCCGCTGGAGATCTAACATCTCTTGGACCAGACTCTTCATCCGCTTCGTTTCCTGCAAGGAAGCCTTGATCGACTCGTCTAAGACCTCTGGATCATCTTTCCCCCAGCGATCCAACATTTCCATGTGGCCTTGAATAATCGCCACCGGCGTTCGCAATTCGTGAGAAACGTCTTCAACGAACTGCTGTTGTTGGTCCATATACCCCTGGGTTGTGTCTAACATGTCGTTAAACAGCGTTCCCAGGTCGCTGAGCTCATCGGTATGCCGAATCTCGGGCACTCGCCGGTCAGTCTGTGGGTCTTCTCTAACGGCATGAATGGTCTCTCTGATAGCTTCTACTGGCCGCAGTAGAAATGACGCCAAAATGTAACTCAAAACGGCTGCCGCCAGTCCCGCAATAAGTCCAAGCACCAAGGCGACTTGGTAGAGTTTCACCTGTGTCGCCCGATAATCTTTCAGATTGTCGGTCACTTGCACGTATCCTAACAAACGATTCCCTTGCTTACTGCGGATGGGCATCCGACCCACAAGGTGTTTCACCTTATTAATCGTCTTCACGCCAATGTGCTGGTGTGAAGAAGTCTTAAATGGGACCACTGTCTTGTCAGTCGCATAAAGAATTTGACCTTGGGTATCGTACACCGTCACCGTTTGACTATCCCGTGACAACGTCGATAGCACGGCATTGTTGTATGGCATAGCCGCTTTGCCTTTACCACTGGGTTCGTCAGCCAGGACTGTCCGTGGCCGTAACAATTCGTCAACTTGGCCACTCGACAACGCCTTCTTCTGACTACTCAAGCGTTCCACGACGACGTTTAGTGAATCTGCCACGTGAGTCCGTTCCTGCCGCATTAACACCGTCATAAAACTGTTAAAAATAAGAATGATGATAACCGCGAAGATGACGAGCACCCCAAGTGCGGTGGACAGAGTCCATTCCCATTTCAAAGAAAGACGGAAGCCCCGCTTTCTAGGCTGTTCTTCCGTTTCCTGTTCTAATTCAGTTGCTTTCACGACCGCATCACGTACCCTGTCCCACGGACCGTCTGGATGTAACTCTTCTGGCCAGGAACATCAATTTTATTTCGTAGGTAACGCACGTAAACGTCGACCACGTTGGTTTCAACTTCGGATTCATAACCCCAAACCTTGGTTAACAACACGTCACGCGCTAACACAACGTTGATATTTTCCATTAAGGCCAGGAGCAATTCGTATTCTCGCTTCGTGAGATTGATCACTTCATCGCCACGCCGAACAATCCGGTTTTCCTTTTCGATGGTTAAGTCCTTGAATTTAACCGTGGTTTGCTTGGTGTTCTTTTGTTCGCCCTCAAGGTGAATCCGCCGTAAGAGTGCCCGGACCCGAGCCAAGAGTTCTTCAATGGCAAATGGCTTCACAATGTAATCATCGGCCCCATGGTCCAACCCAGAAACGCGATCGATCACGGAATCTCGCGCGGTCATCATGATAATTGGCGTACTCTTCACTTCACGGACCCGACGAGCCACTTCAATCCCATTCAGTTCGGGGAGCATCAGGTCGAGCAGAATCACATCAAAATCCTGTGACAAGGCTGCTTCCAACCCCGTCCGTCCGTTAAACTGCACGTTGGTTTCATACCCTTCGTGCTTTAGTTCCAGCTCAACAAAGCGAGCAAGATTTTTTTCATCTTCAATAATTAAAATTCGACTCATTGCACTTTAACTCCTCTGGTTGGTTAACTGCGTTCAAGTCGCCGCAAAACCACCAGCGACAAGGACGTCCGATATTCATTTCAACATTTAATTTTATCATAGTTTCTCATAATTGTATGCGAAAACCACCATCCCTTTCATATTTATCTAATTTTTAAGGCTTCTGGTCCTTCCCACAAAGCTAGACAAGAAAATGCAACCGGTTGTACCCATTTAGCGTTCTTGCTTCTGAAAGGCCTACTAGCACGTTGCTTCACATTCGGTTATTCAGCGTATAATCTGATTGATCCGGTTGTGACGGGCCCAGGTACGACGGCGTTTGAAAAATATTTATTTTTTGTTCATTTTTTCACTTGAAATTGAGAGCGAATTTAGTATACTAGCCTTGTAGACAAAATAAAAAGGAGTCTTAAATTATGAAAGCAGCAGTTATTCGCGATTCAGTTGACGGTTACGTTGACATTAAAGATGTTACCTTACGTCCTATCACCCATGGTGAAGCCTTAGTTAAGATGGAATATTGTGGTCTTTGCCACACCGACTTACACGTTGCCGCTGGTGACTTCGGTAAGCAGCCAGGCCGGATCATTGGCCATGAAGGTGTTGGTCGTGTTATCCAAGTTGCCGACGATGTTGACAACTTAAAGATCGGCGACCGTGTTTCTATCGCGTGGTTCTTCAAGGGCTGTGGCCACTGTGAATACTGCTTGACTGGCCGCGAAACACTTTGCCGTAACGTCAAGAACTCTGGCTTCACTGTTGACGGTGCCATGGCTGAAGAATGTATCGTTGATGCCAACTACGCCGTTAAGGTTCCAGAAGGCTTGGACCCAGTCGAAGCAACTTCCCTTACCTGTGCCGGTGTTACCATGTACAAGGCTCTCAAGGTCGGCGAAACGAAGCCAGGCCAATGGGTTGAAGTTGTTGGTGCCGGTGGTTTAGGTAACTTGGCTATCCAATACGCCCACAATGTCTTCGGTGCCCACGTCGTTGCCGTTGATGGTAACCCTGACAAATTAGCTGCTGCTAAGGAAAACGGTGCTGAACTCCTGATCAACCGTCATGACAACAACGTTGCCGAACAGATCCAAGAAAAGGTCGGCGGTGTCAACAACGCCCAAGTCACTGCTGTTAACAAGGATGCCTTCACGCAATCCGTTAACGCTTTGAAGCCAGATGGTAAGTTAGTTGCCGTTGCCTTACCACAAGGTGACATGGAATTAAACATTGCCAAGACTGTTCTGGATGGTATCTCCGTACGTGGTTCCCTGGTTGGAACTCGTCAAGACTTAGCCGAAACCTTCCAATTTGGTGCCGAAGGTAAAGTTCACCCAATCGTTCAGACCCGTCGTTTGGATGAAGTTAATGACATCATTGACGAAATGAAAGCTAACAAGATTGTTGGCCGGATGGTCGTTGACTTTACTAAGTAATTAAAAACTTCAATACTTCCATGAAAAGCCCGCTCTCCGTGACAGAGCGGGCTTTTTGCTGATCTTTTTTAGATGTACAAAGCGTGTAGTGTTTTAAGATCCGCGGCCGAGAGTTTTAAGTGCCCCTGATCCATGTGATACATGACCGAGCGGCGGCTCTGACTGTGGTCGAGGCCGATGGCGTGGCCGACCTCGTGAATCGCCACCGACGTTCGAATTCCCGTCTGTGGGTGCGCCAGGTTCATTCCAGCATGGGCCCGATTGATGGTATAGGTTCCCAGGCCGACGTAGTGCTCGATCTCAGGTCCGCCCTCACCCAACTCTAAATAGTCCGGTCGCCGGTCATCGGCCTCGCGGTGATAGGTAAAGAAGGTAATCCCATTCTGGCGTCCTTGCGGTTTTCCAGGAATTAAACGGACCGCCCCGGTTTGATTATAAACTGCCACCGCCTTCTTAAAGGCAGGCCGCACCTCACTGGGAACCTTGGCGTCGAAATGATAGTAATAGGTTCGCCGAAGTGGATGTTCGCCGGCAATTTTTTCAATTGGTGTTGGTGCGCCATCCTTTGGTCGTGGAAGCGCTGTCTCTAATTTTCGCACAACATGTTTGGCCTGGATTAGGCTGGCGTGAAAGTTACGCGGCATTTCCCAAATTAAAAATACGAGTGACACAACAAATATAACGAGCAGTCCCCATCGACGTTTGGTCATCGGTAATCTCCTTGTCTCTTATGATTAAAACTAGTTTAGCCGCTTTAGCCGCTAATCCCTAGAGATATTCGACCGAATGCTCAAATCCTGCGACGCTAACTTTTATTTTTGAGCCGCCGATAATTATTCTTATTATATTTTAATCAACCGACCGTCAAAGCTATCTAGTTGTGCACAACCTTTCGATCATATGAGAATTTGGTAAAACTTTTGAAATCAAAAAAGACGGAACCAATCGGTCCGTCTTCACTATCATTTATATCGTTAGTAAGTCTGCCGGGGTCTTTAATAAATACGTCGGTTGTTCCGCCTTGACCGACTCGGGGTCAGCCGCTCCCCACATGGCCGCTGCGGTGGCTACCCCGGCATTATGGCCCATCTTCATGTCATACTTGGCATCGCCAATCATGACACTCTCTGCCAAGTCCAGGTCAAAACGGGTTACCAGGTTCCAGATACCATCTGGCGCCGGCTTGTAATGGTCGACTGTGTCAGATCCACTCACCGCCGCAAAGGTCCCGCTTAATCCCACTTGATCGAGATTACGCTGAAGGGGAACCGAATGCTTGCTGGACACCACGTAGAGGTTAGCCCCCCGTCGGGTTAATTGTTCCAGAGTTGTTGCCATGCCGTCGAACAAGGTAATCCCCTCTTGTTCCGTGACATGATACTGAGAACGAAAGACCGTATAAAGGTCTTCCAAATCTTGGTCGCTCAAATCTTCCTTCGCCATTTTAGCAAAGGAGACTTCGATTGGCACGCCCATATAGCTCACGACGGCCTCGCGACTAGGAATGGCCAGCCCTTGCGCGTCATAGGCGCGTTGCGTCGACAACACCGCAACATTACGGGTATCTGCCAAGGTACTATCAAAATCAAAAAAGAAGTTTTTCATATCACTCACCTCGTCAAATCATCTGCTAGCAACGCCGCTTGAATCGTTCGCAGGACGCCATCATGCTCGTTGTCGAGACTGGTGGTCTGCGTCGCTGCCTCCCGGATTCTTGCCGGTGCATTGGCCATGGCCCAGCCTTGACCAGCATAACTGATCAGGGGGAGATCGTTATCCCCATCGCCAAAAGCCATGATATCGTCAGCCAGCACGTCAAAATGCCGGGCTAACCACTGGACGGCAGGAAGCTTACCAACGTTCGCCCCGACCACGTCAACCACGCCATAGCCACTGTCATGAGCGCGTAACCGGCCATTAAAATAGGTATTGAGGGCTGTCACCAGTTCAGCCGCCTGTCCCGGTGCTGTTGAGACACTGATCTTTTTGATACGATCGGTCACCGTTGCCAGATCATCAACCTGTTGGAGATTGTCATAGAACTTGGCCGCGGCATCGAGCAACACTTGCGGTGCACCAGTCTCGGTATAAGATGCATTCTGTCCCACCAAAATGATATACGCATTCGCTAGGACTGCCTGCTGACGATCAACCGTCACAAACTGATGAACCTGTTCGTCCGTCAGACTGCCATCAAAGACCTGTTTACCTTTGAGATAGATAGACGCCCCATTCTCCGCCACGATCGCTAAGTTGTCAGCCATGACGTCCTTGAAAAGCTGCTTCAGATGGGCGAATTGATTGCCAGACGACAACACCAGCTGAATCCCCCGCTGATCAAGGGCTTGAAGTATTTCCTTAAAGAGGGTCTGATTGAAGCTCTGGTCATTGTGTAGTAGCGTCCCGTTTAAGTCGGTCGCGATTAATTTAGTTCCCAAAATTTCACTCCTCGGATAGTAGTCAGTGACGTCATTATACCTGTTTTTTAATTGAAATGACAAAAAAACTCCCAGAAGCCGCGGACTTCATGGGAGTTTCTTATTGCTAATTCGTTAAAATTAGTTGTTTGCGTTCTTAACCGCAACGACCTGACGGCCATCGTAGAAACCGCAACTTGGGCAAACCATGTGTGACTTACGTAATTCACCACAGTTTGGGCAAGGAGTCAAACCTGGGGTAGCCAACTTAATGTGACCCCGACGCATACGCTTCTTCGTCTTAGACGTTTTCCGTGCTGGTACAGCCAAAGAAAACACCTCCTTTTAATAAAATTATATCCACTAGTGAAAAAATTTTTAAGGCTTACAAAGGCGATTATTGATCATCCTGATCAGGGAAGAAATCTTTTAACTTTGCAAGACGTGGATCAACTGATTGATTTTCCTTCTCGACCTTAGCAAGATCGGCTTCCGCAACCACCGCCCAGTCATCACCGGTTGGCATTGCGGCACCTTGCTTCTCGGTGTCTGAAAGAATGTGCATCGGAATTTCTAAAATAATGTTGTCCCCGATGGCCTTGTCGAAATCGATCAGGTCATCCTTGACCACCATCACCACATCGGTTTTCTCAAACCGTTGTGTGGCTTCGGGGTCGGACACATAAAATTCCGTCATGTTAAAGGCTACTGGTAAGTCCACCGGTGTAAGTGACCGGCTGGATGGGACCGTTAAGTCCGCGGTAACCTGTGCGTCAACGACAACGTCACCACCCGTAATCACGGATACTTGACCCTTGACGTGGACGGGACCGAGGTCCAAGACCTCTTCGCCGTATCGTTCCATCAAATCGGCGCGTAAATCTAAAGTGTCATCAAACGCCAACGGGTCGTTACGGTGACTTCTTCGTAGCTCGGTCAATGACCATTTCATCGTAATCCCTCCAATGCAACGTGATAAATTATACCTGTCAAAAATAATGATGTCAAGGTAATTTCCTTGATAGTCGATCAGAATCCGCTATTTTTACGGGAATTCGACCATAATCCTGTGGGACACCGGTAATCAAGGTCCGAATCGCCCCCATCCGATTATCCAAAGCGCCGGCCCCATTTAACCACTCCCGATCAGCACGGCTGATCAGCGGCAATGAGACTTGCTTCTTAATCTGATGGAGATAAGCCTGCCCACGATCCGAATAACCCAAAACCCGTAGATATTGTGGGTTGGCGACCATCTCTGCTGGCTTGATCTGACCCAACAGATAGGTTGCCTGTCGCTGTAAACGCGTATAGGTATAGCGTTTTGTCTTCACAGCCTGCATAAAGGCCGCAAAGCTGGCACTGCCTAGCGCCGCGCGCTGCAGACGATACTCGATACCTTCTGTAATCTGATAATGCTGCCGCAAATCTGCCACATGACCGCTCACGAGTTGGTACTGTAACGCTGGCCAGAAATCTTCCCAGTCGGTCAGCTGAGCCGCCTGTAACGCTGCTAGCGTACTTGCAGGTACAACCGGGGTAATTGCCCCCCAGTCGTGTTCAAGGGCCGCAGAACGGATAGCAGTCGCACTGGCAAACGCGCTCGCCACTGCAATCGTCTGATCACCATGCTGACTTCCCCGACGGGACAAAGGGACGAGCCGCAAGGACTGCCCCTGTTGCCGATTAGCCAACGCATAGAAGAATCCCAAGATGTCATTGGGATCCTCAAGGGCAATCCCCGTTTGATCCTTGAGATAGCCTTGAAATAGCTGGGCATAGGTCTGATCATAGCGCTTAAAAGTCATCGGATCCGTTGGCAGATTTGCCATTAGGCGATCATAGTCCATGTCCGGGTGTTCGGTTCCAAAAGCCAACCAATCACAGCCTAAGGCCCCTAAAGTGGCCACACCGCCAGCGGCAAAAAGATTCGCTGGTTGAATGACGATCGCACTTGGTAGTTCGACCACCAGATCGACCCCACCAGCCAGCGCGGCTTGCGTCCGCTCCCACTTGTCCATGAGCGCCGGTTCACCGCGTTGGACCCAGTTACCACTCATCGCGGCCACCACCACATCGGCTCCGGTCGTGGCCTTCGCCCGACGAATCTGATCGGCATGGCCGTTATGAAACGGATTATATTCAGCGATGATCCCCACTGCATGTAACGTCATGTCACTAGGCCTCCCGCGTAACCTCGAAGAACCAACGCGTCGTGTCCGGTGCCACCTCGGCATTACCAAAGTCGGCACTCACCCGTTGTACCGTGAGACCGGCTTGCGTCAAGGCTTGACGATAATCCACGAGATCATAGGTCCGCTCGTGATGGAGTTCCGTCACCTTGCGATAGTCCCCAGTTTCTTCATTTTGCGTAAAGAAGGTCAAGTCATGCTCAGCAGCATGGGGTTCATCCTCGATGCCATAGCTGGTCCAAATGAAGGCCCGCTCGTCATCAACGTAATTGTACATGTACCCCGGATAGACGTCATCCGTTTGGTGCGGCGTAATCACGTCAAAGAGAAACTTTCCCCCGACTGCAAGGTGTTGTTGCACTTGATGGAAGGCTTGCGTAACCGCATCCAGATCGGGTAAATAACAGAATGAGTCCGCAAAACACGTCACGGTCTGATAAGTACCAATCATCGACAGGTCTAGCATGTCCCCAGCCATCAAGGGCATCGTCACTTCGGCTTCGGCCGCGTGCTTTGCAGCCAGAGTCAACATCTCTTCAGAGAGATCCAACCCACTGACCTGATAGCCCTTCTGTGCCAATAACACACCCAAACGGCCACTCCCACAGGCGAGATCTAACAGGTCTCCGTCCTTGGGATCGACACGTTGGGCGACAAAATCCAGCCACTGATCGTACATGGCTGGATCAAACAATTCGTCGTAAAGCTCGGCAAAGGTTTGGTAAATCATACCTCAGCCTCTACCCATTGGCTCAAGTCCACTTCAGGTGCATCGGACCAGAGCTTCTCTAAGTTATAGTGACCACGTTGGTCTCGCTGGAAGACGTGCACAATGACGTCACCCAAGTCAATCAAGATCCAACTGGCTTCATTCTTCCCTTCAACGTCTTTGATTGGCACGTTGTTTTCATTCATGTGATCCACAATCTCATCGGCAATCGCTTGGACTTGTCGACTTGAGGTTGCTTCCATAATTAGGAAGTAGTCGGCCATGAGGCTAACCTTAGACATATCTAACGCGGTCATGTCCTCCGCGCGCTTATTATCCGCAGCCTTAACTGCGATTTCTAGTACTGACTTGCTATCCATGCAAGCACTCCTCTCATAACTTGTTTTAGTTTTGTTTTAACTCGTCTGCATACCGGGGAACCCAGGCATTGTAGGTGTCCAACGAGGCCGGGTAAACGGCCAAACTGTGGGCAACCAAATATTGGAGGGTGTGTTGGGCCTGAAAGGCCACTCCCGCACCCAAGTTTTCTGCTGTGAGTTTCCGAGCCGCATTAACACCTGGAAAGTCACGGGCTGGCTCGATGTAATCGGCCATGTACACAATCTGTTCCAATGGCGTCATGTAGATCGCACCGGTCGTATGGTGGCGCACGGCATTCAAGACATCTTCATCGTAGATGTGAAGCTCACGTTTGATGAGCTCCGCTCCCACGACACCATGCCAAATAGCATTCCCATATTGCCGGAGTTCTGCTGGCAAATGGTAAGCCGTAATCGCCGCCAAAAAGTCCTCGTCGGGCCGTTGCTTGGCGTAATCGTGGATCAGTCCAGCAATACTGGCCTTTTCTACATCAACGCCATTGGCTTGAGCCAACGAGATGGCTGTCTGTTCAACCCGCAGGACGTGTTGGAATCGTTTAGGACGCAACGCCTGCTTCAGCTCCGCAACCAGAGCCGCCCGAGTCCCGGGAAAAATATGCTGCTGATAACTTAACTCAGTCACGATATAACAGATGCTCCTTTATATAGAGGTCCACCATCGTTGGTACCAGGTAACGCACGGATTGTCCCCGCCGAACCTGATCGCGAACCATGGTCGAACTAATCCCAATCTGGGGCACATCCACCCAAAGTACCGGATACGGCGACTCATGAGTGAAACCCTGCCGACAGACGCCGACAAACTGCACTAATTTTAAAAGATCATTGATTCGATACCACTTCGGCAGATAGGCAACCATGTCGCCCCCGATAATAAAGTAGTATTGATTCTCCGGGTGAGCCCGGGTTAATTGCAACATCGTATCATACGAATAGCTTTTGCCGCCCCGCTCAACCTCGGTCAACTCGAGGGCAAACCGCGGATTGTCCTTGATAGCTGCCTTAACCATGGCAACTCGGTCGGCCGCCGGAATCGCAATCTTGCGATCCACGTGAGGCGGTTCAGCATCAGGCATAAACAAAACCTTGTCGAGCCCTAACTGGGTTGCGACTTGATCAGCGATGACGAGATGACCCAGGTGCGGCGGATTGAAGGTCCCACCAAGAATACCGATACGGCGTTTCTTAGCGGTCGCTGCCATTTGCGTCGCGACCTGCGTACTCGTTTGCTCTGCAATTTTAACCACGACTGCCAGGCCTCCTACATATCTTCAACGATTGATGAAATTCTTTGGTTTTCTTCATCCGTTGCTGGCCGGTACAGAACCAGGACGCGACCAATCGTTTGGACAACTTGAATGTTTGTGTTCTCTTCGATAAAGGCCTTGGTTTCGTCAACCGTCACGTCAGCACTCTGTTGGAGATTAATCTTGATTAATTCCCGGTTTTCCAAGGCGCCGGTTAATTGATCTAACCAGGCTTCGGTTAAACCATTCTTCCCAACTGAGAAGAGTGGTCGCATGTTGTGGGCGTGGGCCCGTAAATAGCGTTTCTGTTTCCCTCGTAACAAATTGTCATCCTCCATTTAATTAAATCATTGCGCGACGTACTAGGACGCCGACTCCTGCTGGTGCCCAACCGGTCACATTGACGCCGGCGGGAACGGTAATCCAACCCAGTCCTTCAAAGACCAGATCGCTTTTTTCAGTGATTTTAAAGTCATGCGCAACCAAGGCTGGGAAGTCGTCGACGTTTTCCGCATGTGGTGGCGTCAACAATTGACCCACCTGACGGGCATAAAAGTCATCGGCATTCTCCAGCTTGGTGCGGTGAATGTAGAGATTATTTTCAAAGTAAGCTGTAAACCCAGCCTTTGGTCCCTTGGTGTAATCAAACCGAGCAACCCCACCGAAGAACAATGTTTGTTGGTCATTCAGTTGGTATTCCTTAGGCTTAACTGGCTTTTGTGGTGTCACAATCTTGAGGTCCTTACCATCCAAGAAGTGGGCCATCTGTTGGTTTTGAATGATCCCAGGGGTGTCCACTAAGACATGGTCATCATCCAAAGGAATTTCAATCTTATCCAACGTGGTTCCAGGGAAGCGAGACGTGGTGATTAAGTCCTTCACCCCGGTGTTTTGCCGGATGATCTGGTTAATCAGTGTGGACTTGCCAACGTTGGTGACCCCAACGACGTACACGTCACGATCGCCACGGTACTTGTTGATGAGTTGCAGTAACTCGTCAACGGATTGGTTGGTCTTGGCACTCAACAGGGCGACGTCCATCGGACGAATACCCTGTTCGTTGGCCCGCTGACGGATCCAGTCCTTCAACTTACTACGCTTCAATGAGCGGGGCATCAGATCTTCCTTGTTCCCCACCAGTAAGACGGGGTTGTCCCCGACGAAACGGTGCAGACCAGGAATCACACTCCCGTTAAAATCAAAGATATCGACGACGTAGACGATCAGCGCGTTGGCATCCTGAATCTGAGTCAGTAATTGTAAAAAATCATCGTCCGTCAGTCCAACCGGTACGATTTCGTTATAGTGTCGTAACCGGAAGCATCGTTGACAATAGACTTCTTCCTTTTCAAGTCCCTTATCAAGCGCCGACTGTGGCGTATAGCCAGGTGCCGTCTTATCCGTCGTCTGAATAATCGCCCCACAACCAATACAGTGAAGTGGTTCGCCATCAATTAAAACGGGTTCAGTGTGTTTTTCGTTCATCAAGATCCTCCTGCCAGGTTAATTCTGGATAATTGTGGTGTAAACGCCACAAAATAACTTTTTCTAAGAGTCGGTTTCCCTTGGTTATCCAAGCATCCGACTTCAAAATGGGTTTTACTAAGACACTTCTAACGCCACTGCGATGCGCAGCCCAGACGTCAGTTAAGATTTGGTCCCCAACCATGACCGCTTCATTGCGGTTAAGATGCCAGCGGCGTAAGGCCCGTCGAATTCCCCAGGTGAGCGGCTTTAAGGCGCGGTGCACATAGGGTAAATCAAATGGGGCTACCGCCCGGTCAACTCGGGCACGACTGTTGTTTGAGACCACAATCACCTGAATCCCGGCCATCTCAAGCATTGTCAACCAATGACGTAACTCGGGGGTCCCATCGGGATTGTTCCAAGCAATGAGCGTATTATCTAGGTCGGTTAACACCGCTTTGACCCCATTAGCCCGTAGTTGAGCCGGTGTCAAATCGTATATGTTCGTAACCATCCACGTTGGCTTGAATCTGGATACCATGCGGGTGACTGCCCCCCTTCGTCCAATTGCCGTTACCGGCTGTCTAGCATTTAATTATACGCAATTCCGGCCTATTTTACCACTCGTAACCGCCGGGATCTATGGCTAATTTCAAGCGTTAGAACGCGGACCGCGTCTCACTGGAATAGAAGGCGCTTTCTCCCCCTCAAGCCCAGCTCGTCACTAATAAAAAAGACCCCGCTTAACAGCGAAGTCCCTTTTCATCGACTGAATTAAGCAGCCAATGCTTCTTTAGCTTGGTCAGCTAAAGCCTTGAATGCAGCCGCATCATTAACGGCTAAATCAGCTAACATCTTACGGTTAACATCGATGTTGGCTAACTTCAAACCATGCATCAACTTGCTGTAGCTCAAACCATTGATCCGAGCAGCTGCGTTGATCCGAGTAATCCAAAGCTTACGGAAGTCACGCTTCGTGGCCTTACGATCACGGTAAGCGTATTGGTAACCCTTCCGAACTTGGTCCTTAGCAACCTTGAATAAACGGTGCTTTGAGCCCCGGTAACCCTTAGCTAACTTTAAAACTTTTCTACGACGTGCGCGTGTAACAGTACCGCCTTTAACTCGTGGCATAATCTTTTCCTCCTAAATCAATTCAAACATTATGTCGACATTTCGTCGACCCGAAAATCTAACGACTAGCTTACTTTTGTAATAATTGGTGGTAAGTCTTTAAAGTCGTTTCATCCATCATCCGGGTTCCACGAAGGTTCCGGCGTTGTTTCTTGGTCTTACCATGGAAACGGTGTTGCGTGTAGGCGTTACCACTCTTAAGGCCGCCATTAGCAGTTACTTTGAACCGCTTTGCTGCAGCACGGTTAGTCTTCATCTTTGGCATAATACGAAATTTCCTCCTTAAATTGGTAGCCGAAGCTACCCCATCAATTCTTACTTTTGTTCAGCGATGGGTGACAGCATGAGGAACATGCTCCGTCCATCCATCTTTGGTCGTTGTTCAACCGTAGCAACTTCAGAAGTCTCAGCTGCCATCCGGTTGAGCACCTGGCGACCAATGTCTTTATGGGTAATTGCCCGACCCTTAAACCGAATTGATACTCGAACCTTTTCACCCTTAGCCAAGAACTTTTTAGCGTTCTTCAACTTGGTGTTAAAGTCGTTAGTATCAATGGTAGGACTCAGACGAACTTCCTTAACACTGACCACTTTTTGCTTCTTACGTGCTTCGCGTTGCTTCTTTTGCAACTCGAACCGGTACTTCCCGTAGTCCATAATGCGGGCTACCGGTGGCTTAGCTTTCGGTGCAACCAAAACTACATCGAGGTTCGCTTCTTCAGCGATCTGTAAGGCTTCACTCTTGGTCTTAATACCCAATTGGTCGCCGTTATCAGCGATCAGCCGTACTTCACGTGCTCGAATCCCCTCGTTGACAATCGTGTCGCTTGCTATGGTAATCCACCTCCAAAATAATCTCGAGAACTTGCAGAAATCAACCCCACAAAAAATGCGGGAACTTTTGATGAAAATCAAACAGCTCCCGCATGAAATTCCATTGTAAAATGGAAATAACGTGCATATCCAGCCCAGTAACTTGCGTCGCTAGGCGAGAAGCGGAAGCCTCTGCTTAATTTCTCAACTTAACCATCATACCAGCTAGCCGATTCGATGTCAACGGATTTTCGCTAAAGTTCGCTGACACCGGAGTCCAGACACAAAACGTGGCCGTTTAAACGACCACGTTTCTTCTATTCTCTGGTTGTCCACCAGAACTAAATTTGAATTTAGTTTTCTTCGCGACTGTATGAAGCGATGTCGCTCAGGATTTCCTTGACGAAGGCGTCACTGCTCATGGAATTACTGTCATCTTCCCCGTACTTCCGGACAGAGACAGTGCCATTAGCCATTTCGTCTTCACCAACAACCAACGTGTATGGAATCTTATGCGTTTGGGCGTCCCGAATCAGGTAGCCCATCTTTTCACCACGCTTGTCGACGTTGACCCGAACATCAGCAGCCTTTAATTCAGCGGCTAACTTGTCGGCGTAAGCACCATGCTTTTCTTCGGAAACAGGAATGATGGTAACTTGCTTAGGCGCCAACCAGGTTGGGAAGGCACCCTTGTAGATTTCAGTCAGGTAAGCGGTGAACCGTTCCATGGTTGAAACCAAGCCACGGTGAATCATAACTGGACGATGTTCTTCACCATCGGCACCGACGTAGTGTAAGTCGAAGCGTTCTGGCAACATGAAGTCCAATTGGATGGTTGACAACGTTTCTTCGTTCCCAAGGGCCGTCTTGGTTTGGACGTCCAACTTAGGACCGTAGAAGGCTGCTTCCCCTTCGGCTTCAACGTAAGGTAAGCCAAGGTCATCCATGGCACCCTTTAACATCTTTTGCGCATTGTTCCACATTTCATCATCGTCGAAGTACTTTTCCGTGTTCTTAGGATCACGGTAGCTCAGACGGAACGTGTAGTCCTTGATGTCAAAGTCTTTGTAAACCTTAACCATCAAGTCCAGGATGCTCTTGAATTCGTCTTGGATTTGTTCTGGCGCAACGAACGTGTGACCATCGTTCAAGGTCATTTCACGAACACGTTGCAAACCACTCAAAGCACCGGACTTTTCGTAACGGTGCATCATCCCTAATTCGGCAATCCGCAATGGGAGTTCACGGTAAGAACGAATGTGGTGGTTGTAAATCTGAATGTGGCTAGGGCAGTTCATTGGCCGCAATTCAAGTTGTTCGCCATCACCCATGTCCATTGGTGGGAACATGTCTTCACGGTAGTGGGCCCAGTGACCGGATTGCTTGTAGAGATCCAGGTTAGCTAAGACTGGCGTGTAAACATGTTGGTAACCGTTGGCAACTTCCTTGTCGATGATGTAACGTTCGATCGTACGACGGATAGTCGCCCCATTTGGCATCCAGTATGGTAAACCGGCACCGACCTTAGGATCAACGAAGAACAAGTCCAATTGGTTCCCGATGACACGGTGGTCACGTTCGCGGGCTTCTTGGCGACGAGCTAAGTCGGCATCCAGGTCAGCTTGCTTGTAGAAGGCCGTCCCGTAAATCCGTTGGAGCATTGGGTTTGAGGACTTGCCTTGCCAGTAAGCACCAGCAACGGAAAGCAACTTGAACTTCTTGACGTCACCCGTGTTAGCTAATTGGGCACCGTCACTTAAGATTTGGTGGTCACCAATCTTTAAGAAGTTAACTTGGTCACCGTCAACGGCGTTGATCAAGTCAGTCGTGTAAGGATCATCCTTGGCTTGGGCCAAAGCATCGACCTTGCTGAGGACAACACGTTCGATAGCGGCCTTGTCAGCAACTAACTTTTCAACGATAACGGCAATGGCATCCAATTCATCAACACTGACTTGTTGGTCATCCTTGTCGGTATCCACGAAGAACCCGTCTTCGTCGGCACGAACTTCACCCAAACGAATGGCTGGGAATTCCTTCTTCAAGGCAATCCGAACCAAGGCAGCGGTCGTGTTCCGCAGAACAGTCAAGCCATCTTCATCACCCTTTGTCACGATCTCGATGCTACCATCGTGTGCGATTGGGGTTAAGTTATCGATCAATTCGCCTTCTAACTTAGCGGCAACAGCCTTTTTCCCTAAGCTAATGGAAATCGACTTTGCAACGTCTTCTGGCGTCGTGCCGGCTGGGAATTCTTTAACGTTACCATCTGGAAATTTCAATGAAATATCTGCCATAGTTTACAATCTCCCTTATTGATTTTGGGGCTGACTACGAAAAAATCCCCAGTGCCAAAGAAGGCACTGGGGACGTCATTAACGTGGTTCCACCCGATATTTTTCACGAGACTGATCCCGTGAACTCTAATCGTCGCTAACGGAACGGACCGGTCGAAAATTTCCTTTCGACAGCTAGGAAAGCGGTAATGCTGGCGGGCGCTAAGTCGGCTTCCAATCTAGGCCGGCTCTTCCTGTGAACGACTCCGCCACCACCATGTCTTTCGTCATAGCTCTTGTGGTTTCAAAGACTATTAAACACTTGCGGCCAAATATTGTCAAGGGATGGCTGTGAAAAACTTCGAATCAACGATTAGTTTAGTAATATCCGCCGCCTCCGGGGCGGTGGCCATGGGCTGGAACGTTGTGGGCGGACGGCTAAAGCCACAAGGCGGTCTTTAGCCTTGTTCTTGAGCCGCTGGGAATCGCGTCTCAAGAACACCAATTCTCTAACCGGCCGAACCCCTGCCGGTAAGAGAATTCCCACGACTGAGCCCATTGCCACCACCCTTCCGGCTCACAGTTTCGTTTTTTTAAACGAGTCAAAACGGCCCCTGCAAATTTCTTACTGTCTGTGTTTTTAGAACGTCTAAATACCTCAAAACAAAAAATAGCCACTCACGAGAGATAAATCCACGTGAATAGCTAGTTTGAAACTTATAGTCAGCCTTACTGTGGCCGGCGGTTAACGCCAACCATCGTGATCTCGCGGGCTAAGAAACGAATCCGTTGCATCAGCCGTTGGGCCTTCAGTGGTTCGTCGTCCCCACGCGTTGAGATCCGCAAATGTTCCTTCTCCAATTGAGCCATGGAGAAGTTGGAACTGAAGAAGGTTGGTAATTCCTCTTGCATCCGGTATTCCAGAATAACACCCAAAATATCATCCCGCACCCACGCCGACATGGCATCGGCCCCGATATCATCAATCATCAGGACTGGGGCCTTCTTCAATGATTCCAACTTGTCCGCCACCCCATTTTGAGCGATGGCGTTCTTCATTTCAACGGCAAAACTTGGGAAGTGGACCAACGTCGTGGCAAAGCCATCCGTTGCCAATTGATGGGCAACGGCCGCTAACAAGTAGGTCTTCCCAACGCCGAAACTACCGGCCAAGTAGAGAGCCTGGTGGCGACGTTTAGGATTAGCTTCGTAGGCGTCGATGAAATCCAAAGCAGCCATTAAGGCTTCGGCTCGATCATCGTCCTGATCAAAATTGGCCAATGTGGCCTCCCGAATACTCTTAGGCATCGCGATTGACTTCACCCGCTGACGAAGCTGTTGCTGGGCCTGACGTTCCTGAGTCTGAGCCGTTGGCACGTAGGCCACGTCGATCAAATGATTGGAGACGATCAGTTGTGGTTCGTAGCCTGCCGCAAACGTCTCGCCACCATTGGCAACCTTCGCGCGCTCCGTCACAAATTCATAGAGTTTAGCCGCCGAACGCGTCAACACATCCTCAGCCAATTCTCCCTTGTGGTTTTGTAGAAATTTTTTAACCTCGGGATCATTGGTTGCTTTCGACATCAATTGACGGTAATTGTCATTGAGATGACGTTGATTCATCAGCTTTTGCATCGTCTTACTTAGATCTTCCATGCGTTAGTCCTCCTTCCCCTCTTTGGATCGCTGTTCTAATCGCGCAATCCGGGCTTTTAATTGTTCTTGTTGCTCGGGTGACAACTTGGCCTGACTCGACGTCTGGACCTGTTCGCTCGGCTTCTTGGCCCATTCTGGCAAAGTTTCCTTGACCGTCGGCTGCTTCCGTGATCGACGTGGCTTAGCCGCTGCCGCCTGGCGTTCGCGAATCTTGTGAATCGCCAGCTGAGGCGTGTTGACCTTGGCCTTGCTCCAGTCGTTAGCAATCGTATCCAAGAGATTCTTATTCAGGGTTGGCCGATCCTCATCCACGAGCACGTGGAAGATCATCAGGTTCAACACAGATTCTGGAAATAATTGACGACTCACGAGGTCGCGAACGACGCGTTGTTCGCCGTCCGTGACAAAGCCACCATTCTTCTGCTTGATAGCTCGTAAGAAAAGTGCCGGGGCTGTCGTGCTGGCGACCTTGATGAGGGCTGCCTCTTGGCTAGAAGTTCCCGCCGACTGACTAACCGTTGATGTTGCTGTTGGCGTCGTGGCGGCCACCGTTTGTGGTGCTGACTGCCGGCCAAATTGATCGGCAATCAGTCGTTTGAATTGTTGGGGGTTAAATTGATTTGAGGCCAGATCAGTTGCCTCACCAATGAAGCGTGCCAGAGTGGGTTCATCCAAGCCATACATTGTAATTTCAGTAATCAGTAACGACCGATAACGACCCAAGTCTTGGGTATCAACGTACGAGCGATTGAGGATCTCTCCAAGCAGTTTAAAATCAAAATCTGCTGGTTCTGCCGCTGTTTCGGATGACTCATTGGCCGGCGTCAAAGCCTGCCGCGCGTTTGAAACGGCCTCTGGCACGTTCATGATCTGTCGGCTGTTGACGTGAAAGACATCCAAGAAATTCTTACTGATGTTTTCTTCGTCCGGATCAGCGTCAACGGCAACCGTATTAGCCGCTACCAAAGACTGATACAGCGAATCTCCCAGCATCCCCAGTAACTGGACACTCAGGAGGTCATCATTAAAGAATGCCGCCGGACTCAGAGGCGCATGCAGCTCGTAAATAAAGCTCTGTAACCCCTGTTCTGTTTTAACGCGTGTCGTCAACAGGCCCGTGGCCTCCAGCCGCAATCGCGCATCATAAAGGTGCGAGAGGTCCATGCCCAGCTCTGCCAATAAGGTGGCATGTCGCTGATAGGTTCCCCGCTTAGGGAGCCAAAAAAGGGCCGAGAAGAGCCCCGTGGCACTCGGTCCGATGATCGGTTGATACAGTTGCGTTAGCGATTGCCAACTTTGATCGGCAACCCGATCGACCACGCGGACCAAAAAAGTGGTCTTGGGTTGTAACTGATGCCAAGAGTCTTCCATTCCCAATTTCGCCTCGCTTTATTGCTTCGACCGTTTCTGGGCCTTCTGCTTGTCTTTATCCATCATGTCTTTCAATTCATTGAAGAACACGCCGGTATCCTTAAATTGCCGATAAACACTGGCAAAACGGATGTAGGCAATCTCATCCACGTCGACCAAGCGATTCATGACATACTCCCCAATCAATTGACTAGAGATTTCATTGACGCCGAGTGCGCGAATTTTATTTTCGACTTCGTCCACGACCTTGGTCATGACGTCCATCCCCACCGGCCGTTTCTCAGCAGACCGGATAATACCTTTTAAAATCTTTTCTCTGTTAAATTCTTCGCGGGTCCCGTTCTTCTTAATTACTAATAACGGGGTCACTTCGACGCGTTCAAACGTCGTGAAGCGGAAGCCACAGCTCTCGCACTCACGTCGCCGGCGAATGACGCGGCCGTCGTCGGTTGGCCGACTATCCACGACCCGCGACCCATTATGATGACAGTGCGGACACTGCATACGTGGTCACCTCATTTTATTTGATTACTTCGTCCAAATTTATTCGTGTCAAGCCATTTTACCACTTGTTGCCGCGTTTGAGCAATCGTTCCCCCGTTATCAATCACCACGTCGGCCGCCGCCACCTTGCGGGCGATCGGCCATTGTTGGGCCATTCGGGCCAGTGCGCCGTCGACGGTCAACCCGTCTCGTTTTTGAAGCCGCTGTTGCTGCGTCGTGACGTCGGTAGCCACGACCAAGACGTGATCAACCAGATCAATTAGGTAACCCACTTCAAAAAATGTCGGGGCATCGATGACCACCACCGGATCATGACGGGCTTTGGCACCCGCCAATTGGCGGGTGATTTCCGTTTGAATCAGTGGCTGGGTAATTGCTTCTAAGCGGCTAAGTTGCGTGGCGTCATGAAACACCAGGTTACCCAGTTTTTTTCGATTCAGTGACCCATCAGGCTGACGATAACTTTCACCGAACGTGGCCACGATCTTGGTCAATCCTGCGGTTCCCGGCGCGACCACCTGGCGAGCAATCAGATCGGCATCGATCACGGTCAACCCGGCTTGGTGTAGCCAGTGGCTGACCGTTGACTTGCCGGTCGCAATCCCCCCCGTGAGTCCCCAAACCTCAGTCATGATCTAGCGCCTCTAAGGCCCCAGCTGGCACTGGTTGACAGTGCGGACAGTAGTGTGTCCCACGTTGGGCAACCTTAATTTTTACGATCTCGGTGCCGCAACGTTCGCAGGGTTCCCCTTCGTGTCCGTAGACGTGTAGACTATTCTGGAAGTTTCCGGTCTCGCCAAAGGCATTGGAGAATGTGTGCACCGTGGTACCGTGTCCTTGGATGGCCTGGCTAATCTCATCAATAATGCTTCGCCGCAATGTCTTGAGCTGGTCAACGGTCAATTCATCCGCCGGTGTCAGGGGATTAATCTTTGACAACCAGAGAACCTCATCCACATAGATATTTCCTAGTCCCGCAATGCGTGACTGGTCCAACAAGAAGGGTTTAACCACCTTATGTGACTTACCGAATATTGTCTGCATGTACGCCAGTGTCAGGCTCTCTTCGGTTGGCTCTGGCCCCAGCTTTCCTAGTGACGGTAAGGCCTCATCCTCCGTCCCGGTTGGAACCAGGCGCATCCGGCCAAACTTCCGCGTATCGTTATACCGTAGTTCGCGTTGATCCGTCAGGTGAAAAACCACATGAGTATGTTTGGCCAGTGGGCTCCCCTCTGGCTGGACATCATACTTACCTTCCATTCGCAGGTGAGACACCATCGTCAGGCCACCACTAAACCGAAACAACAGGTACTTTCCCCGTCGATCAATCCGTTCAATCTTGCGGCCAATCAGGTCTGCCGTAAATTCTTCGGCATCCGGTCGCACCATTTTGGCGTAGAACACGTCAACGTGGTCGATAGTGGCGCCTTCTACCAAACGGGTCAGGCCCCGTCGAACCGTTTCAACTTCTGGTAATTCAGGCATCGTCTCACTCCTTTACGCTATTTTGCATCGTACCAGGTTGGGCCATAGTGACTCTCAACTTTCAGTGGAATCTCCAGCTTAATGGCCGAATCCATCACACTTGGCACTAGTTTTGACAACGTTTCGATCTCCTCAGCCGGAGCCTCGAAGATCAATTCATCATGGACTTGAAGCAACATGGTCGCTTGAAGATCCTTGATAGCGTCTTCCATCTGAATCATGGCAATCTTAATAATATCTGCGGCACTCCCTTGGATCGGCGTGTTCATGGCTGTCCGTTCGGCAAATGACCGTTGATTGAAATTACGTGAGTTGATGTCTGGCAAGTAACGCCGCCGATGAGCAATCGTTTCAACGTAACCCATCTCGTGCGCCTGCTGCACCATGCGGTCCATGTAATCCTTAACACCAGGATACTCCTGGAAGTAGGTGTCGATAAACGCCTTGGCCTGCTTACGAGAAATCCCGATATTTTGTGACAAGCCAAAGTCACTGATGCCGTAAACGATTCCAAAGTTAACGGCCTTGGCCTGGCGCCGAATATTAGGCGTGACTTCCTCGTCCGGTCCCATCTTAAAGATCCGCCGGGCAGTTGCCGCGTGAATATCTTCGCCTTCCCTGAAGGCTTCTTGCATGTTGGCATCGTGGCTCATGTGAGCGAGCACCCGCAATTCAATTTGCGAATAGTCAGACGAGAAGATTTGCCAACCTTCGTGCCGTGGGATAAAAGCCTTCCGAATGGCCCGTCCCTCTTCGGTTCTCACTGGGATATTTTGTAAGTTTGGATCGACTGAAGACAACCGACCAGTCTGGGTCAGTGTCTGCAGGTAACGCGTGTGCACCTTCTGATCCTTAGGATGGATCACCTTCAAGAGGCCCTCAACATAGGTCGATTGGATCTTGGCAATCTTACGATAACGCAAGATATTCTCAGCAATCGGAGCGTCTGGGGCTAATTTTTCCAACACACCCACAGCCGTTGAATAACCCGTCTTGGTCTTCTTGATGACTGGCAAACCCATCTTTTCAAAGAGAATATGCCCGAGTTGCTTAGGTGAACCGATGTTAAACTCCTCACCGGCTTCGTTATAAATAGTCTGTTCGATTTCGGCCAATTGTTCGGTAAATTTACTGCCCATAGCTTCCAACTCACTGGCATCCACCGTAATCCCGGCAACTTCCATGCGAGCCAACACAAAGCTCATTGGCAATTCGATGTCGCGATACAACTGATCCTGATCATTTTCCTTTAATTCGGTTAATAATTTCGGCCGTAAGTCGGCGATCGCCTGAGCCTTCCGTGCTAAATGACTGAACAGCACTTGGTCGTCAGTTGGAATGGCCCGTTTGGCACCCTTACCATAGACGTCCTCATCCAAGGCCACTTGCTCATCGCCATGTTCATGCGCCACTTGACCCAGATCATTACTGTTGTCGTAGGTATTTAACAGGTAAGAACATAACAGGAGGTCACCGTCGACCCCTGCTAAGGTCACGCCTAAGCGATTCAAGCCCACGTACGTCCGCTTAGCGTCAAAGACCTGTTTGGCCACGTCAGCGGACTCTAAGAGGCCTTTAAGTGGAGCCTGTGTCAATAGGCTGACGTCTCTGCTGACCCACCAGTGTTGATCGGTCCCGATGACGAAGCCCACGAAGTCTGCCAGGTGGTAGTTATCCCCGTCCATTTCCAGATAGAAATCGCAACCAGCTGAAAAGTCTGGCAACTGATCACAGTTGTCGGCCGTTAACGTGGTAAAGGTAATGGGCTTAAGTTCAGCGGTATCCGTCAAGGGCTCACCACCATCCCCCATCTGTGCCAAGAACTTTTTGAAGTTCATTCGCCGATAGAAGTCGACCAGCTCGTCATGGTTGTCGCCTTCATAAACCAGATCGGCCACCTGCTTGGTCACGGGGGCGTCGCGCTTGATTGTGGCTAAGGTCTTGGATAGCAAAGCCTGCTCATGATCAGCAATCAAGTGTTCCTTGAGTTTTTTGGCGGTAATCTCGTCAATATGGTCATAGACCCCCTCAACACTGCCATACTTGCTGATCAGATCAACGGCTCGTTTAGGTCCCACACCAGTGACCCCGGGATAATTGTCGGAGTTATCCCCTTGAAGCCCCTTAATATCAATAATCTGAGCTGGGGTAACGCCCATGGTTTCCTGGACGTAGGCCGGCGTGTAATGTTCAACATCGCTAACCCCCTTTTTAGAAATCGCCACCGTCGTATGGTCATCGGCAAGCTGCGTCAAATCCCGGTCCCCAGTCACAATGGTCGTGGTAAAGCCCTGTTCCCCAGCCTGCTTGGCAAGGGTCCCGATGATGTCATCGGCCTCAAAATTTGGCAATTCGTAAGTTTGGATTCCCCGATGTTCCAGGAGTTCCTTTACATAAGGGAACTGCTCGGAGAGTTCGGGTGCGGTCTTTGGCCGGCCACCCTTGTAGTCGTCATACATCTTGGTGCGAAACGTGGTCTTCCCAGCGTCAAAAGCCACCAGGGCGTGCGTAGGCTTCACCGTCTTCAACATTGTCTCCAACATCGTGTTAAAGCCGTATATTGCGGTCGTGTGGAGCCCCTCACTGTTGGTAAATGTGCCTAACGCCGTGTACAACGCGTAAAACGCCTTAAACGCAACGCTGTTACCATCGATTAATAAAAGTCGTTTCTCCACCATAATGCGCTCCTTTCGAGCAACCGGATCCGGTCGTTCGAGTATTCTGCTTACATTCTACCAAAAAAGGATGAGAATCCGAAGTAAATAAAAACGAAGTTCCAGGAGAGTCCTGAAACTTCGTTCGTAGTTGGTTCTGTTTAGTCGCGACTGCCACCAAACATCCCAAAGATTTGTAAAAATTGTAAGAACAAGTTCACAAAGTCGAGGTACAGTTGCAAGGCCCCGTTAACGGCTAATCCGTTCACAGAAACCTGGTCCCCGTACTGCAAGTACATCTTCTTCATCCGTTGTGTATCCCAAGCGGTCAGTGCCGCAAAGACAATCACAGCGACGAACGAGAAGATAAAGGCGATGAGTTGGCTTCTCAGGAACAAGTTCACCACCATCGCGACAATTAACCCAATGAGAGCGGCCGAGGCTTGCGTCCCAACTTTGGTTAAGTCACGCTTGGTCATGGCACCCATAGCGGCCATCGAAAGGAAGACAGCGGCACTGGAAACAAACGCAGCGGCCATGGTTTCACCCGAGTAGACAATGCTATACATCGAGATCACGGCACCGGTCACTGCGGCGTACACCATGAGACCAACGAAGGCCACGGTTGGCCGTTTCATGGATTGACCACTAATCACGAATGGCAGGATAATCCAGACGATCAACGGAATAAAGAGGCTCCCGCCACGCATGTTGGCAATGGAGACGCTGTACATGTTCATGGCAAACGCAGTTGCCGCTGAAACCAGTACGGCGAGACCCATCCAACCGAACATCTTGGTCATAAAACCATTCAGACCGACCTCGGTGTTAATCGTCTGACGGGGCTGCTGTTCATAATTGTTCATTCAAACGCTCCTTCTTTCAAGTCAATTCCCGGCTTAGCTATCACCATGATAGTTAAGTGCTCCGGTTGATTAAGGACCATTTTATCAAATCTATAATGAATTACAAGTATTCTGTTGCCAAGCCAATCCCCGCATACTCGCCTTATGCCTGACCAGCTCCACCTTCGTTATCGGCCTCACCACGCGCCCAGACCCGGTTGGCATAAACCGCATTAAAGAGTAAGGCGACCTGTAGCGCCACTTGAGATAGGTTGGCTCCCAGGCTACCCACGGTCGATGAACCCATCAGGAGTTGCCCCGTCAAGATGCTCCAGTAGATCACGTTGGCCACATTGACCACGATCCATAATGACCAGTTTTCCTTAAACTTCAAGATATAAAGAACTTGCGCGATCAAGCTCACCACGAAGTTAATGGAATCAAAGTAAGGTAACTGCCCATTTAAAGCGGCCAAGACGACCCAGCCGATGCCCCAGGCCACAAAGGCGCCTAGAAAAATCCAGCGGCGCACCTGTGGACTAAAGCCGCGTGTCGCCTCATCGTGACCCCACATTACCCAGCCAATAGGTTGGGAGATGACGTAAATGATATCCATGGCAAAGGACCCATAGGCATGACTGATCCAGGCGACATAAGTCATCGCCAAACACTGGATCAGCCCAAAGATAAATGAAATCTTGCGGCCCTTCATCCCGTAAACCAGGCAAAGTACACCACCCACGCCGGAAATCATGCCAATAATGCTGTCAGGCACGACCAGATAGACGGCCAATTGGAGTAGCAAGAGCACACTCACGTACCCCACTTCAAACTTTTTCCAATTCGTAAAGAGCTGGTCATACCACCAGCCATGTTTCGCTGTTGTCATCAATATTAACCCCTTTATAGCGGTGTCCCCACACCGATTTGTCATCCAGTAATACCATAGCTGCCGGTCAATTACTAGCCAACGATGGATCTGTCGAATACGGTCAAAGAGGCCTGACCCGCGGCAGATCAGGACGCCCGTCCCATAAGGGAATTTATAGGGAAATTATCATCGGGAGTTGTTTTCGGAATAAGAGACTAAAATACCCGCCAACCAAAACGGCTAGCGGGTACTCTTGATATAAATTTAGTTGTTCTTCAAAGATAAATGACTTAATAATTCTTCATAAGCACGTTCGTACTTCTGAACGTCACCGGCACCCATGAAGACGACCACAGCGTCGTGGAAATCCAATAATGGGGACATGTTGTCCACTGTCAGGATCTCGCCACCCTTGGCAATTTTGGCAGCCAAGTCTTTGCTGGAGACGGAACCGTTGCTTTCACGAGCAGAACTGAAGATGTTGGTCAGGAAGACCTTGTCGGCCAAGTTAAGGCTCTTGGCAAAGTCATCCATCAACGCAATCACCCGGCTGAAGGTGTGGGGCTGGAAGACCGCGATAATTTCCTTATCGGGATACTTCTGGCGAGCTGCATCCAGCGTGGCCTTGATTTCAGATGGATGGTGGGCATAATCATCGATGATGGTCATGTCGGCTACCTTGCGTTCGGCGAACCGACGCTTAACCCCCTTGAAGTCAGCCAGTTCACGCTTGATTTCGGCCATATCGACCTTTTCAAAGTAAGCCACGGCAATAACGGCCAAGCTGTTCAACACATTGTGTTCCCCATACAGATGAATTTCAAAGTTTCCTAAGTTTTCGTCGCCGTGAACCACATCGAAGGTTGACCCAGTCGTTGAGCGCTTAACGTTAACGGCTTGGAAGTCATCGCGTTCGCTAGTCCCGTAATAGTAGACAGGGACGTCGGTCTTCAACTTCCGTAATTCTGGATCGTCACCCCAGGCAAAGATCCCCTTCTTAACTTGGTTAGCCCAGGTTTCAAAGGCACTGTAAACATCGTCAATGCCCGTGTAATAGTCTGGGTGATCAAAATCGATGTTGGTCATGATGGCATAGTCTGGCTTGGTAGCCAGGAAGTGACGCCGGTATTCATCGGCTTCGTAAACGAAGAACCGCGCGTTTGGCGTTCCCTTCCCGGAACCATCCCCAATTAAGTAAGACGTTGGGGCGATACCACTCAGCACGTGAGACAAGAGGCCCGTCGTACTGGTCTTCCCATGCGCACCGGCAACCCCAATACTGGTGTAGCCTTCGATGAGGTGCCCAAGGAATTCGTGGTACCGATAAACCGGCAGACCCATTTCGCGGGCTTTTTTAATTTCTGGATGATCATCGGTGAACGAATTGCCGGCAATAACCGTCAATCCCTCGTGGATGTTTGCTTCGTCAAAAGGCAGAACCTTGATGCCCGCCTTTTCCAAGCCACGTTGTGTGAACGTGTACTGCGTGATATCTGACCCCTCAACGTTAAAGCCCTTATCATGTAAAATCAAGGCGAGGGCACTCATCCCTGATCCTTTAATGCCTACAAAGTAATACACCGTTGCGTTATCCATTAATGATCCTCTTTTCTACTCTCTGCGGTTGGGCCACTGGACTATTCCCTACCGTTCAAGTGACTCTAATTCCATTCTAGCATATCCCCCCACCCCATAAAAGAACCGCGCGGTCAATGGTTAGTGAGGAGTATTCACTCTATGATGAAAATGGTGCATTCTGGTCATGGGGTTCCGGTAAATCTTTCCCCAGGTCTTCTGGTTTCAAATAAACTTCACGCGGCTTGGATCCGTGCTGTGGTGAGACATAGTGATGGCGTTCCAAGTCATCGATCAGGTTGGCTGCGCGATTGTAACCAATCGAGAAGACCCGTTGGAGTTTAGACGTGGAAACCGTTTGTTCGGCTGCCACATATTCTAACACCTTCGGTAACAAGTCATCCTGATTTTCCTCGGCGGTCTCCCGTTTTAGGAGGCCTTGCGGTTCGAACGCATAGTGCGGTTGGCCCTGAGTCCGAACGAAGTCGGCGACGGCATCCACTTCGGATTCCACAAAGGCCCCTTGCAGACGCATCGGTTGACTGGCCCCGTTGCCAAGGTACAGCATATCCCCGCGTCCCAACAAGTTTTCGGCTCCGGCGGTATCCAAGATGGTCCGTGAGTCAATCTGACTAGAGACCATGAAGGCAATCCGCGTGGGGATGTTGTTCTTGATGGTCCCGGTCACAATGTCAACACTTGGTCGTTGCGTGGCAACCAACAAGTGAATGCCGGCCGCTCTGGCCTTCTGCGTAATTCGAACAATGTAATCTTGAACTTCACTGGCCGCCATCATCATCAGATCGGCTAATTCGTCGATAATGATCACGATGTAAGGCATCTTGAGTCCGGGTTCGTCATTCGCATCGGCCCGATCATTGAACTGTTCAATATTACGGACGCCAGCCGCTGCCAACTTCTCGTAACGTTGATCCATCTCGGTAACCACCCATTTCAGAGCAGCCGCTGCCGCCTTCGGATCGGAGATGACAGGTGCCAACAAATGTGGCAACCCGTCATACGGTGCCATTTCAACGGCCTTCGGATCAATCAGTAACAGCTTGACTTGTTGTGGATTTGCCTTATACAAAATGGACAACAGCAAGGAGTTAATGAAGACACTCTTACCGGAACCCGTGGCTCCGGCGATCAGCCCATGTGGCATCCTTCGCAAATCGGTGACTTGTGGCTTCCCAAAGAGATCGACTCCAAGTGCAACCGTCAATGGTGACTCACTCTTCTTAAAGGCTGGCGAATTCAACACTTCAGACAACATGACTGGCCGAGACTTCAGGTTAGGAATTTCAATCCCAACCGTGGTCTTCCCCGGAATTGGGGCTTCAATCCGGATATCCTTAGCGGCTAATGCGAGCTTCAGGTCATCATTTAAATTCGTAATCTTATTGACCTTAACACCCAGCGCTAAGCTGATCTGGAATTGCGTGACGGTTGGACCAACCGTCCAATCCGTGACGTGAGCATCGACGTGAAAGGCGCTCAATGTGGCGTCTAGAACCTCTGCCTGATGCTCAATCCACTCGTCTAAGGCGGCCTCATCCGGAATCACCGGCTGTGGCAGGAGTGAGATATCTGGGAAGTGGTACCCACGTTTCGGTGTTTCTGCTTCGGTCGTTACTTCAGGTGCCGCTGGCCGATCAAAGAGGGCCAGGTTACGCTGATCGTTCCCCTCTTCTTGCATGATATCGCCCAACGAATGACCTAATCCCCGGGCTGGCTTGGCCTTTGCCGATGCAGGCGTTGTTGTCGCCGTCTTCTCTGTTGGGGCTTGGGCCCGTTCTAAGAGCTGACTGACCTCGGCAGGTTGCTCAGCTACTGACGAGCCCGCCGTCTCGTGAGTGGCGGCATCAGTCGCCGCTGTTGCAGAACCTTCGGCAACTGAACTTGCGCTTACGGGTGCCACGCTGTCCGGCGTGTCATCAGCCTCAGTAACCCCTGAGCCTTCATCGGTGACCTGAACAGCCGCACTAGCTGGCTGCTCAGTCGTCTCAGGCGTTGCTGGCTCCTGGTCGTCTTCACTATTGTCCGGTTGGGCATCTTCAACCGGTGTGGTTGTTTCAGCAGGCGCATCCGCTGCGGTTGCGGTCGACTTAATTGTCCCGACCGGCAGATACTCTGGGCTGTTGTCTTCATGCAACTCATCAGGCTCAGTCACTGCGTCGTCTTGTGAGGTTGCATCCTCAGTTGGATAGAAAACCTCAACTGGGGCTTCATATTTCTCAGTAGTAGGCGTTGAGACAGGTGTCGCGTCCACCGCTGTTTCTGGGACCGCCGAATCCGCCGACTGGTTCGATGTAACCGCAGCTGGCGTTTCCGAAACCGTCGCTTCTGACGCCACCGGTGCTGCACTGGCCTGTGTCGTGACCTCAGTAGCCGATGTTGTCTCTGGCAAATCACTCGCTTTCCCAAATAGGAAAAAGCTGCTGTCATCCTTTTTGAGTCCTGCAACTAATTGTTGATACCGTTGCCGCGAACGCCGTGTCGGCCGCGACCAATGAAGCTGCTTAGGGACCTGAGTGACTTGAAATGGCCGATAACTCTGATTGGCACTACCTACGACGGGTTCATCCGTCTCGAGTGTCACTTGGCGTTGTGGCGTCTTCTTGGGTTTGGGCTGTTGTGCAGTCTCACGCTGACTTCTGGCCTCTCGTTGCCGTTCTGCGACACGCTCTTGTTCCTGCTGTTTTCGCAGTTTTAGGCGTTCATTTCGTTCCTGACGATGCTTCACCAGGCGTTGTGCCCGGTCATCGGTGGTATCTTCTAATTCCTCCGCGGAGGGTTTTACCGCAAATTTGCGAAAAAACGCTGGTCCATCATAGTGCTCCATGTTTCTTCCTCCTTGACAAGCCTGCCACTTGTCGAAATTCTTTGCCATGGGAGGAGACGCCGTCAAATCGACGGCTACCGTACTCATTCCCGCTTTAAACTTCGATTGGTTAAACCGAAGATTCCTAGTCATTACAAGTCGTGACTTTTCGGCCAACAACGGCGCGTAGCCATCGCTGATCAGGCACCCTAGCTTGCAGTGCCACTTTGCCTAAAAGCCAATCTCCCCTATTGTACACAAAAAAGCGGGCCGCCGACAAGGGCTGACTCGCTTTCGTAATGTTTCTTAAGCATTAAAGATTGATTGTCCCCGTTCAAAATCGAAGGGCTCACCGACAACGTAATCGTCTGGTAAAATCAAGGCACCCGGGCGTTGAGGGGCATTAGCCAACTTCAACTCACGTCCGGAACAAATCATGCCATCACTCTCGACACCCCGCAAGGCACCGGGCCAAATAATCAAGCCACTAGGCATCATGGCCCCAACTTTGGCCACAACAACCTTGATATCGGCCTGCATATTAGGCGATCCACTCACGATCTTTAACGTCTGATCGTGGTCCACTACCGTTTCGGTCACTAACAAGTGATCAGAATCGGGGTGTGGCGTCGCCGTCTTAACGTAGCCAACCACAAACTTAGGATCGGTATCCGCCACCAACTCGCCGGCGAAACCAGCGACCTCGAGTGCGTCGTTTAACGCCGCCACGTCGGCCTCGGTCAGATGAATCTGTCCGTTACCTGAAATAGCCGGTAACACCTTGGAGATGGCTAAGAAGTTATAGCCCAAAGTTTGTTCAGTTTCTGGATCATAGATTCTGGCAACACCATCACGAACGGTATGCGCCTGTTGTGGTGTATCTTGAGCAACAATAACAATTAAAGTATCCCCTAACTCGCGGGGATTGTAACTAGCAATTAACATGTCGGGATCCTTTCCAACGGTTTAGTCAGCGTTGGTCGCTAACGAATTAATAAAGTTTTCTACTTCAGTCTGAGTCTTCCGGTCCTTGTTGACCAATCGGCCAATTTCATCCCCATTTGAGTAGGCAATGAAACTCGGAATACCAAAGACGTTCAGTTCGGCAGCGAGGTCAATGTTCTCATCTCTGTCGACCGCAATAAACTTAAAGTCGGGATATTCAGCTTCAATGGCAGGCATTGCTGGTTTGATGAATGCACAGTCTGGGCACCAAGTAGCGGAGAAGAATAGCATCGTCTTGCCGTCTTTAACGACGTCCTTCAGTTCTGCAGCTGACATTTTAGGTAATTGTTCCATGAATAAGCACTCCTTTATTTAAGTTTAAAAATTTTCACAAGCACCATTATAGCACGCCCACAACATTTTTCACTATTTTTGCCTTTTTACGGGAACTTCCCTACGAAGATTGCTATACTAGGGGCAGATAAACAGATGATATTGCTCAGCAATAACTGCTAAGGAGGCGGTAGGATGACTGCTAAGAATGGACAATTGTATCAACTCAGTCTCACCGGAGTCATCGGCGGGTTAATGGGCATCTTCATCACACGCGTCTTTGGTGGCGGCTTTCGCTTGAACCCCGATATGATTCTGGAACAGGTCAAGGCCCAATTCCGTCACGAATCGCCAATCGCGGGTAGCTGGATTGAAAAACACGCCGTACCGTTCCAAAAATTTGCCGTTAAAACACAAGTTTACTATGGCGGCATTACTCGCTATGAGGATGACCAACTCGTTCAGTATCAGTTCATTGCCGATGCCAAGACGGGAAGCGTCCTCGACATTCACCGCTTATAATCACGCAACTTACCACTAACATAGAGGAGGCTCAGGATCGCAACGATCCTGAGCCTCCTCTTTTTAATTTTTATTTCGCTTTTGCGTGGTTTTGCATGTCTGTCCGAACAATCAGGACATCACAGCTGGCATTAGCCACGACGTAACTTGCCGTGGAACCCATTAACATCCGTTCCACCACATTGGCCCCGGTCGCACCGAGCATGATCAGATCCGCTTGGTATTCCTGAGGCAACGTCTTCGCCAAATCAACCTTGGCGTGGCCATAGAAGACCGACGTCACAACCTGCTTTACCCCTGCGTCTTGTGCTTTTTGCCGATACTCATCAACGGTGTGTTCCCACTGCTGACGAGCCTCGTCCATGACTTCTTGGTCAACATACCCGAAACCAACCTGGGTATTTTGACCAATGCCAACATAGTCGCCCCCACTCATAATGGTGACGATGATTAATTCAGCATCATTTCGTTCTGCGACGGCGATGGCTTTCTCCACCGTGCGCTTGGATTGACGGGAACCGTCAACCCCCACGAGAATTCGCTCATAACGTTTGGTCATCTGTACCACTCCTTTGTGGGCCGCTGGACTCCCTACTTCGTTAACTCGTAGATGGCTTGCCCGTAAATGGCCATGGCCTTCAACAAATCAGCTTCTGGTTGAAATTCATCGGCCTGGTGCATGGTGTCTTGTGTGCCGGGGAAGAGGGCCCCAAAGGCTACCCCACGCTTCATCAACCGGCCGTATGTTCCACCGCCGACAACCTCTGGTTGGGCGTCGTTGTCACCGGTCTGTTCGCGATAAACATTCATCAAGGTCTTCACGATTGGGTCTTCTGGATCCACATAGTGCGGAACCATTTCTTTACCCTGTTCAACGGTCACGTTCATGGTTGCCGTGGCCTGTTGTAAGCCCGCTAAGATCTGAGCGGCACCGGTCCCGGTTGGGTAACGGAAGTTGGTGTTGATTAAACCACCCTTGCCGGCAGTGAATTGCATGATCCCGACGTTCATGGTCAGGTCACCCATCACTTTATCCGTGAAGGCAATGCCTAGTTTGTTGGCGCGTGAGTCATCATGCAGTTCGTTAGCCAACAGGCTCAGAAAGTCGGCAGCATCCCCACCAAAGGCGTAGCTGGTTAAGAAGCTAGCCAGGTAAGTTCCGGCGTTGATCCCGTTCTTAGGCTCCATCCCGTGAGCGGCCTTACCGATCACGTGGAAATGAATTCCGGAACCATCGACATTAACATCCCCGGTCACTGGGGCTTCATCGAGAAAGGCCGTGAAATCCGTTGCCAGTTGTTCATTATCAGCCGTCTCAACGGTCGCTTCGGCATCCCGTGGCACCATGTTTTCTCTAAGGCCAGCGTCGAATTCCGTCAAGGTGAAATCACCGGAATTGCTACCTTCAAAATGGTTTTCGAAGGTCACATTCCCTTTTTCACCGTTGATCAGTGGGAACTCAGCATCAGGTGAGAAGCCCAACGTTGGGGCTGGTTCGAGGTCGAGGTAATGGTTCATCCCGGTCCAGTCGCTCTCTTCGTCGGTTCCGATGATAAAGCGAATCTTGATCTTAGGCATGATGCCCTCGTCCTTTAACATCTTCAAGCCATAATAAGCAGCTAATGAAGGTCCTTTATCATCAGAGGTTCCACGGCCGTACAAGTTACCATCCTTGGCCGTCAGTGTGAAGGGATCGGTGTGCCAGCCCTTGCCAGCGGGCATCGCATCGGCGTGACCCAAGATAGCCAAGGTGTCGTTACCTTCACCGTATTCTACGTACCCGACCAGATTGTCGAGATTCTTAACCTCAAAACCATCGCGCTGAGCCAAACCTAAGAAGGCGTTTAACGCCTTAGCTGGACCGGGGCCTAATGGATAGTCTTCAGTCGCTTTAGAATCATCGCGGGCACTGTCAATACCGACTAATGTGGTTAAGTCAGCAATGTAGGCGTCGCGGTACTTTGCAGATAATTGTTGCCAATCAATTGCCATGATTGGACCTCCCTATAATTTATTCGGACCTCATCGTCCAACTTTACTTACCGTCAATTCTAGCATACCCACTGCCAATTGTAAGCCGTTTTCCCTTAGTAAAATGCTATACTGAAAGCGAGAACATCTGTCAGGAGGCTTTCACATGGAAACGTTATCGCCAAGCATTTTAACCCGTACCATTCGTCAACGACCGGCAGAAAGTCATAAGGGCACCTATGGCCGCGTAACCCTGGTGGGCGGCAATGCCAATTTCGGTGGCGCCATCATCATGGCGAGTGCCGCAGCCGTCTACTCCGGTGCCGGCCTCGTCACCACGGTCACCGATGCCAGCAATCAGTCGAGCCTGCATGCCCGGTTACCCGAGGCCATGTTTGCCGACCTCAGCAATCTCCATCAGCTCAGAGACCTGGTAAGCACCGCTGACGTCGTTGTGGTCGGACCCGGCCTTGGGACCGATGAGGCCAGCTTAATGGCCTTAAACGCCACTTTTAGTGCCATACACGCCAAGCAAACCGTCGTGATCGACGGTTCGGCCATCACACTGATAGCCAGCCACCACCTCACCTTGCCCGAGGCTCGGTTAGTGATGACCCCCCACCAAATGGAATGGCAACGATTAAGTGGCTTAGCCATTGCCGAGCAAACAGTCGCGAATAACCAGGCGGCTGTGGCCGATCTGAAAGCCACGGTGGTTGTTAAATCCCATCGCACCCAGATCTACACACCAAGCGGCGTCTATGAGAATCCCCTGGGAACGCCGGCCCAAGCAACTGGAGGCATGGGTGATACCCTTGCCGGCATGGTCGGTGGCTTTCTGGCCCAATTTGCCAATCCCACCGATGCCGTGCTCGCAGCTGTTTACAGTCACAGCGCCATTGCTGAAGAATTGGCTGCGACCCAATACGTCGTGTTGCCACATCAGATTATTACCGAAATCCCTCGATTTATGAAAGCCCATGAAGCCAAATAAGTTTGACAACCAATACGAGACCAGGACAGGTGTCCTCCTCTCGTATTTTTTAAGAAGAATTAGACGAAAAGAGGTAGGCAACACTGGAATAAATTCCAAGTGTCGCCTACCTCTTGTTGCATTTAAATTTTAAAAAGTTCTAATCGTTTTTTAGCAATTCATCCTCATCAACCAATGGTCCGGTGAGATTATCAATCTCATCAGGATACAAGCCGCGATAGGAAGACACGGAGAGGTCAACTGGTAACTGTAGCGGCCCAAAAGCCACGCGACTGACCAATCCATCAGCCCCCTGGAGGTTAGCCAAGGTGGGCACACCAACCGCTAAATCGCGGGTTCGCGCTAAGACGATCGTCTCTTGATGAATCTTATCGGGCATTAAGTCCACTTGGTCAAACGTGAGATCATTATCCAATGCCGGTAATTCTGACACCACACCTGCCAAACGGACACGTAACGTGCTCAGCCAGTCCTGGTTGGCGACGTCTTGTAGAAATTGGTCATCATCACTGACAATCACCAGTCCCGTCGCGTCTTTCGGCAGATCGGAGAAGACCTTTAACGCCTGTTCACGGTCTAGGGCATTTAACAAACCGCCTAGACTGTGGGGCGCCGTCGCGTCCAGGTTCAACTGGACACCGACAGGCTTGTTGAAAACCAGATAGCTCGGTTGTCGCCCCGTGACCGGGCGACCGTCAACTCGCACGTCATCTTGTTCCGTGACCGATGTTAATGGCGAATCAATCGCTGTTTGATTGACAGTGACGCGCCCCTGACGCAACAGTCGAAAGACCTGACGTCGTGTTCCTTGATGGAAATCCGTTAGGTATTGGTCAATCCTCATCGTATTGCCTCCCTAGTGAATGTGTAGCCGGCGCCGTAGCCCGGCAACTCGTGATCCTAGGATATCATCTGCCAGACGGCTCTTCAAGACCATGTAAACGTAGAAATAACCACCAACAAGCGCAGCCACGATCGTAATTAGAAAATTAATGGTTCGGCTTTCACTGCCCATTAAACCACCAATCAACGTAATCGCCCGGGCCAAGGCAAAGGTTCCCAAGGCTGCCATCAAGATACCGTTGGTGCGTTTGGCAATCTGAGCATAGTTAATCCCAAATTGCACATCAAGTGAATGAATAATCAGGTAACAGGTTACAAACAGCCCGATCCCGGTCGCCACCAGTGGGCCAAAGGCCCCCAAGAAGTAAACCAGTGGCCATTGAACAACGAACTTCACAACCGTCCCCACGGCAAAGTAACGCACCGCCCGTTTGTTTTGTGAGATCCCCTGCATCAGGGCCGCCACCACCGTGTACAACCCTAACAAGATTGACAGATAAGACGAGAAGGCCAGAATAGATGACGCTAATTTTTCTTGGGTTGGGCCATAGAAGATAATGTTCAATGGCCGTGAGACGGCCGCCATCCCCAAGGCACTGGGTAACATGACGAATTCAAACATCAGAAAGGCATTGGTCAATTGACCAGAAATCTCGCGCTTGTTGCCTCGCGTATAGGCTTCCGACAATAGCGGGACAACGGTCACTGCCAAGGCCGAAGCTAATGAGATGGTAATCATAATTAATTTGTTGGCGTTAACGCCGAACAGGGCGAAGAGGTCATTCAGGTGTTCCGCCGAATAATTTCCCGCCATGTGCATGATAGGCGCAAAGGTATATTGGTCAATCAATTGGAAGATCGTAATTCCGGCTCCCAGAACCACGAATGGCACGGCTTGCGCGATGATTTCGCGGTACAGTTGAGAAGCTGGTACGACCAATTCATTATTACTATTGGCCACCAAGTCCTGAAATTCACTCCGCCGACGTAAATAGTACACGCCCAAGATCAGTAGACCACCTAAGGCTCCGACTGCGGCCGCAAAGGTCGACTGAGACACAGCTGTGACCCAGTTGCCCTTCATCACTCGCATGATGACAAAAGCTGTCATTAACATGTAAATGACCCGAATCAGCTGTTCCACAAATTGAGAAATTGCGGATGGTGCCATCTGTTGGAACCCTTGGAAGTACCCCCGCGTAAGACTCATCGTGGGGATAATCAAGATCGCCCAGGATAAGGAATGTAAGACTGGAATCAGATGCTCATCACCACCGGTAAATAGTGGTGCCCCGAAGTACATCAGGGCAGCGATCCCAATTCCGGTTGCGATGGCAATCTCCAGCCCCCGTTTGTAGAGCCGGACACTGACCCCATATTCATTGAGAGCGTTGTAGTGGGCGACCTGTTTGGCAATGGCCGAAGGTACCCCCGCGATCGCTGCGATCAGGAAGAAACTATAGATATTATATCCCTTACCATATAGCGCGTTACCTTGAAGATAGAAGGCACCGAACCAGATGTTCCACGGAATAATATAGACTGCCCCGAGAATTCTTGAAAAGATACTTCCCGCAGTCATCCACGCCGATCCCGCAACCATTTGGTCTTGCGCGCTGGTGGTTTGACTCTCCGTGTTATCCCTTGCCGACATTTGACACCCTACTTTCAATTTGTAGATTCAACAGTTCCGTACTCGACGATTGTCGAGCTAATCAAACAAACATTATACCATAGCTTTTTCCCCACATTTATCAGGTTTCTTTAAAGTTTTTCGTGAAACCGTTCCCATCACACCGCAGATAATTTACCGAATATCGGGAACAGTGGTATGCTGGAGGTAGTCAAGAAACAAGATTATTCAAGGAGGAATGGCAATATGACGCAGGCAACAGCTGGTGCAACCGCGACCCCAAAGATGCAGATGTCCCCGGAAAGAGCACGGCAAGTCGTACGGATGACCAAGAGTATTCGAGAACATTTTCCAGAACTGGCAAAGGTTCCCGATGCCCAGTTGATCTACTCCACATGGCGTAGTTTCAAGCGGATTGACCAAACCAATGACAGTGATTATCAAACCATGGCTGACGTTTTCTTCCACGAATTTGACCGCCACTTACTCGATTATCAATTCTCCAAGGCTGGCGAAGACGAGCAGGTTCGCCAACGATTCTTCGCAATTTTAACTGAACTCTTACAGTAAGCTTGTCCCCTCACCCGCCATTAAAGGCTAGTGAGGGGTTATTTTTTGGAATTAAATTAGCTTGCGGTATACTAAATATGGTGAGAGTTTGCTCACCTGCGACCGTCCCATGGGGATCGGATGGCCTGACAACTTACATATCATCCCCCAAAACAGATTGAATCTTAATCTTTAAGCGAGGCGATTGATTTGCGTTATTTAGCCTTATTAGGCAGTCATCTCTCAGATGGGATCACTGCTCAGTACCTTCAAGCGGTGACTTCCGCTCTGCCTGAGACTGCCACGGTCGAGACGGTCTTTCTCCGCGACTATGACATTTACCCGGACACCAAGGAAAAACGTTGTCCGGCCCTAGACGAAATCGAAGCCAAAATGGCTGCCAGTGACTTCTGGATCATCTGTGCCCCCACCTATTGGGGTGGCCTTCCTGGCGTCATGAAACAGTTCTTTGACTGCATGCGGTTTCGGCTGGTTCGGATGACTTCTGCCGGTGACACCCTACCTGGGAAGTACAAGGACAAGCACTACCTCAGCATGACCACCTGTTTTATTAGCTCAACGGAGAACTTCTTTACGGGCATTACGGATCAGACCTTCGTGACCATTGATCGCGTCATGTCTGGAGCCGGAATCATTAAGGTCGGTGAATTTGTCGGTACCGGAACCTGGGGTACCCATGGTCCCCGAGAAAGTAAGCTAGCTGAGTGCCGTCGTCTCGGAGCCAAGATCGCCGACCGACCACGAAAGGATGATAATACCTTGAAACGTTACATACAGCTCTTCTTTATGATTGCCCTCATGGCCTTGGTTACCATGGGCTTGCAAGCCTGGTGGTTTGGCGTTTTCGCCGCCGGCAAATTTTGGTTGACCTATGCGACCTTTGTCATCATCTTCTACGTTTTACTGGCCAGCATCCTGCACTTTTTCACCTTCGTCCGCCATCGTCGACGTTAAGCAATACCTATCAACTTAAGCCCGATACAAAAGACCGAATCAGTCGATTCGGTCTTTTGTTAACCAATTTTTGCCTGAGAATCTCGCGGCAGATGCCGACTGACAAAAACACTCACCGCCAGATAGCCCAGGGCTACGATCGCTAGCAACAGGCCATTGAGTGAACTACGTTGATCGCCAATATTTAGCCAGGAAAGGTAGAAACGCACCACATAGGCACACGGATCAACAATAGTCATGACGATTGTGGCGAGCGCCGACTGCCCGAATAACTCAGCGTTGACCCCCAGCAATCCCACGCCAATGTAAGCTGTGGCAATCAGACTCGTCACGGCCCCTCTCACTGGCAGGAGCAGGAAAACCGTCGTAAAACCAGCAATAATTGGAATCAGCAGAAAATTCAGTCCCCATGCCACCACCATCATGTGTTGTAGGCTAGCCGAGATCGGCATCAAGATTGCGAGTACCCCGTCGAAGAGTAGAATTTCTATCTGAATAATTGCCGTCTGTAGGACCAGATTGCTCAGGAGCACGCGATAAGTCTCCTGCCGCGTGAGCGCCTCCACATTCACAGCACCTGCAGCCCAGATACCCATCAGGCTAAACTGAAAGCCACTGATGACACCGACCAAGATCATATAGGCCCAGTAGCCAAAGAGTTGGTTGGTCAGACTGTATCTTTCCAGGGGATGGCCATACTGATTGAAGGTGGCAACTAGTAAGTAAGCCAACGGTACACCAAGTGTGTAAACGAAAATCATTTTCTTCGCCCACGTGACCTGCCATTCCAACCTAACCAATCCCCATAATCGTTTCAGCATGGTCTCCCCTCCTCATTTTTGCCGAGTATACCATATCTAGCAGACACCCGAACCAGTGAAAGATTGGTTGATAAGGCGAGTAACATACGCGGTCAAAAAAGCCCCTGAAGTGTTGGCTTCAAGGGCTTTAACTGCATCAGATTTAGTTAGCAACAATGTTAATCAGCTTGCCAGGAATGACAATCACCTTACGGATCGTCTTGCCATCCGTGTGGAGCTTGACTGTCTCGTCGGCCAGAGCTGCGTCTTCGATGCCTTGCTTGTCGGCGTCTTTAGCCACCTTCAAGTGGGCGCGGACCTTCCCATTAACCTGAACAACCATTTCGACCACGTCTTCTACCAATTGCTTGGCATCGTACGTTGGCCACTTGGCGTAGGTGATGGTGTCGTCATGACCCATGAGGGACCATAACTCCTCGGCAATATGTGGCACGATTGGAGAAATCATCTTAACGAAGCCTTCCATGTAGATCAGAGGGAGGCTGTCGGCCTTGTAGGCTTCATTAACGAAGACCATCAATTGTGAAATAGCCACGTTGAAACGTAAGCCTTCCAGGTCTTCCGTCACCGTCTTAACGGTCTGGTTATAGATCTTGTCCAACGAGCCATCGTTAATCATCGTGACGCGATCACGCAGATGGTTGTTATCGTCAATCAATAAACGCCAGACCCGGTCGAGCCAACGACGAGAACCGTTGATCCCTTCCGTACTCCAAGGCTTAGCTGCTTCCAAAGGCCCCATGAACATTTCGTAAAGCCGCAGGGTGTCTGCCCCGTGTTCTTCGACAATTTCATCGGGATTGATGACGTTACCCTTAGACTTGGACATCTTTTCATGGTTAGTCCCCAGGATCATCCCTTGGTTAACTAACTTCTGGAAAGGTTCCTTGGTAGGCACGACGCCTAAGTCGTAGAGGAACTTGTGCCAGAACCGAGCGTACAACAGATGGAGTACGGCATGTTCGGATCCCCCGATATAGAGGTCCACTGGCATCCAGTACTTCAACTTCTCGGGATCGGCAATCATCTTGTCATTGTGGGGATCGATGTAGCGTAAGAAGTACCAGGAACTCCCAGCCCATTGCGGCATGGTGTTCGTTTCACGTTTCCCCTTACGACCATTCTTATCCACCACGTTGACCCAGTCATCCAGGTTGGCCAATGGGCTTTCCCCGGTACCAGAAGGTTCGAGTTGCTTAGCTGCTGGCAGCTTTAAAGGCAATTCGTCTTCAGGAACTAATGTGGTTTCGCCGTCTTCCCAGTGAATAACGGGAATTGGTTCACCCCAGTAGCGTTGACGGGAGAAGATCCAGTCACGTAGACGGAAGTTAACCTGCTTATGCCCGGCGTCGTGTTCTTCGAGCCAGTCAATGGCGGCCTTGATCGCAGTAGCCTTGTCCATGCCGTCCATGAAATCGGAGTTGATATGTTTCCCATCCCCGGTATAAGCGGCTTCTTGGACATCGGTATCGTCGTCACCGGCGATGACCTGAACGATTGGCAACTTAAATTTCTTCGCGAAATCGTTGTCCCGTTCATCGTGGGCTGGTACGGCCATGATGGCCCCAGTCCCGTAAGATGCCAGCACGTAATCCCCGATCCAGATTGGTAATTTCTTGCCACTCAGAGGATTAATGCCATAGGCACCGGTGAAGACCCCGGTCTTGTCCTTGTTCAAGTCCGTCCGTTCGAGGTCAGACTTGCTTTCAATGGCCGCCTTGTAGGCCTTCACAGCGTCGGCTTGTTCCGGCGTCGTAATCTGGTCAACCAAGGCATGCTCTGGAGCTAAGACCATGTAGGTCGCACCAAATAACGTGTCAGGACGGGTCGTGTAGACCTCAACCTTAGTGTCTTCTTGCCCAGCGACTGGGAAAAAGACGCTGGCACCTTCAGAACGGCCGATCCAGTTACGTTGCATTTCCTTAATGCTGTCGGGCCAATCCAGGTCATCCAGATCGTCAATCAAGCGGTCAGCATAGGCCGTGATCCGCAGAACCCATTGACGCATTGGCACGCGGTAAACAGGATAACCGCCCCGTTCCGTCTTGCCATCAACGACTTCTTCATTGGCCACAACGGTCCCACCCATGAAGTCGGGCGCCCAGTTGACCATGATCTTATCTTCATAGGCCAAGCCCTTCTTGTAGAGCTGTTCGAAGATCCATTGTGTCCACTTGTAGTAAGATTCGTCGGTCGTGTTAATCTCACGACTCCAGTCGTAAGAGAAGCCCAGTGAGCGAATTTGACGTTTGAAATTCTTAATGTTGTGCGCGGTGAAGTCCTTAGGATTGTGTCCCGTCTTCAAAGCATATTGTTCGGCTGGTAAACCGAAGGCGTCCCACCCCATTGGGTGAAGGACGTTAAAGCCTTGCATCCGCTTCAGACGTGCCATGATGTCAGTTGCGGTGTATCCCTCGGGATGCCCCACGTGAAGTCCCTGTCCTGAAGGATATGGGAACATATCCATCACATAGTACTTCGGTTTGTTCTGATTGTCTGACGTCTTGAAAGTTTCGTTGACCCGCCAGAAGTGTTGCCACTTACGTTCAATAATTTGGTGTTTGTAAGCCAAAATTGTCGCTCCCTTTCTCTAAATCGTCATTCTCCCACAAAAAAAGCCCCCAGTAGCCCAAAATGGGCTACTGCAGGGCGTTTTAGCGCGGTACCACCTACATTTCCTCGAAACTGTTTCGAGGCTCATTCCGGCTGATAACGTCGCCAAACGCCCACCTTGCGGCAGAAAGGACTCGGAGATAAGTTCGGTTGTTCAGGTAACGGATTTTCAGCAACCATCCGCTTTCTACATACCCAAACCATCTACTACTTCTCGTCACAGTCTTAGATTAATCAAATTGGTTTAATCTTAGCAAACCACCCCCGGAAAAGCAACCCCAATACGCTTGAGGTTGACCGATCAGAAGGGCCAGCTGTGCTATACTAAAATTTATAAAGAAACCTTGAGGAGGCGTCGTTATGGCACCAATATCTAAGACCCGTTGGTGGGCCACTTTAGGAGCCGCCATTATATTTTGTATCCTGTTATTAGGCGTGAGTCTCCAGCAAACCTGGGTGAAGGGCTTCGATCGCCTCATCATCGGCTGGATTCGTCATCCCCTGCCACCAACGCTTACGCAGGCCATCGTCACCATCACCCACTCCGGTGATCCCCAACCTGTGACCGCGATCACTCTGATCTTGGTGTTAGTCCTCGTGATTACCCGACATGCCAAGGGAGCGCTCTTTCTGGGCTGGAATGTCCTGATCTGGGCAGGGATCGGTAACAGTCTCATTAAACACCTGGTCCAGCGGCCACGACCAACCATCGATCGACTGGTTTCGGCCAGCTCCTACAGCTTTCCCAGTGGCCATTCCATTACGGCCATGCTGCTCTGGGGATCATTAATCGTCATGATCGCCTGGCAATCCCACGAACATCGTCGCTGGGCGTTGAGCCTGACGATTATCTTCAGCTGTTGGATTGTCATTATTGGCCTGTCACGCATCTACGTCGGGGTGCACTACCCCAGTGATGTGGCAGCCGGTTGGTCACTTGGCTTCGTCCTCCTGACCGTTACACAGTGGTTGCTCTTTAGAAAGGAAGCCCCTTCATCATGAACCTACCAAATGCCTTAGCCTATAGTCATACCCTGCTGGGTGAGTGTGTCGGCCCCGGAGATACCGTGGTCGATGCCACCGTCGGCAATGGCCACGATACCTTGTTTCTGGCCAACCAGGTCGGTCCTACCGGCCACGTCATTGGTTTTGACGTCCAAGATGCCGCGCTGAGCGCTACTCAGACGCAACTCACCCTGACCGGCCTCGGTGCACAGGTTGACCTGCATGCGACCGGCCATGAACACGTGGGCGACTACCTTGATGACCCCACCCAGATTGCCGGAGCTGTCTTCAATCTTGGCTACCTGCCTGGCGGTGACAAGTCCGTCGTGACGCAGGCGACAACAACCTTGACGGCGGTTAAAGCATTGTTACAACACCTCCGCCGCGGGGGTCGAATTATCCTCGTGGTTTACTCCGGTCATCCCGGAGGCATGGACGAACGTCACGCCGTGGTTGACTTCTGCCAGAACCTACCGCAGAAGACCTATCAGGTTCTGCAATACGGCTTTATTAATCAGATTCATCATCCCCCATTTTTACTAGCAATTGAACGTCGCTAAAAATAGTGACAACTTAAAACAAGGGCCTGGGAAAACTCCCAGGCCCTTTCGTGTTGCCAAAATTATAGGGTTGAAACGTGCACCAACAGGCAGCTGGTTCCGCTTAATCCTGATAACCGCCTGTTGGTGCCCGCCTTTATTTTTTCATTGATTGCCGTTTAGGGCTAACCCAGGTTCCGGATCCAAAACCCAGAATTGTCTTGAGGGCGGGAACAAAGGTCATGACCACCGTGATGGGATTAACCATCCAGTAGAGAAGAGGTATTTCATTTTAGCTCCGTGATGGTCCAACAGCAAGGCCGCTAGGAGTTGCATGAAACCCGCGAACATTTCAAAGGTCACAAAGATAAAGGAAATCAGGATCCCATGCATCACTCGCTCGTAGTTCCCCGTGAAGAGAAAATACAGCATCATGCCAATAAAACCTGCCGACGTAATCGTAAAGAAGAAAGACCAGATAATCGACAACGTCGAATCCAAAAACATCGACCACTGATAACGGTGTTCAACCGGATGGCGTAAAAACTTCCAGATGTTCGTTAGCCAGACTTCTGTCCCTCCCTGTGCCCAGCGCTTACGCTGATGGTAGAGATCCTTGATGGTTTCTGGCACGTTCATGTGGAAGATAATGTTGGGGGCAAATCGTGGGACCGCCCCAATCATCTGGTGGTCCCAGGCGATACTAATATCTTCCGTCGCTCGGTTCTGACGAAATCCTCCGACGTCGATCAGAAAGTCTTTCTTATACATGGTATTCGCGCCACTATAAGCGTACATCGAGTCGTTAACGGCCGTCTGACTTCGTTTAATCACACCGACAATACTGGTAAATTCCACCGTTTGTGACTTTCCCAACAGCGTCGTTCGATTCTGAACATCCATGTTGGCCGTAACAGCCGAGGTATTCATGTCGCGCTCCCGCCGAAAGAAATTCATGTATTTCATGAGCGCATCGGGTTCGGGGATGGTATCGGCATCGTTACTGAGAATATATTCGCCCTTGGCAAAATACATCCCAATGTTAAAGGCATGGGCCTTCCCCTTGTTCTTCAGGATCTCCACAGTTCGTAACCGCGGATAGGTCTCCTGCAGACGGTGAATAATTGCCGCCGTCTTGTCCGTCGACCCATCGTTCATGACGAGCACTTCAAAATTCGTGTAGTTTAACTGGTCAAATAGGTACGTAATGGTTTCTTCAATCATGACTTCCTCATTGTGGGCCGGAATCATGATGGTAATCAGCGGTTGCTTATCAACTGGGATGACTTCCCAATCATCGTCACGTTTGTTGGTCTTCAGGAAGCGATAGGACAATGCCCCAGCAAACCAGAAGAACGAACCAACCACTGGGTACAGGCAAAGGATCAGTAAAAGAACGTTGAGGATGGTCTTCCCCAACGTGGCTTTCAGAATACTGTCGATAAAGAAATCAAACATGCCCGTCGCTCCTATTTGTCCAAATCATTGAGATTACGTTGCTGATACAACTGGTGAATCTGATCGGTATCCAAGTTCTGTTCCGGCTTTACTTGATAATCCCGGACATTCTCCCGGAACTCCTGATCACCGAACCGCTGGGTCATAAAATCACCCAGAGTGTCTTCCCGTTTACGTTGGTCGATGGGATTAAAGGTGGGCCACTGTTCAACGACCCGATCGCGCTTTCGGTTTTGAATGATGGTCATCCCCACCGCGAACAGTGAGACCGTCACAAAGGCAAATAGTAACAAAATGCCAATAAACTTAATTTCAAAGATACCCTCGTTGTACGACCACAAGTGAATGACCCGAGGATCGTAGGAGGCCCAAAAAGACAGCACCGTCAACGTGATGGGGACTGCCACACAGATCCAGCCGAAGAGACCAACCACCGTCTGCCAAATTTTCAAGCCCCAATGGCCCTTCTCAAAGTAGTCATCCGTGTAAAGTTGCTGACGACCTGCTGATTTGTCTTTCATTTTGTCCCCGTTCCTTCCTGCGGATTACTCGGTCGGCCAAAGAGATAACCTTGACGCGTCCGAATCTGCAACTTTTCGGCAAGCTGTTGATCCTGTTCATTTTCAACCCCCATCAGGATCAACTCGATGTGGTTACGCTGCGCCAGCCGGTTCCAAAACTGTAAGTTAAGATCCAACCACTCGTTGGGATCCTCTTTACGAAAACTCCGCATGGAACATTTCAAGGAATCCACCTCAGGTAGAATCCACTCAATCGTCTTCAAGTTACTTAATGAAGACCCGACGTTATCGATCCCAAAGGTCATGCCATACTGTCGTGCTTCGCGAATCCGCCGGCGAAAGAGCCGTCGATTCAACCGATGTTTGTGGCGATCTGGCGTGTATTCAACGGACAATTTCATTGGGGTAATCTTGGAAATTGCCCAGCGAACGAAGTAGTGAAAGTCAGGACTGGTGATCTGATCGTACTCTAAATTAATCGACAGCGTGATAGGTTCCTCTGGTAGCGCCTTGAAGGTATCCTCCAGGAGAAAAATCACCCGCTGTAGCGGCAAGGAATCTAGCTGCTTAGGCAGTGTCCAGGAGTCATCGGCGTTATGTTGTCGCAATAGACACTCGTATCCGGTCACCTTCCCCTGATAGTCCACCTGCTTTTGGATAAAGTATCGTAACTCGAATTCATCATTTTCCAGATAGTTATTACTATTCTTGCGAGAATACCAGTAATAAATGACGATGGTTAGAACAACCACCACGGCCATCACCGCTGTCAGGGTCAGTAACACCCCTTCCAATTGTTGTAAGGTCATTTTTATCCTTTCAAATCAATGCACATGGGCCTAGACCATATACAGCCTTAATTATAGAAAAAGGACGCCGCGGCTATACAACCACCGGCGTCCTGATATCCTTCATTCGACTAATCACTCAAAAAATGGTACCGGGTCAGTTCTAATGCGGAATGTTCCATAATTAGCTGGCCATGTTCGGCCAAAACATCCGGTGCAACCTTAGTGCTGTCCCCATATTCATAGGCGACGGCCAGTTCATCTTTGATTGATTCACGCGAAGATTCATTGACGAAGAAAATTAATTCCAAATAGTAGGCGTTCTTGTAACGATAGAGGTTGGACGCTGCGTTCTCCAAGTGGAGAACCCGCGCCAAACTAATCATATCCTCAAATGTTGGTAACCGGACGACCCGAGTCGTGGTTGGTTGACCATCATCATCTAAATAATCCTCGATGTCGTTGGTGTTACCGGTGGCAGATTTAAAGTTGGAGAAGAAATCCTTCTGACCGTCCTTTTCCAGGAGGTGGGCTTTCAACTGATCCGACACCTGATCGGGGTGTTGCCCGTCAACACTTGCATCTGTCACATTCGTGTCAGTGGCACTGTCTTCATCGACATTCTTACTGATAAAGAGCTCGAGACCATTCCGATTTGGTAAAACTTGGAAGGTCACAGCATCGTTATCTTGGAATTGATGATCGACATCGACTTCTTCCAGAATGCTGTAGAAGAAACCTTCGATCTGCTTATGGTTGCCCAGAAGGTCCAAGACCGTAATGCCGCGTTCGCTGAGGTCATCGTTACCAATGACGACGCGGATCGTGTTTTCGTTAATACGTTCCATTTCCATTGAATAACACCCCTTTCTCATGGGTTTGGGGATCGTCCTTGATACTCATTCTAGCCATTTTATTTTACTTGTAAAGTAATCATAACAAAAAAACCAGACTGCAAGACTTATTTTCTCACAAATCTGGTTAGATGCAACTAATTAACCTTATTCGTTTCGTTTACCAGTCGTTGTGCCCGTTGAAGTTCTAGTTCGCGGACTTGTCGGGGTAAAAACCGGCGAATCTCTTCTTCGTTATAACCAACCTGAAGGCGTTTGTCGTCAATCATGATCGGCCGCCGCAGAATTCCTGGGTTCTGGCAAATCAGATCGTAGAGCTCACGCAACGGCAGATCATCCAAGTCAATATTTAACTCCTGGTAGACCCGTGACCGTTTGGAAACGATCTCCTCGGTCCCATCCTCTGTCAGTCGCAAAATGTTTTTAACATCGGCAACCGTCAAAGGTTCAGCAAAAATATTCTGTTCCCGATACGCAATTCCGTGCTTCTCAAACCATAAGCGTGCCTTACGGCAGGACGTGCAACTTGGTGTTGTATAGAGCGTGACTGTCATGATCGTTTCCCCCTCACGTGGTATAAATGATTTTATAAATACATTATACCGGTTTCCGGGGAAATTGGAAGAGGATCTGGGTAAATAATTAATAAACAATATCTATCGGATTGTTTATTAATTGCCATGATGATGGTCATCATCAACGAATTAGTCAGCAACTGTCTGCCAGACAATTAATATTTAACGAATACTTATAATTAGATTTCGTATGTTTTACCAACCTCGACCGTGGCCACTGGGACATCTTGCCCGGCAGCCTGCTGCGCCTCAGCCGTCAACTGCGACCATTCTCCGGTTTGTGGCAGGTGGGTGAGCAATAACTGCTTGACGTGGGCCGCCTGAGCCAAGTGGCCGGACTGTGTTGATGTCAGATGCCAGGCTGGGCCTTGATGGTCGGCGTAGAAATTGGTATCTGCCAGCAAGACATCCGCGTCCTTAGCCCAACCGATTAACCCATCAAAATAGGCTGTATCCGCGGTAAAGACCAACGTCTGACCAGTCGCCCGTTCGGTAATCCGTGGGGCATAGGCCGGTACCGGATGATGTGTCGGTAGAAAATCAATGCTGAGTGGCCCCAGTTCCAACGTTTGCTTAGGATCATAGGCCCGCCCTTCAGTAGCCTGCGGCCAGGTCAGACTCCCAAAGTTCAGTGGATCCGCAGTATGCCCGTAAATTGGCAAGATTGGTTCGGCCTTAGGCTCGGTGCCCAGTTGCCATTCGTATTGAAGGACGCCCACGTCGGCCGTGTGGTCATGATGGTAGTGTGTCAGGAGTACCGCATTGAGTTGTAAGGGACTCAGGACCTTCTGTAAGGCCAGCAAGGCCCCACTCCCGCAATCCAGTAACAGATGGTAATCCCCGCTTGTGATGAGGTAGCTACTGGTTCCCACACCGTTGTATGGGTAACCCCCGTAACACCCTAAAACCGTTAACTTCATCCAATCATCCTCTCATTATGGTTCTTGTCTTCAGTTTAGCGCGTCGTCTAGCGAGTGTAAACGTTTCGCTTTTCTTAGCGATCCCCTATAATGGGCCTAAAGGTCCCTAAAGGAGGCTCGCACGATGTTAACCCAACTTGCTGTCACCTTCGGCAGTCGTTACCTGCTTGAACAACTTGTTTCTAAACACCCGGATCGACCGTTTGTCCTATTAGCGGACACCACCGATCCCACTGGATTACAACTCGTTGACATTTCCGATAAGCCAACCATTTTCCACAGCCGACTGAGCTATCAGGTCCTATTCAGTCACGGTGAAACCGACTGGCACGGCTTCTATCATTTTCTCTATTTCACCTTTGACCCCGACGATGCCAAAATCTTCGAAGATCATCTCGACCGCTTGGTCCGTGGGGCGCTTCCTGTCAGTATGCAGGCCATTCTAGTCTTAAAAAAGGACCGCATTGCTGGCGAATACGTCGTCCTCACCATCTGGAACGATAGCCTGGCCTACGCCCTCTGGCGGCATTCCTACCGATTCCACGAAATTTCACGGTTCACGCAACGGTCGGTGAGTTCTCATGCAGCCACCTATCGGATCGCCCCACCAGAAGAGGCCGAATCTGCTGATGGTGATACTGATGAACAGCCGCCAGTCACACCTTGAGACCCCTGATGGGTCTTTTCTTTTACCCGGAATTCGCGTTACAATAGTTTTATATCTTTTTATAGAAAGCTGGCGACATTTTTTGACTCATGCAACCTCTAATGCAGCGGTGACCAAGATCGCCCCCACTGTACCCTTAACCACGGAGCAGGCTGATCTAGTTCAGAAAATTCTGAAATTTACTAGTGCTCACCTGAACGAGACGACGCCAGCTGTTTTTACCGTATTCGGTGATGCGGGAACCGGAAAAAGTGTCGTTCTGTCACACCTGTTTGATCGCTTACAGACGGCATCACGTACGGACCCAGACAGTGCCTTTGCCCACACGGAGAACTACTTTCTGGTCAACCACCCGGAAATTCTGAAGGTCTATCGGCAAATTGCTGGCGACCGACCGCACCTCTTTAAGAAGGACTTTCAACGACCTACGTCGCTCATTAATCAGGCGGAACAAGGTAAGGTTCACCCAGATGTTCTCATCATTGATGAGGCCCACCTGCTCTTGTCACAAGCTGACCACTACAATAACTTTTACGGTCACAATCATCTGACGTCATTGTTGGCCCACGCCAAGGTCATTATCCTGGTCTTTGACGAAACGCAGGTGTTGCGATTTAAGAGCTACTGGACCGAGAAACGCCTGCAACATCTGCTGGCTCCCTTTCCCCATGACAGTTACCGTCTGACCCATCAATTCCGCATGCAGGCTAGTGACGAGCTGGTCCAGTGGATCAACGACTTTACCCACGCTCGAGTGCGGCTACTCCCCACAACAGCCGGTGACCACTACGACTTGCGGATCTTTGACGATGCCGAGGACATGCGTCAAACCATTGTTAAAAAGAATCAATTGGTAGGCCTCTCACGCATTGTCGCTACGTCAGGCTATCCCTCCACGTTAGATGGCGGTAAACACTACATCACCGAAGGTCGTTTCCACCTACCGTGGGATCAGTACAATTACACCAGTACCCCTTGGGCGGAACTGCCCGAGACGATTGATGAAGTCGGGTCGATCTATACCTGTCAGGGATTTGATTTGAATTACGTTGGCCTCATCATTGGACCTACCCTCAGCCTTGATAGTGACGACCGTCTGTTAGTCAATCTAGACCGCAACACAGATGTCGAGACCTTTAAACATCGTGATGATTTGACCGACCCCCAAGAAGTTCTGTCAGCCAAACGACAACTCATTTTAAATACTGTGAACGTCCTCATGAAACGTGGGGTTAAAGGCTTATATCTTTTTGCCCACGATCAACGGTTGCGTTCGTTCTTAAAGCAAAGTCTAAACAACTAGGAGACTTTAACCGCTGACTGCTAAAGTCATTGGCACTAGTGGCGTGATGGCAAGTGGAAAAAACACCATTAATCAGTGTCCTGAGTCAGGTTTTTCTCGATAATCGCGTCGGTTTATTCGATGACTACGGTTCTGAAAGTGCCGATCTCATCATCGCCAGTCAACGGCCTCTTCAAGAAAAAGTCACCATCATCTTAAAAAACCTCGAGTCTAAGGTATAAAAGACACCGTTGTTGCCAATGACTGTATCAGCCATTGATAACGACGGTGTCTTTTTACCATTTTCTTGTGATATCAAAAAAGCCTTCCCTAAGGAAGACTTGCTCTGACGGTCCGTACGAGACTCGAACTCGTGATCTCCTCCGTGACAGGGAGGCGTCCTAACCAACTAGACCAACGAACCAATGATTGCGGGAGCAGGGTTTGAACCTGCGACCTTCGGGTTATGAGCCCGACGAGCTACCAGACTGCTCCATCCCGCGATAATATTAAGTTGTGTAACAATGACCCGTACGGGATTCGAACCCATGTTACTGCCGTGAAAGGGCAGTGTCTTAAACCACTTGACCAACGGGTCATAACTAAACGGAGAAGGAGAGATTCGAACTCTCGCGCCGCTTCCGCGACCTATACCCTTAGCAGGGGCACCTCTTCAGCCACTTGAGTACTTCTCCATAATGGGCCTAAATGGACTCGAACCATCGACCTCACGCTTATCAGGCGTGCGCTCTAAACCAGCTGAGCTATAGGCCCATATAAGCGGGTGACGAGAATCGAACTCGCGACAACAGCTTGGAAGGCTGTGGTTTTACCACTAAACTACACCCGCATATATTGAGCTTTACCTTAATGGCGCGGGACGGAATCGAACCGCCGACACATGGAGCTTCAATCCATTGCTCTACCGACTGAGCTACCGAGCCATTTGCCATTTAGCATTACGGTTGTTACACTCTGCTGACGAGCATAACAACGGTCCGTACGAGACTCGAACTCGTGATCTCCTCCGTGACAGGGAGGCGTCCTAACCAACTAGACCAACGAACCAATGATTGCGGGAGCAGGGTTTGAACCTGCGACCTTCGGGTTATGAGCCCGACGAGCTACCAGACTGCTCCATCCCGCGATAATAAGAAAGGAGGATGAGAGATTCGAACTCTCGCGTGGTTTGACCCACCTGACGGTTTTCAAGACCGTTCCCTTCAGCCAGACTTGGGTAATCCTCCATAAAAAACTGTACATGATCCAACTGGTGATGGACCTTGTAGGACTCGAACCTACGACCGAACGGTTATGAGCCGTTTGCTCTAACCAACTGAGCTAAAGGTCCAGTCCAAGTCCAAATCGCGGCGGGGGGGATCGAACCCTCGACCTCTCGGGTATGAACCGAACGCTCTAGCCAGCTGAGCTACACCGCGAAATGTTAAATAAAATATTCTTATTTAATCGGGAAGACAGGATTCGAACCTGCGACCCCCTGGTCCCAAACCAGGTGCTCTACCAAGCTGAGCTACTTCCCGTTAAAATGCACCCAGTAGGAGTCGAACCTACAACCTTCTGATTCGTAGTCAGACACTCTATCCAATTGCGCTATGGGTGCAAAAACGTTACTTACTAATGATGCTTAATACCTTTCGGTACTAAGCGGAAGACGAGATTCGAACTCGCGACCCCCACCATGGCAAGGTGATGTTCTACCACTGAACTACTTCCGCAAAATTAAATGCCGACTAGAAGATTCGAACTTCCGACCCCCTGTTTACAAGACAGGTGCTCTACCAACTGAGCTAAGTCGGCATAGTCAGTATCATGAATATCAAATTTCTCATCGTCCGAAGACGAATGAGCCGTGACAGGCTCGAACTGTCGACCCTCTGATTAAAAGTCAGATGCTCTACCAACTGAGCTAACGGCTCAAATGGAGGATACAGGGCTCGAACCTGTGACCCTCTGCTTGTAAGGCAGACGCTCTCCCAACTGAGCTAATCCTCCAAAATTCGCGTAGCAACGTCCTATCCTCGCAGGGGGCGATCCCCCAACTACTATCAGCGTGCTGAAGCTTAACTTCCGTGTTCGGCATG
>NZ_BROB01000017.1 GCF_024345185.1 Levilactobacillus humaensis | reverse complement strand
AGAAACTTCTTTCGCTTACGTAAGATCTTTTTCCCGTCAAAGAATAGCGTCTTTCCTTCACTATCGAAGGCAGTTGCAAGGAAGCGTAATCCACGATCGATTCCTACGACTTGCGGATTATCCTTAGTATCGAAGTCGCTAACTTCTCTCGTGATGCCGATGTGCAGAAACCACTTGCCCTGGTTATGAACCAATTTGGCGATTCCAAGCTTCCAATCATCGGTAAAGTATTTTTCGAATCCTTTGTTGGTGAAGTTCAACTTAGTCCGTTTGCCTAAAGTAGTCAGTGAGATTTGTTGCATCTTATTTGCAAAAGAGTAATTACTTTGGCGAACCAAATCTGCTTGTGGCCGCTGAAATTGAATGGGATTCACCAACCAGTTCAGGTCTCTCGGAACTTGAACCCATTTGCTTTCTTCGTTCCTGTAGTGGTAAGGGTGTTGTTTCATTTGTTCTCGAATGGTCTTATAGCGAGCTGAGACCGTTCGAAAGACCGACTGAATCATCTGGCTATTGAGTTCTGAATCTTGTCTGAATCGTTTGTACAGCTGGTGGTTGATTTTTAACCAGCTTAACTGAAAGTCATGGTCAAAGATCCACTGACTGACAATATTAGCCAATCGTTGATATTCCTGGCTCATCGCTAGAAATTGTTCTGCTTGATCCATGTCCGGATAAAGCCTCAACTTAATTGTTCTCCCTAATTTAACCAACAGATACCTCCCCTGTAGATTGGATTAAGTATACCATGTTTAGCCCTCTGAATGGGGAACGTATGTTTCGAAAATATGCTAAATTCTGGCATTCATCACGCGATTAAAATCGCAGGTTTTCTGCTTAGTTTTTAATGAACGTAACTCTACGAGAAAGGTGGTCATCCCATGGCCAATTACATCCAAGAAATCCGACACCTTGTCGGTCATCGCCCGCTAATTCTAAATGCGGCCGGCGCCATTCTGGTCAATGATCAGCAGGAGGTCCTGCTCAACCTGCGGACCGATACCCACAACTGGAGTCTGCCCGGCGGTTTCCTCGAATATGGGGAAACCTTTGACGCGGCCTGCGTCCGGGAGTACAAGGAAGACGCCGGGATCGACGTCGAAATCATCCGGCCACTGGGCATCTTCGACCAGGGCTTCACCACCTACCCTAATGGCGACCAAACCCAGGTGATCAGTCGACTCTACTTGGTCAAACAGGTTGGCGGTCGGCCTCTTGAGTCGGCTACGGATGAAACGCTCGATCTAAAATACTTTCCCTTCGACCAGCTCCCACCCCTGTTGAATCAACAGACGGCGGACATGTTGGCGGCCGGAAAAGCTTACTTTGAAACAGCCAAAACATACTAAGATTAGCTCTGTAAAACCAAATCGGACAGAGCCTGGCCAAACGTAGGAAGGGCCTGAGACAAAAGTCTCAGGCCCTTCCTTGCGCTCCGAACATCTATAGTCGAAACGTGTGACAAAAGGCAGTCAACTCCGCTTAACCCCGATAGACAAACAATCCAAGACCAGGATTATTCGTCTATCGACGTTAATGCTCATTGACTAACCGCCTCTTGTCGCACTCTATTGCGTTGCTTACTTTTCGAGATCCAAGACTGCGTTGAAAACTTCCTGTGGCAATTCAATGTCACTATGAGCAGCCTGCCGTTTGTTGGCGCTTTGGCGGCGTAGCTGAGCGGCCTTCTTAGAGGCACTCTTCTTTTCGCCATTGGCCGCCGCGTTCTTACGTAATGGTGGCACGTCGACTCTGGCCAGGGCCTTCCCTTCAACCACCGATTGAACCGGCATCGGATAAAGCTTCCGGGGAATCACAAATTTTAACTTGTGCACCAGCTCCTGAGCTACGCGCGGGGCATCTTCCCGATGGACCACAAACGACAGCGCATCGACTCTGGCGTAGTTGACGTGAACCTCAATCTTAACGACGTCGGCCAGATCATAGCCCGCCAAGGCCGTCGTCAACGTGGCATAACCATGCGAAACGGACTTCAACGCGTTAAAGAAGTCGTAGGCAATCTCGGCAAAGGGTAACTCGTAGTTCAGAACCACCAAATCACCTTGATTGTTCATGTCCTGCAACGTCCCGCGATGTTGGTCAGCCAGCTTCATCACGGGTCCTAAGCTCTCGCTAGTCGTGGTAATCGTCGCCTTGGCCAGCGGTTCCTCGACAAAATCAATCTTCGAATAATCTGGGAACTTGATGGGGTTATTTACGATGACGGGTTCCTCAGTGTTCTTGAGGTGCACCCGGTAGGTCACGTTGGGCGCCGTGGTCAAGACATCCAGACCATATTCATCGTGTAGGCGTTCGCGAATAATTTGTAAGTGGAAGATGCCTAAGAATCCACAACGGAAACCAGCACCCAGGGCCTCGGAATTTTCTGGCCGGTAGTGGAAGGACGTGTCATTTAACGCCAGCTTTTCCACCGCTAATTGGAGATCGTGGTAGTGATCGCCTTGGGGATAGAAGCCAGCGAAGACCATTGATTGGGCTGGTTCATAACCGGGAAGTGCCGTCGCTGTTGGGTTGGCAGCCAACGTCAAGGTGTCCCCTACCCGCAAGGCCTGCGGATCCTTCAAACCGGTGACAACATAGCCAACATCGCCGACACCCAACTGCTTAGCGGGAACCCGAGCTGGGGCGAAGATGCCAATTTCATTCGCGGCCACGGCCTGTTGGTTCGCCATCAAGACGAGGTTGTCGTTGGCCTTCAGTTGGCCATCGACCAACCGAACGTAGGCAATGATCCCTTTAAAGGCGTCGTACTGGGAGTCAAAAACCAACGCCTTGAGTGGAGCCTTGGCATCCCCGACTGGCGCCGGGATCGTGGTGTGAATGGCTTCCATCACGTCGTGGACGTTCAGGCCAGTCTTGGCGGAAATCTTCAGAACGGGTACGTCCGCAAACTCCGGTGAGAGATCTCGGATCTGGGCAATCGTGCGGTCGACATCGGCCGCAGCCGCATCAATCTTGTTCACCACGGGAATGACCACCAGGTGGTTGTCCTGGGCTAAACGCAGATTGGCCACCGTTTGGGCCTGGACGCCCTGAGTGGCGTCGACCAAGAGAATCGCCCCATCACTGGCGGCCAGACTCTTGGAAACTTCATAGGTAAAATCAACGTGTCCCGGGGTATCGATAAAGTTGTATTCGTACTCCTGACCGTCATCAGCGTGGTAATAATTCCGCACCGTGCGGGACTTAACGGTGACACCATGCGCCTGTTCCACCTGGAGATCATCCAGCAGTTGGGCCTTACTTTGGCGGTCATTGACCGTTTGGGTTTGTTCCATAATGCGGTCGGCCAGCGTCGACTTACCGTGGTCGATGTGCGCGATAATCGCAAAATTTCTGATGTGACTGGGATTCATGTCTGTGCTCCTCCTTAAGGATGCCGCCAAGAACACTGTGGCTCTTGGGTTCAAGTCTAATCATGATAGCCGATTCGCGAGATTTGTCAACGCAGTCCCAGCCGTCAGACCTTTTTTACTATCATACACTGTTTGCGACCCATCTTCGCGATTAAAAATGTGGTATTCTAACAAAGTAATCTTTTCTAAGGAGGTCATCATTTGAGTCTAATTTTTATCAAACGCGCGACACGCCGCGATCTCTCAACGATTATGGCGTTGATTGACCACGCCAAGGAACAATTGAAAGCCGCGGGCAGTCCCCAGTGGCAAGATGGTTATCCCGATCTGGCGACCCTTACCGCGGACGTCGATGCCCAACACTGCTGGCTTTTAGATGTCGACGGACAGGTAGCCGGTACGGCAACCATGATCATCGGCGACGATCCCAACTACCAACACATCGAGGATGGGCAGTGGCAGAACAACCAGGAACCTTACGCCACAATTCATCGCATTGCGATCGGCCCCGGTTTTCGCGGCCAGCACCTGAGCCATTATTTCTTTTCTAATTTAATCAGTGCCGCTTACCGAGAAGGCGTTCGTAATTTCCGCGTAGACACCCATGAACAAAACCAACAGATGCAGGCGATTGCCACCAACTTTGGTTACAAGTATCGCGGCACCATCTACGTTGACGACGGCCCTAACGGTGCCCGCCGTGCCTACGAACTGAATTTAGATTAATTAGGTCCTAGCACCAGCTAAACACAAAATAAGAACCTCACAGCCCATTCAATCGGGTTGTGAGGCTCTTTTCGTTAACGTTAAATGCTAATTGCGTTGCTGGTCTTCCCCGTTGTCAGATAATCGTGGAAGTTTTGATAACTGACACTGATCATATCCTGCAACGCTGGTTCCGTATACGAACCCATGTGGGGTGTAATCAGCACTTGTGGGTAACGTTCCAGGAGCTGTTGCACTTGGTCGTTAGGCACGTCGCTAACTTGGGCAAATTTCTTGCCGAGGATTTCACCCTCGTTCAAGATCACATCGGCACCGTAACCCGTGAGCTTACCGGTATCCAGGCCTTGAAGAATGGCGGGAATATCCGCTAACTCACCTCTGGCGGTGTTGATAAGCACTGCACCAGGCTTCATCTGTTCGATGAATTTGGCATCGATGAGGTTCTCATTCTTGCCAGGAAAGTAAGGCACGTGGACCGACACAATGTCAGATTGCGCCAACATGGTTGGTAGATCACACAACGTCACCGTTTCCTTGGCAGCTGGACTTGGATAAGGATCGTAGGCCACGACATTGGCCCCGAGGCCTTGATACAACTTAGCTTCGGTCAACCCAATCCTCCCGACACCCATGATCCCCACGGTTGCGGTGTGAATTTCCTTGCTAAACAAGTCGGTCCCCACGGTAAAATTGGCCTGATGCGTCCGATCCACGGCCAAATTGACGTGCCGGAAGAGATTCATCCCCATGGTCAGGGCCAATTCGGCCACAGCAAATGGTGAGTAGGCTGGGACCCGGGCCATGGCAATGCCCAGGTCACTCGCAGCCTGTAAATCCATGTGGTTATAGCCGACAGTCCGGGTGAAAACCATTTTAATGCCCCAGTCCGCGAACTTTTGCAGGTTTTGGCGGTCGACAACACAGTTGCCCCGTACCAGAACCCCGTCAGCCCCCTTAGAAGCGTCGACATTGTCGTGCGTCAACATTTCCGGTACGTAGGTCATGTCAAAGCCAAACTGGTTGAGACGGTCGAAATAGGGTTCCTCGATGGGCCGAACCCCGTAAGACGTAATTTTTACCATAATCGAAAAGCACTCCTTTTTTGACTAGTGGAAGACACCTAAGCCGTTCAAGACCTCCATGACAGCGATCCAGATTGGCATCATTACAACGGCCGCAATCGTCGAGATAAACGACGCGTTGGAAGATAAGACGGCCTCACGATCAAAGCTAATCGCATAGGCGGAAGCCACGGCAGCGGTTGGTGTGGCCATCATAACCACGATCGTCGCAACGGCCACATAACTCAGGGAAAGAATTCCCGTGACGTTTAACAGATATAAAATCACTAAGTTCAATAATGGCACAATAATGACCTTGTTGAAGGCGTAGTACCATGGGGTCTTGTCGGCAGCGGCATCCTTGAAGGAAATGGATCCTAAGGTAACCCCGATTGACAACCAAGCCAGTGGTGACGCCAGGTTAGCCAAGTAACTCAGTGGCTTGTAGAGCCAGAGGGCCGTTTGGTCAATCCGGTAGAAGGCTACCGCGGCAACACCGGTCGTCTGAACCCCATTGACCGCAACGGGTACCGTGACTTGTGGTACCAAGTGTTGACCCAGCCACATGAACAGCCCTAAGAAGGTTGCGATGACAATTGGATTCAGGAACATCTTCTTGACGTTCTTGGCTTCCATCTTCAGGCCAGACATCTTAATGTAGGCGTAGGAATACAGGAAGATCCGGTACCCAATGTTGAAGATGGAACTATACATAACCCCTTTGGCCCCGTAAACGGCCCCAACAATTGGAATTCCGAAGAACGTGGTCGACCCGAAGGTGGTCAGAATTGCCAGCACGTCGCGTTGTTCTTTGACGTAGCGCTGGTAAAGAAATGGCGTAACGAAGATGAGGAGAATGTAGATAATAATCCCCCAAACCAGCACGCCCATTCCTTGCTTAAAGGCATCCCCATTCATCGGTTGCATGAAGGAATTAAATGCCAGTGCAGGAATAGCAACAGTCAAGACAACCTTTGTTAATACTTTCCCAAAGTTTTCCCCAAAGGTCCCTCTGCGTCGCAGGTAAAACCCTAACAGAATAATGAATACAGTTGAGGTAATGGAACTGATAATTGCAGCGTTGGTAAAGGTCGTCGTGACGGCTTTCATGACTCCCATAATAATGCCCCCTATTGATAGAATTGGTACAATGTCTATAGTACACTTTTTCGCGGCATTGCGGGGTTTTGACCACTCGTATGGAAGGTGAATTGTTGGAATTAAATGTCGCCTAAATTTGTGTTCTTAGGATCATAAGTTGTTTGGTACCGCACCAACTCGAATTACTCAATTAGCCACTCTTCAATCAGCCGTTCATAGTTTGAAACCAGTTGCTCTTGCTCAACAAATTTACCAAACAACCGGATTGAGTCCAATTCTTCACAAAGAATGGGCGTCTTCACCGCTAATCGACGTGTACGTCTAACATCCTTCTTTCCCTTCAAAGTCAGCCAATAACTGACATTTGCAGGTGATTGAATGGCCGTAAAGGTTTCAATCGACGTTCGTGATAGCTGACGAAATAGGCTGTCCGCCATTTGAATACCACGACTATCCAAGTCCCCTAGATAAGTAAGCTGGACCCCGCGCAACTCCAGACACTGCATTAACTGGATGTACGCCGAGTTAAGGTCATTACCAGCTTGATTAATCAAAGGCCACTCTGGATGTAACGTGGCCAGCCAAACGAAAACGCCATTATTCTCGATAACCACAGCCTTCTTCGTTTCTAAGGGATAATCTTGCATCGCCGGAACCTGCCAAGGATTGAGTGTGAGTGGTTGTGGTAAATCTGTCTTAAATATTGACATACATGTGAACGCCATTTCAATCAGCTTTGCCGACAATTCGTTTACCGGATAATCTGTTAGAACATTTGCCAAGACCCACTGGTAATAATCAAAAAGCTGCGGATTTTCTCGACGATCATTCAAGCTGTGCGCCGTTAGTCCAGCATCTACAGCCTGCTGCCCACGTGGTGGTAGTCGATCACCACGTACAATTCGCTGAAACAAGCCATCCAGTTGTGCCGCCTCCTTCGGTGCTGTTAGCCCCGTCGACGACTCATAAGCTTTACGATACGGACTCATGTGCTGGCCCCCAAACTAATGCCTGACGAACTTTATTCAGATGGAACTGGTTATCCTTTTTCAAGCTTGGTGAAATAACTTCGTAGGCAATATTATCCACCCCATCGGCTAAGATTTTATTTTGTGCGCCACCTGGCATGGTTGCGATGAAATTAAAGCCAAACCGGGCAATCGTCTTAGCAAAAGACTTCGCTGTCTCAGGATCCAACTTGTCAGCAAATTCATCAAACATGACTAAATGTGGGGCGTCCTTTTGGGAAGCTTGCTCTAAAACCATCTTGGGCACTAACAGTAGTGGTAACACCATTGCCTGGGCTTTTTCCGCTCCTGATCCCCCAGACTTAACAAAATTATCGTTCACTTCTTCATAATGGTTTTCATCACTTTGCCGCCGTTTAATCAACACCTTAAAATCTGACCACTGCCGCGTATCTAACATCTCCTGAGCCTTCTCCATGAAGGCCTCGTCATCGTCAGCAATCGATAAGTCATTCGCTAGCTTTTGCAACCGATTTTGAACTTCCGCTTCCAATTCAGGACGAGCAGTCAAACTGGGATTGCAGGCCTCCTCAATAACCTGGGTGGACACACTAGTGGGTGTTAACGAAACTTTCAGCTTAATATTCTGCTCGTGCGTCAGCCCCTCACCCAACATCCGATTGTAGCCAGTAATCAACCGATACTGAGCTGCAATTGTGATAACCGCCGAATTAAGGTAGTAAGTCTGAGCCGTGTCATTCCCAGATTGTAAGACTTCTAAGGCCTTCTCAATATGTTTTTCATCTGCCACCATCAGTGCTATGGACTGATTAATATCAAAGGCCACCACGGTCAATCCCTTTTCAAGTACAGAGCGATTTTGACGCATGGCACTTGCTTCAGCACTGTGACCACGTTCTTCGAACACAGTATCTAAGGCATTTCTGTCGATACCATCTTGATTATTTCGGTGAATAAGCTTGCTGATCTGACTGGTCAAATCATCGATTCGATTATTCCGAACCTCACTTGCATGTTGTTGGACAAAGGCCAAGACTTTCTCAACCGTCGTCAGCTGGACTTGTTCAGGCTGATAGGGCGCCAAAGCTTCTAAGGCTGTCTCGATACTCTTTTTCAATTCTGATAACGTCTTCTGTTGTTGATCCATTTGAATCCGGATCGTCGCAATTTTTCCTTCATCCGCAGCCTTTTGGGTCAAAAACTCTCGCTGTTGCTTTTCCACTTTGCTTTGCTTGAGGTCAGCCAGCCGAATCTTTTCGTCAATACTATTATCAATGACCAACGCGTCGTGACGTCGTTGTGTCTCCGCAATCTCAGCTGTCACCCGCTGTTCATCAAAATCAGTTTCTGTATCCGCTTGAATTTCTTGGATACGACCGATGACATCCGATTGTTTCTCGGCTTGTCGCCGCTGATCTTGTTTAACCGCTGCTAAATCGGCGAGAACCTCAGTCAGCTTTTGCTCACGAACTGTGAGCTCATCCAACCGCGTTGCTTCAGTCAGATTAACCTTCAAATCCGCATGGGCCTGTAAGAGTTGCTCTTGATGCTTTACAAATTGCTGAAATTCAGCATCCATTTTTGCCGCCCCGGCATCATGAACTTCTTGATTATCCTGATGTAAGTCCTTCCGTGTGCGCGCTTGTATGGCGTTCACCCGCTGGTCAATTCGCCCATCAAGTGTTTCACGCATCGTCATAACGATCCGAACATCTTGGCTAGCATGTTGCTTGGCCCGTTCATCTTCTTGGTAACGTTCACTCGCCCGTCGCTGTTCGCGAATGTATTGCGTTAACTTTTCTAATAAAACGCTGGCATCAACTTCGGTAACCACTTTCGTTAATTCGGGCATCTCTGCCGCATGTGTTGCCAGATAGGACAACAGGGGCTGTAGTTGTTCTTGATTTAACTGCTCTTGCCGAGTCTTTAACTGTGACAACTGTTCCGCCAGCGCCGTCGCTTGATCCTCCAATACCGCTAACCGCTGCTTCTGTTTCCGAAACTGTTTTAACCGACGCTCTAAATCTAATAGCCGATTCTCATACTGCTGACGTTGCTCCACAATGTTGGCTTGGTTAGCCTTCTCTTGGCGCAGACCATCTAACTCAGTGGCAGCATCCTTCAAAGCCACTGCCAGCCGCTCTAGTTCATGTTCAAGTTTTCCAATTCTCTGCTTAGCCTGTTCACATTGCTCCAAGTTTTCCTTGTATTGATGTTGACTGGCACTGTATGGACGTAACGTTTTCTCCTCAATCCGATTCAAATTTCGCCAGAATATTTCTTTCTTCATTCTTCGAAGCCGTTCTTGTGCTCGCCGAACCCGATCCAAACTCCCTTTCGTTCGGTTGACCTCACGCTGCGCCGACGCAACAGCTTGAATGATTTGAGAATCAATTCCCTCCTGGGCATTTTTTAAAGCTTCCCGGATAGGGGTAAACCGGACATCACCACCCGTTAAAATTGGTGATGCCAACAACCGATAAACTGAAGCTAACTTGGTCAATGACTTGTCACTAAACCCATACACTTGCCCGGCCACAAAGGCGTGGTATTCTTCAACTGTTTTGAAAACATGTAAGTCTTCGCCTAAGTTCTGATTGACGCTGAGAAAATCAGATAAGTTTAAGCTAGCACCGGTTTCGTCAGTCGTCACCACTGTCAGGGGGGTTGCCACATCAGTCGTCATACCGACAAACCACCAAGTCGGTTGCCGCTTTTCACTGACATTTCGGTAAGCCCCAATTCCTAAGATCACCTGACGTCGCTTGGAACGTAGGTAAAGATAGCTGTACCCAGTCCGAACCTTCATGGCACCAGGACCCCAGTCGAGTAACATACTATTGAAGGTCCGTGCATCCTGAGCACTGTTTCGCGGACCGGTTGTTCGATCGAGTTTATCCGTTCCTTTGGCCGAATTGAATGATGGCGTCGCAATTGACCCATCAATTAACATTGGAAAGAAACAGTTTGCCAAAGTTGTCTTTCCGGCCGCATTTTCACCAATAAGTGTTAAATTTCCATTCTCTGCTGCTGGCAGATCTAGTTTCCGGTATTTGTCAAAGTTACGAAGATGAAAACTTACCGGTACGAGGTGTTCTTGAATAGTCATACTATGCCTCTCTTTCCGCCTGTTTAATTCCAAAGCGCTTAACCAACGGTGTTGCCACAACATACCCATCTCGTTCAAGTGCTAAACCGTTGACGTATAAGGCTTCCTTGACCAAACTAACATTGATGGGATAGCCCGGTATTAGGCGTTCGGCCACATTATGAATACGATCCAGCAACTGAGCACTAGGTATGCCAATGCCTAGCGACTGTGCCACACCAATCGCAATCACAAATGGTTTGGCCGTACTTGGCGAACGTTTTTTATCCAATAATACTGCATAATTATCCCCACACTCTAAGACAAAACGATCGGTTTGTTGCCACTGTGCGGCAATCACTTCTTTATTTTTCACGAGCTCTGGCCAAAGATAGGAAGCCGCAGACAAGTAATAGCGATTAAGCAAGGTCTGATTAATTTGCTGGATCGTTGATGGCGTCGGCCGATCAGTCATTGTTCGTATCCGATTCACTAGGCATTGGGCAACCGCAGCAAAGTCTGGGCTAACACTCCAATATTCTTCGATTTCTTGTGCTTGATCTTCAGGGATTTGTTCCGGTTCATCTTCAATAAATAAACCAAATCGGTCAACAAATAAGGCAATGATTTGATTCCGGATTTCTTTCTCATTTAGTTCGACAACCTCACTATGCACCTGCCGAACCACGGTTCGCACGGCAACTACCCGATCGGCCTGGGTATTTTGAAGTTCTGGTAAATTAATGACCGCTTTGATCGTTGCTAGTAACACGTGGGTTGTCTCAGCTGGCAGACTCTTTTCACCAGACAAAAAGATTAAATTTTCTTGGAAATTAGTCGGCCCAACACCCACTAAGTCAACCAGAAAGGAACGCAACCGTTGCTGCGTCGCTGGGCGTCGTAACGCCACAATCGCATCCGCTTTGGCCTGTGACGTCTGATCGGTAACGGTGCTGGTAAAAATACCAGAATCAAATAGATCATTGATAATGAATCGTTCGGATCCGCTTAAATCTTTCATTTTACCCGCTCCTCGTCAAACCAAAATTCAAAGCAATTCGGCAATGTCACTTGATAATCCTCACCCGTGCAATGTAAGTTAATTGCACCACCTGCCAGCGTTGCCACGCGATACAGCGGTCGTCCGAACAAGGCAAAGTTCGTGTCATAGTCATAGGCAGTCGCGGCATATAAGCGAACAACTTCATCTCGTGCTTGCAACGACGTTAATTCCAAATCATGATTGACAATACCATGATTGTCATCGCGCATGACTAGCCGTTTAAATTCCGCCAACGCCTGCTGCGCCTGGGTCTCTCCAGTATCGGTGGTTCCGACAACTGTGGGGTTATCGGCCGCAGTTAATTTAACCTGGGGCTTACTAGTTGCCACATATCCAACTGGTGCAATCTCACCAGCCTGAAGTAAATCCGCCGGCTCTGCAAGCGGCCGGTCTTGTGCCAAATGTTGAGGAATTTCTTCAGGAATCTTGATGGTTTGATAACTGGTTAATAATTGGTCAATTTCGGCCGTAAGTTCTTTAATATCGACAGATTGTTGCTGAATATGATCATACTCTTGGCCTAAGAGTCGAATGGCACTTAAGATTGTTTGAAACAACAGATACACCGTATCCAAGCTGTTATCAATCGCACTCGTACTCGGATCAAAACTGGCAGATAGCCGGTGAAGCTGCCGCTGAACATACGCTTCTGCCCGATTAAATCTCACCAATAATTTACTCTCGTCGCCCACAGCCCGCGCTGTATCTAGATCGTCATTCCCCTGTTGACTGTGTGCCACTCGCGTACTAAAAGTTTCTGAGTTAGCCAAGGCTTGGAGCTGTGGACCCTGATCCAACATTTTAGAAAAGGCCGGAATCGCCTTTTCCTTCAACATTGTCTGGAGGTGGATCGCTGCCACCCCGCCATGATTGAAGGCCAGATTGTTGGCTAATTCACTAAGATCACTGTCCAGTTTATGCATCCCTTTCATCACATCGTTATAGGCTGAGACCATGTTCTGAAAATCATTGTATAATTGCGTGCTATCAGCCTTTAGAATCGGTTTTGAGAGGCGATTGACCAACTGACAATATTCAGAAATCCGCGTAATATTCGCCGCAACAGTATTATCAGCATCTACCACCCGTTGCATCGCCGAAAGATATTCGATCCCACTACTCGTAATCTGATAAACGTAAGATTGCTGCGTATGATAATTACCACTCTTCATCCGCACCCGAACCTTTTGCGGCGACACTTCAATTAGTTTCGCCTTCGTACTGATGTTGTCTAATATTCGCTTGAGGACATCATCTTTCAGGGGTTGTTCATCCGTGTTTAGGTATGTACTGTTATATTTCCGAGCCAAATAACCTAACGTAATGGGTTCACCACCCACCGTGCTATCACGGTAAAGTATTGTCAAGATTGACCAACCAGCCAGTGGGTGTGCTCGACTCAGGCCTAGATTAGTGGCTAATAGTAAGTTTTTAAGTAACGGATTCAATTCAATTGCGATGATTATCCCTCCCGGCAGAAACCTTGCTCTAAGTATACGAGAATGGCGTGGATCCGTCGACAACTGAAGTGGCTTATTGTTGGCATTTTATAACGCATAAATATTCAAATTTATCTTGAGATACATCTATCGGATTATACAGTTGGCGTATAATCAAATCCCCCGCCAATCATTCTACTATATGCTAATAATCCCCGTCACACCGCGGTTTAACTTTTTAAAACTTCTGGTTGACAAAGCGAAATTGCGCGACTATTATTAGAGCCAAGTTAGAAATATACAGGAACGCATTACCAGGAAGAGTAGTCGTACCCGCTAAGACGCAGAGACCACCGGTAGCTGAAAAGGTGGCTTACAACGGTATAACGAAGATGAGCCTGGTTGCTAGTAGTCGGTGCAAGCTGACTACCCGGATTGAAGCACGTTACCGCTTCCGACTTTTGGCAACAGAAGTTACGGAGGCACTGGGCGTGAGTTCAGTGTAAATCAAGGTGGTACCGCGAGTAAATCGTCCTTATGTTTAAGCATAAGGACGATTTTTTTAACCTTCAGAGGAGATGTTTGGGATGCACCAAAAGCACGCAATTTACACAATTTTAACCCTGTCAGCACTCAGTCTTGTCACCCTCGCGGGGTGTGGTAACCAGTCCACCGCCGCCGGCCACAGTGGCCAGTACGCCGCCAACCAAGTCTTGAATTGGACCGAGTCCTCAGACCTGGCCTCCGCCGACCTTTCCAAGGCCACGGATACGCTGAGCTTCACCGTTTTACAGAATACCCAGGAAGGCCTTTACCGCCTTAACAGCAAGGGAACCCCGGCCAACGCCTTAGCCACCTCAACCAAGTTAACCGATGGCGGAAAGACCTACACCTTTAACCTTCGTCACGGCGTAAAGTGGAGTAACGGCGACCCCCTGACAGCCAAGGACTTCGTCTATTCCTGGCAAAGAACGGTTGACCCCAAGACCGCCTCACAGGACGCCTTCTACCTCTTCCCCGTGAAGAACGCCGAAGCCATCAACCAGGGCAAGCAACCCCTGAAAAACCTGGGGATCAAGGCCACTGGCAAATACAAACTGACGGTCTCACTGACGCGTCCCGTCTCGTATTTCAAGAAACTCCTGGCTTGGCCGCTCTTCTACCCGATTAACCAAAATGCCGTGAACAAGTATGGCAAACGCTACGGAACCAGCTCCGCCACCATTGTTTCCGACGGCCCTTACCGCCTGACCAAATGGAGCGGCACGTCCGGTACCTGGACGCTGGCCAAGAACCCAACCTACTGGGACAAGTCCCACGTGCACCTCACCAAGATTAACGAGGTCGTCACCAAGAGTCCGACAACTAGCTACAACCTCTTCAACGCCCAGAAGACCGATGAAACCCTCCTCAGTGGCCAACAGGTCAAGAATAATTTAAACAACGAGAACTTCGTCAAACGCCTACCATCCGGCACGCAACGCCTGGATCTGAACACCAAGAAGGTTCCCGCCTTCAAGAACCTCGACGTGCGGCGGGCCTTCTCATTGGCCATCAACCGGCAGGACCTGGTCAAGAACGTCCTGCAAGACGGTTCCGTCGCCTCGAATGGCTTCGTGCCATCCGGCATGGGTAACAACCCTAAGACGGGACAGGCATTCAATCAGGAGGCAGCCGTCTCCAGTGCCACCAGCTACAATCTCACCCAGGCCAAACAACTGCTGGCTAAGGGTCTCAAGCAGACCAAGGACAAGTCGCTGGACGTGACCCTCTCAGTGTCCGATACGGACTCCTCCAAGCAGACTGCCGAGTTCCTACAGAGTGCCCTTCAGAAGCTGCCCGGGGTCAAGATTAACATCAAGACGGTTCCTTACGTTCAGTTGATGACCCAACAGGACAACGGGGATTACGATCTGACCATGAGCGGCTGGCAATCCGTCTTCGCCGACCCGATCAACTTCCTGGAAGTCTTCGAATCCGATTCGACGTTCAACACTACGGGCTGGAAGAATTCGCAATTTGACCAACTCCTGGATCACGCCGAGAACCGTGATGGTAACCAACCCAACAAACGTTGGTCCGAATTGGTTCAAGCTGAAAAGGTTCTGATGAACGACCAAGGCACGATTCCTCTGTACCAAGGCGCCAAGTCACAACTTCTGCGGAAGAACGTCAAGAACATCAACTACAACCCCGCTGGTGTGCCTTATGACTTCAAGACGACCTACATCGCCAAGTAGACAGTAACTGTACTTATATAGAAGAAACTTGTTTAATAGCTTCAAAGATAATGGGACCGTGCGATTGTGCACGGCCCCATTTCTAAGCTAATAATAATCCCCCAACCTGTCGAACAAGCCGGGGGATTGCAATCTTAATCGTTAATCGGAAACAGGGGTAATTCTGCCAAATAATGAATGTCGGTCCGGTCGACCGCATCCCCTTCCGCCAAAATGGCGACCTGGCTAACAACGGTGGCCCCGGCGCGTTCAACCAATGTCTTGGCGGCCTGAAGCGATCCACCACTACTGATCACGTCGTCCACGATAACTACCTTCTTGGCCACCAAGCGATCAGCATCCGTTCCATCGAGGACCAGCTGTTGTGGCGCACTGGTTGTGATGGCCGATACCGGCACCGTTTGTGGCGCACGCATGTAGTCCTTGACGCTCTTACGCAACACCACGTACTGCGCGTGATTGGTACAACGACTGAGTTCCTGAGCTAGCGGAATCCCCTTACTCTCCAAAGTTACCAAGTAATCGAAGTCCGTGGGCACCCGTTTAGCCAGCTCGCTGGCAGCATAGTCGGTGAGTTCGGCATCGCCCAATAACACGAATGAGGCAATCGCCAGCGTGTCGCTGATGGGCATGATCGGCAATTGCCGCGTCAGTGGCCCCACCTGTAGTTCAAAATACTTTTGCATGACTTAGACCCCCAGTCCCAGAAGTGGCAAAATAAATTTCAAGACGGCACCCGTCAATAGACCTGCGAACGGATCGGCTATCGCGGTAATCACTAGCGTAATGGCCGCGATGGTTCCCGTTGGTCCTTGTAGCGCGGTGGTCGCGTTAACCGGGAAGATCACGACAGTTCCCAAGATGAACAGGAACCCCGCGATGGAGGCACTTGGCACATACTTCCCTAGCTTGGGCAACCAGCCCAGCGCCAGGATAGCGGCCATGATGAGCATCATCATGATTCCCGCCACGACTGGTTCCGGGGCGCTTCCGGTCGCCGAGATAATGGCTTCCACCGGCGCCCCACCCAAGAGACTCGTTCCCATATCCGCAACGGACTGGGTGATCGTCAAGAGGTTCAAGTTTACCGGATTGGGTTTGATTCCCGTCATCTGTCCGGTAATCAGGCCGTACGAGATGTTGGCCCCAACGTTTAAACACGCCAGACTCAGTGCCCCACGAACCACCCGCACATTCACTGTCGGCTTGGTGAAGACGAAGCGTCGCGCGGTCACGTGTTCCGGTAGTTCTGCGCGGTAGTGTTCGATGAAGACGGCGGCCAGGCTGGACCCAACCACGGAAATCACGATCGTCCACACCAAGTCCTTACTGATCAGGTAGGTCGTCGCCGCTAGTCCGACGGAAACCCAGCCCGTAAGTCGTTCCTTCTTGGCCATACCCAGGGCAATCTTAGCGAGCATCAGGCCAACCCCGGCCATCATCCCCGCCATGATCCCGTTACCGAGGACGTCGACGATCTTGGTCAGCGTCCCCGTCACCCCAATCAGCAACATCACGATCGATCCACCAAGAATGATGGATGTTCGTTCGCGTAAGTCACGACCGAGGCTCCCGGTTAAGGCCAGCGACTCCGCTTGAAAAGAGAGCGGTGCGACGGCCCCAAAGGCCCCATTGACCGCGGATGCGAATAGAAATGAAAACATGGTTGGAAAAATAGCAAATCCTAACGACATCGCCATGATCCCTTGTGGAATGCCGTTTAATACAACTCCGATGGCTGCTAACAGATCGGCTAGCCAATGCATAGACTTGTCCCCCACTTCAATTGTCTTGATATTCGTCTTTCAATCAACATCATACGGGATATCCCGGGCATAGTCCATGATTATCATTCGTTAGACGAACATTCGGTATAATTTTGCTTATTAAATTCGCATATATTTAAAATTACGAACCTTCTTCCCTCAAATTCGTTCAGGCCCCACAACATTCCCAAAATCAGAGCCAAATCCTTGCGGCAACGGGTATTTTACCGTATGCTAGGACTACTTACCTTCATGTTAGACGAAGGCCTGCGTTTAAGGAGGATCTCAACTTGACTTATACCATCCACGAAGTTGCCGAAAAGCTCGGCATCTCGACCTATAGCATCCGTTACTACAACGATCACGGGATGTTACCGTTCGTTCAACGCGATGCCAATAACAACCGTATTTTCCACGACACCGACCTCGAATGGCTGAATATGATCGTCTGCCTCCGTGAGACGGGCATGTCCGTGAAGAGTATCAAACACTATCAGGATCTGATCCAAGAGGGAGACGACACGGTCAACGAGCGCTACGCCATGATGTGCGCCCAACAGGAACAAACCTTGGCCGAAATTGCCGACTTGAAGAAGCATCTGGACACCATCAACTACAAGGTCGCCCACTATGCCAGCATTCTTGAAAACAACGAACCCGATAGTTTCGTGCCATCCAACCTGCGAACAGAAGCGGTTGGCAAATAACTTGTCATTGCATTTAGACCAGGGACGCGTTCCTTGGTCTTTTTTATCGGCCAAAGAAACAGCCACTGTATCTTGATCCCCCTTAACTAGCATGCTAATATAAATTATCCGACGAACATTTTATTAGGGGGGTTATGTATGACCCAAACACTGCCGCATTGGCGGCGCAACATCTACCTGTTTCTAACCAGCCAGTTTCTCTCTGGTATCACCAGTATGGTGGTCCAGTACGCCATCATCTGGTACCTTACCAAACAGACGGGATCGGCGACGGTCCTAAGTTTTGCCACCCTGTTGGGGATGATTCCCATGGTGGTTCTCAGTCCCTTTGTCGGCCCCTTCGTCGATCGGCTCAATAAGAAACTCTTGTTGATTGTGCCAGACGTCGTCGCTGCCATTTTTGCCATTATTCTTTCCATCTCCGGGACCATTCAGAGTCATTTCCCCCTGTGGTTAGTCTTCGTCTCCCTGTTCGTTCGAGCGGTCGCTCAGACCTTCCAGATGCCAACCGTTCAGGCAATTATGCCCACCATGATTCCAGCGGACCAACTGACCAAACTTAACGGTCAGCTGGGTATGGTCCAATCGGCCAACATGATTATTGCCCCCGCCCTGGGAGCCTTCCTGTTCGCCCTCATCCCCATTAATTATCTGATTCTGTTGGATGTGGTCGGCGCGATCATTGGCATCAGTATCCTCTGGGCTGTGCGAATTCCCGAACATCCCGTCATTGACGACCCTGTTCGTGTTCTCAGCGATGCCAAATTTGGTCTGACCCGACTCCGGAACACTCGTGGCCTGTGGGCCATCACCTTACTCGGCGCCCTCTTCACCCTGTTCTTCATGCCAGCGGCCAGCCTCTATCCACTGATGACCATGAGTTACTTCCATGGCACCGTGGGCCAAGCCGGCCTTATCGAAGTCGTTTTCTCGGCAGGCATGTTAGCCGGCGGCGCGATCATTGGGATTTTTGGGAACTGGCAAGATCGTATGAGGCCCATTATCTGGTCCACAATTGTTCTGGGAATTGCATTCGGTGCCGGCGGCTTTCTCCCCGGTAATCAGCGAAGCTTCATTTGGTTCGTCGCCTTCAATGCACTGGCGGGCCTCATGGGACCATTCTTTAACACCCTGCTCATGGCCATGATTCAACAGACCTTCCCTGCCGCCGAACTCGGCCGAGTTCTCGGTGTGTTAAATTCAATCATGAGTCTTACCGGGCCGGTCGGCTTAATCTTTGCCGGTCCCCTCGCCGATAATATTGGGGTCCAAAAACTCTTCATCATCGGGGGTATCGGGGCGCTGTTCTGTGGACTTATGATGTTGGTCATGCCTAGTGTTCGGACCTATGATCAGCGACTTCACGAAAAACTTAATCAACAAAATTAATCCCTCACCGGTTGCCCCTGGCAATCGGTTTTTTCGTGGGATCTGCTAACTAGATAAACATCAGGCTTGACAAAATGAACGAACCGTTATAATATTCATTCATCATCAAAAGGAGCGATTTAAGATGGACGATAAGGAACGGCGTTTAGCTAATAGTGCACATGACCTCTTTCTGCAACAAGGCTTTAAGCACACCAGCATCGCACAGATCGCCCGGCACGCCGACGTTGCCGTGGGGACTTTCTACAATTTCTATGCGTCCAAGGATGATATCTTTGTTCGCATCTACAACGCCGAAAATGAACGCGTCAAGGCGGAAATATTAGCCCGCGTCGACCTCACCGACGACCCCGCCACCGTGGTGAAAACGGTGGTTCAGGAGATTTTCACCTGCTCGGCCGACAACCAAATTCTCCAAGAGTGGTTCACCAATCCCAAACTCAACAATATCATCGCACAGACGAATCAGTCCGCCGTCGAGGAAAGCCTAGTCTACGCCACACTGATGAAGCTCATCGACCAGTGGCGCCGAACGGGAAAGCTGAAGGAGGGCCTGGATCAGGACCGCATCATCAGCCTCTTCAACGCCCTCACAGTAGTCGATTTCCACCAGAGCGAGATCCAAACCGACAGCTACTATCAACTGCTTAACGACCTCATCGCTAGCATTCTCTTGTTTATCCTAAAATAGCCGTTTCGGTTATTTTTTTAAAACAAAAATGAATGAATTTAATAAGTATTCATTCAAATCAAAGGAGTCTCCACCCATGAAAAAATTCTTCCTCATCCTCGCTATTATCATTCTTGTCCTTATTGCTGGTACCCTCGGTATCATCGCTAGTCAACGCCGACTCACCATCAACACTGGTCACCTCGAACACCTCACCCATCAGACCATTCCCTTAACGAAGCAACCACGCCAATTACAACTGGCCGTTCGAACCGCTCGGGTGACGATTCGGACTGGATCTACCCCGGCCATTACCCTTAATCAAGTCGCCAAAGCCCAATACAAGGTGGTAGCGACAACCGATCGCCTCAGCATCACCGAACCTTTGGATCATCAGCACCAATTAGCGATTGGTCACACCCCAACCATCACGATTACCCTCCCAACTAGCCAGGTGGATCGCCTACAAATCAACCAGCTTAACGGCACACTAAACCTACATGGATTGACCATTAACACGGTCCAGATCACCCATCAGAATGGCACGACCACTGCCGATCACCTGACTGTTCGTCAAGGCGGGGCCCTCATCAAACGGAATGGGGCCACGACACTCACCGACCTGACCACACAAGGCCTTCAGGTTTCCGTCAAGAACGGTCAGGCCAAGCTCAACGGCCAGCGCGTCGCTAGCAATCACCAATCCTACCATCAGGCTGGGCAACACCCCCTTATGATTCGTAGTGGAAACGGGCAAGTGAAACTAACCACGGCAGAATAAGTAAGCTTAATGACCGACTGACCCCAAATCGCACTTGATTTCTTTACTTCCTAACCATTCAGGCTAAACTAAACACTTAACGGAAAGAAGGATTCGACATGGATCAAAATGTGGCAACAATTAAGCGCTACTTTGAGCTATCAGACTTGGCCTCGCATGACTCTCAGGCACTCAGTGACATCGTTGGCCTCTTTTCCAGCAAGGCCGTCGTTGAAGGGGCTAATGGGTTTATCGCGGATAATCCGACTAAGGTGGCCACCTTCTTTGACCACTTTTTCAAAGACAATCAAGACTTACGCCATCTTTGTCAGGTCATTACCGGTTCGGCGGCCAATTATACCGCCGAATGGGCCGTTGCCGGTCGCAAGAAAAGTGGTCAGCTGTTTGCGCTTCATGGCTTTGACACCTATCGCTTCGATCAGAACCATCGAATCTGCTTCTTGCAGGTTGAGATCTCTCATTAACTGTCATTTCCAACTAATTGTAAATCAACTCAAAAAGGGGACTTAGAAATCAAACGATGATATCTAAGTCCCCTTTAATCGCGGAAAAATCAGGACTCCCCGCCGTTTTTATTTTTAAATATTTAGTCCGTAATACAAGCCTGAATGGCGCGTAACACCGGTCGCAGACTCTCACCGTCGGCCGTCAGGGTCCAGCGCCATTGTTTCACATGAAACATTATCAAGTGGCGTTGCCACAGTCGCCATAACTCATACCACGATCCCAGCAAGCGTAGTTGCCCACCCGTGGCCGGACCGACAGCCAACCGTAACAACAGGCACCACTGCGCTGGCGAGGTCACCATCCGTTGCGTGCGTTGCATCCCCGAAATTCTGGTTTCCATGGGTATCCCCCACTTTCGTTGGTCTTAGAGCGTCTCTAAGAGATGATTGAACCCCGCGTGGTCATTTTCAATCTCCACGTTTGGCAGCTCATTGGCCCGCTGCTCACCCCAGAGTGACATCTGGAGGAGAATCTTCCCCAACGACCGACCTGTCTCTGTCAGACTGTAGACCACCTTAAATGGGGCCCGGTCACCCTGAACCTGTCGATCGATAATGCCATCGTCCTCTAGTTCCCGAAGCTGTTGCGTCAACACCTTCTGCGAAATATCGGGTAACATCCGCCGTAAGTCACAGGTCCGCTGAGGTTGGACACTTAAGTGGCAGAGTAACTGTGGCTTCCATTTCCCACTGATTACGGCTAAAGTGGCCTCGACTCCTAAAGTGTACATTTTCTTCATCTCGCGGACCCTCCTTGATAGTTTTACCCATTGTACATGGTAAATGACCTTTTGGGTAGTAGGTACCTTTTGGTAACCATCAACTCGATGGTAAGACGCACGACTCGTCATTTTAAAATTAATTATTATTAATGATTATTATATTAATAATAATTAAACCGAGAACGTGGGTAACCAAAAAGTTGCCGAATCCTCTCAGACCCAGCAACTCAACACGTTCACTAATCCTTAGGCACCGCCATGACGTCCGTATCCACAATTCCAAACTGGCGACGCATCGTGGCCTCAATTTCCTCGCCCAACCGGTAACTGTCTTGAACCTCCATGTGGGGATCCACCTCAATAATCAGATCTAACGTGACGACATTCCCATTGTAATGTGCATTCAGTTCGCGAACCCCTTGAACCGCGGGAAAGGCCAACACGGCTTGACGGAACTGTTCCTCCGCCTTGGGGTCAAAGTAATCTGCCAGGTTCAGGCTACTCTCCCGGAAGATCTTGACGCCCGCCGTCAGGATAAAGATCCCAACCACGATACTGGCGGCACCATCCAACCATTCGAAACGAAAGAGCAGTGCACCGGCAATGGCGACCAGGGTGCCGACACTCGTCACGGCATCACTCAGACTATCCTGCGCGGCCGCCGTCAATGAGGCATTTTGCAACTTCCGCCCGGCACGCCGGTTGGACCACCAGACAACCAACATGACTACTGCGGCAATCCCTGCCCCAACCAGGGTAATCGGCTGAGGAATCGTCTGGGTTCCAGTATGTAGCAGGCTCTTTACGCCGCTGAACATGACGCTACCGGCGATGGCCACCATCACAATCCCCGTGATGAGCGTGAAGACGGTCTCGTAGCGAAAACGGGTCAGCTGTAGACGTTGATCGTCCTGTTGTAACTCTGCGGACAACGGCTGTCCGATCAGGTCATCGTCGTCGATATCACTGGCGATGTGATTTCCCATTAATAACAGCGCCGTCGAAATAATTCCGGATAAGTTATTCAAGGCATCCGCCCGCAAAGTTTGCGAACGCCCAACTATCGCCAAATAAAACTCGACAACCGAGATCCCAACGTAGGCCACAACGTTCATCGACAGATGAAGGCGCGCGCCCTTTAACTTCTTCAATTCAGCCGCCTGCCGTTCTTCCCACACAATCTGTTCGGATTGACGGTGTGCCTTTAAGTCTTTCATGTTCTAACCCCCTGCTCCCAATTCGATACTCTTATTATAGTATTTTTCGTCGGAAGCGAGCAGGTCATGACACCAATGACCGAGATAGCAATGAAATTTGTTCGTTTTTTCATTAATTAAATTTTTTCGTTGGAAACGGCTACTTTTATTTCCAGTGATAGCCGAAAAGCGAGTTGTCCCAACGTCTAACCTCCAATTGTTAAATGGCCGAACTAATCTTTCTAGAAAAGTTATTGCAAACTGTAAGTGCCTACGTTATAATTACTTTGTGAAATAGGTGTTAAAGATTTTCAAAACTTCTGAAAGAGGGAAAATGAATTATGGCTGAACGTAGTTATGACTTTCTTATGCCCAGTGTCAACTTTTTTGGCCCTGGCGTAATTAGCAAAATTGGTGAACGTGCAAAGATGTTAGGGATGAAGAAGCCCGTCATCGTGACTGGGAAGATTCTCGAAAACATGGAAAATGGTGCCGTTCAACAAACCCTTGCTTCTCTTAAAGCGGCTGGTGTGGACTACGTTATTTACAACAACGTTGAACCCAACCCCAAGATCCGGAATATCAAAGAAGTTAAGAAACTTTATGAAGACTCTGGTGCCGACTCCATCATCACCATTGGTGGGGGCTCCGCTCACGATACTGGTAAGGGTGCCGGTGACATTTTGACCAACGGCGACGACATTACCAAGTTAGCCGGGATCGAAACGCTCGACCACGCCTTACCACCACTGATTGCCGTTAACACGACTGCCGGGACTGGTTCCGAATTAACCCGTCACGCCGTTATCACTAATGAAGAAACCCACTTGAAGTTCGTTGTCGTTTCATGGCGGAACATTCCATTAGTTTCCTTCAACGACCCAACTTTAATGCTCGACATTCCTAAGAACTTGACTGCCGCAACTGGGATGGACGCCTTCGTCCAAGCCATCGAACCCTACGTGTCCGTTGACCACAACCCAATCACCGACTCACAATGTATCGAAGCCATCAAGTTAATTGAAGGTTCCTTACGTGAATCCGTTGCTAACGGTCACAACCTCGACGCTCGGACCAAGATGGTTGAAGCTGAAATGTTAGCCGGGATGGCCTTCAACAACGCCAACTTAGGTTACGTTCACGCCATGGCTCACCAACTCGGTGGCCAATACGACGCCCCACATGGTGTCTGCTGTGCATTGCTTCTCCCTTACGTTGAACAATATAACATCATCGCTTGTCCAGAACGCTTTGCCGAATTAGCTGAAATCATGGGTGAAGATACCACTGGTTTGTCCACGCGTGACGCCGCCGAATTGTCCATCAAGGCCATGAAGCAAATGTCACAAGACGTTGGTATCCCAGCTTCCATCAAGGAAATCGGTGCTAAGCCAGAAGACTTCGAACTGATGGCTGAAAACGCCTTGAAGGACGGGAACGCCTTCTCCAACCCTCGTAAGGGGACGAAGGAAGATATCATCAAGATTTTCCAAGCCGCTTACGACGATGAATAAGCCCTTTCGTTCGACATTTTAACAACAACTCATGCGAAAGCTATGCGCCTAACTAATCACATAGCCATTAGGTCCATGGATTGCGGACCAGCCTTAAACGCCACCTTGCCGGGTGGCGTTTTTTGTTACATACTGAAGGCATTCGGGGACATCGTTTTTCTGTTTGGAACAGGCGGCGACCTCCCCCTCATGTCAAATCCGTCAGAAGGAAGTTTTACGATGACTAAATACTTAACGTTTGACTGCTATGGCACCCTATTACGGGAAGAAGATACCTACGCCAAAGTTGCCGAAATTGCTCAGAAATTAGAGGTCGATCCCCAGTTGGCTCGCCAACGCTTCGCCACCTATCAGAGCGACCGAAATAATATGCACCCTTACCTAGACTACGATCTCCTGACCCGAAATAATCTGATTCATCTGGATTACCAGTTTGGACTCACACATCAGTTTGAACGCTACTTCGTTGATGTTCTAACTGCCCACCGTACCCTCAAGCCCTTTCCCGAGGTGATCGCCACGCTGAAGACCTTACAGGATCGTGGCTACCACCTCATTATGATGTCGAATTCCTCCTGGGACATCATCCCGGCTAATGCGGCGGCCCTTCAGGTACCGTTCGACATTTGGACGGCAGAGGATGTTCACGCCTACAAACCGGATCACCACTTCTTCAATACGGTTGCCCAGCACTATGATCTAACGCCAGAAAATCACTGGCATATCGCCGAAGGCTACCTGAGTGACATCGTTCCTGCTGACGACCTGGGCTGGCCATCGATCTGGGTCAACCGGGATAACGAGGCGCCAACCACCGCAGCCATGCCAACGCATACCGTTTCAACCTTGGACCAGGTTCTGCAATGGTTACATTAGTCCAATTTAAAAAGACCAGGACATTTTTGTCCTGGTCTTCTTTATTTCACAGTCTTGATTTAATCTTTAGCCGCCAAACGGTAACGCAACACCGTCTTAGCCTTCTCTGGCGCTGTCCGCCGCGAGTCTGTCAAATAGATTTCACGGTGCCAGTAGTCGCCCATCGTGGAGATGACCTGTTCATGCTGTTCGCTGACAATGGCCTGCATCTTCGCAAAGGTTGCGGGTTCCTCATCAAAGGGCCCGTGGTGCATTGCCTGAATAACCCGGCCCTCTGTGTACGAGGTCCATTTCAGTTTGGACAACCAGGGATTATCCTTCTTGTGCATGACTCGTTCCAGACTCGCCTGGAAATTTACCTCCGTCAGGCGATCTGGCTGGCGCAACATAATCTGATAACGTAACGCCGACTTATTCAGGTCGGCCCCCTTAGACCCATCATCGGTCGTCCAGACGCCCTCCAAGGGGTAAACGGTATACTCGTAAGGATCGCCCAGTTCACCGCGCTTCAAGGCCATTCTTAAGTCATAGGCGACGGGATATAATGCCCCGATCTGCTCGCTGAATTCGGGACGGTTCGGATCACCGGTCCCCGCCAGAGTGATGAAATTCATCTGGGGTAACGTTAAGATCGTTGGTTGTTTAGGGAGATACCACTCTTTTTCGGCTTTTCGCCACTCGTGTTTCACGTGAAACCCTCCGTTTCAATTGGCGCCAAACTTATCTAGCTGAAACGTGTGCCAAAAGGCAGCCAACTCCGCTTAACCCCGATAGTCAAACAATCCAAAATCAGGATTGTCCGACTATCGACGTTAATGCTCGCTGGCTAACCGCCTTTTGTCACACTCTTATTTTTCCACCAATGGAACTAACATCTCACCATGCACACCGTCAGCATCTTGTCCCGTCATGTAGGAGGTATTGGGGCCACCCACGTAAGCGTAGTCCTCGAGTTTCGGGAGAATTTCACCGAAGGCCGGTCCCTCTAACGCATTATACAACCCCATCTGATCGCTGGCCGTTCCCTGGATCACCAGGTACTTCCCGGCTGGAAAGGCAATCAGCCGTTGCCCAGTCGCTACCGTCGCGCTAGGATCAACCTGCTTGCCAGCATAGTAATGGAATTCCCCATTAACGGCTTCGTTCACCGCATAGGGATAGTCGGTGACCCCGGCCAAATCATCTAAGGCGTGGCCCGCGTTGATTTTCTGCCAGAAATCTGCCTTCTGTTGCCCCATTTCAGAGAAGCCGCCGGTCAGCACCATCCCAATACCTAAAACTGTAAAAGCTGGTTTTTCTTCGATTGCATAAGTTGTCATGTTCGTGACCTCCATTTCTTGATACACTGAGTATAATCGTTAAACGTATCAAAAACTGACACCATTTGGAGGCAATCATGACAAAAACATCGCGAATCAATACCATGATGCGCTATATCAACAATCGCCAGGTCTTTACCATTCGTGAACTGATGACCCAATTTCAAGTCTCACGGAGCACGGTGATTCGCGATCTCAACAGCATTCAGGAGCTGGGGATGCCCCTGACCGCCACGGTAGGGCGTGACGGTGGCTATGCCGTTCTCGCCAATCGTCTCCTACCGGCCGTGCAGTTCAACAATGAGGAATTGAAAGCCCTCTTCGTGAGCTTTCTCGCCACCCTCAACACCCAGCTTCCCTATTTGGAGAATCGAAATACGTTGACCGAGAAGCTTGTGGCCATTGCCTCGCAGACCCAACAGGACGATCTACTAACGCTGCAGGAACTCCTAGTCTTTGATCACACGAATCCCCGCAATCCGAAATTAACCGAACTCACGGACTTCGCGCCCGCGCTCTTAAAACCCTTACTCAACACCTGTCTGCGAACGCGTCAGCTGATCATCACGGATAGCACCGGTCGGCACACGGTCTGGATCCAACACGTCTTCACCCGCCAGGCCACCTGGTACATTGCCGCGTGGGATCTGACGACCCAGCGTTTCTGCCAATTAGCCGTTGCCGATATGCAGGACGTTCAACCCGTTACTAAGGAACAGGCGTTGGATCCTGACGTCATTACCGCGGCCATCCGTCAGGCCCAACCGGCCGTGAACGTCCGCATCAGCCTGACTGCCCCCGCCATTCAACAATTTCACAATCATCCCCATCCCACGGCTGTTCTCCAGTACCGCGATCCCTTTCAACAGACCGCCCTACTAGAGTGCACCGTCGAGCCCACAGACACCCAAGCGGTCCGTGATTTCTCGAATTGGTTCCGCTACTTGGGACCAAGCGCGCATCTGGAAATGGCCCCGATAGCGGTGACCAATGACCTGCGTCAACTCGCCAACGACCTATTGGCAAGCCTGCCCTAAGATGTTTCATGTGAAACAAAAATGCTCAGTAACCGCGCTAATTCACAGTTACTGAGCATTTATTAATTTAAGGTCATCTGCCCATCCATAATGGCGTAGGTACGGTCGGCGAATTCCTGTAAACGCAGGTCATGAGTCACCACCACGATGGCTTTGTTGTGGGCCTTAGCCAAGTCGCGGAGTAGCTGCCCCACCACCTTTACCCGGGCACTGTCTAAGGCCGCCGTGGGTTCGTCGGCCAATACGATGTCGGGGTTCTGGTAAAGCGCTCTGGCGATCGCCACGCGTTGCGTTTGCCCACCAGACAGCTCCGCCGGGTATTGGTCAATCAATGCGGCAATCCCCAGTTGTTCCAGCAGGTGCCGCAGGGCTGACTCGTCCAGATTACCGGTCGGTTTCACCCGATCAACCAACGTAAATTGATCACGGACCGTCAGATAGGGAACCAGATTATAGGCTTGCAAGATAAACCCAATTCGATTCAACCGTAAGGCGTCGCGATCCTTGGCGGACAAGTCATCGAGTGCCTGTCCCTGCACCATCACAGACCCTGAAGTTGGGGTCTGAATTCCCCCAGCAATCGTCAGGAAGGTACTCTTCCCAGAACCCGACGGCCCAATGACCAGGCTGACCTCGCCACTGACGGCTTCGAAATTGATGTCATCGAGCACCGTCACCTCATTGGTTGCGTGGCCGAAGACCTTATTGACGTGTTGTAACGCTAATGCTGGCATAGTCTAACCTCCCATAACGCTGACGGGGTCAACGTTTAAAATGACTTTGACGGGAATCAAGGCCCCGACGACCCCAGTTAACAGAATTCCTCCGTTGACTGCGCCCAATAAGGGTAAATTGAAGCTCATCGGGACACCCGCTGGCACTGCCAGAACGGTCGCCAGCGTCAGCCCGGCACCAATGACTAGACCCGCTACCACTAGCAACAACGCTTGGGTGACGGTCGTCGTGACCAACACCTTAGCTGGAATTCCTTGGGCCCGTAAGACGGCGTAGTTTGGTAACTTCTGCATTGTGAGGATGTAGAGGAAGACCGCAATCACCACCATGGCAATCACCATCAGGAAGCCAATCATAAAAGAAAAGGTCGTGTTCTGGGCAGAATAACCTGGCAGCTTGTTGATAAATTTACTCATCGGTAACGTACTCAGACCCTTGGCCTTGAAATTGGCTCGAGTCGAGACAATCCCACTGGCTTGGAAGTCTGGAGTCAAGTGACTCAGGGTACGCCAAGTTCCCAGCGACCCATATATGACGGGAGCGACACTGAGCTTGGCGTTATGCGTGAAGCCCACGATGCGATACTGGCCATCGGCGGCGTTCAACGTCACCTTGTCCCCCAAGTGGTAACCGTTATCCTTGAAGCTATCGTCGACTAAAATCTGGTTGGCCTTGGTCGGCTTGTGCCCGGCGGTAACCTTGAGGCGCCGGTAGACCAGTTGGTCGCGGTCAATTCCCAGAAATTGAGCCGAAAGTTTGGCTTGGCCCTTGGCCTTGGCGACGACACCGGTCTGTCCCAAGTAAGCCTCGTGACTGGTCAGCTTGACCTTATCGGCTACCTGTTTCGTCATCACCGATTGCGACAGACTGTCGTTGGCATCCTTGTTCAGGGCAATCCTATCGACCCGCCAACTACTGATAGCCTGGGTATTCTGTTGCGCCAGACCGTATGCCAAGCCACTTAAAATGAACACCAGGTAACTCACCAGAACAATCATGCCAATGATGAGCCCGTAGCGTAATTTTTCATGTCGAATCTCTCTTAAGGCTAAAAACATAGGCCCTCCTAACCCGCCAGTAACGTTAAGGCTTGACGGAAGCGTGCCAGGGCCGTATTTTGCTGGTCCGGCTGTAACATAATCTCTTTGATTGTCGCGTGACTCAGCGTCATCGCCGCCCAATCTGCCACTGGTAAATCCTCTGGTAAGGCCCGGGTCGGGAGCAAGCTCTCGTTCTCCCGGTAGTGGCGCTTAATCAGCTGGTCGTAGGGACTCGCGGCCACGTGGTCCACGAAGCTAGCCACTGCCTCATAGTAGCTATCGGGATTAAACGCCGCGCCAGTCGGCCGGCCAAACTCGTGGTGAATATGGGTGAGCGCCACGCCATAGAGGTACTGGTAGGCATCGGTCAGATCGGCAAAATATTTGTAGAAGGCTCCGCGGGCAATGTCGGCGCCCGTAACGATCCGAGCGACCTGGGCCTCGGCTAGACTGTGGTCCGAAAATTCGGTTAGTAACGCCGCGGTAATGCGGTCTTTTTTAGGTTGTGGTAAATTTTCAAAGTTAGATAATGGCATCATTAAAACTCCTTTCGCCAGTTAGTGACATCGTGTCACTATTAAGGAGTCTATCACGTAGGTGACACCGTGTCAACATCTACCCATTAAAAACGGCCCTACCGTCATGGTAAGGCCGGAAAACAACCTAATCCTGTGCTAATTTCTGTGGTTCACCGATCAGCCAGTGCCCCAGCAAGGCCAAGAGCAAGAAGACCATGGCCACGCCACAGACACCGTTCCAACCCGCATGCCCCCAGGCCCAGGTGGCCGATAGTGTTCCCATCGACCCACCCAGGAAGTAGCTGAACATGAAGACGGAGTTGTTTCGGCTACTCTGCCGGCGATTCAGGGACTGGACGATGGCCTGGTTGGAGACCTGACTGAATTGCGTTCCCAAATCCAGGAGAATAATGCCAACGATGAGACCCAGCATCCAGTGGCCAATTAACCAGAAGATCACGAAGGCGATCCCCGAGAAGACCATCCCCAGACCCACTGTCAGCCGCGGTGAGCGCTGATCGACAAGATTCCCAATCATCGGAGCCGCCAACACCCCAGCGATGCCTAGCAGCCCCAGAAGCCCAGCCACGCTACTGCCTAGGTGATAGGTGTCTGCCAGATAGAAGACCAGCGTCGACCACAGGACGTTCGACATACCAAACAGGCAGAAGCCGTTGATCGCCGACCCCCGTAACGCCCGTTGACTAGTAAAGAGTTTTGGTAACATCCCAATGACCTTTAGGTAGTTCAAGTTCTGGTGACCCCGTTCATCCCGCGGTAGTTTGGCATGCACGATGAGGAGAAACACGAGGTCGATTCCCGCCGCCAGCAGATAGATATCTTGCCACGGCATGATGCTCCCGAGAAGACCACTGAATGACCGTGATAACAGAATCCCCGTCAAGAGACCACTGAGCACGATGCCCAGAACCTTGCCGCGTTGAAGCGCTGGCGCCAAATAGCCCGCATAGGGGATGATGATCTGCGGTGCTACCGAGGTGATCCCCACCAAGGCCGTGGCGATGGCAAAGACCCCGGCCGTCGGTGCCCAAAACGCCAGTAATAGGGATCCAATCGAGAGAAGCATCATGACTTGAATAAGATGATAGCGATCAAAGATGTCACCCAAAGGGACAATCAGTAACAGGCCAAACGCATAGCCCAGCTGTGTCACCATGGCAAGCGTCCCGACCACCGCCTTCGACAGGTTAAAGTCCGCGGCAATCAGGTTCTCAATCGGTTGGATAAAGTTTAGGTTGGCAACGATGACCCCGGTCACCACTGCCATGAGTAGGACTGTCTTCTTCGACAGTGTTGCATGTGTATTCACTAGAAAAACCTCCTCATAGCAGTTTAGCCTTTTTTTCGGAGAATGAAAACCATCGACGGATTCGTGAAAACGCAAAAAAAGCTGAAAACGACTCAGCTCTTCCATAATTTATTTGATAACTGGCATCCTTCAGATCTATCGTGCTAACCGCTCATCGGTCATGTCTTCAGCACCCAACTTCAGTTGCCCGGCTCGCTTGACCAGCTTGTCAGCTGTGCGGTTACCTTCCGTAGGTAACGACATCGGTTGCGGCATTTCTGCGGCAATCGGGGCCTTCACTACTAATAGATGTGGACCATCCATGCTAAATGCCAACTGTTGTCGTAATTCCGTCGCGGTCAGCGTCAGTAAAGCCACACTAGCCGGACTCGACGTCGGCCGTGGCAGACTGGCAGCAGTTGCCGCCGCAATAAAGGCCCGCGGCCCGCCCAAACCCGCCAATGTCAACGTGACCCACACCAATCCCAATGATCGTACGACTGAACTTTTCATCAGACCCCTCCTAAGGTTTAGCCCCGACATCATTTTCAGCCTTAGTGTAGCAAATTCAGATCGCTTTTCAGCAAATTCTCTGTATTTTATTGGTAAAGGTCTCGCTTTCAAAATGGCCTTTCAGCTAAATTCAGTTAAAAAGGGCCACTCATCTAATGACAAGTGACCCTAAAAATCAATTATTCTTATTTAGCAAACGACACTAACGTTCTGCGACCCGCAACCGGGGCCAGGTTTTCTGCCACTGTTTGGCCGCCATCCGCTGCTGATAAATCGCTAAGTGCGCGGCGTCCTGCTGGTAAAAGGGAATTGGCCGACACCGGAGATTAACCAAATCATCCACTCCATGGGGAGCAATCAAGGTGACTTCATCCCCATCCAGGTAAGCCCCAACACAGGTGGGTACCTCAACGAAATGGCCAATCGCATCCGCCACAGAGGTGAACTCGGGCGTATCACTGAAATTGTAATGTGCCATGTAGACCTCATTTTTCACCTGCCATTGATACTGCGGTGCTAGCTGGGTCAGGTGTTCGTAAATCTTCATGTCATCGCTAGCCGGCTGCGCAGGGTCAAAGAAAACCACATCTACGTCGCTGAGGAGTTGAAATGGTTGCCCACTCAACGATTGCCAGACCGTATTGCGAATACTCCCCGCCGCCAGTGCCCCCTGCTCGAGGTGACAGTCGCGGATAATCCGTAGAATCTGCATGAGTTCTGGGTTGGCGGTGACGATGGCTTGGACTTGGGATTCGGGTGTCATTTTGGTGTGGACCTCCTGTGGATTTTGTTCAGTCTAGTATACCGCCAAAGTGCAGAGTGAAACTATTCATTTTACCTTTAGATCCGAGAACGCTTCAGTTTCACTAAGCCATTACGTAGTCACTTTTGACATCTTCAACCGCATCTAGAATTTCTTCATCAGTAATCGTTTCACGCTTACTCAGTACACTGGTAACTGCTTCACCCACCAAGATATTTCGCGCAAAGTTTCTAGAATCATTTGCCGCAAACATATCTTTTAACCACGAACCAAGTTTTTTATTTTGAAATGTCATCTCTAACACCTTCTGGAATTCTTCATGGGTCAGTCCCGATGACATAACGACGTCCAAGAACTCTTCTTTGAATACTTGATACATTTCTTTTGCATCATCTTCAACAAAAATATCCAAGACTTTTTTGGTGAAGTAACCCGCAACTGGGGCAGTAATTAATCCAGCTGGACCAGAAATAACCCCAACAGCAATTGAAACGCCACCAACAACGGATCCTTTAAATAATTGTCCTGTTGAGATTCGACCGCGAAGGGCATCTACGACTAGTGGTCCAAACGTAATCCCCACCATGAAGACGTTACCCGCATATCTGCCAATATCCTCTGCCCCTTGCTTCAATCCAATACTCTTAGCCAATCCAGAACTTACTAGCTTCTTACCAATTTGAGACTTGGCTGTCTGACTAGAGAATAATATAACAACAGCCGACATAGCCCCAGCTGAGAGGGCTGACCCGCCGGCAATTCTTGCGGCATCCTTCTTGTCAGCCCCTTGCCATCTTGCAGAAGCATACGTCATTATAAAAGTGATACCGACTGTTGGTAACGACATCTCCACAGCATTTAAAGAGTCTACTGTAAGAGATTCAATAGTTCCTGCCTTGGCAATTCTAGCAAGTTGTCCCCCGTCTAATGGTCCACACTTGACCATTTTTTCAGCATCATTGGGATTAGTATGTCCTTCGACATTTCCTTTTTCAATTTGCTTTCTCATATACTCAACAGAACTACGGTACTGATCCTTCGGAACCTCTGTTGGCATATCACCATACTGATATTTACCCATTTTTTGAGTTTTTCCATCTTTAAATGAAAGCTTAATACTATCAGCTGTATTCTTTCCTGCGTATTGTCCGTTACTATCCAGTTTAATAGACGTTTTTACCTGAACCTTTTTCCCAAAACTCAAGCGATCGGGTCCATGTTTAGCATTGTCTTGGCCTCGCAAACCACTATTAGTTAAGAAACCACCATCCAAAACCGAATTCGCATATTCTGCCGCAACACCGTGTCCTTGACGCCCATTTACCATCTGATTTATTTGAATATTATGTAAGTTACCAGCTGCTGCAATGCCAGATTGTGCACGTGATCCAGTAATAATTGCACTAGCATCAGCACTAGCATTTAAATTTTTTTCAGCCTCATGACTGTACTCGTCAAACATAGTCTTCTTATTGTTTTTTTCTACCACCTCAAGATTTGCTAGATCATTATCTAACCCCTCTTGAAACCCTTCATCAATCGCCCCTGTATATAGAGCGCGAGTAAATCCAGAGCTAATAAGCCGGTCTACATTAGCAACTAACAATCCGTAATTGAGGAGTGGGTAGTCTTCTAATAATACTTGAACTTCCTTTAATTTTGAACGAATCGTTATAACTTGTTTTTCTTCATCATAATTAATAAACCACATACCAGAAAATAAGAGTTCAACGCTTTTAACAATTGACCTTGTTTGCTTGTTTTTTTCATCCTTTGTAAGACTTTGCGTTGCAATTCCAATACCACGATTAGTCACGACAATACCATATTCACGTAATTCCGAATCAATTAGACTCCTAATTGGATAGTACCCATATACAACATCACCATTACTAAATAAGTTTTCAAATGAACTAGCGAAATACTCCGCACGTCCAAAAGGAATCTCATCTTTCGCAAAAGGCAAGGCCTGGCCAATTTTGTCCATTCTTTGTGTTACTTGATCATAGTTATAATTAAACTCGGACTTTTGATTTACCCATGCATTAAATCGACGTTCTATTCGCTGCTTTTGAACAGTCTCGCTATTCTCATAAATCCAAATACCTGCGACAGCAGCTACAACTAAAAGACTGAGTGGATAATTTCTAAGCAAAGCAACCACAACTAAAGCTATGGGCACTCCTACAATCCATTTCCAATATTTTTTCCCAACAGTTGCGGCAATCGCAATAATTGCAATTATTAAAATAAATTCCATATGATGACACTCCCTTGCATTTTTTGTTGCGAATTATTCAAGGACATTCAGGTCAACGCTATGCTCTTATTTCCAGTATATTACCGCAAAGTCTGCCATCCTAGTTTTATTTTTAGCTATCTACTTTTCATAATCCCTATATTTAACATTATTTTTTCTTTCCCCGCCCTAACTGAATCATCTGCCGTACCCAACGCTGCGAATAATCATATTTTCTGGTTAACTCCGCAATATTATGGCCGTTGTATTCCGTTAGGATTTGCTTGGCCACCTTGTCCCGATTGTAGAGCCGCATGGGAAACGACACCTGCTGACCACGATATAACTGATAAATTTTCTCGGTCAGATCCTCCCCAACCAAATCCACCAACTGGGCGTACGTATCCTGTAATAAATCCACGCGCATCTTCACTTAAAACTCCTCCTTCATTGACTTCTACACTTCACAGAGTAGCAAACGTGCACGTTTTGCTAAAATGGCCTTAGCCGTACACGATACCGGCAATCTTCCCCGCACTATGCCTCCGGTTTTGCTAAGATTCTGCGAATGGTGCGGCTCGAATAATTGTGATCGTGAGCCAGCATCGCCACGCTAACGCCCTGGTTATAGGCCTGCCGAATCGCCATAGCTTCCTTCTTCCGGTCCAACAACCGTCTCGGAAAGGTGATCTGTGATCCGCCAAAGTAAGCACATATTTTTTTCGTAGCCACAACTCCGACGACTTGTGCTAGTCTCTGATAGACCGCGTGCCAATTTTCAGTGTCATCCACTGTCATCAACTCCATTGCTTCCTAATTGACTTGAGTTTACAATGACAAATAGACAATATATGTCCACCTACAAAAAAGGAGGCCGCCAAATGAATGCCGCCTATCGTCAACTAACCATCTTTCAATTATTATTAACCAATCATCTCGTCAAAAAGGCCACGCTGGCCGATCGGTTCAACGTTAGCCCCCGCATGATTCAACGTGATATCAGCCAGATTCGTCAGTTTATTACCGACCAGCACCTCTTCTATCAATTGGCTTATAACCGCCAATCCGGAGGCTACCAGTTAGAAACCACTCAGGCCACCGTTTCCAAGCAAGCCTTGCTCCTCTTGATAAAGATCGTCCTAGCCAGTCGGGCCCTCACGACGGATGAAATGAATAAGACCATCGACGGCCTCCTCCAACTCATCCCCATCACCGATCAAAATGAGATTCGCCCCATCATCAAGAACGAACGCTTCTACTACCAGCCGGTCCATCATGGCCAGCCGCTACTCGACATCGTTTGGCAACTCAGCGGCTACATCAGCCAACGCCAAACAATCACCATTACCTATCAACGGCAACACCGCGAAATTGTGACGCGGACCATCCTGCCCGAGGCTATCATTTTCTCCGAATATTACTTCTACGTGGTGGCTTATAATGCCAAATACAAGAGCAACCTCTTCTATCGCGTCGACCGGATTCGCCACATTCAAGTCAATAATCAACAGCCGATCACCCGGACCCACGCGGAACGTGTCGAGGATGGTGAACTCCGCCGGCTGGTTCACTACATGCAACCAGGGAAGAGAATCACGGTACGTTTTAAGTTCTGGGGAATCGTGGAGGCCGCCCTCGACCGTTTTCCGACGGCCGAAGTGATGGACCGTTACCCCGACGAAGGGGCTGTTTTGATTGAAGCCACCGCATTCGATCGCGGGGCCAAGATGTGGTTGCTGAGCCAAGGTTCCTTGGTTCAGGTTCAAGCACCCAGTGACTTTGTCGCGGATATCCGGGCTGAACTACAACGAACCTTGGATCGGTACTAACGCCCCGTTCTGAACTTCATGACGTGCTATAAACGTATGAGTGACCCGCACTCAAGCCACTCATTTCAAATGAAATCGTTTTAGCCGCCAATAAATCAAAAATAATCCTTACGACAATTTTGGAAACGTGTTATGCTAGCATCTCGTGGGAAATTTAAACGAGGAGCAACACAATGCCTAAAAATTTCAAAGAAGAATTACTTTTCACTGCCGTTATGGCGGGACTGATGGTCCTGGTCATGGCTGGCTACAACATCGCTTTAGCCGATGGCTTTTCCAACCACTTCATCCGTGAGGTCCTGACGGGATATCCGCTGGCCTTACTGGTGGCCGCTATCTGCGACCTGGGGATTATCGGCCCCGGGGTTAAATACATCTTTTTCCACTTCATTATTAATGATTACATGAAAAAGAAACAAATCCGGATTGCTTTGACAATCTCCGTCATGATGGTTGCCGGTATGGTTACGTTGATGTCCCTGTTTGGGATCATCGTGACCCAGAACTTTGGTGGGAACTTCTTCCTGACCTACCTGCACACCTGGATCTTTAACTTATTTATGGCCTTACCACTGCAACTTATCGTGGTCGGCCCCATCGCTCGGGCAATCCTGGGCGCTGTTCAAAAGAAGACTGCTTCCAAGGCAGCCAAAATGGAAACCGAATCAGCAGAAGATTAAACCTAACTAAACGTCGCCGCTACCAATCAGTAGTGGGGACGTTTTTATATTTTCAGTGGACCCACGCCAACGAAAAATAGAAGCGTCACAACCGTTAAATCTCGGTTGTGACGCTTTTTAGGATCTCCGTATGATTAATTATAAGTATTTAATTATTAGTGCTGATTATCGTTTTTCTCCGATTCAATTTCTTTCAATAATCGGCGAATATGTCGGGCCGAGTAACCGTGAGACTGGGCCAAGACATCGACCGGAACGCCGTGTTGTCGCTCCTGCCAAATCATCTCGGCTTCTTTCTTAGGGTCGAGTAATCGGGTGGGAAAGTAGAGTTGGGACCCCGTGAAGTGCTTAAAAAGTTCCTCCGTTGCCGCCGCTCCGATGATCCGAGCCATCTCCTGGTAAAGTGTTTGCCAATTTTCCGTCTTTTCCATATTTTCTTAACCACCCTTACTTCACATTAGAAATCTGAATTATGTCACCGAAAAAGGCGTTCTCACGACCCCTTTCTTTTATCTCTGGAACACTTAACAGCGCGACTCAACCTGTGCTACGGCGCGGTTCTATTACTGATTAGCTTACCCGGTTGAGTTGGCCATTTCTGTTGACCTTTTCACGACAAATGTCTATATCACCTCAAATAATCAACGTTTTGGCATTGTCGCCGAGCTAAACATTTAAATCTTGAGACCCTTTATTCGGCGGTCTATCGCCAATCGAGCAGCTTGCTTCCACGGCATTAATCTGGAGACGCCGATGATTAGCTCACCGTTTTACCACCATAAGTTCTATGAATATTTTTCCAACCCCATCGTTTGCCGCTATCTAAAGACTGGTTTTCGTTATAAATACCGCTACCGGTCAACACTAGATTGATGTATGATTGAACTAGTTAAGACAATACATATCCGGAGGAGTTAAATATGCGTTTGAAATGGAAACTAAGCTTGCTCACCGCTGCTCTACTACTTTTACCGGCCACTCTGGCCACGACACCCGAAACGGCGGTCAAAGCCGCTAGCACGTCGACAGCCAAGACAACCAAGAAGGTCACGAAAAAGAAGAAGGCTAAGCATACCTACCTCATCGTGATGGGTCACGGTGCCGGCGATCCCGGTGCTCATGGGAATGGGACCAACGAAGCCAAGTTCTTACGGAAGTACTACCTCCCGCAATTAAAGAAGTACGCCAAGCAGATCAAGAACAGCAAGGTCGTTTTCTACAACTCAAAGCACGACATCGTTCGTGATACCCTGGTTCACCACAAGGGGTCATACAAGATTAATAAGAAGACAACGGTCATCATGTTCCATCTCGATGCCCCATACGGTCGCGGTGGTCACGTCATCATTCACAAGAAGCACCCGACGGCTCGTGACAAGCGGATGGCCAAGGTCATCAAGAAGTCCGTTGGCTTGAACCACGCCTACAATGGTTACAGCTACCGGACCGACCTCAAGAACTGTAACGTGTTGCGCCACCGGCACATCGACTACAGCCTGGTCGAAATGGGCTTCATTACCAACAAGTCCAACTTCAAGCACCTCAAGAAGAACCGAGCTAAGATTGCGAAAGCTTATATCGAAGCTATCACCAATGAGACTATCAAGTAGACCTGTCACAATATGTCAGAAATCCCCTGATCAAAATTGATCAGGGGATTTTTTTGAAAGTAATTGTGAAATTGTGTTCATTGATCACGGCTGTTTGATCTGTCAAGTGTTTCACCATTGGCAGTCATCCTCATTTTCACCCACAACCATCACCACCCGTGATGCGCCTTATGTCGTTGAGTTTAGTAAGTTTCTTACCGAAGCCGCTCACGTCTAGGCCCCCGGGCGACACACATGCTCAACAAATTATTGGGAAACAATTCCTTGTGATATATTTGGCAATCTATCCTTTTTCACGTTATAACTAGTTATGGGTAAGCAAATAGACGGGTAATTTATTAACAACTCTAATTGCTCGATTTTTCACCCGATCACTCAAATCAACCTATTCGTTCCGAGTGATCCTGTTGGCAGTCGTTTTCGTTCTCAATTTTGGAAAGGAAGGCTTCTCGCTTATGTCACAGTCACAAAATTCCGTATCGTTAAAACACTATCAAATGTACATCAACGGTGAATTCAGAGACTCCACTTCCGGCAATCTCATCACCGTCATTAACCCCGCTACTGGAGAACCGATCTCGACGGTTCCCAGTGCGACGGTCGCCGAAGCTCGGGAGGCCATCGATGCCGCCTACGAGGCTCAGAAGACCTGGAAGCAAGTGCCAGCCGCGACTCGGGGACAGTATCTCCACGACTGCGCGACTGAGATTCGTAAGGACCAAGACCACCTGATCGCCATGCTCCAAGAGGAACAAGGCAAGATTAAGTCGCTGGCCACCACTGAAATTCTCTTCTCCGCGGACTACTTCGATTACATGGCCAGCGCATCTCGGAACTATGAAGGGGAAATCGTTCAGTCCGACAACGCCAATGAAAATATCATGATTGCTAAACAACCAATCGGAGTTGCCGCCGGGATTCTCCCATGGAACTTCCCATTCTTCCTCATCGCCAGAAAGATGGGACCCGCTCTGGTTACTGGGAATACTATCGTCATGAAACCAAGTACCGATACACCAAACTTAGGCCTGGAATTCGGGAAGATTTGTGATCGTGTCGGCATCCCTAAAGGGGTCGTCAACATCATCACCGGTCCTGGTGCGGTCATTGGGGATGAACTCTCCAAGAACAAAAAGATTGGTATCATCAGCCTGACTGGGTCCGTCAATTCCGGAAAGCGTGTCATGACTGCGGCCGCAACCCACATGGCCAAGGTTTCCCTGGAACTCGGTGGGAAAGCGCCAGCCATCGTCTGCAAGGATGCCGACATCGACTTGGCCGTCCAAGCCATTATCGACTCCCGGATCGACAACAACGGGCAGCTCTGCAACAACTGTGAACGGATCTACGTTCAGGAGGATGTCGCCGAAGAATTTACCCAGAAATTAGCCACCAAGATGGCCGCCGTTACGGTGGGTGATCCCATGGCTGACGAGTCTGTTGGTATGGGACCTCTGATCAACCAAGCCGCCTTAGATAAGGTTGCTGGAATGGTTGACCGAGCCGTCGAAGCCGGTGGGAAGATCGTCGCCGGGGGCCACGTCTTAAACATTGCCAATGGCTTCTATTACGAACCAACGGTCATTACCAATGTGACCCAGGATTCCGAGATCGTCCAAGACGAAATCTTCGGACCGGTTCTCCCAGTCCTGACGTTTAAGACCTTAGATGACGCCATTAACATGGCCAACGACAGCGACTTCGGGTTGACCTCGTCCATCTTCACCCAGAACCTCGACAACGCCATGCGCGCCGCTAACGAGCTGGAAGACGGGGAAACCTATATCAACCGGTTCAACTTCGAAGCCATGAATGGATCCCACTCTGGCTGGAAGGAATCCGGCATTGGTGGGGACGATGGGAAGCATGGGATCGAAGAATTCCTGAACACCCACGTCATCTACCTGCAAGGTCATCCTGAGAAAGCGCAAGGCTAATCTGTCTTATCAAAAAGTTTGGGATTCATGCCCAAACTTTTTCTGTGAAAATGAGGGCTTTACGGTGAGTTCGTGAACTTTTCTCATTAAATTCCAATCGATATAAACGTGATAACGGCGGTGTTCACCGTCAATTTAAGTGCTGAAAGCCATTTTGAAAGCGCTTGCTTTTTCACCTGTTTGTTTGATAATGATCATTGTACAGGCAAACATTAAAATCTACTAAACGAGGTGCCAATTATGAAGATTCAAGCTGCAGTTGTTGATAAGCAAAATGCTGATTTTGAAATTCGTGATGACGTTGAACTGACGGACATGGGTCCTGATGATATTCAGGTCCACATGGTTGCTAGTGGGATTTGCCACTCCGATGAAGCCTTACGGACCGGGGTTGCCGTTATCGACTACCCAATCGTCTTAGGGCATGAAGGTTCCGGGATCGTCGAAAAGGTCGGCCCTGAAGTTACCCAGTTCAAGCCAGGCGACCACGTCGTTCTGAGTTTCTACGGCTGTGGGAACTGTAAGAGTTGTCTCAAGGGGATTCCAACCCAGTGTGAAAACTACGCGGCTAACAACCTCTCTGGGGTTCGTCCCGACGGCAGTGCGCACTTTACGGAAAACGGCAAGAAAGTGGCCGACATGTTTGACCAAAGTTCCTTCACCTCCACGACCGTGGTTCGTGAACGGAACGCCGTCAAGGTTGATAAGGACCTCGACTTACGGAAACTTGGGCCTCTGGGCTGTGGGTACGTTACCGGTTCCGGGACTGTGCTCAACACCTTGAAGCCAAAGCCTGGTGACACTATCGCCGTCTTCGGGACGGGTGCCGTTGGGTTAGCTGCCATGATGGCCGGCCGGATTTCCGGCTGTACCAAGGTCATTGCCATCGATATCGTTGATTCTCGTTTGGAATTAGCGAAGGAACTTGGCGCTACCGATGTCATCAACAGTAAGAACGTTGACGACGTGGTCAAGGCTGTTCAAGACTTGACTGGCGGCTACGGGGTTAACTACGCGGTTGACACGACTGGTGTTGCCAGCGTCATCTCCAACTCCATCGCTGCCTTGGCTCAAGGTGGGACTTCGGCTGCTATTGCCGTTACCAACCACCACATTGACCTCGACACTTGGAATGACCTCTGTGTCAACGACAAGAGTGTCATCGGGGTTAACATGGGTGACTCCATCCCTCAGATCGACATTCCTCGCTTGATCGAATTCTACAAGCTCGGCATGTTCGACTTTGACAAGACTGAAAAGTTCTACAAGTTCAGTCAAATCAACGAAGCCAATGCAGACTCCGTTTCTGGGAAGACCATCAAACCAATTCTGGTCATTGATGACAGTTACGTTCCTGGTAAATAATCGCAAAAAATAGTCACAAAAAATCGGGATATCCTGTGAGGTATCTCGTTTTTTTGTGATCTTTTAAATTCACTTACTAAAGGTTGAAAGTTGAATATCACACAATAACCCCGGCATGCTGGGGCTTTATTGTACAAAAATAGACATGAGCTTACTCATATTCTTATAATTAAGTCGCTGAAACCAATATATATGAGTCTTCCTTTATGTTCTATAGAGTGTTGCACTTCAATTGTAAATTCGTCCCACATCCCAAGTGGCTCAAGAAGTGTGATCTATTTTTGTGCTTTCAACCTTTAGTTCACTTATTCAATTGTTAATTCATTTCTTGCATACTAGCTAAAGCTGACAAAACTGCCTGATGACTGCTACTAACTGGCTGCCATTTCAACAGTTGTCGCGCTCGCTGATTACTGACGCGATGACTCACCCGCATCATCAGTTGGGCCTCCTTCACCGCTTGGTTAAAGGGTGCCAGGCCATTTACCAGCCAGGTTGGCAATAGCCGGTGAGGCAACTTTCCTGCCATTTCCGGATATTGGTTTCGAATTAGGGTACTGATCGCCTGCATAGAAATTGCAGGTTCTTCGACAGCCAGGATTCGCTGTCCGGCGGCTTCGGGGGTTTGCATGGCCCGGACGTGGATGTCGGCCACATCACGAACATCGACGACGTTGACCACGAGATTTGGTGTGGGCTTACCCGCTATCAGCCGCGTCAAGAGGCCAAAACTACTGGTGACGTGACCACCCAATGCCGGTCCTAGCATGGCACCGGCATTAACCGTGACCAGCTCGGGGGATGCCGGATGGTGTTGGGTATACTGCCAGGCCGCCCGTTCCGCGAGTAGTTTGGCCCGTTCATAAGCGGAAAGGCCCGGCTGTTCGGGATCCGTCCAATCTGCCTCGGTAACGACGTGATCGCCAAAGCTACTGAAGCCCACCGCACCCAGGTTGGCCGTCATGACCACTCGCTTAACACCGGCAGCTTCTGCGGTCCGTAAGATTCGTTTCGTGCCGACTTCAGCCGCTGTCGCCACCTGATCGGTCACGTTAGTCTCATTGACAAAGACTGGTGCGGCCACGCTCATAACTGTTGTCACCCCGGCCATCGCCGTCGCCCAGCCGGCATCCTGAGTGAGATCGGCGGGCACAAAGGTCAATCGATCGAGATGGGGTGTCCCGGCAATTCCCAGATCCGTTCGAACCGCTTCCGCCTGATCCAAGGACCGGAGCGTTGCCCGTACGGCGTATTCCTGACGTAATAATTCGCGAATAATGTGGCGAGCTAAGAACCCATTTCCGCCGGTAACTAAGATCAATGGCTGCATAGTTAAATCTCCTTATTTGCTTATTTCGCTAATTTTGATTAAGCTCAGCATAAACCCTAGACCATGCTCTAGGGCAACCGGAAAGAAGGAATTTTTGTGACTTATACCATCAAACAGGTGGCAGAGAAGACCCACTTATCGATTTACACCCTCCGTTTTTATGATAAACAGGGACTGCTCCCCTTTGTTAGCCGCGATCAGTCCGGCTACCGGGCTTTCACCGATGGTGATCTCCTACTCCTCCACACCCTCAGTTGCCTCAAGGATACCGGTATGAAGATCAGTGATATTCGTCAGTACATGACCCTGGTCATGCAGGGACCATCTTCGATCCCCCAGCGTCAACAGTTGTTGCGGACCCACCGCGACGCAGTTCTGGCACAACAACGGGCGATTGCCCGCAATCTCCAAGAGGTCGACCGCAAACTCAGTCTCTACGACTCGCCGATGGCCACCGACCTGGTTGGTCTGGAACTGGCGGCCGCCCGGAAAGAAAAGACTGCCAATGGGCTACCGGACCCCTTTTCTAAACTTAGATGACAAAAAACGGGAAGCCCTACCAGGTATCCCGTTCTTTGTCATCCGCAGAGTTCAAATCAAAATAAGCAATGTCTCCTTGATGTAATTGCATCAATCAAATTCCTCCGCACCGACGTCTGTGCCCCAGTCCGGTTCCGGTGTCGAGAGATTTCCATAAATTTTTTCTTGCTTCTCGACGACTGACCAAAACTCATCTGGCTGTTCACGTTCCACGATCACTTCACCGTCATCCCCCACATCTATTTTCAATGAGTATACCGGCTCATTGATCGTAAGGTAAAGGCAAACGTAAGGAATTATTGGCCTTGTTATTTTTACAATGCCGACAATAATGCAAAAAAATCGAATTAAAATCTTGTTCTTATGATATCACGGTGATATCATAAAGCTATCATCAGGAGGCACTTATCATGGCAAAAGAATCACAGAAGCGGTTTCTCTTACGGCTAGATGAAGGTCTTTTTAACCGAATTTCGGAAGCCGCAGACGCCGATGGCCGGAGCATCAACGCCTACATCGTTCAGGTGCTCTCTAAGGCCGCTCCAGCGGGGAACTGGGAACAGCGGCAGTTAATCGGCCGCGCTATCCCAGGCAAGGAATTAGACGTTAAATCTGGCCTGGTCTTAGTCGCCGGAATTTACTATCGGTATCTGTTGGAGTCACCGGAGAAACCAGATAAAGCCGCAAAGTATACAATCATCGAGAGCCACGGGAATATTTTGACGTTGAAAAAAATCTAGGGGGAATGAACATGTTCGGTATTCGAATTGTTCGACAAAATAACGAAGGCTTAGTAGAAACATTGGGGAAGTACAAACACACCGTCTTACCAGGGATTCACTTTTACATCCCCGGTGTCCAAAAGATCCGGACCGTTAGCCTGGCCATGTCACCATTGGCCCTGCCAAACTACTCGGTCATCACCAAGGATAACGCGGACGTTTCGGCCAGCCTGACGCTGAATTACCACGTCACGAACGCCGTCAAATACCAATACGAAAATACTGACTCCGTCGAATCCATGGCCCAGTTGGTCCGGGGCCACCTGCGGGATATCATCGGGCGGATGGACCTGAACCAAGCGCTGGGGTCCACGGCCAAAATCAACCAGGAGTTAGCCACGGCCATTGGGGATCTGACCGATACCTATGGCATCAACGTCGATCGAACCAATATCGACGAATTGACGCCATCCAAGGCCATCCAATCCGCCATGGACAAGCAACTGACGGCCGACCGGGAACGAATCGCTGCCATTGCTAAGGCTGAAGGGGAAGCCAAATCCATCGAGCTGACCACCAAGGCCAAGAACGATGCCCTGATGGCCACCGCCACGGCCCAAGCCACCGCGACGCGGACCCGCGCCGACGCCGAAAAATATCGGATCGACACAGTGAACTCTAGTCTGAGCTCAGCAACCAAAGAATTCTTCGAAAATCAATCGATCTCGGCCTTCAGTGACCTTGCTAATTCACCGGCCAATGTCGTGGTCGTTCCAAGTGATCACGTCGCCGATCTGGGTCAGATTCCCGCCATCGGCGCCGCACTGAAGAGCGGCCTGGCCGATGTCACCCCTAAACCTAAAAAGTAATTTATTAAAAACTGACGACCACCTGGCCGCCAGTTTTTGTTTCCTCTCGTTTCATTGCCCTTCCCCCTATCTGGGCGGTAAACTAGAGTTAGTTAATCTCATGAGGAGGTTTTGAGATGGTTACTCGTAAAGAAATTTTCACCTATACAGAAGATAACTACGGCGTGACCCCAGAGTACACCTTCAAGTCTTTCCCGAAGTACGCGGCCCTCAAGAATCGTCAGGGCAAATGGTTTGGGCTAGTCATGAATGTCCCCCTAAATAAGCTGGGACTGGAAGGCACCGAGGAGGTTGACATCCTCGACGTCAAGGTCGATCCTGAACTTGGCAGCATCCTACGCAGTAAGCCCGGCTACCTCCCGGGTTACCACATGAACAAGGAACACTGGATCTCAATTATTCTGGATCAAAACACGGATCACGACTCACTTTTCCAGCTACTGGACAGTAGTTATCAATCAGTTATTAAATATTAATAATTAAACGGTTATAATTATTAATTCGTATTTAGACACAACTTTACACTAATACAAAGTCATCAGGCCAGACCACACGCTGTGTCTCACCAGAAAAAATGAAACTTAATTTATCACGACCAATCTCAGCCTGGAGGGTGGCGCAAATGGGCTCAGCCGTGGGATTCTTGGGAGTTCCTAACTCCCAAGAATGGCGTCTTTGAAACGCGCTCTTGGCGGTTCAAAGCGAGGTAAAAGACCGCCCCCCAGGCTTTTACCGTCCTCCTCACAGCGTTCCAGCCCATTTGCGCCGCCCGGAAGGCACGGCCACGATCAAATTTTAAGATTTCTAGTTGACAGCATTTTTTCTCAGCGGTACACTAGCCTCAATTCAATAAATCGTCCGAAACAAACCATTGAGGTGGAGATCAAGATTATCGTGCACGTCAAGAGAGCCGTCGTTGCTGAGAGTACGGCCGAACGCAGATAGTTAAATGGACCACCGAGGGCTTCCCCGAACCATTAGAAGTACGGGAAGACGTGCGACATACGTCAGTTGTCAGGGAAATGTTAGTTTCCTGTGGAGAGGGGCGCGGTCTCTTTTTCGGGACCCGTCTAATTAAGGTGGCACCGCGGTTAAAACCGTCCTTAACACATTGGCTGTTGAGGACGGTTTTTTGTATCCAAATTTAACCGAGGGGGATTCACTTATGTTGACACGATGGCAAAGCTCATTATTCTTTCTAAACCCAACTAAACTAACTTTTGGAGGAATTTATAATGAGTCTATTAACCAAGAAACAAGTCTTACTTCTTTGCGGCGTTATCCTAGTCGGGGGCGGCATCTTCGCCGTCACAGCACACTCTAAGACTACTAAGTCGGCAACTCAACAGACCCTGAACCTATCACAAACAGCGCCAATCACCAGTCTCGATGTTGCCAAGATTACCGACAGTGTCTCCAGTACCGCCCTGAGTCAGGTGGGCGAAGGCCTTTACCGTTTGAACGCCAAGAGCCAAGCAGAGAACGCCTTAGCGACCAAGACCACGGTCTCCGATCGCGGTCATCGCTACACGATTGACCTGCGTCACGACGGCAAATGGAGCAATGGCGACCCGGTAACCGCCCAGGACTTCGTGTACTCATGGGAACGAACCCTGAACCCGCAATCCAAGTCGGAGTTCACCTACCAATTTGCCAACATTAAGAATGCCACGACCATCGCCGCTGGCAAGAAATCCCCATCATCCCTCGGGGTTAAGGCCGTGGGCAAGTATCGCCTCGCGATCACCCTCAGCCAACCAGCTGCTTATTTCAAACAAATGCTGGCCAGCACCACCTACTACCCCTTGAATAAAAAGGCCGTGAACAAGTACGGCAAACAGTACGGGTCATCCGCTAAGACCACCGTTTACAATGGGCCATTCGTCTTGACCAACTGGACTGGCACTAGCGACACTTGGACTTTAAAGAAAAACGCCCGTTACGCTAATGCCAAGGCAGTTAAGCTGCAACAGCTCAACTACAAGGTCATTAAATCAACGACAACGGCCTACAACCTTTACCAGTCCAAGCGCCTGGACGCCGTCACCCTGGATGGGGAACAAACCACCCAGAACAAGAACAATCCTAATTTGAAATCTCTCTCGCAAGGTCGGATTGGGTTCATGCAATACAACGAAAAGGACAAGGTCGCCGCTAACCGCGACCTCCGAACTGCCATTTCATTGGCCATTAACCGGAAACAACTGGCCGACCAAGTCTTAAAGAACGGGTCACTTCCCGCCAAGACCTTTGGGATTAAGAGCATGCTCAAGAACCCTAAGACCGGCGCCGACTTCACCCAAGACGCTGCGGAAACCAGTACCGTGAGCTATCAACCTACCAAGGCCAAATCCCTGTACCAACAGGCTTTAAAGCAGTTGGGCAAGAAGAGTCTGACGGTTACTATCACCTGTGGCGACGATGACGCCAGCAAGAAACTTTCCGAATTCATCCAGAGTGCCTTATCCACCAAGTTGGGCTTAAAGGTTACTGTGCAATCCATGCCCTTTACCTCGATGCTCAGCAACGTCTCCAAGGGGAACTTCCAGATCAACCTGACTAGCTGGAGCATGGACTACGCCGACCCGATTCAGTCCTTACAGATTCTGGAATCGACGAACAACTCCAACATGGGTCACTACAGCAGCAAGGCCTACGACAGTGCCTTAGACGCCGCTGAAGGCACCGACGCCCTCAAACCAACAGCGCGCTACGCCGACCTAGTTAAGGCCGCCCACATCGCGCTCAAGGACCAAGCCGTCACCCCACTCTATGAGGGACGGACCGGCGTTCTGGTCAATCCTAAGCTAAAAGGTGTCGTCTATAATCAATTTAACGGGAGTGCGGACTATCGGACCGCTTCTATTGCCAAATAACCACCAAAATTAGAGGGGCGTTGCATTGCAGTGACCGTAAATTACGGTATAATTAAGTGTGATACGACAATTACGCGTTTTCATAACTTCGGTGGGCCGCTGACGTTTTTCCTATACGGTTTCACCCGGCGAAAAAACGTTACAGAAAGGTTCCTAAAGTTATGGATAATCAAACCCCTCTACGCCACGACCATTACCCGACGACGAAAGCGGAGTATGAAGCCGAATTGACCGAAACAGAAAACGAACACGCTGCCGAGCTCCAAAAGGTTGAGCAGAAGGTCCAGGGACAAGTCTCCCGGTATCTCTTGTTCGGTGCCGTCTCAGTGGTCGTCAACATCGTCTTGTTCTACCTGTTCTATCACACCATGGGTATCGAATACCAAATCGCCAACTTTATTGACTGGTTAATTAGTGTTCAGGTTTCCTTCTGGTTAGACCGGCAGTTCGTCTTCATGCACAAGTCAGACAAGCCAATGAAGGAAATGGGAACGTTCTACATGACCCGGATTATTACCTTCTTAATTGAAACGGTCCTCCTGTGGTTCGGTGTTTCCGTCCTCAGTGGCAACAAGACCATCGTGAAGGTTATCGGCCACATTATCGCGTTAGTTCTGAACTTCTTCGTTTCCAAGAAGTTGGTCTTCAAGAACCAACCCGCACCTGCCGACTAAATTTAATCGTCAAAACCGAGACCATCTGGCCTCGGTTTTTTTATTCAATTTTTGTATAAAATCAACCTGTTAACTGGTGTATGATAGAAGATATTCCGAACAGAAGGACCGTGTAGCCATGTCTCTAACGTTTCTCCTCACCAGCATTGGCGTCTTCTTCGTTACCGACACCGATGACCTCATCGTCTTACTCCTGCTTTGGCTGACGGCCAAGAATGCCCGGCAGAAACATGCCGTGGTGATCGGTCAATATCTGGGAATCATGACCCTCATTGCCGTCGCCTGGATTATCAGCCGAGGAATCATCCACTTTAATGTCGTCCATTGGACCCGTTGGTTTGGCCTCATCCCCCTATTTCTCGGGATCTGGGGTCTAAAGACCTGGTGGCAGCATCGCGATGCCACCGGTCTTCCCCCACAGCTGACGAAATCCATTCGTTGGCCTCTCGTTTGGGCCCTTACCGTCAGTAATGGTGGTGACAATCTCAGTATCTATATTCCCTACTTCACCCACCTCACCACGCCGCAATTTGCCAATGTGTGTCTGATCTTCCTGATTATGGTGGGATTGTGGCTCCTGCTAAGTCATCAGTTGGCCAAGTCAACCATCGCCAGCCGTTTCTTCGCGCGCTTCGGGGCCTGGCTGTCACCGCTCCTCTTCATTGGAATTGGATTATTAATTCTACTATAGAAAGACATGTTTCATGTGAAACATTCAAGGAGGCCCCCCATGTCAATCTCCACCCTAACGCTAACCGGCACCAACGTCCGATCGCGGCGTCCCGATCGGGTCACGCTGAAGCTGACGGATCTCCGGTTATTAACTGGTGACCAACAGCTCGCACACCTGACCCTCCAAGATCACGTGCTCGGCATCATCTCGGGTCGGGCCTACCGCACCGCCCAACAGACACTGGGCATCCGTGACTTTCGCTATTTCCTAGATGAGGCGAATCTCACCCTCGCCCTGAGCGATACGGCCCATAATCGTCAGGCCATGGCTGACCTCTTCGCCTTCGCGAACGGCCACCACCTCTGGACGACCAAACATTAACTGTAAAAAAGCCGTTCGACCAACAACACTGTTGATCGAACGGTTTTTATTTGGCAAATTTTTTGAATTTTGGTTTGCTACATTTAAGCCGGGATCACTCTTCCAGCGTTTCACGTAGGACCTTCAGCACCCGTTGTTGCGTTCCCGTTAAGACATGTGAGGTCCGGGTGACAATGCTGGTAATAAAGGCCGGTTGCTCGTCATCCAGTAACTCCAATCGCACCACGTCATGCCGGTGTTGGTCCACGATATCCGTCAGGAAGCTCACCCCGACGTTCTCCGCCACCAGGTTCATGATGACGTGGGTATCGGCGGCCCGGAAGACCACATCGGGACGGAAATGATTCCGGCGAGTTAGCTTATTGAAGGCCGTGTTATGCACGAAACTACTGGTAAACAAGACAAACTTTTCGCCTTTGAGTTCACTAAAGTAGATCCGTTTACGCTTCGCCAACGGATGCTGGGCCGAAACGAAGATATTGAAAGGCTTGCGATCGAACTCTTCGGCTAACAAAGTCTGGTAGGACAAGGGTTCGGCCGACCCCAAAAGAGCAATGTCGGCCTGACCATCTCGCAACGCGTTACGGAGCCACACGGAACCGCCCTCTAACGTCTGAATATTCTCGAGCATTCCCAGTTCCTGTAGCCGCGCCGCCACCCGGGGGAAGTAGTGATTTTCAATAATCGGCGGCAAGCCCAAGATAATCCGCTGTTGCGTCAGGTGATCCAGCTCCTGGTGCGCAATGTCTAACTCTCCCAGAATGGACTGGGCATGAACCGCCAATTGTTGGCCGCTGTCCGTCACGATCAGCTCGTGATGGGCGCGATCACGTAAAAAGAGTTTGGTGTTGAATTCCGTCTCCAAACGCTTGACGGCCATGGTAATTGTGGGTTGCGTTACCCCAAATGAGGCAGCCACCTTGGAAAAGTTTTTTTGTTTTATTAATTGGTCGAAATAGGCCAAGTCTTTTGTGTTCACAATTTATCCCCTCTAGATCGGCATTTATGTGCCTATTATAAATTAATTTTATAACGGATGCCACATTTGACTATACTTTTGTTAGCGATTTATAGTATGACTCGTAAACTTAATTCGCGATTGGAGGAAACAATTTATGACAACCACTGCTTCAATTTTAAATAACCCCTTCTTAAATAAGGGAACTGCTTTCACTCAGGCCGAACGTAAGGCCCTCGGAATCGTCGGGACGCTTCCTAGCCACGTCCAAACCTTGGACGAACAGGCAACCCAAGCCTACGCACAATTCCAAAACAAAGCTAGTGATTTAGAAAAACGCCTTTTCTTAATGAACTTATTCAATGAAAACCGGACGTTATTCTTCCGTTTGATGGACGAACACGTCGTTGAATTCATGCCAATCGTGTATGACCCAACGGTTGCAGATTCTATTGAACAATACAGCCACCTCTTCACCGATCCTCAAAACGCCGCCTTCATCTCAATCGATGACCCTGACAACATTGAAGCAACGCTGAAGAACGCCGCTGATGGCCGCGACATTCGTCTGGTCGTTGTAACCGACGCCGAAGGAATCCTCGGTATGGGTGACTGGGGTGTCAATGGGGTTGATATCGCCGTTGGTAAACTGATGGTTTACACCGCCGCCGCCGGCATTGACCCTGCCCAAGTGTTACCTGTAAGTATCGACGCCGGGACCAACAACCAAACCCTATTAGATGACCCACTCTACTTGGGTAACCACCACAAGCGGGTTTACGGTGACGTTTACTACGACGTGATTGACCGCTTCGTAACCGCAGAACAGAAGTTATTCCCTGAATCACTCTTGCACTGGGAAGATTTCGGACGCTCCAACGCGCAAGTTATCTTGGACAAGTACAAGGACCAATTTGCGACCTTTAACGATGACATTCAAGGAACTGGGATGGTCGTTCTGGCCGGAATCCTAGGTGCCCTGAACATCTCTAAGGAAGACATCAAAGACCAAAAGTTCTTAACCTTCGGTGCTGGGACTGCCGGCATGGGGATTGCCAATCAAATTCTCGATGAATTGAAGCGCGCCGGTCTTTCTGACGAAGAAGCTCGCAAGCACTTCTACGCTGTCGACAAGCAAGGGTTACTCTTCGATGACACCCCTGACTTAACGGCCGCTCAAAAGGACTTCACTCGTCAACGTAGCGAATTCGACAACGCTGATGAGCTGACTAACCTGGCCGCCATCGTGAAGACGGTGCACCCAACGGTTATGATCGGAACGTCCACTCAACCTGGGACCTTTACGGAAGAAATCGTTAAGGACATGGCTGCTCACACGGAACGTCCAATCATCTTCCCTCTGTCTAACCCTACCAAGTTGGCCGAAGCAACTGCTGCCGACCTGATCAAGTGGACCGACGGAAAAGCTCTCATCGCAACTGGAATTCCAGCCGGCGACGTTGACTACAAGGGTGTCACTTACCACATCGGCCAAGGAAACAACGCCCTGATGTACCCTGGTTTAGGTTTCGGGTTGATTGCTTCAACTGCCAAGGTCTTAAATGGCGAAACGCTTTCCGCCGCTTGCCACGCCCTTGGTGGAATTGTGGACACCACGCAAGCCGGTGCCGCTGTCTTACCACCCGTTTCCCAATTAACCAGCTTCTCACAAAAGTTAGCTGAAATCGTGGCCCAAAGCGTCCTCGACCAAAAGCTGAACAAGGAACCTATCGCTGATGCCAAGCAAGCTGTTGCTGACATGAAGTGGGTACCAGAATACAAGACTGTCGACTAAGACGCCGCGTTTCTGGCATTAGGTTCACCCAAAACTGAATAGTAATCCCTCACGTGCTAGTTTGTTGGCGACCTCTCGCTGACGACCAGCACGTGAGTTAATCTAAACATTACTTGAAAGAAGGACGTCTCTCGTGGCTGTTTTATGGAACTCAATTCAAAGTGTCCTCGTCGTTGTTTTAATCATGATTCTTGGTTATGTTCTGCGGCGGCAAGGTTGGTTCGACGACAAGTTCGGCGGTACCATCTCTAAATTTATCAAAAACATTGCACTGCCAGCATCAATCTTCGTTTCGGTATTGAGTCGGTTAACTCGGGGCCAACTGGTCTCCTTCTCCGGCTACCTGGTCTACGCCTTTATTGCCGTCATCATTGGCTATATCATCGCGTTTGGCCTCGTTCGCATCATGCACGTGAAGCCCGGTCGTAAAGGGATCTTCATCAACGCCATCGTCAACGCCAACACCATCTTCATTGGGTTGCCTTTGAACATCGCGCTGTTTGGGGATAAGAGTATGACCTACTTCCTGGTTTACTATATCGTCAACACCGTTTCGACTTGGGCCTTCGGGGTCTTCCTGATCTCCAACGACGATCCAACGTTGCCTAAGGAAAAGCATCACAACAAGATCGACTGGAAGAAAGTTATCCCCATGCCACTGGTTGGTTTCTTAGTGGCCTTAATCTTCTTGCTCCTCAACATCCCAATCTTAAAGATCAGCTTCGTTAACTCGACGTTGACTTACGTTGGGAATCTGGTTACCCCACTTTCCCTGATCTACATTGGGATTGTCTTAGCGGACGCCGGGCTGAAGAGTATTCACTTTGACCGTGACACGATCGTGGCCCTCTTGGGTCGGTTCGTCATGTCACCAATCTTGATGGTAGCGGTTCTGTTGGCTGCTGGTCACTTCGGTGCTAGCTTCCCAACCTTGGCTTCTCAAACCTTGATTGTGCAATCCGCAACGCCAATGCTTGCGGTCTTACCAATCCTGGCTAACGAAGCCCACGGTGACGTGGAATATGCTACGAACATCGTGACCACCAGTACCGTATTATTCATCATCGTGGTGCCAATTCTGATGTCACTGATTCAATTCATCTAGTTTCTTAACTTCTGGGGGAGTATACAAAGGGCGCTACCACTGCGGTAGCGCCCTTTGTGTGTCATTTCAAGCAAAGAAGTAGAATATTAAACTATTTAACTTTATAATATAGGAAAATTGGAAATCAGGTGAACCAAATGCAAATGAAAAATAACCCGATTGATAGAAAAGTTATCAGCGTTGGCGGATCAATTGGCATTACAATCCCCGCAGACTTAGTTAAACAAATGGGACTCTCTAGTGGCGCCAATGTCGAAATTCAGCCAACTGAAAACGGCTTTACTGTCACTAAGAAGCCAAGTTTAGATCCTGAATTTATCGAAAATATGGAAAAGGGATTCAAAAAATATCATCAGGCCCTGGAAACGTTGCGGAAGAGTGACGAATAGTGCGGTATCTAACAGCTACTGAGCTCATCGCTCTAACCACTCGCGTTTTGTTAGCGCACCATCAAGAGCCCGTCATACGTAATGCCGCTGGTTTAGAATCTATTGCTGCTCTTCCACAACAAGCCTTCTTTGAAACCGACGCCTATCCGACATTAGACCGGAAACTAGGTATTGTCTTTATAAAGATCATTAATCTTCACCCCTTCGCAGACGGAAATAAGCGAACAGCCGTGGCGGCCTTGTGGACCATGGCCGGCCTAAACGGCTATCATTTAACGTTTACAAATGAGGAGCTTGTACAAATTGCCTTAGAAACGGCACAAATTGAAGATCGCCAACTTAATTATGACGCCATTTACCAGGCGATTAAGAAGCACTTAATTAAGGCTTAATTTAAGAGACGGCAAAGGCGCTACCACTGCGATAGCGCCCTTTTTTATGTTTCACGTGAAACATTGTCTTCGACCTAATAAGTCGTCACGACGGCTGCCATAATCTGCCACTGACTGGCGATCTGGCGAACCGTCATTTCGGTATTCAAGGGCCACTCGTGCCGGCCACTACCGTGAATACTGGCTACCACTCGGTTTTGACCGATGACGCGCCAACCCTTGGCCTCGGACTTCATCTCTACATGATCTTCTATTGAAGAGAAGTAGCGCATCGTCCCCCGCTGGAGTTCACCTAACCATTCTGACCGGGGCTGCACATACCCGGTCATATGGGTTAACGTGAAGTCTGGTGCGAGTAGTTTATCCAAGGCCGCAACGTCATCGGCTGCCATGGCCACGTTGTAAGCTCGATATAAGTTTAAAATTTCTTCATTCATTATTAGTCGACTTCCCTACTTCCGATTAATCCCAAGACTGTCACGGGAACCCAATGCGTTATCATGAGCCAAGCGAACGACTAAGTCCGCAATACTCTTGCGAGAAACATCGTGACCACCAAAGGGTTCCCCCTTCTTGGTCACTTCATAATTGGTATCATCGCCACTGTCAAACCAGCCGGGACGAATGACCGTATAGTTCAGATCAGAGGCTTCAATCACGTCTGCTGCGGCCCGGTAGCCCCGTAACATGGGATTACTTTGCAAATTGCCACTGGCACCTAAACTAGCGGGAATTTCATTATAAATGCCCATCGACGCGATGAATAACAGGCGCTTAACACCGGCTTCATCCATGGCGGCAACCAGACTCTGGGCCATGCCACCCAGGTTACCACTCAGAGCGGCGAAGACCACATCCTGCCCTTGTAAGGCCGCCTTTAAAGCAGTGGCATCGGTCACACTTCCCGCGATGGCTTGTTCCCGATCGGCATTCAAACGACCTAATCGACTGGTGCTCCGAGCCATCAGGGTGAGCTGATCGTTTGTATTGTCTAAGAAATACTGACGGGTGACGCTGCCCACAGAACCCGTTGCGCCAATAATTAAAACGTTTGTCATGATTAAATTCCTCCAATTAATTTAGGTGATAAATTCAGTGTAGACCCTTGCAGTTACTTCAAGGCAAGGCCGATTTTCAAAATCATTAAACTTGCTGATGCTCTCCCGGAACAATCAGGAAAATTGCGGCGAATAAGGCCAATAATAGGAGACCCGCACCCACTAGAATAGCGTGTTGGAATCCCACGACCTGCCCACTAAAGAGGCCTTGAACAGTGACCAAAATTGAGAGCCCAACCGATCCACCAATCTGGTGCATTACGTTGACAACCCCCGACGCAGCACCCGCGTCGGCCCCTTGAGTATGCGCCACGCCGGCCGCCGTGAAGGGACTCAGTGAGAAACCTTGACCAATTCCGACGATAACCATTGGTGCGGCAATCCCCCACCAATAGCCCACGGATGGCGTGAAGAAGCTCATCCAAAGCATCCCCGCCGCCGTCAGGGCGATCCCAATGACCAGCAGGCCACCATTGCCCCATTTTGCCGTTAAGCGGGCGACTTGCAAGGCCACGATGAAGTTCACGATAGTTAAGGGGAAGAAGGCCATACCGGCCATCAGGGCACTAAAACCGAGTTGATTCTGCATTAGCTGCGGGGTGATGAACCAGAAGCCCATCATCGCGCCCATATAGAGGAACCGGCCCACGTAGGCCCCGATACGTTCACGATCGGTGAAAATCCGCAAGGGCATAATGGGTTGACCCGTCCGGTGTTCCTGATAGATGAAACCTGCCAGGAAAAGGACAGCCAAAATCAAGGCTGGCAGCTTGGCCCAATCTCCAATAATGCTGTAAACCAAAGCACTCATACCAATCAAGGACGTCAATGTCCCAATCCAGTCTAATTTACCAGATTGCGCATCGTCGGTCCGTAAATGCTTCACCGCTAAATAGAACATCCAGATACTAATTGGCACGTTAATGAAAAATCCTACCCGCCAAGTCAGGAGACTGGCAAAGATACCGCCAATCACCAGGCTCACACTGGCCCCGATACCGGCCATCGCCCCATAGTAAGCAATGGCTTTGGTTCGATCGGCTCCCTCATAGGTGTCCATCAGAATTGCCAGCGTGGTTGGCGCTAGGATGGCAGAACCAATTCCTTGAAAGGCCCGGGAAGCAATAATCATCGGCGCATTAACCGCGAGTCCCACCAGCAGTGAGCCCAAACCGAAGATCACCAGCCCAATCTGGAAGACGCGCCGCCGGCCAAATAGATCGCCGGCACGGCCACCTAGTAACAGGAACCCACCAAATGTCAGTGAGTAGGCACTGCTGACCCAAGATAACGTCGCCTGATTGAGGTTCAGATCCTGGGCGATTTTGACCGTCCCGGTAAAGATAATCGAATTGTCTAGTAGAATCATAAAGTAACTCATGAGAATGACCAGTAAAATCCAGTCAAAGCGTTTGTTCTTTGTCATTTGTGTATTTGCTCCTCGTCTTTAAGTGAATGCTTAGGAGTTTAGACCTTCATCTACACTTCAAGGCAAGGGGATTTTCGAATTAATTTTTGAGAAATTAAAAAGTCGCGGTCTGTGGGGACCTGCGACTGTAAATTTTTATGTAAATTCAAACTAATTGTCCTCTTCATTGGCATGCTTTAGCGTCCTGAATAATTAACTCTACTTTAGTTCACCACGAAATAAATCTTCATGTGTTCCAATTCTGACTAATCTAATTTTAGGATGGGACTTATGTGGCAAATACAAGACCAAAACATCAACTTTTCCATCCGACAAATGAAAATCAAAGTAACCATTGTAATTACCGCCACGATTAAGTAAAACATGTGGCGAATATGTAGCAGGCACATGCCCTGAGACTTCTAATTCCAGCAAAGCCCGCCTTAACTCACTAATTAACTCTGGATGATGTCGCTTCAAGTCTCTAAAATCCTTTACAAACTGTGGTTCGAAACTTAGTCGATACATCCTATTTCCCGCGATCTAAGTAAGCCATCATCTTATCAACATCAGTGAATAGTGGTGAATCTTCTGGAACTAAACCTAGTTCCTTCGCTTCCGCTAAAACCATGGCCCGCTTAGTCGTTTCGTTAGGCTCTTCTTTTTCTGGCGTAATCACATCAAAGGGAATCCGATTTTGAATCACAAATTGCTTGGCAGCCATCGTAAAGTAGGTATTTAAACTGATACCAGCGGCTTCTAGTCGCGCATCTAGCTCTTTTCGTAGATTATCATCCAGTCGAATCGTTGTTGGCGTTGAACTCATTGAAATCACCTCTTTGTGACATCAATATACCATACATTTGATGTTAATTAGCAATCAAAGACTCGCAATTTTACAACCTAATTTTCCCCCAACCGCGTCCGAATCCGACTCAACGAGACCGGGGTAATGCCCAAATACGAGGCAACTAGCCGCAACGGCACGCGCTCTAAAATCTCGGGTTCGTCGGCCGCTAGTTGGCGATACCGGTCTTCTGGTGAATCTTGAAGCTGCGTAAAAAAGATATTTCGGTAGGCAATGAACCGCTCACAAATAAACCGGGTGATGGCCGGTTCAATCGACGGATAAGCTTGCCGTAGCCGATTGAAGTCGGCCTTACTCAGCATCAATACCTGAGTGTCCTCAAAACTTTCAATCGAAAAGGCACTGGGTTGGTCGAGGTAGAAACTCTCAAATGAAGATACAATCTGATTTTCGAAGAAGAACTGCAGGGTCACTTCCCGCTCTTCGCTATTGTGCCACAGACGCAGAGCACCCTGCGTCACGAAGAAGATCGCCGTGGCGACATCCCCTTCCGCCAGTAACGTGGTCTCTGCCGGAACGGTCTTCGTCACAAATAGTGGACCCAGTTCATCCCAATGCGCCGCAATTTCCGGAAACTTCTGTGCTAAATAGGCCGACAATGCCATCTTTTCTCCTCCTTCGACGCGCAATTAACATTTGTTAATGCCGCCCCACCAACCCTCGGCTATACTCACCTTATCAATTAAAAAAACGAGGGCTTAAAAATGAAAACAGTTATTATCTTTGATCATCCATACACCGCCACTGCCGGGGACAACGTGCCACACCATCGCTCTTTCCTAGCCGCCTTACTCAAGGCCGTCATGGCCCAACAGCGCCAGGAAAATAACGACGTCGACCTCATCGATCTCCACGCCGATGGCTTTAATCCCGTCATGTCCGCCGCCGATCTCACAAACTGGCGCCGGGGTCAGAGCACCGATCCCATGGTCGCCGACTATCAGCAACGCCTGTTAGCCGCGGACCGCATTATCTTCATGTTTCCCGTCTGGTGGGAAGTCATGCCGGCCATGACGAAGGGCTTCCTCGACAAGGTTTACGCTAAGGGGCAACTGTACCAAGCCGATACCATGAAAACAAAACTGACGAAACAACCCCGAATCGATATCGTAACCACCATGAGTACCCCCAACTGGATTTATCGGCTGATCTTCGGGGCACCCCTAGCCAAGCTCCTCTTCCGGGGAACGTTCCTCAAGACCCGACTCCGGCACTTCAAATGGCATAACTTCGCTCAGGTGGAAAAGAAGACCCTGGCCCAACGGGAAGCGATTCTCCGTAACTTCAAGCTTTAGACCCAAAAGGACACCCGTCAACCATCAGTTAACGCGGTGCCCTTTTTTACTATCACTCCGAAATCATCTGTGATGCACTAACTCTTTCCCATATCTATTATAGCATGCCTAGCGCCTTAAAAACAGACTGGTTATTGTTGCTAAAGCGCGTAGACTAGGGAATCCGGAGGTGATTGGATGGGACAAAATGAGGCACACCATCTACAGGTAATCTACCAACGTTTAACCCGCGACATCGACCGGCTCACAACACAACTGAACGATCTCGCCCAATCCGCTCGGTCCATGAAGCAACAGCTCAATAGCGAGGGCCACCTCGATCTCGGGACTTTCAGTGATCAGTTGGAAACTTTTGCCAGTATCGAGGCCAACAATCGGCAGATCGACACGCTGAATGCCCGCCATGATACCGCGGTGACCCGCTTGAATCACGCTAAATTACTGTTACCACAGGCCTACTTTGCGAAACTCAAACTGGACTTTGGCGACGATGACCTTGAAGAACTCTATTTAGGTAAGGTGGGCTACACCGACGAAATCAGTCGCGATCTGGTCTATGACTGGCGGTCGCCCGTCGCCGATGCCTATTACGCCAATCGAACGGGTGCCACCACTTACCGTGCCAATGGCCGTGACATCCCCGTTACCATCAAACAACGCCAACAATTTGTCATCGACCACGACCAATTGCTCCAGGTGGTCGACACCGATGCCGCTATCGGCGACCCCTTGTTATTGGAAGTTCTCGCTAGCAACCGCAGCGGTGGCTTACAAGAAATCACGGCCACCATTCAACAGGAGCAAAACGCCATCATCCGAGAAAGCCGCCACCCCATCGTGATTGTTGATGGGGTCGCCGGGAGTGGCAAGACCTCCGTGCTCCTCCAGCGCGTGGCCTACCAGCTCTATCGCCATCGCGACAGCTGGACCCCCGCGGACATTCTGATTCTCACCCCGAATACCGCCTTCAGTCGCTACATTCGTGGCGTGTTGCCAGCCTTGGGTGAAGCTGAACCACTGAGCACCACCTATCTCAATTTAGTCCAATCTTGGGGTCAGCGCTTTGGCTTGACAATTTCAACGACTGACAATCATCTGGTGGAACTCGCCGCCCGTCTCCAGCAACCCTATCCCCAGACACCAGCCGGCCTGTTCCAACGGGCCTACGACCAATCCAACGATCGTGAGCCCCTCTTAAACCGCATGCAGACCGCTTGGCGCTGGCTAAATGCCGTCAATCTAGTTCCGGAAGATCTCAATGACTGGCTAGACTGGGACCAATTTGGCCGCGATTTGGGAATCACGCCCCTCACGGCCTACGATCGGTTGTACCTCCTGCTGAACTTCACCGCTTACCAGCAAACCGTCACGCAGGCCCTCTTCGTCGACGAGGCGCAGGACTACGGCCCGGATGCCTGGCTCTTTATCGCGACTCTCTTCCAGAAAACGGCGATTACCATCGTCGGGGATCATCGTCAGCGGCTAAGTGGCCAGACAACGACCATTTCAGACTTCTTCGACCCGGACCAGACCGCGCAGTTGCGCCTCACCACCAGCTACCGTGCCACCGGCCAAATCACCCGGTTCTTCGCCCAGTTTGCTGGCGACTGGCAAAATGAAATTTCGGCGGTCCAGGAGGAAGGCTCGGCGCCAGAAATGGGGACGACTAGCACGCTCTCACAGATGCTGACCAAGCAATCCCTCTCAGCGACCCAAAGTCTGGGGATCATCACCCCCACGGCTGAAATTGCCGCCGAATTGGCTACCCAGTACCCCACTGCCCAGCTCCTCGAAGAACAGACGCTTCACACCGTTCGTCCGGGGTTAAATATCATGCCCCTCGCCTTGGCTAAGGGCTTAGAGTTCGACTTTGCTGCCGTCACCCACTGGCAATCGGCCTTCTATACCGACCCCCAGCACGGTCCTAACCGCCGCTATGTCGCGGCTTCACGGGGAACTAAGGGTTTAACACTCCTCAACTGACACTTAAGATTATAAAAAGGGGTCGTGACAATGACGTCACGGCCCCTTCGTTTGCTCAAATCTAAATTCTCAGTGTGATTAGTCACTAATAACTAACAACGACTTAATGGCTTCACGCTTATCCATGGCGTCGTAAGCTTCCGCCACATGGTCGAGGTCAAAACGCTTGGTAAAGACCTTGCCAGGGTGAATGTCACCCTTCAGAACGGCATCCAACAGGATTTCACGGTCATGCGTCGTCACTGAGGCAATTCCACCGCGTAACCCGATATTCTTCCAGAATAAGTTGTTGGTGTTCATTTCAGCCTTCTGTGGCACACCGACGCGGCCCACGACGGCTCCGGGACGGGCGACTTTAACCGCGGTGTCCACGGACTGCGTTGTCCCGACACATTCCAGCACGGCATCCGCACCGGCACCATTTGTCAGTTCAAGGACCCGTTTAACGGCGTCGTCCCCGCGTTCAGCGACGACGTCGGTCGCGCCAAATTCTTTGGCCAGGGCCTGCCGATCGGCGTGACGACTCATGGCAATGATGCGTTTGGCGCCACGTAATTTAGCGGAAATTACCCCGCACAGACCCACGGCACCGTCGCCCATAACCACCACCGTGTCGCCTGACTTAACCTCGGCAGAAGCGGCAGCGTGGTAACCGGTAGCCATCACATCGGCCAGCGTTAACAGGTCGTTGAGTTGGTCATCGGTGTAATCGCTAGGTTGACCAGGAACCTTAACCAAGGCCCAATCAGCATTCTTAAACCGTAAGTATTCCCCTTGGTAGCCGACGATCTCGTCATCGGTCCGAGCATTCTCACAGTTGCCATCGAAGCCGGCTAAACAAGCCGCACAGTGGCCACAACCATGGGTAAAGGGCGCGATCACAAAGTCCCCGGGTTTCACGTTAGTTACGGCACTCCCGACACTTTCGACGATCCCAATGGCTTCGTGCCCGACCGGGGTGTTGGCCTGCCGCTGATTGATTCCCCGGTACCACCACAGGTCGGAGCCACAGACACAGGCCCGCACAATCTTTAGGACGGCATCGGTAGGGTTCTTGACCTCGGGTTTCGGCAAGTCTTGAACGTCAATCTTACCTGGTTCAACAAAGACAGCTGTTTTCATAAATTCATCCTCCAATTTTTAACTCGAGATGAGTGTAACCCTTGAAGTTCACTTCAAGGCAAGGGGATTATTTAAAATTTTCCCACCAAGTGGACAGACGATCCTGCGCATTGGCCAGATCACCAGCCGTCATCCCCACACCTCGAGCCACCGTGGCCGAGGTGATCAGGCTCGCGAAGTCCTGTTCGTAGGTCCCCGGCGTCCCAGCATCCGTGTAGAATGGCGCGACCGTGCCCGTGAAGCCTTGGAGCTGCTTCATAAATGTCCGGACCGGTGTCGCCACCTGAGCCGACCAGACTGGACCCCCAACTAGAATGACGTCAAACGCCGTCAGATCAGGAAGCGTGTTGGTTAATTCTGGTAATTTGCCACTCGCCAACTGCTCGCCCGCCACATCGTTAGTGGCGTACATGTCATTGGGAAAAGTTCCGGCGGCCACGGTCAGATCGACCTTGGTGCCCCCCGTTACCTGTTGGAGGGCCGTAGCCAGCTTAGCGGTTGTGCCGGACCATGAATAATCGACAATTAAAACTTTTGTTGCCATATGAAGATCTCCTTTGATTTAACTTCCATCCTAATCATACTGGGTTAGAGTGGGTTGAAGGCAAGTAGAAAGGTAGCCACCCCTATGATAACTACCACAATCAATACTATTAAATGTTAAAATCCATCAGGTGTGTCGTCTTCCTGAGTGATCTTGTCGGCGTGTTCCTTTTCCAACTGCCGTAGCTCCTCTTCCGTGGCCTCCATGTGGTCATAGAAGTGATTCAACTTGTAGTTCAGGTGATCGATGGCAGCCTGGAGATCGTCACGCTTTTCTTCCATCACAGCAAGTTGTTCCTGAAGCAATGCCTTTTGTTCCTTGGTATTGTCTTCTTGGGCATCGAAGAGTTCGATATAGCGACGCAGGTTTTCAATACTCATCCCCGCCGCCCGCATTTGCGTCACAAAGCGAATCCGCCGAATGATTCGGTCATCAATGTCGCGGTTTCCCACTGGCGTCCGGTCAATCGCAGGAATTAAGGATTCCTTCTCGTAGTACCGAATAGCCGCAGAGGAAACTCCGGTTTTTTCACTGGCTTCTTTAATATTCATCGTTGCTTAACTCCTTTGGCTTAATAAACTGGTCGATCTTGACCCTCAGTTGCGGGGTCCGCCATCCCAATACTATCACGACTGTAACGCTTCGGGTCAGCAATGATGCTCAACACCACGTCGGCCACGCTAGCCCGCGATCCGGAGACCCCATCATAGGCTTGGTCCTTCGTGGTCACCGTGTACTTAATGTCCCGGTCATTCAACCAAGGCAACCGTAACGTGGTGTAGTCCAGGCCGGACGCAGCCAATAACGTATCGGACTTCCGGGCGGGTGCCATGCCGGCCCCAATCATCTCAAGGTTCCAACGACCGAACTCGCCGCCAACTTCATTATAGAGTCCCAAGACATTGGTAAAGAGCACGCGGTCAACGTGGTTAGCCTGCATGCCAGCCATCACGGCCGTCGTCAACCGGTTTTGTGGGTCGTGATCGACCACGGCAACGAAGACCAGGTCTTGACCAGCCATGGCGGCAGTGACTGCCGCCTGATCCGTAATATCGCCTTCAACTAACGTCACACGGGGATTATCTTGCAACTGATCCAAGCGACTCGCATCTCGCAAGAATAGTGTTAAGTTGACATCAGCGAAGGTGTCCTCCGTTAAAATCCGGTGTTCAACGATCCGGGCGATTTGCCCGTTAGCAGCTAAAATCATAACTTTCTTTGTCATCAGTTATTCTCCTTTGTTTGTGTCACTCACGACTTGAATGACCCTAGGTTAAACCTTCATGTACACTTCAAGGCAAGCCCTAAACATCTCTTTTTTTAATTATTTATCGCCAATAATGTTAAGCCCACAATTTTTACAAGATTGTCTCGGGTGAAACATACGCCGCTAAAAATCACGCTCTCCCTTGCCCGGTTTAGTGTAACCCTCGCGCCGTGACCTGACGCGATCAGGCCACAACTCGGATCGTAGTGGGCACACCATTAACCACCTTGAAAGTCTGTAAATAATGACATGTTGGTCATCAAATCGTTGCCATTTGTCACCGTGCTGCCAAGGACATGTAATCCCGAACCCCTATACTAAATCTTGTGTTCAGGAGTTCACCAAACAAATTACATAAAGAATGCGAGTGATCACTATTCAATCAGCAACAGCAAAACTCTTACTCGGGACGGCCGGCGCGGTTGCCCTACTTCTAGGCGGCATGCAGACGGCATCCGCCAACACCGTTAAGGTTCAGGCCGGCGATACCGTCTGGGGCTTCTCCCAAAACTATCACGTGTCCATCAAAGACATCGTGAAGGCCAACAGTCTGGCAGACGCCAACCTGATTTACATCGATCAAAAGTTAGAAATTCCAACCAATGGTCAAACAACAGCCAAGGTTACCAACAACACAGGAGCTTCTACTGCGACGACGAATGAAGCCAGCCAAACTAACTCTGACGACTCGACTGCCCAGTCAACAACGAGTCAATCCAGTTCATCAGCTGCTAGTTCCCAAGCCACCCAATCCCAGGCAGCGACAAGCACAACCCAAGCTAGCTCATCTAGTGCGACTCAAACCTCACAGGCACAAGCAAGCAACTCCTACGCCCACAGTTCAAGAACAACCCCATCGCAGGCCAGTCAATCTAGCCAAACGACTAGTAGTTCTGCGGCCACCTCATCAAGTTCTAGCCAATCCACTGGCCAGACTTCAAGTGCCACTAGCACCTCTGGCGGTGGCGTCACTGAAGCCCTGTCAATCGCCAAAAGTGGCGTTCCTTACGTCTATGGTGGGACGTCAATGTCCGGTTTCGACTGTTCCGGTCTGGTTCAATACGTCTTTGGGCTGAGTGCCCGAACCACTTACCAACAAACCAACTTGGGTACCCACCACTATGACGTGGCAAATGCCCCATACGGCGCCATTCTCTTCTGGGGGTCCGACAGTGCCCCATACCATGATGGGATTTCTCTCGGTAATGGCACCTACGTCGCCGCACAGAATGAAAATGATGGTATCGGCGTCTTCAGTCAATCCAATTGGAAGCCTAGCTACTATATTACGTTAAATTAGCTGTGACCCCCTAACTCCTCCAAACAGTAAAGGTCCACTTCATAATCGAAGTGGACCTTTATTGGGTTTAAACGACAGGCGTGTCTGCTTGCCGCTGTCGTAAGTCATCAATCATCATCTGTAAGGTCAATTGGGCCATCTCGGCCTCCGCTGCCTGTTGAACCCGATCATAGGCTTGATCCAACGTCTGCTGGATATGCGCTCCAACCGGGCAAGCCATATTCGTTTTGGGATCAACGTGTAAGAGGTCGTTGTTCACCTCTACTGCTTTAAAAATATCGAGTAAACTAATCTCACTCGCTGGCCGCGCGAGATGGGGTTTCGCCGCTCCGGCTCGACTGACCAACAGCCCGGCTTTCTTCAAGCTAGCCATTAGTCGCCGAACCACACTCGGATTGGCTTCCACACTTGTGGCAATGGTCACGCTATCCAACGCCACCGTTGGGGCAATCTCGATGTATGCCAGAATGTGGACGGCATCACTCAACTTGTAGGAATACTTCATGGGAACCGCTCCTCTCAACTCATTTTATCCAGTGTATCATCTGTGGCTTTAATTGCAACAGCCGAACGGTCGAATCATCTTAACCCGAAAATTTCCCGAACTGGAAAATATTCTCCCAAAATATAACCCGGGTTGTGAGTGGTGAGGACCCGCAACTAATCCTTTCAATTTTACCGATCATTTGCCCCTAAAATTCGGTATACTAGACATTAACGATTCTTATTTAAGGGAGGTTTTGACAACGAAACGACGATGGTTCAGCTTTGGCACCGGTCTTATTGTAGCCGTGATCGCTCTCGTTGGGAGCTGGTCCGCCGCTCGGGCACAAACCGAGAAGCCGAGTGCCATTGTCAAAGTCGGCCGATATGCCGCCAGTACCGATTTTCTTAATCTCAGTCAATACTTTCAGCTGACCAGCCCACTGCAGGTCAAAGTTAACTACGTTCCGACCACCAAAGTTGGTCATCCGCTACGGCGAACTCTGACCTTGCCCCAAGGCACAATCGTCGCTGGTTCTCTCACAACGACCAAGTCCGGGGACTTTCTCGTGCCAACTTTGCAACTCTACTTGGCACGGATCAGCTACCCCTTGGTTCATCGCGAGGCCCCCATGGGCTACACGATTGACCCGGGTGCGGGCGCCTATGATGCTCAGGTAACCCTGAAGGCTACGGATAAGCTCTCGGCCTTCAAACGGGTTCCAGCCCCCCGCTACATGCCAGCCTATAGCCATGGCGACCTCTACTTAGGCGGGGCAAAATCGGCCCTCAGTTCCCAAGAACCCAACAGCCAGAGTATTCGGATTACCCCGGATGGCTACCTGGAATACATCACATATGACGGTACAGTCAACCCGGGCCTAGGCTTCATGCAACGGCCAACTGGCATGGCTAAAATCACTCGAACAAACTTTCATGACCCCTACCGTGATCTGTATTTCAAGGAACCGATCACTGGACTCCGCCTCAAGCGCGTGGCCCAGACGGGTAATCAGCAGTACAAGCTGACCTTGAAGAACCTGCATACCCCACAACATACTTGGGGTAACGAGGATGCCGGCATTGCCGGAACTTTTAATAGTCTGTATTTGATTGATGGTAAACAATACTACACATTTATCGGCTATGATGGGATCAGTGGTTAACTTTTAAAAACAAGGTGACTGACGCGTGAACCCAGCTCGTCAGTCACCTTTCATTTAGCCCCTATTCCACAGAGATGCTATACTGAAGACAAAATTTCCAAGGAGGCCCTGGTCGTGAACAAACGGGTGATTAAAATCATCTTGGCCATTATCATTCTGGGAGCCACCGCCAGCATCTGCCTCCGCCACTGGGGGACGATCGCCAGTGCACTCCCACTTTGGCTGATACAGCTCTAAACAAAATGACAGACCACCTGGCCTGCCATTTTTTATTTTTTCTATGGTTAATGGTGCCAGAGTCGTGATCCAACATTACTGAGCGTGACCGCGCCAATAATCACGAGGACGCCGAGTAACTGGCTCATCGATACCCGTTCGCCGAGCAACAGGAAGGCCACGGCAATCGATGCTGGGAGTTCCAACGAAGATAGGACGGGACCCACGCCCGGAAGTAACCGCGGCATAAAGATTGAATAGCAGGCCAGCGGCAGAATCATTGAGAACACCGCCACCAACGCACCCCACCCCATGGCTGTCCCAGTCAGGGGAACCTGTAAGAGTTGTGGCCCCCAGACAATAGCAATCAGGATAAAGGCCCCAATGGCCATTAGCCAGGTTTTACTCAAGGGATCGAGGTTATTGCCCAGACTAGCTGTGGCCTGCAACGTGGCAGCGTAGGCCACGGCGGCTAGGAAACTCAGTAGGACACCAGCTAACGACAAACTTCCCGTTATCGGCAAAAGTCCGGCCGCCAGGACCGTACCCCCAAGAACTAAGACAATACTGATCACTTGTAACCGTGACGGCCAGCGATGATGAATGACCGCTCCCAATAAGACCGACAACCAGACGGACTGCATCAACATGACCGCCGCCACGGCCACGGGGATCGATCGCAACGCCGTGATATAGAAGGTATTGGTCAATCCAGAAGTGGTTCCGGCCACTGTCACCAAGAGGATCTGGCGCCAACCCGTGGCCTGAGTCGACAAGCGGTGCCCGCGAACCAAGTGGATGACGGTCAGGACCACCGCCGAAGTCAGAAAAGACCAAAAGAGGAGTGGCCCATTAGCCACCCCATCTCGTCCGGCTAATTTGAATAAGGACGCCGGAATCCCATAACTAATCGCCCCAATGGCGACAAAAAATGGGGCTAATTTCTTCAAAACATCGTCTCCTCAATCATTGTTCATTCGAGGCCTGTTCTAGTTCACGTTCGGTGACGGCCTTGTCTCCAGCGTTACTCAGAATAACCGCGCCGATAATCACGAGAACCCCCACAATCTGTAGCCAGGTGACGCCCTCACCTAATAAGAGAAAGGCAAAGACTACCGAAGCCGGTAGTTCTAGTGAGGATAGGATGGGGCCGACACCTAGCTTGAGCATCGGCATAAAGATCGAGTAGCACATCAGGGGTAACGTCATCGAGAAGATTGACGACAAGGCGCCCCAACCCACAGCGGACCAGGTGACTGGCGTGCTTAACAACTGTGGTACCCAGGCTACCGTGACCAGAACTAGTGCCCCGATACACATCAGCCAAGTCTTCGTCAGTGGGTCCAAATTATTCCCGAGACTGGCCGTAAACTGCATGGTTAAAGCATAGGAAACCGCCGACAGAAAACAGAGGAATAGCCCCCACAGTGAGACGGCCTGGGTCATTGGGAAGAGTTCTGCCGCTAAGACCGTTCCGGCCAATACCAAGATGATACTAATGACCTGCAGGCGAGACGGCCATTTACGCTGGACCACTGCTCCGATCAAAACGGATAACCAGACCGATTGCATCAGCATCACCGCCGCAATCGCTACCGAAATATGATGGAGAGCCGCGATGTAGAGGGTTTCCGTGATCCCTGACGTCGTGCCGGCCGCAATTACCGCGACCACCTGTTGCCAACTCGTGTGTTGGTGACTGAGCCAATTTCGCCGACCAACGTGAACGATTCCCAGTAACACCACTGAACTCAAGAACGTCCAGAATAGCAGGGGACCGTTGGTGATGCCGGCATTTCCAGCCATCTTCACAATCGATGCGGAAATCCCGAAACTTACCGCCCCAACCGCAACAAACAAGGGTGCCAATCTCTTCATGAATCATTACCTCTTTTACAACATTTACCAAACAAGGGCCGGGGTCACCCTGACACTCCGTTTCCCCGAAATGCTTTCACTGCTTATCTTACCATGAGATCGTAGGCCCGCGCACGGCGACTTTTTTCAGTCACTGCCAGCCCCGAACGTCGATAATCTTGCGGCATGCAACCTTGAGAAACACCATCCAACGTATTGCGGTTAAGTCTACAATTCGGTTATCCTATTAACCCATTATGTTACAGCATAATTATTGCTGGCATTCATGAATGCCACGGTTCTAGCGTGACTGCTTATGCTATACTAAAAACTAATCGAACTACTTCATTAGCTTCACTAATCTAATCTAGGAGTAAACCTTACTATGAATAACTCACCCGAATCAGGCTCACAAAATCCATCTCAAGTCCCCGATCCCCGCAGTTTTGGTAAAGCCCCCAACCTCGAAAATATTAAGCGTTACCGTGAGGCACTGGGTTACACGAGTGCCGATAACCCCGTCGTTTACGGTTATATGCTCGACACCGGGCTGACCCTGCTCGTCGGCGTCGTCGGGGTGCTAGCGACCGAATATTATATGATTAGCTTTGAAGACGACGGGATTCTCTTCCTAGGTTTGGACATTACTTCACACTTTACCGGTGAAAATGCCTTTGTTAAGTTTACCGACTTGGAAAAAATCACCTTCAAGGGTTTTGGTCTCAGTTACACCCTCATGCTCAGCGATGGTGATAACACCATGAAGGTTAAGGTCAATCGCTTTATTGTGGGCCGTCCTTGGCAAGGTGCCAGCGTTAAAATTCTGGCACAACGCTACCATAAATAAATGACAATTATAAAAAGACTGATCGGCTGAAGTGCCCTACAATTGTTAGACAGATAAATCTAACGATTGTGGGGTTTTCTTATGTCCAAATATAGTAGTCAATT
>NZ_BROB01000016.1 GCF_024345185.1 Levilactobacillus humaensis | reverse complement strand
AATTGACTACTATATTTGGACATAAGAAAACCCCACAATCGTTAGATTTATCTGTCTAACAATTGTAGGGCACTTCAAGATGGGTTCCGTTAAAGTAGATCATTCAGTTCTAATTGATTCACGACTTCGGCCGCAAATTTTTGCAAAGTCGTCTTCGTTTCTGAGCTCTTTGCCGTTTTGACAAAGTGGTCCAGCGTGTCAGAGATTACCGATTCTACTGATACGACACGGTCGTTCTGCATTGTATAGAGTGCCAATCGCAAGACAAACTTGACGGCCGCCCCATTCTTGACAAAATTAGCGCCAACGCCAAGTCGAATGTTCTCTTTTAGTTCGGTAATTTTGGCCTCGATATCATTGGAGATTTGAAACTTAGGCCGCAATGCCCCGGCTGAAACCTCATCGCTCTGGTCAATCTTAACGGGCAAACCGAGGACCTTGTCCCACTCGGTCTCCCCCCACTGATCATAAGTGGCCATGATTGCCTTCGACAAGACTTCTCCTTTGGTGAAGTTAATATCACTTTGTTTTTGATAGATCGCTTTGAGCTGTTCTAACATTTCCGCAGTCTCATAAGCAATTCTAATTTGTAGTTCCACGCCGATCACCTCACCTGAACAGTACCAAACTTATCTAGTATCGTCAACAGAATGGCTAATTTATGTCTCCATCGGCATTAATATCCCGCGGTCCACTGGCTAAGATAAGGCGCTAACTAAAAAACATAGACCTATCTCAATTGATAAGCCTATGTCCTAACTATTTTCCATTAAGCCTTGCTGGACCACTCCTGAATCTCTTCAGCCGTCACGGTACTCGTGAATCGCTGACCATCCTGCCAGTTAACAGCTGGATAGTCGACCCGGAGTTGACGAATGGCCTCATCAATCGCTGATGACCCGGATGTACAGAATGGCAAAACCTTCTTGCCTGACAGGTCCACACTATCCAAAAGCGTATCGATCGGCCGTGGTGCGGTTGCCCACCACAGAGGGAAACCTAAATAAACCGTGGCTGCCTGACTTACCGTGGCACTATCGACTGGCGCGATGGCTGGCCGAACACGGCCACCGTGCATCTCATGGTAGCTCCGACTGTCATGGTCGTTCCAGTCTAAGTCGGCCGCGGTGTACGTTTGCTGTGGCTTAATTGCCATTAATTTAGCCCCAGTAGTTGCAGCAATCTTCTCTGCAACAGCTTGCGTATGACCGGTATTTGATAAATACAACACAACTGATTGTCCCATTAGTAATTCCTCCTGTTCATTTCAACCTACAACTTAGTTATACACCCTTAGAGTACCAATAGGTCAACTGATCTCTTTCGGGAAAAAAAGGACCTCGGCATGATTCACCGAAGTCCTACCAAATTCTAATCTTCCTTAGCCCAGTCCTGAATCTCATCTCGCGTCAAGCTACTTGCGAACCGACGCCCGGAATGCCACCGAATATCTGGATAGTTCTCCCGTAGCTTGGTGATGGCCTCAGCAATCGGTGTCGTCCCAGAAGTACAGAAAGGATGAACATCCTTTCCCTTCAGGTCGACATTGTCTAGCAACGTGTCAATGGTCCTCGGTGCCGCCGACCACCAAAGTGGAAATCCTAGAAAAACGGTCGTTGCCGACGCAATTTTTTCTGGATCAATTGGCTCAATGGCTGGCCGAATCTTACCCGCGTGCATCTCTTGGTAGCTCCGACTCGTCTGGTCCTCCCAATCGAGGTCGGCCGGTGTGTAGGGCACTTTAGCTTGGACACCGACGAGTTCAGAACCCGTCGCGGCCGCGATTCTTTCCGCAATGGCCTGCGTGTGCCCCGTATTTGAAAAGTACAATACAATAGATTGTCCCATTAGTAATCCCTCCGGTATGTTTTCAAACCTCTATCTTAGTTATACACCACTTAGACAGTTCTGGGGGGATCCTTTTTATAATTGTTGGAATAATTTAGAAGATTTCTAACTTGAGTACAGCTCACACGCATGCTTAAAAATCTTCTGCCCTCAGCCCCTGTTAAATAAAAAGCTCTTCAAACACTAAACTATATAACATAAACCAATACCTTGATCATGCGTCATCTGCGGAAAGATTATGTAGTCCTATTACTTGGTTAACTTTACCGGGATTTGGGCCCTCATAAAATTTCTTAGCTCTTTCGAATGCAAAAGTTACATCATCCCCGTAGAATTCTTCACGGATATAAAAGTACAGTGCAGCATTACGAATCCATCCGTCGTAAAGCTTATCACCCTCTGAGTACCCGTTATTAAGCTTAAATTCAATATACGTTTTGAGATGAAATTTTTGATTTTGCTCACCGTTATTATAAATATCAGCAAGTACCAACCAATCACGACGCTTGTTTTTTAAACCTTCTCTGATAATTTTTTTATCCTCTTGTCCCTCTTCATATTCTAAGAACATGGTTTTAGAACTGCGGGTATCGTTATCAGCTTTCTCAAGTTCTCGTAAAATACATCCATATGTTTTTCTTTCACATTCTGTCATTCTTTGCCTCCATAGCTTTTACAAACAATATCGTAATTATTTAGCATTTTTCACCTTTAAAAAGCTTTACCAATATTTTACTCGATATTTGATGAGGAAGGTCCTTTATGAAACAGATGTAAATGCGATCGCACTAATTAAAACATTTAGTAATCCGTCACTTTAACATTCTTAGTCTTAGTTTTATCGAATTGAACCTTAACATGCTTATTAGTCGTCTTAGTCAAAAAATAGAAATCTTTGTCATCCGTGACACCCGTGTACCCCGTATACATGTCATCAAAGATATGGGCAGGGGCATAATAAGTCCCTTGCAACGGAATATTACTCGTTGCCATCTTATACTCGGGATAATTTGTTTTGTATTCATCGGTTACTAACGTGTCTACTGGCTGATAACTGCGTGCAGAATAGATGAGCCGTTCTGAACCAACTTTATTACCTGAACTATCGGTGGTCACCTCAGCTCGCAAGTCACTAGCAAACGGTGCTTTATACTTAGGTTCCTTTGACTTTAGATTTTTAAGAACCGTTTGGTAATACGAGACCGTCTTTTCATTTGAATCGATGTCTTCCTTGTCTTCTTCCAGTACGGACTTGTCTAAACCGATATCATGCTTACGTCTTTCCGTGTGCGTTTTCAGAAGTTCCTTGGCATCCTTCAGACTTTTTTGGGCCTCCTGAAGCTGACTGGTTACCAATGAGTGATCGCCACTCACGAACTCATCAAAGCTAGCCTTATCCGCCTTTTTTAAATTTGAGATGATCTGTGAATCTGACTTCTTGTTGATATCTTTAAACGCCATCCCAGTCCCCTTAGGCGTATAGGCCGTCACCTTCCCATTCTTGGTGACGAATATCGTCCTAATTTTTGTAGTCTTACTTAATTCCCGATTTTGGCTATCATCGTTACTGGCAAAATACCAAATTCGTTGATTTGAGGACTGCGCATCCTTGAGAAAGGTGATTTCCTTTGAATTAACTTGGTTGGCACCTGATTTTCCACAAGCTGCCAATGATAAAATTGCTGTTCCTAACAATGCGACGCCCATTAAGCGTTTAATATAACGGTTCATAGTTAAACTCTCCCTAACATAAATTTGATTTCATGAGATAATTTGGAGGTGGTAGGCAGCTCAAACCGCCTACTATCTCCAAAATTGACATAGAAAAAGAGGCCCAATTCAAAAAGTTAAATTGGCCCTCTCCAGGTTCCCTTCATCAACATCTGTTGACCAAGAGTCATTCATTGTATCTGTTAAACTATTTAAAGATTAATGGAAAACGCGAGCGATTCCCGCAACGTCAGAGCGTTGGCCGTTCTTGATAGGTTGGACCATAATCCGTGGTGGCCAGCTTTCGATGACCTTACCCTTACCTAAGTAAATAGCAACGTGCCAAATCGTCCGAGTCCCAGGTTCGTAATAGAAGACCAAATCCCCACGCTTCTTGTGACGGTAAGCCACGTGTTGGAACTTCTTGCTAGCCCACAGGTTACGCGAATTCCATTCGTTACCGGGGTAAGCATGATGGATAGAACTGATTGGCTTGGTGTTGATACCACCGGCATACAGTGCCTGCATGACAAGGCCAGAACAGTCGGTCCCATAGTTTGGCTTCGAGGAAGACCCTACCAGATAAGGATTACCCTTATACTTGTAAGCTTGTTTGATCATGGCCTCGATATGAGCTGAGCGGCCGTTCCAAGCGTGAGCCCCTAATGGCGCCACGTAAGAATCAATGCTCTTCCAGCTGGATTTAGAAAAGCCCAGCTTGACCCAGGTCTTTTCGTCAACATTCCCCGTGGCCTTCAGATGATGCTTATGCTGGAAATTCTTGACAGCATAATATGTCGTTGAGTTGTACTTGTTGTACCCATTTGAGGTGTGTAAACGACGCATGATTTTCCAGGTCTTAATCCCTTCGTAACCACGCTTAACCGTATACCCAACCTTACCGTAAGGCTTGATCTGATTGTAATTAACTTGATAATACTTCTTGGGGTTTTGATAACCCTTCGTCTTTGCAACGTAGGCCTTGTTGGCGGAAACGTAGATGCCCTTGTTGGTCTTCAACATCGGATTATGACCTTCGACCACAACCACCTTAGAAATCTTAACGAAGTCCCCCTTGTGGAACTTCGCCGCCTTATGCTTCTTGGCGGCATCCTTGTAGTAGGTGACCGTCTTCTTAACCTTGATAATACCAGGATTAGTGGTGTAGTAACTGGCCTGCGCTTGTGCGGAGGTCGTGGTGAGTCCAACGCTAGTTAGACCCGCAATGACAAGTAATGTGGATAGCCATTGTTTCTTCATTTTGTTCTCCCCTTTGTGAATCTATTTAGTGAACCCCTAATACATAACTTAAGGTCTGAAGGCATGGTTTTCAGGTCATCGACAACGACCATAATTTCAAACGTTTATGTAAGCTGCTACCTTCATAATCCTTAAATCATTTAACGGACGGATAATCCACCAGAGTGATGGTTTTACCGTTTATTATTGTAACGCTGCATAGGATTTGAAACAATAGGGATACTCAGGAAGAACCCTATTGTTACGGCTTTTTCAGAATGAATTGTCAGTACACCGGAACCTTGCAGTGACGGTAAAGAATAGCACGCCTCCCCGTAAGATGGCGTTATCCACAGTTATTGCCTCATCCCCCTTCAATAAATGATTCCCAAACAGTTGTAATCTGCTAACAATGGGTTTACTGCCTTTTCCACACTCAGTCACCCCTAAAAAAATAAGCTAGCCTCAACCAAATTGGTTAAAGCTAGCTTACCGCGACGCCACAATAAAAAACAGACTTGTAAAATTCTGAAAATTAATTTGTGAGGGTAGCAATTAAATTTATTTAAGTAAATTAATTTTAACATGCCTGTCAAATTTCAAACAATGAGACAAAATAAAAGGACCACTACTAGCGAATCTTTCGACTAGTAATGGTCCTTCTTCAGTTCTCATTCACCAAGTTACGGTAAGAAGCTCGCTGATTTTAAGTTAAATTCGACTAAGAGTGGACTTAGTAACTGTCACTTTATCGACAATTTCCACTCAATTTAGCCATGGGAATTATTCCCATTCAATAGTCGAAGGCGGCTTACTCGTGACATCGTAAAGGATGCGGTTCACGTGATCCACTTCGTTAACGATCCGCACGGAAATCTCCTGCAGAACGTCCCATGGAATACGAGCGAAGTCCGCCGTCATCCCATCGATCGACGTTACGGCCCGGATTCCTACGGCATAGTCGTAGGTCCGGCCGTCACCCATGACACCGACACTCTTGATGTTTGGCAAGACCGTAAAGTATTGCCAGATATCACGGTCGAGGCCAGCCTTCTTGATTTCCTCACGGAGAATTAAGTCACTATCGCGAACGATTTGTAACTTTTCTGGCGTGATTTCACCAAGGACCCGAATCCCTAAACCAGGACCTGGGAATGGTTGACGCCAAACGAGGTCGCTTGGCATCCCCAATTTTTCACCCAACTCGCGAGCTTCATCTTTAAACAATGAACGTAGGGGTTCGATTAACTGGAAGTGCATGTCTTCTGGCAACCCACCGACGTTATGGTGCGACTTGATGGTTTGCGCCGTATCAGTCCCGCTTTCAATCACATCGGTATACAGGGTGCCTTGGGCCAAGAAGTCAATCCCATCGAGCTTCTGGGCTTCGTCATTGAAGACTTGGATAAACTCATTCCCGATGATCTTCCGTTTCTTTTCGGGTTCGGTAACACCAGCCAGCTTACTGAGGAAGCGGTCTTGGGCGTCCACCTTAACGATGTTCAACCCAAACTTACCTTCCAGACTCGCCATGACCTGTTCGGCTTCGCCCTTACGGAGCAAGCCGTGGTCGACGAAGATACTGGTCAGCTGCGTGCCAATGGCCTTGTGCAGGAGGACCCCAACAACGGAGGAGTCCACCCCACCGGACAATCCGAGGAGGACGCGCTTGTCGCCCACCGTTTCACGGATATGTTCGATTTGCAGGTCAATGAAGTCATCCATTGACCAGTTAGATTTTGCACCACAGACGTCAAAGGCAAAGTGCTTCAGGATATCATTCCCGAATTCCGTATTCCGAACTTCCGCGTGGAATTGAATCCCGTAGAAGTTGCGGGCAACGTCTTGCATGGCCGAGATCGGGCAATTTTCGCTCGTAGCCACTCGTTCGAACCCGTCTGGGACCTGGGTGACCAGGTCACCATGGCTCATCCACACCGTCTGTTGCTTGGGTGTGTCTTTGAACAACTTTGCATTGTCGCTGAGAACGGTGATATCCGCACGACCGTATTCACGGTTGTCGGCGGACTCCACCTTCCCACCGGTCAGGCTGTGCGCCATCAGTTGCATCCCATAACAGATCCCTAGAATTGGAATACCCAATTCGAAGATCTCCGGGTCAACATTAAAGGCACTGCTGTCGTACACACTGTTTGGTCCCCCGGAGAAGATAATCCCCTTGGGTCCCCAAGCTTTGATTTCGGCGGCGCTCATGGTGTGCGCCTTGAGTTCGGAGTACACGCCCATGTCACGAATCCGGCGTGTGATCAATTGATTATACTGACTACCAAAGTCTAGGACGATGATTTTGTCAAATTTTGACATATCAACGTTTGCCAAGCCATTCACCCTTTCTTCTTTTTAAACATTGCTTATATCATACAGATTTCTGAAACCCGGGTCAATGCAAAACTAACCCAACTAGTTAAGCCGATAACGCAAATGGACATAAGGTTGGCGGTCGAGCCGACGATAGGCACTCACCAGAAAGCCAAATTCCGCGGCCAACTGAGCATTGCGACTGCCGGGCCGCACATCCATCCCCACGACTCGCGCGCCACTCTGGCGGGCCCGTCGCAGGGCGTCGGCCATCAACCACTCGTCAAACCACCACTGTTGATAGGTCTTATTGGCCGAACGTGACCGTACTGTCAACAGGTCCAAATACCATTCATCCGGCAACGCGCGGGGTGTCACCACTAACTGTTGTGGCGACGCTACCTGCAACCGTTCAAACAACGCCGCCCACTGATTATCCAGGGTCGGTTCCACTGCGGCGGGATAACCATAGGCTACTCCGACCGCAACGCCCTGGTTCTGGTAGACACGTGCCTGAGGATAACCATAACGGAAGTTTTCCTGATGGTAGCCGACAAATAGCAACTGTGACAGCTGTTCCTTGGTCAGTCGCCTCAGCCGGCGGAGGTGCCGCCGCTCTAATTCGTGTAACACCAAGATCGCCACCGCATCGGCATCGACAATCGTTGCCGCTCGTAACATGGCGTCACCCCCTAATACTTTCGCAGGAGCAACCGGTCAATCCGATGACCCACCGTCTTATGAATAATCATATCCGCCCGATTACGCGTAGGGAGAATATACTCTTCAAGATTCTTCAAATCAATGTCATGCCAGACCTGTCGCGCCTTTGCCAAGGCCACGTCACGGTCGCCCGTCGCATAAGGGTAGTAATAGTTCGACGGGTCCTGGAAAGCTGTTTCCAATAACAGCTGGAACCGTTCCAAGAACCAGTCCTCAATCAAGTCTGAATCGGCATCGACGTAAATGGAAAAGTCAGTAAAATCGCTAACATAAATCTGTTCATTGGTCGGTAATTGCAGGGTGTTAATTCCCTCCACAATCAGGATATCCGGATGTTCGATATAGTCAAACTGATCGGGCACGATGTCGTAAACCTTGTGGGAATACACCGGCGACTTCACCAATGGCGCCCCTGACTTTACGGCATTTAAGAAGTGAATCAACCCGGCCATATCGTAACTCTCGGGGAACCCCTTGCGACTCATCAGATCCCGCTTTTTCAGTTCCTCGTTGGGATAGAGAAATCCGTCGGTCGTGATCAGTTGGATGCGCTGGTCGGTGAAGTAGTGATTGAGCAACACCTCTAACAGGCGCGCCGCGGTACTCTTCCCCACCGCCACACTCCCGGCAATTCCGATAATAAAGGGAATTCGATGAGCGGGCTGCTGCAGAAAGGTCGCCTTGTCACGTTGTAACTGCCGGTAATGTTCAACCTGCAGGCGCAACAGGTGGACCAACGGAATGTAGACATCCTGAACATCTTGTAGTGAAATCCGGTCATTAAAGGCCTTGATTTGCCGCAGACTCTCGGGCGTCAGGGGTAACGTCGCGCGGTCGGCAAAGCCTTGCCACTCCTCGCGCGAAAACGCATTGTAATTAATGGGGTCACTCATAATAACACCTCAACCTTGCTCTGAAATAATTAGTCATATTATACCGCAACTTTACCTGATTTGCCTCGTTTCGCCTACGCCGCTAACCACCTTGAAAATAACAAAAGAGTCGCACCCGTTGGCACGACTCTTCATCCTTAAATCGTTTCGTATTCATCTTCCGGAATTCCAGCCAACAATGGTGAAGGCTCTGCCACCGCAATCAGACTGAGCCGGTGCATGGCTCGCGAACAGATCGTGTAAAGCAATTGCCGTTCATCCTCGGCCGCATAGCGACTCGCCGAGGCTTGCCAAACAATAACCGCATCAAATTCGAGTCCCTTAGCCAGGAAGGATGGCACCACGATAACGCCGGGTGCCAAACGTTGGTTTTCGGACTGAATCAGCGTCACCGCCACGTCCTGAGCCTTGAGTTCCTCGCTCAATCGCCGACAGTCTTCGAGATCCTTGCCGATAATGGCCGTGGTCTCGTCCTCGGCATTGTTTCGTTGAACCTGAGCAATCACCTTGGCAATCCCATCGGCCTCGTCACGCGCCACCGTCACCGTTGGCAACTCACCCTCACGGTCAAAGGCCGTCACAGCCTCCCCGTTCTTCAGGATGTGCTTGGTGAAATCGGTCACCTGTTGGGTCGACCGATACGACTGGGTCAACTGAATGACCTTCGTCTTATCGGGATCGAACATGGTACTCAACTCCTGTAGGAGCGTCCGACTATTTTCCTTGGTGAAGATCGCTTGGTTCAAGTCTCCCAGCATCGTGAAACGTGCCCGGGGGAAACTGAACTTCAGGAAGGCCAGTTGAAAGGCATTGTAGTCTTGAATTTCATCCAAGAAGACGTAGCGCATGTTCCGCTCGCCTTCCTTACCCGTCATCTTATCGTAGAGGTACAGGTATGGCGTGGTATCGACCAGCTGCATGTGCCGTTCCTTTAACTTCTCAATGGTTTCATCCACACTGGCCTGCCAATCGGCGGCGGTGATGTGGAAGTCATTGAGGTCAATGCGGTTCGGCATGTCCCGTAGCATGTGCACGTATTGATTGTTGATACTTAGGAACCGGGCGCGCACGATGGCCTTACGAATCGGATCGAAGGCCGTCATGACCACTTTCCGAGCTAAGAATTGAAATTCCTTGTCGGCGGATTCGAACTCCCGGGGGTCATCCCCATAGAGAGCGTTCAACTGTTCACGGTCGAGGTCCTCAATGGTTTCTTCCACCCACTTGGTCCGCATCTCACTGGAAATCCGCCGATTCAGAATTCGGATCAGGGCTTCCTTGGTCGCCTTTAATCGGTTGGCCAGGTGATAGTTTCGGTTAAAGCCATAGTAAATTTCTTCAATCTTTTCCTTGTCGATGAACACCTTGTCCTTGAACTTGATGTTGCGGAAGACCATGTCGCGGCCCTCCAGGTGATCGGCGTAGTTAGTCACGGCGTCGAAGAAGGTCAGGCTTCCCTTCAACCGACTGATTCGATTCTGAACGGGGGTATTGACCTCACCGAACCGTTGGGCCAAGGTTTCGACCTCAATCTTAGGCAACCGCCGACCAGCGTACTGGTAGTAAGTCATTTGGACCATGTTGTGTTCCCCTAATTCGGGCAGCACCTGGTCAATATAGTCATTAAAGAGTTGATTGGGTGAAAAGAGCATCACCTGTCCGGCATTCAGATGTCCCCGATACCGGTACAGCAGATAAGCCACCCGTTGGAGAATCGCCGCCGTCTTCCCGGAACCCGCGGCCCCCTGAACGAAGAGGAGGTCCGAATGGGTATCCCGGATAATTCGGTTTTGTTCCTTTTGAATCGTGGTCACGATACTCTTCATCTTAGTATCGGAGTGTTCACTCAGTGCCGACAATAACATCTGGTCGGTCACCGTTTGGTCCGTATCATAAAGGGTAACGATCGTGCCATCCTCTATCTGGAATTGTCGTTTTAACTGGACGTCCACGGTCTGTTCACCATCGGGCGTCTGATAGCTAACGTTCCCTAGTTCCCCATCATAATAAATGCTGGAGATCGGGGCCCGCCAATCGTACACCAGAAAGTGATCCGGGGTATCTGAGAATGACCCCAGCCCAATATAAATGGTTTCAGGCTTAGCGGTTGGCCCTTCTTGAAAATCGATGCGGGCAAAGTAAGACTTATCCTCCAACCGTTTCAGGGTACTGAGTTCCGTCGTGGCATGTTGCCAACTGTTCTGACGTTCCGCCAGTAACTGTTGCTGTTGCCGCACGGACAGCGCCGTTTCCAATAATCCTTCATAACTGTCGGTCTTGATTCGCAAGTCATTGACGAAGTTTTTCCGGATACCGGCTTCATCACCCTCCGCGGAATCAATCCGTTTCTTGGCGGCAGTCTCAGCGACCTTAATCTTCGCGATGACTGCGTCTAAATGCTTCTGCTCTTGGGCCTTAATTGAATCTGGCAAGCCAATCCCTCCTCGAATTAACCGGACAAACTGTATGTGAAACGCTTAATAATTCGACTTACCATTCTACACGTCTTCTCCTTATAAAGAAAGGAATGTGATTGCTTTAAGTCAGTTAGTTTCCTCTATCTTTGGTATACTTGAGGGGATATTTTTCGGAGGTGAAACAATGGATCAAGTTTCTCTATTAATTATTTTAACTGCCGCTTTAGTTACCCCCTTAGTGATGGCCAAATTCAAGCTCACCGTCTTACCAACGGCCGTCGTTGAAATTCTTGTCGGTATCCTACTGGGGCCCAGCATTCTAAACGTCGTGCATGCCAATTCAACACTAAATTTACTGTCCAACACCGGGGTCATCTTCCTGATGTTTTTAAGTGGGATGGAGATTGATTTCAGTCTCTTCAACCGCCGAAAACGTCCGCAGACCCCCCTAGCAGCTAAGGTAGCCGGCAATGCGCCGAAGTACTCGCCGGTCTTCATCGCCATCAGTAGTTACGCAGCGATCGCCGTCAGTGCCCTATTGCTGGGCTTCATTTGCCGATGGACCGGATTGTTCAAGGATCCTTGGCTCGCTGCCATTATCTTCATGACCATTTCACTAGGGATCGTCATCGCGACACTCAAGGAAAAGGAACTCCTCAGCAAGCCCTTTGGTCAAACCGTGCTGTTAATCGCGGCCCTCGGGGAAATCATCCCCCTATTCGCCCTGACCATCTACGCCTCAATCTTTGGCAAGAGTGGGAAGTCTCTGTGGCTTCTCCTACTGGTCTTCCTGGCGGCTGGGGTACTTTTCCGGCGCTTCAAGCCGTTCTTTAGCTTCTTTGAGAGCATCAACAAGTCCACCACCCAACTGGATATCCGGCTGGCGTTCTTCCTGATTTTCAGCATGGTGGTCATTGCCGAGTCCGTGGGGGCTGAGGGAATTCTCGGGGCCTTCGTGGCCGGAATTGTCATGAAGCTCTTACAACCGCAAGAAGACACGCGGACTCGTTTGGATGGGATCGGCTACGGGTTCTTCATTCCGATCTTTTTCATGATGAGTGGGGCCGGCCTGAACCTACGGACGTTGCTGGCTTCACCAGCGACACTCCTATTGATTCCCGCCTTCTTCGCGGCCTATCTCTTAGCCAAGGTGGGCGTCTACTTCTGCCTACGTCTGCGTTTCAAACGGGGCAATGCCTTTGCCGGGATGGCCATCAACAGTGCTACTATCACGATGGTCCTGGCCGTCTTACAGGTGGCGAAAACCATGAAGGTCGTCACCACCCAACAGTCTGGTGCCTTCTTACTGGCTGCCATCTTGACCTGTGTCTTGGGGCCCCTGTTGTTTAACACCGGCTACACCGCTGAAGCCGAGGACCTGAAGAAGTCCACAGTGCACTTCATCGGCACCAACCTCCTCACCGTGCCCGTAGCGCAACAGTTAACTCAGGACCGCTACGACATCACGATGTACACCAACAAGGAAACAAACTTCAAGACCTACAACTCCGAGGTCAACGTCCACCTGTTGGATTCGCTGGAGACGCAATACGTCGAGGACCAAGACGTCTTCGACGCAGACATTGTGGTCTTAGGCCACCTCAATGCCACCAAGAATTATGAGTTGGCTAAATCCGCTAAATCTTACGGCGTCAACCGCGTCATTGTTCGTTTCGAAGACCGTAACGTCCTCGATGAACGGGAAGACGAACTCAAGGAACTGGGCATTGAAGTCTACAACACACCAAACGTCAACATTGCCATGCTACGAAGCCTGATCGAAGCCCCAACGACCCTGCGCCTGTTGACGTCTTCCACTTCGGCTGTCTACGAAGTTGCCCTGCGCAACCGTCGTTATACCAATCAGGCTATCCGTAGCTTGCCATTTGTCGGGAATATCACCATCAGTCAGATCTTCAGAAATGGTCATTTCGTTCGACCAACTGGGGCGACAACCTTGAAATTTAACGACCGGATCATCTTCACCAGTAGTCCCGAGACGGCTCGTGAAATTCGGCGCGAACTAGGCATTCTCAATTAGAACTGCTAAAATAAAAGTAACTAAGTTTAAAGGAGAGATGACATGGCGACAGTTGAAATCTATTTGGTCCGTCACGGCCAAACCTATCTGAACAAATACAATCGCATCCAAGGATGGTCCGACTCCCCACTCACGGAAAAAGGTATCGCGGATGCCCAAAACGCCGGTAAACGACTGGCTAAGGTCCCCTTCGCGGCAGCCTACGCTAGTGACACCACCCGAGCTAGCAACACGGCCAAGGAGATCCTGGCACGCAATGTCAGCGCCCTCGACCAGCCAACCATTATGCCAGCTTTTCGGGAAGAGAACTTCGGCTTCTTCGAAGGACTCGACACCAGCTTCACCTGGCACACGTTGGGCAGTCCGATGGGTCTCGATGACTTTAATCAAATGATTGCCAGCCTCACCATTGAGAAGACCAAAGACCTCTTCAAGGCCAACGATCCTTATGGTGATGCCGAAGACAACCAAGAATACTGGGCTCGGTTGCAACCTGGTTTGGACCATGTCGTGGCCACTGCTAGTGACGGTGACCGCGTCCTAATCGCCACGCACAGTACGACTATTCGGAGTATTGTGTCCAAGTTCTCCGACGTCGATGTCTCGGTTCCCGTGGCCAATGGGAGCATTACCAAGTTGACCGTGACCGATGGCGAGTATCGCGTCGATGACTACAACAATACTGAAGGACCGATTGCTTAGGTCTAAACTGTATTGAAATTGAGTTGAAACTGAGTTGAAACTGGCCGCCTGCGGCTGCCAGGGATTACGCCTGCTGTGGGGACGCTTCAGCCTGGAAACCAGGCTTCTCGCTCGATTTGAAGCCCCGCCAAAGACGCGGGTCTTCAAAGTCGCCCGTGGTGTAAGACCGAGAAATCCACTCGGTCTAACGCCACCTCCACGGCCGGCTCCATCCCTGGCCTCCTCCGGCTAAAGTTGATCACTCAGTATCATTTAGTTAAATCTTTCAGAATAACTGAAATAGCCTCATTCCATTTGATTGGAATGAGGCTATTTTTATGGGGTTCTAATAATTAACACAATATTGCGTACTTTCACTTGTTATATCGCCGTTCCAAGAAGTCCCGCAGTGGTAACGTAAAGTCTCCGGTCATGACCAGGCTGCCGAAGTCCGCTGTCACCATCTGCTTATCCTGGTGTAAAGCGAGCTTGACGGCCCACTTCGGGTCAAACAGGAGCTGTTGCCCTACCGCAACCAAGTCGGCCTCCTGGAGGACATTAGCGACGTCCTGCCGGGTGCGGACCCCGCCGACACCGACCAATGGGATTTGACCATTTAAAGCCTCATACATGTAGGCCATCATTGATTTATCCTGATAGTCGGTTCCTCTAGCGACCCGGTCATAATTGCCGAGGGAGACGTGAATGTAATCCAATGGGAACTCCTGCAATTGTGTCAGGAGATATAGCGTGTCATCGAACCGGATTCCCGGTGTTTCGAATTCTTCCGGAGAGAGGCGATAACCGACGAGGAAGGGCCGGTCCGCCGTCTCCTTAACTGCCGCAAAGGTACTCTCAATCACGCGGCGAACGAAGGCTGCGCGTTGCGTCCGATCGCCACCCCATTTGTCAGTCCGCCGGTTGGAATGTGGTGAGAAGAACTGCTGGAGCAGATAGGTATTGGCCCCATGAAGCTCAACCCCATCGAAACCGGCCACGATGGCCCGCTTCGTCGCCTCACCAAAGTCACGAATGATACTTTCGATTTCAGCATCCGTCAGTTCTCGTGGCGTCTCCGCCTCTGGCCGTTCGGCAGCCACCGCGCTGGCCGAGACGGGTTGTTCCCCGGATAAGGTTGCTCGAGAAGTCATCCGGCCGGCATGGAAGATCTGCAAGATGGCCTTGGCTCCTTGACCCTGGATGGCACTGGCCAAGTCATGAAGTTGAGGGATCATGTCATCGCTGGCCACGCTCAACTCACCGGGCCAGCCCTTGCCACCTGCCTGAACGTTAGCTGCCCCGGTGATCACGGCACCTAGTCCCTGCGACCGTTCCTGGTAATAGGCGATTTCATCCCGCGTAACCTGGCCATCAAAGAAGCTCTGACGGGTCGTCATCGGCGACATCATCAGTCGGTTCTTCAACGTCACACCCGATCGTAAAGGTAACTTTTCCGAATACTCTGTCATGCGAAGTCCTCCTTAATTTTTTGAAGTTCTTGATCCCATTGTACCGAAACCAGCGCGACAGTAAAAACATTCGGTTCACAAAAAAGCACCAAGAGTCGGTGACAGTCGTCACCACTCTTGGTGTTCTTGGCATTTATAATGCTGAAACGTGTGCTAGCAGGCAATAGACTCCGCTTAAACCTGGTAAGCAACTAATGCTCAACGACTAGCCGCCTGCTAGCACACGCTATCTTTAATCGTGAATCAACGACGCCTCATGTGCCCGTTGGGTGTACATGTCGATCTCGTCATCGGCCGCACGGACCCAGTGACGTGGTGCGATTTCAACCAAGTGACGTTCTTTGCCGTCATTTTCTTGGCCCCCATCGTAGGCAATCTCTTGGCGTGCCCGTTCGAACTCGGGGTCCGGTACGGGAACAGCTGACAAGAGACTCTTGGTGTAATCATGCAGAGGGTGGGCATAGATTTCGTCGGAATCGGCGATCTCTAACATCCGGCCATAGTGCATAACCCCAATGCGATCGGAGATGTACTTCACCATGGACAAGTCATGGGCGATGAACAGGTACGTTAAGCCCTGTTCACGTTGGAGCTTCTTCATCAGGTTAACCACTTGGGCCTGAATCGACACATCCAAAGCGGAGATCGGTTCATCGGCAATGACAAACTTTGGTCTCACGGCCAAGGCCCGGGCAATCCCGATCCGTTGACGTTGCCCACCAGAAAATTCGTGCGGGTAACGACTGGAGTGGTCCTTGTTCAATCCAACGGTTTCCAACAAGTCCTCGACCTGCTTGGTCCGGTCATCATCGTCTTTGGCAAGATGATTAATATCAATGCCTTCGGCGACAATGTCCTTGACCTTCATCCGTGGATTCAGAGACGCATAGGGATCTTGGAAAATCATCTGCATCTCTTGGCGGAAGTCGCGTTTCTCCTGCTTACTGGTAAAGGAATCAACGTTCTTCCCGTCAAATAAAATCTCACCGGACGTGGGTTCGTACAGGTGAATGATCGCGCGTCCAGTCGTGGTCTTACCAGAACCGGATTCTCCAACAAGTCCAAAGGTCTCGCCCTTGTAGATGTCGAAGGAAATGTCATCAACCGCGTGAACTTCGTCGGACTTACCCACGTTGAAGTACTGCTTGAGGTGCTTGACCTCGAGGATTTTTTCGGCATTTTCGTAGTCCATTATTGCTGTTCCTCCTCTTCTTCAACTGGCCCGGTCGTTTGCTTTGCTTGAGCCAAGGCCTGTTGCATCTTCGCGTACTTCTCCTGCCGTTCCACAATCTGAGCGGGTGGCGTCACTTTAGGGGCATCCGGATGGAGCAGCCAAGTTGCGGCATAGTGGGTATCAGAAACCTTGAAGAATGGTGGTTCCTGTTCCGTATCGATCTTCAACGCATACGCGTTACGAGCCGCAAAGGCATCCCCAGTTGGTGGATCCAACAGATCGGGTGGCGTTCCTGGAATGGAAGGCAACTCATCACCACTGGAGTCCAACGTTGGCATCGAGCTCAGTAAGCCCCACGTGTATGGGTGCTTTGGGTTGTAGAAGATTTCATCAACGGTCCCGTATTCCACGATTTTACCCGCGTACATGACGGCGACCCGGTCAGCCATCCCCGCCACAACCCCAAGGTCATGGGTGATGAAGATGATTGACGTCGAAATCTTGTCTTGTAATTCCTTCATCAAGTTCAGAATCTGAGCCTGAATCGTCACGTCCAAAGCGGTCGTGGGTTCATCGGCAATCAGAATTTCTGGATAGTTGATTAAAGCAATCGCAATCACAATCCGTTGCCGCATCCCACCAGAGAATTGGTGAGGATAATCGTTGATTCGGCTTTCGGCATCGGTGATCCCAACCAGCTTCATCATTTCCAGAGCTTGCGCCCAGGCCTTATCCTTTTTCATCCCCTTGTGAACCATGAGGGGTTCGGCGATCTGCCGGCCAATCTTCATCGTTGGGTCAAGTGAGGTCATCGGGTCTTGGAAGATTTCGGCAATATCTTGCCCCCGAATCCCTTCCATTTCCTTCTCACTCTTCTTGAGTAAGTCTTGATCCTTGTACATAATGCTACCGCTGGCAATGTCGGCGTTGCTGGCGTTCAAGCCCATGATCGTCCGTGTGGTAACGGACTTACCGGAACCGGATTCCCCCACGATAGCGAGAGTTTCCCCTTTCCGTAAATCAAAGCTCACGTTACGAATAGCCTTAACGTCACCGGCATAGGTCTTAAAGTTCACTTGTAAGTTACGAACCTCTAAAATGTTGTTTTCGTTATCCATGACGTTATTTCACCTACTCTTTCGTGCGTGGGTCGAATGCATCGCGTAACCCGTCACCCAGAAGGTTAAAGGCTAACATGATGATACATAGGACCAAGGCTGGCCACCACATCTGGTAAGGCAAGAACTGGAAGTTCTTTTGCCCATCGTTCAACAGGGTCCCGAGGGAAGCCTGTGGCGAAGAAATCCCGATCCCAATGTAGGACAAGGTTGCTTCGAAGAAGATGGCACTTGGAATGGTGAACATCGTGTTGATGATAATGACACTCGAGAGATTTGGCAACAGGTGCTTGAAGGCAATCTTTAGGGAACTCTCCCCCAAGGTTCGTGCCGCCAAGATGTATTCTTGTTCCTTAATCTCCAACGTTTGCGCTCGGACGAGTCGGGCCATGTTGGTCCATGACGTCAACGCAATTGCGATGATAATCGACAGCATCCCAGGCTTTAAGATCAGGATTAACAAGACGATAACCACCAGGTTAGGGATGGACAGGATAATTTCAATAATCCGTTGCATGAAGGTATCCACGCGGCCACCCTTCCAACCGGAGAAGATCCCGTAGGTTACCCCGATGGTCAGGTCAAACAACGTTGCCACTAAGGCAATAATTAGAGAAATCCGCGTCCCGTAGAGTACCCGGGAGAGCAGGTCACGACCTAAGTAGTCGGTCCCCATCAAGTAGTGAGCACCAGTAGCTCCGGCCTGCTTGTAAGCGTCGATCCGTTGGCCAGCCTGAACCAGCGTCCCATTAAAGCCGTTAATGCCGATGCCAGGAATCTTAGACGGCAAGTTCGCATACTCTGGATGAACTTGGTTCGGATCGTGTGGTGAAACGATGGCTGAGCCAAAAGCGAAGATGAAGATCAACGCCAAGAGAATCAAGGATACCCAAGCACCCTTGTTCTTCTTGAGTCGACGCCAGGCATCTTGCATAAATGTCAGTGAAGGCGCCGCGATCTTTTCGCTATCTAACGCAGCCCGATCGTCGGCCGACATTGGCTTGAAGCTATCTGCTGGAAGTTTTGCTGTATCTGCCATTTATTTACCTCCTAGTTAGCTTTCCCCGTGAGTCGAATCCGTGGGTCAACGATTCCGTAAAGGATATCGGTGAACAACAGGACGACACACAGCATGAATGAATAGATAATGGTTAAGCCCATGATGGTTGGGTAGTCATTGGTCAAGACGGACTTGACGAATTGTTCCCCAATCCCAGGGATAGAGAAGATGTTTTCCACAACCATGGACCCGGTCATGATGTTAACCGCTAAAGGCCCCACAATGGTAATTAGCGGAATCAGACTGTTTCGTAAGGCATGGTGGTAGATAACCCCCATCCGGCTGAGCCCTTTGGCTTTTGCCAGTTCAATGTAATCGGAACTGAGTACGTCAACCATTTCCGTTCGAACGAACCGCGCCGATTCGGCTAACGGTGTCGCGCCTAACGCCAGGGTTGGGAGCACCGTGTAGATGAAGCCACCCCATTCGGCGATTGGGAAGAGCTGGGCCTTTAACCCCAAGTAGTATTGGAGTAAGACCGCAAGAACGAAGGAAGGAATTGAAATCCCCAGAATTGACACCACCGTAGTGGTCGTATCAACCCAAGTGTTTTGCCGCATAGCTCCGATGGCGCCGACCAAGATTCCCAGAACAACCCCAACAACCATGGCTTGCAGCCCAATCTGTAAGGATGGTCCGATCCGACTAGAAAGCAGGTAGGATACGGGTTGATCGCTGAATTGGAAGGACGTTCCAAAGTCCCCTTTGACAGCCCCTGCTAAGTAAAGCAGGTATTGCTGCCATTCTGGCTTGTCCAAACCATATTGCTTGTAGATTAAGGCAATTTGGCTCTGTGAGAGCTTGGCTTGGTTGGTCAAGGGAGTCCCTGGTAACAACTTCATCAGGAAGAATGTGACGGTAATAACGATGAATAAGGTCAGGATCAGATAAAAGATCCGCTTTGCTAGGTACTTTGCCATTTGTTTACCTCTCAATCAGTAGACTTATTCGTTACCGTTAAGTTGTTAAGCTTAACAAGAATTAGTTGAAAACAACAAGACGATAAATGATTGCTAAATATCGAAAAGTAAGGACTAACAGTCTCGTTAATCCTTACTCCCCGATGAAACTATCACGATTGGTTCTATAACGTAATGACTAATTTAAATGAAATTATTTGGCAATGTAAGCTTTACTGAAGTCCCAGTTAGCGCCGGTTGGGAAGTAGATAACACCCTTGACGTTAGACTTGACCAGTTGTGATTTCCCTTGTTGGTACAGTGGGATGATCCCTTGGTCCTTCAATAACGTCTTCTGTGCGTCAACCAAATCGGTCCAACGAGCAGCTTCATTGTTGGCATCTTTGCCATCAGCAGCGGCAATATCCTTGTCGTATGAAGCATTGACCCATTTCCCACGGTTGTAGGAATTGGTCTTGGTGAACATTTCCAGGAAGGAGATAGCATCTGGGTAATCAGCACCCCAGCCAGAAACAACGGCTTGGAACTGACCGTTTTCGGAACGGCTCAACCGCGTCTTGAATGGGAGACTTTGGTTGGTAACCTTGATGTTGCCTAACTTCGACCATTGACTTTGAACGAATTCCAAGGTGTTCTTAGCAGCTGGCGTATCGTCAGCCGTTAACGTTAAGTCGTAGCTTGAACGACCAGTTTCCTTCAAGGCTTCTTTCCAAAGCTTTTTGGCTTTGGTCAAATCAGTGGAAGTGGCTTCTGGAACGGCGGAAGCGGTGTTGAAGTCCTTACCCTTGTATGACATCAACCCAGTTGAGACCAACCCCTTAGCTTCTGAGGAGCCATCGGCTAAGACCTTGTTCACAAATTGTTTCCGGTTGATAGCCAATGATAAGGCTTGACGGGCCTTCTTGTTCTTCATCATACTGTCTTTCCGTTGGTTCAATTCAATGTAGAACGTCGAAGCCCCCTTCCGTTCAACGTATTGTTTATCGTGCTTGTAGTTCTTCGGTTGTTGACCACTCAAGTAAGTGGCATCCAGTTTCCCGCTTTGGTATTGACTCAAAGAGGTTTGTGGATCCTTCACCGTCTTAAAGTTGATCTTCTTTAGTTTAACATTCTTTGCATTCCAGTACTTACTGTTTTTACTTAACGTCCAGTTATCTGATGTCCCAGTCCAGTAGGTTAACTTGAATGGTCCGTTGTAAACGTTGTCCTGAGCGTTCGTGGCGTACTTTTTACCGTACTTCTGAACGACCGTCTTGTTCTGTGGGAAGAACATTGGGCTAGCGGCTAAGGATGGGAAGTAATCCGTCGCTTGCGTTAAGGTCACAACCAACTTGTAATCACCAACAGCTTTGACCCCTAAGCTAGAAACAGCTTTTTTACTGGTCATGATTTCATTGGCATTTTTAACCGGCGCATACATGTAGGCGTATTGGGAAGCTGTCTTCGGGTTCACAGTGCGTTGCCAGGCATAAACGAAATCCTTGGCGGTAACTTTGTCCCCGTTGCTCCAGTTAGATTTACGTAAATTGAAGGTGTAGGTTTTGCCGTCTTTAGAAACCTTGTAACTCTTGGCAACCCCAGGATGAACGCTACTGTTCTTACCGAACCGTAACAGACCTTCACCAGTGTTGTTAAGCGTTTCGCCCGAAACGACGTCGGTGGCGGTGGCGGAATCCATAGATGGTAAAGCAGAGGCTTCCATCCAGTTTAACGTTTGTTTACTTGCTTCACTTGAACTGCTCGACGATGACCCACAGGCCGCAAGGATTACTGCGGCGAAAGTAGCCACCGTCCCCAGTTTGACTGCCGATTTGACTTTCATAAATCCAACCCCTTTATGTGTAGTTGTGATATAAATTGATAGCCTCAAATTTGATGTTTCCAATTGTATATTAGAATACGATTAAAATCAATGCCAAATATTAATTTAAACTAACGAATTACTTGCAAATGCCGGTATAACAGGCTTTAAAATGGCAAATTAAAATTAAATTACACATTTCTCTCATATTCAGATAACTTTTTGGTAACGTTTTCATCAGTTTCTTCCTATTATAGGTTAAGTATTTAACCCAGTCGGTCGACCCTGCAACAACCGCTATTTGAAACCGTCACCTCATTATCCTGAGGACCAAAAAGGTGGGAATCAGCGAACACGCCGATTTCCACCTTTCCTGTTTAATTTTTACTTGCTAATGTAGGCTCTACTGAAGTCCCAGTTAGAACTTACTGGGAAGTAGATAACACCCTTGACGTTAGACTTGACCAATTGTGGCTTCCCACTTTGAGCAACCGGAATGATCCCTTGGTCCTTCAAAAGAACCTTTTGGGCATCAATCAAGTTCTGCCAACGAGCGGCTGGCTTGTTAGCGTTCTTGGTGGTAGCTTCATCAATCAACTTGTCATATTGACTGTTCTTCCAACGACCATCGTTGTAAGTGTTGTTAGACGTGAACAGTGACAGGTCGGTGATTGGGTCTGGGAAGTCGGCCCCCCAAAGGGTGACAACGGCTTGGAAGTCCCCAGAAGCGGAACGTGACAAACGCGTCTTGTAAGGAATGTTGGCATTCGTGACCTTCAAACCAGACAACTTCGACCATTGACTCTGAACGTATTCGGTCGTGCTCTTACCTTCAGGCGTGTCGTCGGCCGTTAAGGTCAGGTCATAACTCTTGCGACCCGTTTCCTTCAAGGCTTCCTTCCACAACTTCTGCGCCTTAGCAACGTTGTGTTCAGTAGCAGCTGGAATCGTCCCTTGTTGGGCGAAGTCCTTGCCGTTACGGATAGCTAACCCACTGGTAACGATACCAGTAGCCACCTTTGAGCCATCGTCAAGAACCTTGTTGACGAATTGGCTACGGTTCAAGACAAGCGACAGAGCCTGACGAGCCTTGACGTTTTGCATCATGCTATCCTTACGTTGGTTCAGTTCGATGTAAGAAACTCGTGAACTGTTCCGGGCATGGTATTCCTTATCGTGCTTGTAGTTCTTTGGTTGTTGACCACTCAAGTAGATGGCGTCGAGCTTACCACTCTGGTATTGACTCAGTGCCGTCTGCGGATCCTTAACCGCGTTAAACTTAATCTTATGTAACTTCACATGCTTAGCATCCCAGTACTTGTTGTTCTTAGAGAGGGTCCAGTTATCGGAAGTCCCGGTCCAGTAACTCAGCGTAAATGCCCCGTTGTAGACATTGTCCGCAGCGGTCGTGGCGTACTTCTTACCGTACTTTTCAACGACGCTTTGGTTTTGTGGGAAGAATGCTGTCTGAGCAACCAACGTTGGGAAGTAACTAACGGGATGCGTCAAGGTAACCTTAACCTTGTAATCCCCTTCAGCCTTAATTCCTAAGGTCGAGACAGCCTTCTTACCCTTCATAATGGCGTTGGCATTCGCGACATCAGCGTATAAGTAGGCGTATTGTGACCCCGTCTTCGGGTTGACAGTGCGTTGCCACCCATAAACGAAATCTTTTGCGGTAACCTTGTCCCCATTACTCCAGTTGGACTTCCGGAGATTGAACGTATACGTCTTGCCATCCTTGGACTTGCTATAGCTCTTAGCGACACCTGGGTGTGTGCTACTGTTTTTCCCAAACTTCAGTAGACCTTCACCAGTGTTGTTAAGTGTTTCACCGGAAACCACATCGGTTGCCAATGAGTTATCCATGGTGGGTGAGGTAGAACTTTCCATCCAAGTTAAGGTTTGATCCTTGGCCTGGCTGGCACTGCTCGAGGAGTTCCCACAACCTGCTAATGAAACTGCAGCGAGTGTGGCAACGGCTCCTAACGTAATTAATGACCTAGCCTTCATACTAATTCCGACCCCTCTCAATCTTTCATTTCCTCTCGACGTAAACGTCAGGATTCATTGTAGATTATAAAACGGTGAGAATCAACATGTTTTTTTAATTAATTTAATTTACTGGCAAAAAATCAACCGGATTTTGCCCTGCATGTTATACTCAACACAAGGACTTTAAGAGGAGGTCATCTCATGGAAGAAACCCCACGAACACCCGTTATTACGATTGGATTAAACGCTGGTCAGGCCACGTTTGATTACTCGATGACGGAACTTAAAAACTTGGTCGAGGCCAACAACATGACAGTGGTTGAGGAGATTCAACAATCACTCACCAAACCAAATCCCGGAACTTATTTCGGAACTGGGAAAGTTGAAGAATTGGCCGAGATTGTGGCGGATGACGAAGTCAATGTCATCATCGTCAATGACGAACTGACCCCAAGTCAGATTCGTAACTTGGAGAATGGCACCAAGGCCCGCATCATTGATCGGACCGGCCTGATTCTCGAAATTTTCGCTAACCGGGCCCAATCCCGTGAAGCCAAGCTTCAGGTGCAATTGGCCATGCTCCAATACCAGTTACCTCGCCTACACACCAGCGCCTCACAACGACTGGACCAACAGACTGGTAGCGGTGGTGGCGGTGGTTTCACCAACCGTGGTTCCGGTGAATCTCAGACTGAAATGAGTCGGCGGACCATTCAACGGTCCATCAACCACGTCAACCACGAACTCAAGGAAATCAACCAGGCCGCTGCGACTCAGCGGCAACAACGAGAACGCAACCAACTGCCTTCCGTTGCCCTGGTCGGTTACACCAACGCCGGCAAATCAACGTTGATGAATGCCCTAGTTCGTAAATTTGGGAAGAACGAAGACAAACAGGTCTTCGTTAAGGACATGTTGTTCGCAACGCTGGATACCAGTGTGCGGCAACTGGTCTTCCCCGATCAAAAGAAAATGTTGTTGAGCGATACCGTTGGATTCGTCAGCCAGTTGCCAACCCAACTGGTCAAGGCCTTCCGCTCAACGCTGGCCGAGGCTGCCAATGCCGACCTCTTGATTCAGGTTGTCGACTACGCCGACGCCAATAAGGAATCGATGATGGCCACCACTGAGAAGACTTTAATGGACATTGGCGTGACCGACGTGCCCATGATTACCGTCTTCAACAAGGCCGACCTGACCGAAGCCACCTACCCAACCCGGGCCGGTGACCAATTGGTCCTCTCGGCGTTGGATGATGCTTCCTTGGACCTGTTGGTTCAAGCTATCAAGGAGAAAGTCTTCCACAACTACGTCACGGCTAACTTCCTCATCCCCTTCTCTGAGGGTGAAGTGGTCTCTTACCTCAACGAACATGCCCACGTCTTGAGCACGGACTATGTCGAGGATGGGACAGCCATCAAGGTCGAACTCCAACAGGCTGACTTTGACCGTTTCAAGAAATTCGTCGTTACCGAAGAACACAGCTAAATTCGTTTTGTGAGCCATCCTAGCACTTGCTAGGATGGCTTTTTTCTTGTTCTCAATCCCGTTTAGGGATGTACTAAGACAATTAGTCTATCTCCAATATTCGGCTACTTTGGCAGAATCACTCGCCTTACCGGCCGGCAGCTAGGGGCTGGAACGGTGCGAACACAACTTGAAGCCTCGAAACCCACGAGTCTCCAAGCTTGGTTTTCTCCTAAGCCAGCGAGAAGGTCACTCCCTGACTAAGGAGAACGACGCGCCTGAGCCCCTATCTGCCGGCCTCACGGCTTAGGTGGAAGCACCAAGCCAACTTCAGGAGGAAGTCCTTGAAGTCCGTCACTGTGAAAATTGAAGAGCAGTCAAATAGCCATCCCATAACCTAAACGCCAATAAGTCAGACCAACCGGCTACCTGAATGCTCAAGACAATAGCGTCGCTGCCTTTTTTCTTTGTCGCGGTAACGATCAATCTTAGCCGGAGGAGGCCAGGGATGGAGCCGGCCGTGGAGGTGGTGTTAGACCGAGTGATCTTTCTCGGCCTTACACCACGGGCGACTTTGAAGACCCGCGCCCCTGGCGGGGCTTCAAATCGAGCGAGAAGCCCACAGGCTGAAGCGTCCCCACAGCAGGCGTAATCCCTGGCAGCCGCAGGCGGCCAAACTGCACACAACATAACAAAAAGCGCCACACCGAATTTGATTCTCGGTGTGGCGTTCAAATTTAAAATGTTAAGCCTGACGCTTTTCCAAGTGGCGTGCCAGCAATGATAGCAGGTAACAAACCACGAAGTACATGGCGGCAATGGCCACGAACATTGGAATAATGTAATTGGTGTTCTGCCCATAGATAATCTGGGACCGGAACAGCATTTCTGGCAAGAGGATAATCGTCGCCAACGACGTATCCTTAACCAGCGAGATAAATTGACTCACGATCGCTGGAATCATCTTCACCAAAGCCTGTGGCAAGACGATATACCAGAGTCCTTGCCAGTAGGTTAACCCATTGGCTCGAGCCCCTTCCATCTGCCCAGAATCCACGGCTTGAATCCCTGAACGCACAATTTCGGCCAGCATTGTCGATTCGAAGATCGTCATGGCCAGAATTGCCGCTGGAATAATCTCTGGCTTGACCCCCAGGTTGGGTAACCCGAAGTAGGTGAAGAACAGAATCAGAATCAGCGGCAGGTTCCGAATGACATCGATGACGACCCCGACAATGGCGGAGACGTACTTAATCTTGACGTAACGAATGATCCCCAGAATGGCCCCAATAATAAAGCTCCCGATGATAGAAATCACAGAGACTAGCAGTGTGATCCCCAGTCCGCCAAAGAGATAGCGGAGGTTGTCAGGGGAGTAGGCGTTAATAAAGTTTTGTAGCATATCTATTCTCCTCCCCTAAGCTAACCGTTTTTCCAGGTAACGCATGTAGTAACTGATTGGCAACGTGATAACCAAGTAGAGCACCCCAATCGCGGAGTAAGCCGCAATGGTTTGTAGTGAACTCGAAGCAATCACATTCCCCTGATACATCAGGTCAAAGCCACCCACGAAGGCCAGCGTCGAGGAGTTCTTAACCAGGTTCACAAATTGATTACCTAATGGCGGAATAACGTACCGGAAAGCTTGTGGTAACACGATGTAACGCATACTTTGCCAGAAGCTCAGGCCATTGGCCCGGGCCCCTTCCATCTGACCAGGATCCACGGACTTAATCCCCGCCCGCACCGTTTCGGCAATAAAGGAGGACGTATACAACGTCAGTCCAATGGTCCCCGCGGTAAACCCGTTCATCTTGACGACGTACAAGGGAAAAACCACGAAGAAGAACATCGTGATGACCAGTAAGGGAATGTTCCGGAAAATTTCAATGTAGACTCGAGCAATACCCCGAGCAAGCTTGCTGGGAGACTCTTCAAGCAGAGCGAAGAACGTTCCGATGATGAGGCTAAGGACCAAGGCAATCAGACTACATAACAGTGTCTGACCCAAGCCATACAAGAGCGTTCCCCCGTAGTTTTGAAAGATACTAATCATTCTTTAGCCGCCTCCTCGTAGTCAAAGCCCTTCACGTTGTGGAACCACTTGTGAAGCAACCGGTTATATTCGCCGTTAGCTCGGAGTTCCTTTAAGGCCTTGTTGGTGGCCTTAACGAAGTCTTGTTGGTTCTTATCAACCGCGATGCCGTAAGGTTCAGAGACGAATGTGCCACCCGTGACGACGTAGCCCGGGTTCTGAACGGACATCCCATATAAAATCCCGTTATCGGTCGTTAACGCCTGACCTTGACCAGACTTTAAAGCTGTCATGGCTTGCGCATAGTCAGTCAATTGGAGTACCTTGGCATTCGGCGCAACCTTAGCAACATTTTCAACGGAGTCGGATCCAACCACCCCAAGGACAGTGCCCTTCTCATGGTTTAAATCCTTCACATTTTTAATCGAACTGCCCTTCTTCACCAGGAGCGATTGTCCGGCAAAGAAGTAGGTGTTTGAGAAATCGACCTGTTTACGCCGCTCTGGCGTATTGGTCATCGTGGCCATAATGGCATCGATATTCCCATTCTTTAACATGGGCATCCGCGTCGAACTCGTCACTTGAATGAACTTGGCCTTAGCATTCTTACCCAGCATCTGCTTGGTTAAGGCGTTGGCCAGATCCACTTCAAAACCTTTAATCTTGCCATCCTTGGTGTCAAGAAGCCCGAACAACCGGGTATCGGCCTTCACACCCCACGTAATGGTCTTGGACTGTTGATCCGTGTGCCACACATTTCGTGACGACAACGGCTTACTCCCGCAGGCCGTCACCGTCACCGTGAGGGCAGTCAGGGCAACCAGCAGGCCCAGACGACGAATTAATCTTTTCATTTCGATATCCCCCCAACTAATGAGTCAAAATCTTACTTAAGAATTGACGAGCCCGTTCATTGGTTGGCTGGCCATCGAAGAATTGTTCCTTAGTGTCGTCTTCCAGAACACGGCCGTCCGCCATGAAGATTACTCGGTTGGCCACTTCACGAGCGAAGCCCATTTCATGAGTCACGACAAGCGACGTCATACTGGAGTCACGGGCAATGGATTTCATAACATTTAACACATCATCAATCATTTCTGGGTCCAAGGCACTGGTTGGTTCGTCGAACAGTAAACACTTCGGCTTCATCGCCAGGGATCGCGCAATGGCAATTCGTTGTTGTTGCCCCCCGGAAAGTTGGGAAGGCATCTTTGGGGCTTGGTCAGCCAGGCCCACTCGGTCGAGCATCTCCATGGCGACCTTCTTGTTCTCTGCTTCCTCTCGGTGCAACACAATTCGTGGGGCTAACATAATGTTTTCCAAAATGGTCTTGTTGGCATAGAGATTAAAGTGTTGGAACACCATCCCCACGTTCTTGCGAATTCGGTTCATATCCGTCTTGGGGTTGGCAAGGTCTTGACCGTTAACGATCAATTGCCCGTGACGAATAGATTCCAGCCCGTTGACAGTCCGGATCAGCGTCGATTTTCCTGAACCGGAAGGACCAATCAACACAACCGTTTCACCGGCCTCAATCGTCAAATTAATATTGTGCAGCGCGTGGAAGTCACCGTAATACTTTTCCACGTTGTGAAATTCAATCATTGACATAAGCTTTTCCCCCTGCTTGATTAATCGCATTTTTAAAAAATTGTTTCGGCTTACATGAATACTTATGCAAACAGATTATCCATCAAGTTACACCGTCACAAACTGAATTCAGCGGCGTCCCATCAACCCTCTCGACGATCGTCTTTATCCGCGTCGTAACCTGAATTGATTAGGGTCTAATGCAAAGTTTAAACCAAAAAAATAACCCGGTCAAAACAAACACTTCCAGTATGGGGACCCCCGAAAAAAGTTTAGGCCGCTTAATATTAGATGTACCAAGGATTTTCTTCGTAACCGAGTCCCCTGAAAAAATAAATGTCTTGACGCGTCGTTTGGACAGAATATGACTTAATTGCCAGTCGTTATAGAAAAAGGACCTTCCAGCTAAATTTAGCCGGAAGGTCCTTACTGTTTCGTTATGCTATTGAACTTTCAATGTCACCCCTAGTGATGGTAACGTGACGTCCGCGTCATTGGTTCCGACTCACGGGTCGGCGTGACCGGTGACGCCTCGCGGGTAACCCGCGAGGTCGTCGTTGGCGTTGACCCTTGGTGCTTATAGGCCAATTGCACGGCTACTTGGAAATCATTGTCCTGTTCAATCAGACTCGTCCGACCGAGAACCTTGAAAGGACCGCCGACCAGTGTGGCATTGGCCAGGTACAATTCAATCTGGTCCTGAACATCGGCCACCTGTTGGAGACCAACCGTTGCGACAGTTCCGACTCGTTGCTTCTCCGCCTGGTTAATCCCGGCGTAGACCACGAGTTGCTTGCCTTCGGTCTGCATCTCAAAGTAGGGAATCAGGACACCTGGTCCCGAAGCGTAAACCGGCTTCCCAAGTTTACGAACTTGATCGGTAATCTCCCGGTCACCGAGGCCAGAGTAATCCAGCTGCATCAGCTGATTCTGCTGCAACCGAGTGGCCAAGTTTTGAATATTCTGCAATTCGATTGTGGATGATGACAATTTCCCGGGTAATATCTTTTTTTCGTCAAAATACCCATTGGCTGGAATGTTGCGCCCCCCAATGACTGGCTTACCCGTTTCCAGGTCGGCGTCCTTGGGCTTCATGTGCAACCACTTCTCAATCTTCGGTGAGATGTCGAAGGGTGCCTTCTTCTTGGTGAAGTAGTACATCGTATTGAGATAAACGAAGTAGAGCATGACAACGGCAATCGCCAGAATTAACAATCCCCAGAAAGGATGGCCATTTTGGAGATAACGGAACCCAATGTAGAACAGGTAGAGATTACCTAGGGCCCCGAGCACCGTGTATATGCGGTTCTTCAGCTTAACACTCACGTTGATATAACCTAAGTAGTGGTTAATCATGTCTAGAAAACTAAGCATTATCGGTCCCCCTTTCTGTCTTATTCACCCGTATCAGTCGTCCCACTGTAAGTGTGAGAACTCTGGGTGGTCGTATCATTAGCGGTATCACCAGAAGTGCCTGTCGTATCATCAGTAGTGTCACTAGTGCTTGACGAGGTCGTCGATGAAGACGTTGTCCCGGTATTGCCAGTCGTCGTGCCATGTGAGCTCTCCGTCTCGGATGTGTTATCCGCGGAAGAACTCTGCGTGGTCGTCGATGAACTACTGCTGCTACTGCTTTCATCGGATGACTCGCTACTGCTAGAAGAATCCGAATTTTTCTTTTTCGAACTGTCGTCGCTTTCCTTTTTCTTGGAACTCGTCGACGAGTTCGACACAACTGAAGAGGTCTGCGAAGTTCGCGTCGCCCCTTCATTCGTCTTGGTGACCGAGTTGGTAACCACATTGGTCGCACCCAAAGCCAAGGCCATTGAGACCAAGGCAAATGGCGTGATAAATGGTGGTGTGCGGTATGCCATGTCGTCATCCTCCCTTCACAATTACTCGTTGCATTCATTATCCCACGTGGAACTCAAAAATCTCTCAAGTTTCTCTTAATTTTTAGCTAAACTCTCGGTAGTCACACCGGCCATCTTGCAATCGGCACAGAGACCATAGAGTTCGAAACTGTGCCCCGTCACCTCACACCCTGGCAGTTGGTCCGTGAAGAACGCCATTGGGCACATTTGAAGCTCCGTAACCTTCCCACAGTTCTGACAAATGAAGTGGTGATGATGCGAGTGTTGGGCATCACACTGATACTTAACCCGGGCGCGTTCCTGTTCCGTGTTCTGCTCAACAATGCCAACTTCCTCGAACTCCTTCAGGTTGCGGTAGACGGTGTTATGGCTCATCCCTGGGAACTCGGTGCGCATGTACGCATCGACGGTCACCACATCGGTATAATGGCTCTGATTAGTCAACAAAAACTCTAACAGCGCGTGCCGTTGTTTGGTTAACTTCAACTTATTCTTTCTTAAAACAGCCACAGCGGCGTTTAATGACTCTGCCATGATGGGCGGCCTCCTTCTCAAATTTAGTCCGAATTCCTTGCTAGTGTCGCATATCTCAGGGATAAACTCAACCGAATCGCTTAGTCCTCCTGAAGCGTCCGCATCAGGTTCGCCAACTTGACCTTGGTCTGTGACCAATTGTCATTGTTGATCTGAATAACTCGTCCCTGTAAGGCTAATGGCATCGTCAGATCACGCCGATACTCGGCACTGGCGAAACGTTGTTTGACCATCAATTGGTCATCCCCACGGCGCGTCACCCGGTGCATCAGTGACTCGGGATCACTTACCGTTAAGAACAGAACAACAGCCTCATCACCTAGCTGTTCCTGATAAGTCACCGCACCCTTGGAATCAAGGACAATGGCCACGAATTGCGCACGATTAAAACCATCAGCCAGACCTTCACGAGACGAGCCGTACTGGTAGCCGGCGTAACGAACCGATTCCAAATAATGGTTCTGTTCAAAGCTCTCGGTCGTCTCGAAATAGTAGTCGCGCCCATCAACTTCTCCCAGACGAGGTGGCCGCGTCGTATGCGTGATCACTTTAGTAACTGGAAAGTGTTCCACGAGGTAGTCCTGGACCGTGGTCTTCCCAGTCCCCGTTGCCCCAGTAATGACCAACACCTTATTTGCCATGTGTCGACCCCACTAGGTAGTCGTTGGCCTGATCCAATAATCCCTTAAGATTATCGAACGTCAGCCGTTCACGAGCCTCGTTGTATGGTAACCAAGCCGTCTCACTGATTTCAATTTTTTGCCGGTCAATCACCACATCGGTTGACACCTCCGCGGTAAACAGCACCACGTGTTTGTGGTGACCATTGGCCATATCGTAATCGAGGTCGGCATGGAATTCCGTGGCAACCGCAACTTCTAATGCTGTCTCCTCGCGAATCTCCCGTTGGGCCGTGGCGACATCGGTTTCCTGACCCTCGACGTGGCCCTTAGGAAACCCCCAGAAGTCACTGGTGGCACTCTTTAATAATAAATAATAGGGCACACCAGCACGGCGCTGGTAAACCACAGCGCCACTTGCGCGTTCAGTAATCATGACTAGCGTTCCTCCTCGTTATTAGTTCTGTTCTATTTTAGCCCGAAAGTCCCCTGAACGGAAAGGTTTTCCGCTGCATTTTTCAAAACAACCGCCAACTCTCATTGACTTTTAATTTAAGTCTAGGGTACACTATCCGAGATATCACCATTAATTAAGGAGGCTTCTTATGGCTATTTCGCGAATTTTCCGCCGCGAACGCTTAGATAATTATTTAGAAAGTGACCAACACTTTGCCAAAACCATGTCGGCAAAGGACTTGATGTCACTGGGTATTGGGGCGGTGATTGGAACCGGGATCTTCATTCTCCCCGGCACCATCGCGGCCCAATACAGCGGACCGGGAATCGTGTTGTCTTTTCTCCTCGCCGCGATCGTCTGTTCCACTGCGGCGATGTGCTACGCCGAATTTGCCTCCGTCTTACCGGTCGCCGGATCCGCCTATTCCTACGGGAACCTGGTCTTCGGCGAAATCATCGGCTGGGTCCTCGGGTGGGCCCTCATTCTGGAATATGTGCTCGCCGTGGCGGCGGTTGCCAATTCCTTCGGAGCGTATTTCAATTCTCTCCTGAAGGGGTTCCACCTGGCCTTGCCAACGGCTGTAACCGGACCCTATGACCCGGCTCACGGCACCTATGGCAACATTATTGCCATTCTCGTGGTCTTCCTGATTAGCTGGCTACTCAGCCGGGGCATGCGCGAATCGATGCGGATTAACAACGTCATCGTCATCGTGAAAATTGCCATTATTATTCTTTTCGTCCTGGTTGGGATCTTCTACGTCAAGCCAGCTAACTGGCATCCCTTCGCGCCCTTTGGAACCAAGGGAATTCTCCGCGGTGCCTCGACCGTCTTCTTTGCCTATCTCGGTTTCGACGTCGTTTCGGCCTCGGCCGCCGAGGTTAAGAATCCCAAGAAGAATATGCCAATTGGGATCATCGGGACCCTCATCGTGGCCTCTGTGCTCTACATGCTGGTCGCCGTGGTTCTCACCGGGATGGTGCACTACACCCGGCTCAACGTGGCCGACCCCGTCGCCTTTGCCCTGACCCTGGTTCATCAGGATTGGACGTCTGGGATTATCTCACTGGGCGCCCTCGCGGGGATGTTTACCATGATGGTCACCATGATTTACAGTTCGTCCCGGCTGATCTACTCGATCGGTCGCGACGGCCTGTTACCCAAATTTCTCGGCAAGATCGACGATGAAACGGGAACGCCTCGCAACAGTCTCGCCGTGATTACCGTGGTCATTGCCCTGCTCGGGGGCTTCGTTCCCCTGGCCCAGCTGACCAACTTGGTTAACATCGGCACGCTGGTGGCGTTTCTCTTCGTTTCCTTTGGGATTCTGCGGCTCCGGCACCTCAAGGGACTGCCCCAGAACTCTGGGTTCAAGGTTCCCCTCTATCCCGTCTTACCCATTATCTCGGGACTCCTGTGTTTCGGCATGATGCTTCAATTACCCGCCGAAACCTGGATTGCATCATCCATTTGGTTTGCGCTTGGCCTGGTGATTTACTTCAGCTATGGATTACATCACAGCCGCTTAAATGATCAGGATTAAAATTAGTTAGTCAGACTTTAGAAAAGGTAGGCGATCGTTTTGCGTAATCAACAGTTTGCTATTCGACCGACGCAGCCGGCGGAAGCCCTGCGCGAGCTCGAAGAGATTCACTTTTTAACGACGGACAATCAGGATTTAACCAGTCCTACCGCCCTGCTCCTAAACTTCTATGACTTAAGTTGGCCCGAATATCAGGACCACGCCAGTGTCACCGCCCAGTTAGCCAATCTCATGGCCACCCCGGACGAAGATGGTTGGACGTACCTGACCACCCACGACACATTACCCGTCACAGTGTTCTACAACCTGGCTCTCCAACGCTTAGGCTTCAGTCCTGAGCTGGACTTCCAGCTAACCGATCCTCTGGCCGCTATGGCTAAGATCCAATTGCCCGTTAGCGGCCATGCCACTGATGACTTCACCGTCAACGAGTTAAAGCAAGCCTGGTATCTGTTGCTAACTACCCATACCAAGAATGGTCAAAGCTTCCTGGACCACCTCACGACGCACGGCTACTTTGCCCCCTTCGTGACCGATCCCAGTGTTCCTAAGCCCTTAATCTTCAACGGTAAGGCCCAGGCCGTCTTCGATACGACCCACCTCATCCGCGAGGTCGTCTACGTCGAAAGTCCGCAAGACACTGACCACGACGGGCACCGTGACCTGTTGAAGGCTGAGATCATTCGTCCAGTCGAAACAGCCACGGGCCTCAAGGTTCCGGTACTCTACACCGCCAGTCCTTACAATCAAGGTACCAACGATGAAGCTGGTGAAGCCTTGACCCACAACGTCAACGTTCCGCTACAGCCCAAGCAACCTCAACAGGTCACCTTGGCTGATTTAGCCACACCAGCCACCGATGCCCTTCCCGACCCGCGTCCAGTAACCACGAGTACGCACACGGCCGTCGAAACCTTCGCGCGAGAACAGTCATATACCTTAAATGACTACTTCTTAGCACGGGGATTCGCCGTGGTTTATGCCGCTGGGATTGGGACCAGGGATTCGGATGGGGTCCGCACCACGGGTGACCCCGAGGAAACGACCTCGACCATTGCCATCATCGAATGGCTAGCCGGCAATCGCACCGCCTTCACCACCCGTGCCGCGACCGAAGCCATCCCCGCTTGGTGGAGCAACCACCAAGTTGCCATGACCGGTCGTTCCTACCTGGGAACCTTGGCCACCGCTGCCGCAACCAGCGGGGTCACGGGGCTCAAGACGATCATCAGTGAAGCCGCTATTTCCAACTGGTATGACTACTACCGTGACGGTGGCTTGGTCATCGCTCCCGGTGGTTTCCCTGGCGAAGACGCCGATGTGTTGGCCGAAGAAACCTTTAGCCGTGAACTCTTGCCCGGTGACTATCACCGTATTCAAGCGAAATGGCAAGCCGATCTGGCTGGCATCACCCATGATCAAGACCGCGCCACTGGAAACTACAACAGTTTCTGGGATGCGCGAAATTACATCAAACACGCGCAGAACATCAAGGCCGACCTGCTCTTGGTTCATGGTCTCAACGACTGGAACGTCAAGCCCCGTAACGTTAACAACCTTTGGAACGCGGTACGCGACCTCCCGGTTACCAAGAAACTCATCCTGCATCAAGGGCAGCACATCTACATCAATGCCTTTCGTTCCATCGACTATACCGACATCGTCAATCTCTGGTTGACCCACGAACTCCTGGGCGTCGATAACCAAGCGGACACCCTCCTGCCAAATGTCATCATTCAGGACAACGTCGAACCCGAAACTTGGCACGCCGCTGCGGATTGGGATAATCCCGCCAACAATGAACGGGTCTTCAACCTCCAACACGATGAACTGGTCGATGCTGGCACGCAGGACCCACAGCCCTACGCCACGAGTTTCAACGACCAACTTCCTGTGGCCCAGTACCATCGCTACACGAAGGACATCGCCGCTTGGCAGAAAGAGTTGCTTGGCGACAAACATAACGACCTCTTTGGTCACCGGCTCATCTTCAAGTCAGCGGTCCTTACCGATGACTTGATCCTAGATGGAAAGCCAACGGTGACCTTACAGGTGGCGGTTAACCAACCTGTTGGTATGCTGAGTTTCCAAGTCGTCGACTATGGTGAAGCGGCCCGCTTAGGCGTCAGCCCAACCATTCTTGCCCGCAAGGCGCTCGATGAGGGCTATCGCTGGCGTGAAGACGACCTGCGTGAATTCCAGCTGGCCGCACCGACCCCTTGGAAGATGATTACCAAGGGCCATCGCAACTTGCAGAACCGTACCAACGCCTACCAGATTGACGAACTCAAGCCAAACCAGTTCTACGATCTCACCGTCACCCTGCAACCCACTCACTACAAGTTAGTTGCGGGTCACCAACTTGGCCTGGTCATCTATGCCACTGACTTTGGCATGACGGTGCGTGGCAATCAAGATTTACAATATTCCATCCAGTTGGCCCAGGCCAATTTGGCCATTCCAACCGTCACGGACTAACTTGAATTTACAGGTCACGGTTTCGTAACTAAGATAACAGTGATAAAATAATAATAACTTTATTAGAAACGGGGGCTTTCCCATGAAACAAGGAACCACGATTATCACGCTAGACAACGGCTACCACCTCTGGACCAACACCCAAGGCACTGGTGACATTCACCTGCTCGCCTTACACGGTGGCCCTGGTGGCAACCACGAATACTGGGAAGACACCGCGAAACAATTAGCGAACCAAGGACTCAACGTTCAGGTTCACATGTACGACCAACTCGGGTCCTGGTATTCAGACCAACCCGACTATAGCGACCCAGAGATCGCTAAAAAGTACCTGACTTACGACTACTTCTTAGACGAAGTTGAAGAAGTTCGGCAAAAATTAGGCATCGACCAATTTTATTTGATTGGCCAATCATGGGGTGGCGCATTAGTTCAAATGTACGCTGCTAAGTATGGCCAACACTTAAAGGGTGCCATCATTTCATCCATGGTTGATAACATTGACGAATACGTTGAAAGCATCAACCATATCCGTGAAACGGTACTCTCTGCTGACCAAGTGGCTTACATGCAACAAGTCGAGGCCAACGGAAACTACGACGACGCTAAATACCAGAGCTACGTGGGCATCTTAAACGATGGCTACGTTGACCGGAAAAAGCCAGCCGCTATCTCTCACTTAATCGACACCACGGCAACTGCCGTTTACGGGGCCTTCCAAGGTGACAACGAATTCGTTATCAAGGGTAAGCTCAAGGAATGGAACTTCCGCGAACACCTGAAGGAAATCCAAGTGCCAACGCTCTTGACCTTCGGTGAACACGAAACCATGCCAATTGCCACCGGTAAAAAGATGGCTGAACTCATCCCCCACTCTCGCTTCGTGACGACGCCTGAAGGTGGCCACCACCACATGATTGACAATGCCCCGGTCTACTACGACCATTTGGCAACGTTTATCCGCGACGTGGAATCTGACAACTTCAACGCTTAATCAGGGTCATCTAAAATCCTCATCACTAGTAAAATTAGTGATGAGGATTTTTTTCGTCAAAAAAGCAGTCTGACAACCACCTACTAAGGATTGCTGTCGGACTGCTTGATAAATTTCCTGTGAAGTTAGTGAATCACAACCTTCATCCCGTAAGGCACGTTGGTGTAGACCCACTTGGCATCGGCCACGGACAACCGCACACAACCGTGTGAGGCCGCCGTCTTGCCGAGCTGTTTGGCTTCGCTTTCAATGTAATTCCCGTTCTTGTCGGTTGGCACGCTGTGGAAGAGATAAATCCCGTGGTCCTTCCACGATACCCAGTACTTGGCGCCTTCGCCAGAGTTCTGGTTGTAGAAGAACTTGCCCCGCTCGGCCTGAATATAATACGTGCCGTGCGGCGTGGCATTGTCTTTCCCGGTCCCCGTCGAGCAGTACATGGTGTAGAGCACCTTGTTGCCACTCCGGACGTAGACCCGCTGCTTACTGGTATTCACATCCAGCCAGGCATTGGGATAGGATTTCAGGTTAGGATACGCCTTATCTTCCGAAGGTTCCCGCCAATTAATTTGCTTGGTCGCCGTAAACTTTTTCCGAATCGTCTGAGCCACCGGCGTCCGATTAGCGGAAGTCCGTTGAATCACGCGATTAATGCCAAATCCCGCCACGAGGACCAATACGACAATGACGAGTAACTGTCTAAATCGTCTCATGTTCTTCCGTCCTTTTCAGTAAAATTCATACTAGCTTCACTGTAACGGATTTTAAGGCAAAAGGGAACGGCCTTAACCGAATTATAATCTTACCGTAACTTACTCTTGTGGGGCGTTACGCAAGCTTAACTTCTCCACGTTTAAGATCTTGTCGACCAATCCGGTGTAGAAGCTCTCCTCATGACTCACGATGATGGCGTTCCCTGGGAACTTGTCGATGGCCTCTTTCAAGGCGTGTTTAGTTTCATCATCCAAATGGTTCGTGGGTTCGTCCATAATCAAGAAGTTTGCGGGTTCAAATTCCAGCAAGGCTAACTTAACCTTCGTCTGTTCTCCCCCGGAGAGTTCTCCGATGGGTTTCATGGCGTTGGCGGAATCCAAACCACACTTAGACAATTTGCCTCGAATGGCCTTTTGTGGCATCTTTTCGTATTTGGCTTGAATGATCTGGAGTGGTGTTTGCCGGTTGTTCTCCCAGACCAAGTCTTGGCTAAAGTAACTAATCCGTGCAGAAGGTGAGAAGCTGGCCGAGCCACCCTTGGCTTTGATAATGCCCAGGATAGACTTGATCAGTGTCGACTTCCCAACCCCGTTGAATCCAGTCAGACCTACCTTTTGGTCAGTCGTCACGGAGAAAGTCACGGGCTTCAACAGTGGCCGGTCATAACCAACGGACAATTCATCCACGACCAAGGCATTCTGTGACCCGGTTTCCTGATAAGGGAAATCAAAGTGGGCTTGGATGTTCGTCGAAGGTGGATCAACCCGATCCATCCGATTCAGCATCTTTTCTCGGGACTTCGCCATCGTTGACTTCGTCCCGGCCTTGTTCTTCCGAATAAAGCGTTCGGCCTTCTCAATCACGACCTGTTGCTTGTCGAATTCACGTTGCTGAACCTTTTCCTTCTCGGCCCGTTGCCGCATGGCCTGCTTGAAGTTTCCTCGGTATTTGGTGATTTGCCCAAAGGCCAGGTTGATGATACAGTTCGTCACATTTTGTAAGAAATCATAATCATGGGAGATGATGAGGGCGGCACCCTCAAAGTTATTCAGGTAGTCCTCCAACCACGCGATGTGCGCGGTATCCAGATAGTTGGTCGGTTCGTCCAACAGAATGACGTCTGGATTTTCCAGGAGTAGCTTGGCCAAAATAATTTTAGACCGTTGTCCCCCGGACATCTTCGCCACTTCATGGTCCCGACCAATGTCATCGAGACCCAAACCTGAGATAACCCGTTCGATTTCGGTTTCGACACCGTAGAAGTTCCGCGCATCGAGTTCTTCCTGAATTCGACCGGCGCGCTCTAAGAGCTTGTCGTCCATGGTTTCAGCGTATTCCGAATACAGGGCCGTCATCCGGTCATTCATCTCATACAGGTCTGCATAGGCCGTATGGAGGAAATCAATCAACTGCATCCCCGCCGGAATATCGGCGTATTGGTCCAAGTACCCAATATGCGTCTTCTTCTGCCACTTGATGCTTCCAGTCAGTGGTAGTTCTTGTTCGGTAATAATTTTAATCAAGGTTGACTTGCCGACACCGTTTTGCCCAACGACGCCCATGTGTTCTCCCTTGTTGAGTTGAAAACTGGCACCTTCGTACAGCTTCTTATCAGCGAAACTCATGCTCAGGTTGTCAACTTCTAATAGTGGCACAAAAATCCTTCCTCTCTCTTAACGCAATAAAAGCCTCGACAGCGTCAAGGCCTTTATTTAAACAATATATAAGTAGTAACTTACCACGAAACGCCCGGGTTCGTCAACTTCACCGCCTAGGGCCTCGGGGGTTATCTATGCTATAATGGTTGAAATTTACTAGTTAAGGACTGACTGTCATGAATATTCGAAACATCGATCATCTTACGCTCACCGTGAGTGACCTAGAACGCTCACTTCGCTGGTACCATGAGGTCTTAGACCTCCCCATTATTACCTTCGACGATGGCCGTAAGGGCGTTAAGCTGGGAAAACAAAAGCTGAATTTCCAAGTCACCGATGCCCCTCATCTGCCCATTGCCAAGCACCCAACGGTTGGGGCCGCTGATTTTGCTATCATCGCCACCGACCCATTGGCCAACATCCTCGCTCACCTCACCAACTATGCCGTTGAGATCGTGGACGGTCCCATCCCCAAGCAAGGTGCCCAGGGCCCAATGACCTCCGTTTACGTCCGAGATCCGGATGAAAACCTCATTGAAATTGGTAAATACGACAACTAATGGGAGGTCAGCTTGAATGAATATGTTTGGTTCTAGTACCCGCTGGCTCCTGAATTGGTTCAAACGTGATCTCCAGTGGGTGGGCTTCCTCGTTCTCTATCTGATTGATAGCATGATTCTCTTGCTAGCTACCGATCAGGCGAGTCGTGGCGGATCCACCAATCAGCTGATCGGGACAATGCTGATTTACTCTGGCTTACTGCTGGCATTTATCACCTGGCGCTATCAAAAACAGCTTCAGCAGAACAATCCCCGGCAGATCGGCCGAACACCCTTTTCATGGAAGTCCGTTGCCCAGTTGATTGGTTTCTTCATCCTCATGATGGCCATTCAATACAGCTGGGGATTGCTGATTCACTTTCACATTCTGCCGAGTCCGGCTAACCAGCAGATCATCGATCAGCAAGTGGTCAAGTTGCCTTTCTGGAACACCGCCTATCCAATCTTGTTGGCTCCAATCTATGAGGAATTCATCTTCCGCGGGATCTTCTTGAACTACTTCTTCAGAAAGAACACCCGCCTCATGAACTTCCTTGGGGTCTTCATCTCTGGGATTATCTTCGGTAGCATGCACGTCTCCGGCCTGTCACCAACCCTACTCATGTACTCTGGACTGGGGTGGGTCCTCGGGGCCGCCTACCTGCACTTCAAGGATATTCGCTATAACATCGTCCTACATTTCTTAAATAATTTGATGTCATTAATCTAGCGACATAACAAAAAGGTCCGCCGAGCAATCGCTCGGGGGACCTTTCTTGCACCACAGGACGCTAGCCCGTCGCTGATGGTGGTGACCTTTTAGTGCCGCTATCACTGGGATAGTGGCCTTCTCATTACGGTTAGTCCGTTTAGGTCTTCAACAAGAAGCTTCCACAACTTTGTTTACGGCTTCCCCCGAACACCTTCAGAAAAATCCGTAATCTTAAATACGGCTTTAGTATACGGCTGATTTATCAGAAGATAAAGCAAATCTCCACACATTCGCGATAGTGGCGTATAGTATTAACGACTATTGACTAGTTTTGTCCTTAAGCCCCGTCATTTGTGCCTTCAGGCTATTTCTGAAATGGAACGTTAACCCCTCTGCGCTAATCGGCAAACAAGCCCAAGAGATCCTCTTGACGAATTCGTTGCTTCTCTTCGCCCCGAACATCCAGTTTAATTTGGCCATCTTGCACCATGACCAAGCGATTACCATAAGTTAAGGCATCACTCATCTTATGGGTAATCATCAGGGTGGTTAAGTGATTCTCGGTCACAATCTTTTGGGTCAGGGCCATCACCTGGTGACTAGTCTGGGGATCCAGCGCTGCCGTATGTTCGTCTAACAATAACAATTCAGGATGGCTCAGCGTCGCCATCAATAGGGATAATGCTTGGCGCTGCCCACCCGATAGGTATTTCACCTGAGTGGTCAAGCGGTCTTCTAACCCCATGTTCAAGGGCTGTAGAAGTTCTTGATAGGCCGCTGTCTGACCCTTATGCCGGAATCCACGAAGACTCATGCTACCGGTGTGTTGTTCCGCCAGCGTGAGATTCTCGGCGACACTCAGTTCACCAGCCGTGCCCATCTTGGGATCCTGGAAGACCCGCGACAACCAACGCGACCGGTAAGCCACAGGCTTATGCGTCACATCATGGTCGGCGAGCCGTAACTCGCCAGCGTCGACCGGCAACGTGCCGGCAATCGTATTGAGTAGCGTAGATTTGCCGGCACCATTATTCCCGATGACGGCCACGAAGTCCCCTGGTTCAATGGTGAGACTGACATCCTTTAAGACGTGACGCTCATTTACCGTTCCGGGAAAGAAGACCTTCTGTAGGTGCTTGACGCTTAAGACTGCTGGTTGTGGCATGCTCATCGACTCCAATCTGTTTGAGATAACGTTTCAACTGTTGCTTCGTCTGTAACTTATTTCGTAACAATGGCAGGCAAATCACGATAACTAGAATGCCCGCTGAGAGAATCTTGAGGTCGTCGACTGGGAAACCCAGACCCATGGCAACGGTCAGAAGGTAACGATAAATCACGGCTCCCAACACCATCGCGGTCAGACGTAACCAAATCTGGCGGCCACGCAAGAAGATCTCCCCGACCAGCACGTAGGCTAGGCCAATCACGATGGTCCCAATCCCCATGCCAATATCGGCGAATCCATTACTCTGGGCAATCAAGGCCCCAGAGAGGGCGATACAGCCGTTAGAAACCATGTAGCCCAGAATCACCATCCGGTCGGTGTAAATCCCGTTAGCGGCACTCATAGCGGCATTGTTCCCGGTCGCCATGAGAGAAAGGCCAAGCCGCGTTCGGAACAACCAGATGAGGCCCGCCATGACCAGGGCGGTGACGCCCAGGCCCACGACGATGGTCTGCAGGTCCACCGACCAAGTCGCTGGTAGATAACTCGTCAGGACCTTCTGATCCAGGAGCGGCACGTTAGACTTACCCATCACATGCATGTTCACGGAATACAGTCCCGTCATTGTGAGGATCCCCGCCAGTAACGACGGCATTTTTAACTTGGTGTCCAGCATCCCTGTCACCCATCCTGCCAGACAGCCAGCTAAGAAGCCTAATAGACTAGCCACAATGGCCGACTGGCCGTGAATCATCGCACTGACGGTCACCGCGGCTCCCAGTGGGAAACTTCCCTCGGTGGTCAGATCGGGAATATCTAAAATACGAAACGTCAGGAAGACCCCAATTACCAGGGGTGCCCACAGAAGACCTTGACCGATACTCGTGATTAACATGACTGATCATCCTTTCTAAATTTAGGGTTGCTTAATCTGCTTGGGTTGCATGCCAATGGCCTTGGTGTTGGCCTTGTTGATGTAGAGATGTAGGTGCTTGGAGGTTTCAACCGCCATGTTCTGTGGCTTCTTACCGTTCTCTAACACGTTGTATGCCATCTTCCCGGTTTGCTTGCCGAGGTCGTAGTAATTGATGCCGTAGGTCGCGGTCCCACCATCTTCAGCCATTTCAATCGACCCAGTCACAACAGGCAACTTGGCGGCCTTGGCCTTCTGACCAATTGTCTTCATGGCACTGGCCATCAGGTTATCGGTTGGCAGGTACAAGCCAGAAATCTTGCCTTGCAAACCAGCAAGTACGCTGGCCACATCGTTGGTGCTGGTCGCACTGACAACCTTGAGCTTCAAATCATGCTTCTTCGCATAAGCCTTGGCTAATTTCACCTGTAAGACCGAGTTTTCTTCGGATGAGTTGTACATAATTCCCAATGGCTTGTTGCCCTTACTCAGGCTGGCTAGGAGCTTCAATTGCAGGCCAACCGGGGTTAAATCGCTGGTCCCACTGACGTTGGTCTGTGGCTTGTCGTTGGTCTTTACCAACCCGGCGGCCTTCAAGTCGGTCACCGCCGTTACCAGGGTTGGCGTGGTCTTCGTCTTCTTGGCTAAGGCCTGAGCGGCCGGTGTGGCAATCCCTAAGAGAAGGTCATTCTTTTGTTGGCTCAACTGTTGACTCATCGTGTTTAGATTGGCCTGATCCCCCTGCGCGTTAAGGTAGTGATAGGTCACCTTAGTAGACTTGTGATGATCCTTTAATTCCTGCTTCAGGCCAGCCTTGAAACCTTGTCTGGCTTCATCGAGGGACCCATGTTGGACGACCTGTAAAATTCCAACATTCAGTGTGTCCTTGCTGCTAGCATCGGACTTGCTCGAACAGCCCGCTAATGTTAATCCCAATCCTAATAAGGCGATACCCGTTAATAATCCTTTTTTCATAATCGATTCCTCCAAAGTATGTTGGACCAGTTGCGCTGGCCACTTCGTTATTTTCATTGACTGATAAGTATGGGGCCATTTGGCTCACCGATTCTTCAACTGACTTGGTTTTGTTTAAGTCGACGTGGCGGCTGGTGTGATGCGTCCATCTTGCCAGCCTGGCCTGCTTCTGAAACGTGTTCGCCAAGGGGATTCCGCTTAACCCCGCTAAACCAATAATCCAAAACCAGGATTATCGGCTTAGCGACGTTAATGCTCGTCCCCTAACCGCCTTGGTTCACACTCTGAAAACAAAAAAACACCAGATAGATTCTGAGTAGAATCTACCTGGTGTTATCGGGCCCCGATATATTTTCTCCAGATAGATTATACCCGTACCTATCTGGCGCTTAAGTCATGTTGAAAAACTTTAGCTAATCGATAGATACGAACGCAATTGAGCGGCGCGTTCGTATCCAACGTGTGAATACAAACGCTATCTAAAGAAAAAGCTAAAGGCAAATTGGTTATTTAAATGAGTGAGGTTGTTTGGCTTCATGAGTGAAGTTCCTTTCATTTTTCAATTTACAAGTACCAGTTAACCATTAAAAAATGAGACTGTCAACCCCGAATTCTCATTTAGTTCTCATCTTTCGGAATCAGACTGTGATAGTCCTGCGACCAGGCCAAGCCCATGGCGCCGTCCCCAACGTGAACCCCAAAGCTGGGACCAATTGGGGCAACATCGAAGGTCGCCATTGGGAACCGATCGCGCGCAATCGCCACCCACTGTTGCGTCGTCTCTGGCTGGTCGGCATTAAGGATGGTCGTCTTGACAGGGTGTTTCCCTGACAGATCAACTGCCAGACTATCCAAAAAGTCACTGAGCGCGCCCTTAGAACGCAAGGCACTCCCGGCATAGCGCATCTTACCCGAGGGTTCAAACGTCAACATTGGTTTTCCCGCATAGAGCGGATTACTCCCGGGTGCGTGGCGCGGATTAACTTCCCCCGTTCGCAGGAGGGGTTTCATGGAGTCAACGACAAAGGCGCTGTGAACTGTTGCGCGTAAGGCCGTCAATTGTGCAAAGACATCGGTGATCGAGGCCCCTTGTTGCACCATCGCAGCCGCTAAACGAACCTGATCGCCCATGACCGTCAAGACGCCCCGAGAATCCCATGGTCGCACGTGTAGCGCCGTGACATTTTCCACATAAGCCGCCAGCGTATTCACGAACCCGGAAATCCCCAGCGATGGCCCAATCACAATGACATCGGTGTAGCCCTCACTGGCTAACTTCTGGCAAGCTGCCTGAATCGTCTTCATCGATAACTGTGGCGCTGTCGGCACAACCTTCTTCGTCTTTGCCAGTCGCATTAAACGGTAGTAATCCGCCGTGGACAGGTCTAAGTACTCGTGATACTGCCGGTTACCGAACATGATGGGTGCCGGTAAGAGTGTTATGTGGCGTTGTGCCGCTTCATCGAAAGAAATTCCCGATGATGTGTCCGTCATCACTGCAATTTTCATGATTAGTGCCACCCTCCTCATCGTTTCTATTGGCTTCTAGTATAACAAAAAAGGCGAAAAGGTGGTTGACGGTTTTTCAGCGATGCCGTAAACTAGTCTTAATCAAATTCGGAAAGAAGGAAAGTTTATGCAAATGTCTGGTATTCAGTTAAATGGACGTTGGCAAAGCCGGTAATCAAGTCGTCATCGAGTAGATGCGACTTGAGCTCCCAGAGCGATTCTCGCATCTGCGCCGGCTAACTTTCTGATGCAATAGCCCGCACGGATGTCTTCTTCTCCGGTTTTGCGGGCCTTTTTCTTGGGCACCCAGCCGGTCTGGGTGCTCTTTTTCTATACGACTAACACCATCAACCATTGAATTAAAGTGAGGTAAAAATATGAAACGTCTATACGGTTTAATCGCAATTCTAGTGGTCTTCCTGGGCTTCGCCTTCGTTCAGGAGAGTCGACCGGACTCCGCCACTAAGAAACCCGTCCCCACGGTCGGCATTCTTCAACTGTTATCCCATCCGGCCCTGGATGCCATTCATAAGGGAATTATTCACGGATTGGCTGAGGAAGGCTATCACGTCAACAAGAACGTTAAGATTGACTTCCAGAATGCCCAGAACGATCAGAGTAATCTGAAAACCATGAGTGCCCGCTTCGTGGACGAGAAGGCGGACGCCATGATCGGCATCGCCACCCCATCTGCCCAGGCCCTGGCCAACGCTAGTTCCAATATTCCCGTTGTTCTTGGCGCCATCACGGATCCCAAGGGCGCCGACCTGGTCCACAGCAACGAGCACCCTGGCAACAACGTCACGGGTGTTTCTGACCAAGCCCCCCTCAAATCGCAACTGAAGCTCATCCAAAAAATCATGCCTAAGATGCAAACGCTGGGAATCATTTACACCTCTTCCGACGACTCGGCAACCGCACAGTACCACCAATTTGCGGCGCTCTGTAAACAGGAACACGTTCGCCTCAAGGCCTACACGATCGCCAGCACCAACGACCTCAACCAAGTAGCCCAACAGATGGTCAGCCAGGTCGACGCGATCTACGTGCCAACCGACAACACCGTCGCCAGTGCCATGCAGACACTGGTCTCCACGGCCAACGCGAAGAAGGTCCCCGTCTTTCCAGCCGTCGACACGATGGTTAAGGCCGGTGGTCTCGCGACCCTCAGCATCAACCAATACAAACTGGGTGTTGAGACTGGTAAGATGACGGCCGCCATTCTTAAGGGTAAGAACCCGGCCGACACCCCCATTCATTTCGAACGGCAGGGTGAAATGACCATCAACCTCACCCAGGCCAAAAAACTCGGCATCACGTTACCTGATTCAGTCATTCAAGAAGCCCAAAAACACGGGGAGGTTTTCAAATGAGTTTAATCGTTTCTTCTATCGGACAAGGCCTGCTCTGGGCCGTCCTCGGGGTCGGGCTGTTCCTGACCTTTAGAATTCTAGATTTCGCCGACATGACTGTTGAGGGAACCTTCCCGCTCGGTGCGGCTACCGCCGTCATGGCGATCAGCCACGGTATGAATCCCTTGTTAGCCACGCTGCTGGCCTTTGCCGTGGGCGCTCTCGCCGGGCTCATCACCGGGTTGCTCTACACCAAGGGACACATTCCCATCCTATTAGCCGGGATTCTCGTGATGACGGCCTGCTACTCCGTGAACTTACGAATCATGGGCAGAGCCAACGTCTCCCTACTCGGAAAAAACACGTTGTTTAAAAATCATTTTCTCGCCAGTCTCCCCCAATACTTCGACAGTGTGGTTTTGGGAACGATTGTCATGGTGATTATCACCACGATCGTGATTTACTTCCTGCAAACGGAATTGGGTCAAGGTTTCATCGCCACTGGTGATAACCAAACCATGGCACGGTCCCTGGGGATCAACACCGACAACATGAAGATTATGGGCCTGATGGTTTCCAACGGCCTGATCGCCTTTGGCGGTGCCCTCGTCGCTCAGAACAACGGGTTCGCCGACGTTAACATGGGAATCGGCATCATTGTCATTGCCCTGGCCTCCATCATTATCGGTGAAGTGGCCTTCGGCGATCTGACGCTGAACCAACGACTGGTAGCCGTGACCCTCGGGAGTATTCTCTACCGTTTTGTCCTGCTGATTGTGCTCAAGCTGGGGTTCCAGGCCAACGACCTCAACCTCATCTCCGCCATCATCCTGGCTGTCTGCATGATGTTACCTGTCTTCAAGAATGTCTTGAACTTTAAACACCTGCTGAAACGGGGGTTAGATACCAATGACTAAACCATTACTCGAACTCAAGGACGTCGTACTCAAGGTTAATCGCCACACGCCCGAAGAAATTACGATTCTAAATCACCTCAACCTCACCGTTAACGAGGGCGATTTCATCACCCTCCTCGGATCAAATGGGGCCGGCAAGTCCACGTTGTTCAATGCCATCGGGGGCGACCTGACGATCGATTCCGGTCAAATCCTCTTGAAGGGCAAGGACATCTCCCATGAATCCGTGGAGAAACGCACCCGCTTCCTCGCGCGCGTCTTTCAAGATCCCAAGCTAGGGACGGCACCGCGGATGAACGTTGCGGAAAATCTATTGCTGGCGGAACGCCGCGGCCAACGCCGGCGCCTAGCACCGCGTCATCTCAATAAACAACTCGAACGCTATGAGAAGATTACGGCCACCATGCATAATGGCCTGGACCAACGCCTCACCACAGCCACCGGAAATCTTTCTGGGGGGCAACGCCAAGCGCTGAGTTTCCTGATGGCCACCCTGAAGCGGCCAGAAATTCTGCTGCTCGACGAACATACTGCCGCTCTGGACCCACAAACCAGTCAGGACCTCATGCACCTGACCAACCAGCGGGTTCAAGAAGAAGCGCTCACCTGCCTGATGATCACCCATCACCTTGAAGATGCCCTAACCTACGGCAATCGTCTGATTGTGCTACATCACGGTCAGGTCACCTTCGACGTTTCCGGTGAGGAAAAGGCGGCCCTGACCACCGAAAAACTCTACAGCTTCTTTGCCGATATTGAATAGGAGAACCTGAATCATGGAAATCGTTATTTCAAATGAACCTTTCAACCGCGCCGCTGCCCTGTCACTCCGTCAGGCGGTCTTCGTCACTGAACGTGGCATCCCTCGCGAGGTTGAGTTCGATGACCGCGATACACCCGAACGCCTCTATGTTGTGCTCTACCAGGATGCCCGTCATCCCGTTGCCACGCTACGGTTGGAACCCCAAACACCCACTGAAATGCGCTTTGGTCGGGTCTGCACCCGCCAAAATTTGCGTGGTCACGGATTGGGACGTCAACTCATGACGGTGGCCGAAGACTGGTCCCGCCAACACGGCTATCAGAATGGCCTAATTCACGGTGAAGTTACCGCCCAGAAGTTCTATGAGCGTTGTTGTTACACCGTTAGTGACGGTCCATATGATGAAGATGGCGCGCCCGTAGTGGTGCTGCACAAAACCTTTTAAATGATCGAAGGGCCTGAGACAAAAGTCTCAGGCCCTTCTTGCGCTCCGAACATCTATAGTCGAAACGTGTGACAAAAGGCAGTCAACTCCGCCTTTTGTTACACTCTCATCTCGCTCGACGATCTTTAACCCACCAATAGACAGCCGGAAAGACACCCGCCAGAATTAGAAAAATCCGTAGTACGAAGTCCGTCCCCCAACGGGTGATCCAACTTTCCTTTCCGGAAGCATCCCCAATTCGGCTAACGCCCATCCGACCGGTGTTGGCATAGTTTGACCCCATCCGCAAAGCCTTCTGTTCCGAATCTTCCTGCGAACGGTTTAGTCGTTTGGCGAAGTCGGGCGCCCGCTTGAAGTCCCCCGATAGACGCCGATACGCCCAGGGAAAAATAACCAGATAACTCAGAATCAGATAGACCAGCCACCAGGATAGACTGAAATCAAATTTTCCAGCCCGCAAATTATAAGTACTAATGGCTAGAATCAAAATAAATGGCACGACGCCCTTTAAGTAGGCTTTTAACATAGTTTCCGCCAACTTCCACTTGATCGCAAAACAGGGTCAACGCAACATTGCCCCTGTTCATTGACTGTTTATTTTTATCAAAAACTTACTTCTCGTAGGTCTTGATTAAGCCTTGCGTCCCGTCATTGCCGAGTTCATCGTCATCGACCATGGCCTCGTACAATAACTTTGCCTGCTTAGTTGCTGGCAGATTCAGGTCCATGCGATCCGCCTCCTGTAAGGCAATCCGTAAGTCCTTCAGGAAATGCTTAGCAAAGAAACCTGGCGTGTAGTCACCCTTTAAGATGCGTGGGGCATAGTTGTCCATGCTCCAGTTGTCGGCACTACCGCTGGCCAACGTTTCCAGGACAGCTGGTAAATCCAAGCCGGCCGCCTTCGCGTAGACCAACATTTCTGTCATCCCGGTCATGGTGCCGGCAATCATAATCTGATTGGCCATCTTGGTATGTTGACCCTTGCCGGCATCCCCAAAGTATGCCACGCGTTGTCCTACTTCATTGAAGACTGGTAGCACCTGATCGTAGGCCGCCTTGTCACCGCCGACCATCACGGTCAGTGTGGCATTCTTGGCACCAACATCCCCACCGGAGACGGGAGCGTCCAAGGCCAGTACATCGTGGTCATGGGCCAGCTGTGCTAATTTAACCGCTAATGCGGGGGTACTGGTGGTCATATCCACCACGATACTCCCAGCTTGGATACCGGCAAAGACCCCCTGCTGCCCGGTATAAACGTCCTCAACATCGCGAGGATAGCCAACCATCGACATGATCAGATGACTCTGTTCCGCCACGGCCTGGGGTGAATCTGCCCAGGTCGCCCCGGCATCCAACACAGTCTGCGCATGGGCCTTCGTTCGGTTGTAAACAACCACCGATTGACCAGCCTTCAACAAGTTCGTCACAATTCCGGTGCCCATCACACCGGTTCCGATAAATCCAATTTGCATAAGCGGTGCCTCCTTCATAACTTATCTCTATCATACCACTGAAGTAGACCCCCAATGCCCAGTAAAAAGGGACCCGTGATGAGCTCACAGATCCCTTGACTTATCTTGATTTTATCGAACGAAACGAAGCGTGTTACTTCTCATCTTCGGTTGCGGGTTTGTCCTCGGTTTCCTTGTCATGACGGCGTTTACGCACGACATGAATCAGTAACGTCAAGACAATGGCCCCAACGACGATCATGCCAAACAAGGCAGCTGGAATTTCAATGTCAATGGCAGGAATCGAAATGAAGAGTTTTACGGCAATCAAGCCAATAAGAATGTAGGCCATGGGTTCCAGTTCTGGAATCCGTTGCATCAGCTTCATGATGACCTCGGCAACCCCTCGCATGGCTAGAATCCCAATCAGGCCCCCGATCAACACGATCACCGGATTACTGGAAATGGCTAACGAAGCCAGGACGGAATCAATCGAAAAGATAATATCCATCATTTCAATCTGCAGCACCACCGACCAGAACAACGGTAAGATCCGTCGCTTCTTCTCGCTCACCAGTTTCCGCGTGTGGGTGACACGAGTCTTACTGAAGAATTGGAAGACCAAAAAGGCCAGGTATAGGGCCCCAACCACCTTGATTTCCCAAAAGTTAATCAGATAGGTTCCCAGTCCAATGATGATAAACCGGAAGATGTAGGCACCCCAGATCCCATAGAACAGGGATTCTTCCCGTTGTTTCTGGGTCGGCAACGACTGCGTCTGCGCGGCCAGTACCACGGCATTATCCACGGATAATAAACATTCAATTAAAACTAACGAAAAAATAATTAACCAGTCATCCCCGGAAGTGATCACGGTTTCCCAATTATGAACAGAAAAGAATGGCCCGTATAATTGACCAAGAAAATGTAACAACGCTTGGTTCAGCTCCTTAATTAACATATTTATTTTTGGCTAGTGTACCATACACCCCCATGACTTGCACGGTATTCATCGTTACAGGGCCGCTATTAATTAACGATTTAATAAGCAAAAATAATTCATTTATAATTTAAAACGTTTAAAACTTTACCAAATTGCGACGCCTCTGTTACACAATAGCAATGAAAACGCGTTAGTATGGGAGGTAATTTAAGGGAAATGGATGATAAATTTGAAAAAGTATTTGTGGATTGTTGCTGGACTGTCTCTCCTGGTTGGTGCAGTGGCACCCGTTGAAGTCGCTCATGCCAAAAGTTATTTAACCATTACCAAAACGAAGAATACCGATTATAATGCCCGGTTTGTGAATCAGAAAGCTCGAAACGATGGGATTTACTACTATGGTCCCTATTACACCCAGCATTCCGCGAAGACACGGGATGCTAGCGGTAAGAACTGGCAGCATCGTTTCGTCCGGGTTAGCCAAACCGTCACATTGTCAAACGGCGCACAATTTGCCAAGTTCTCTTGGTATGGGAAAACCATTGGTTGGGTAGACGTCAAGGCCCTCCAAAAGTACAGTCGCTCCCAGAAGATCCAGACTTTCTTGAATCATGCTAACTTTCAAGGGAGTGCCATGGTCTTCAACAACTTCACAAAAGGGGCTAGCCACGTCAGCGTCGGCTATGCCAATGCCGACAAGAAGATCCTGAACTCGACGAACTCTCTCTACCCAACGGCCTCCCTACAGAAGGTCATGACCGGAGCCCTCATCGAACAGTTGGCGGCCAGCGGTAAACTCTCCATGAATACCAAGTTGAGTGCCTACTATCCTTCGGTCAATAACAGCAAGAACATCACGATTCGTCAACTCCTGAATCACCGTTCCGGCATCGATATGGATGAAACGACCCCTAGCAAGGTATTGACGTCGCAGAATTCCGAAATCAACTACACCCTCGACCAAATGAAGGTTGCCGGGAACAATAACTATAATTACACCAATGCCAACTACGTCTTGCTGGCCGGCATTGCCTCCAAAGTCACCGGTAAGGATTACAACACCCTGGTCAATCAGCGTATCGTGAAGCCGCTGGGCTTGAAGCACACCTATGCCTGGAACCAGTTGCCAAGTAACGCCCAGGTTGCCACGGGTTACCGGTACGCCAACGGCAAAGCCAACCAGTCCGGCGCAGTCTCCACGAAGATGATGTCATCTCTTCTGGGTGCAGGGAACTACTACACCACCCCCGAAGACTACTATGCCATCCAAAAGGGGATTCGTAATGGCAAGATTCTGACGAAAAACCAGTACTACGACCTGATGAACGACTATCACTATTCCTATGCGGGTGGGCTTTACCACCTGACCGGGAGTATCAAACGAGTTCGCGGGGTCTTAAGTGGCAGTGGCTACGAAGCCATCCTCTATGGTACCGAGGGTAACCGTCAAGGCGTCGTCCTCTTCGCCAACCAGCGTCCAACGCGTTCGATTGACGATTTGGCACAAGACCTCTACGATGTGGCGCGCTACTACAACGAAAACTAATCTGAAATTAAAAAAAGGCTGGGACAACTGTCCCGGTCTTTTTGCCGTCAAGTTTATCTTGCCAAAACGCGCAAAAAAAGGCAGTCAACTCCGCTTAACCCCGATAGTCAAACAATCCAAACCCAGGATTGTCCGACTATCGACGTTAATGCTCGCTGACTAACCGCCTTTTTTCCCACTCTCTTTTATTAGGTGTCATATTCATTTAAGTTGTACGTTGCGATCAAATTCGTGAGTTTCTTGGCATACTTGGGGTCCGTTGCGTAGCCATTTCGCTGGAGGAGCTTAGCCGCCGTCGGATAATCCGTGACCGTTTGCTTGAAGTAGTCCCGCTTGAGTAACGCATCGTGGTCCAAGATCGCCGCCGTTAATGACGGATAATCCCGGAAGTTGGCATTGATCGAAATTTTCTTATTGTTCACGTATTCCGTGGTAGGAAAACTCTTAGTCCGCCCTTCATAACTTCCTTTCACACCAAACGGATTATTCGCCTGTAGGAAAAGGGCTGAGGTACCCCAACTGGATTCAAGAATGGCCTGAGCAATCACGATGCTGGGAAGCACCTGCCCATTTTGGCGATAAACACGCACTGCCGGCTTCGCCATTTTCTTAATAAATTTCTGTTGGCTCGCCGACTCATTGGAACTCGCACCCGTCTCGGTCTGGGTCGTCGCTTGGTTTTGCATCTCCGTCTTGATCTTACCGCGGACTAGCAATCCGCCACCCAGAACCAAGAGGACCATGACAAAGATCCACGTGGCCGTCGCCGGACTCGCCGTCTTTTTTCGCCGTCTTTTTCGTCGTTTAGGCACCCTCGTCCCTCCAATCTCAGTTATAATGTTCTCAATTATAACGATCTTTCCTGTTAAAACGTTAAAATTTACGAACTCTCAAAAAAACTTAAGCTTTGAAAGGGGTGGCTTATGTTCGGTTACCTAATCATCTTCATTATCGGTATCATGATCCTGGCTACCTGGTGGCCCCCACAGCGTCTATTCAGTGCTACACTCACCGTCATTGGTGGCGGGATCATCACGGGGATGGCCTATCGGGCCCACGGTTGGTTGCCAACTCTGATGGCTGGCATCGGTACCATTACCATTGGCTTCATCGGTTTGTGGGGCCTACTGACACTCTTGCTAATTGCGATACGCCCCCAGCTTATCGTCCGCAAGCAGGAACGTCTCTCACTGGGGATGAGTGTAGGCATCTGGGGGTGGCTTCTGCTAACCGCCGGCTGGATCTGGGCGCTAAGCACCGGCCACTTCACTGGCACCCTCTGGCCTTGGCTGACTTTCATCCCCGGACTGAGTGCCTATCTCGGGCTGCTCTTCGCGGCCAGTGTCGTGGGTTATCTACGCGTCGTTATCTGGCGCGCACATCAGGCTGACACCCTCGTGGTTCTGGGGGCTGGACTCATCGCCGGCCACCACATTGGTCGCGTGCTGGCTGCTCGGCTCGACACAGCCCTACAAGTCGCCCGCCGACAGGACCATCCCGTCACCATCATTGTTAGCGGTGGTCAAGGCCCCGATGAAGACCTGACCGAAGCTGCGGCAATGGCTGCTTACCTGCGAAGCCACCACTTTCCGGCGACCGCCATTCGCTTGGAAACGGCTGCGACCAATACGCGATCCAACCTCGCCAATAGCCTAGCCATCTGGCAACAACTGCCTAACCACGGTGGCCGCGTCGTCGTCATCACCAATGGCTATCATTTATTTCGAACGCGACGCCTGGCCAGTCACCTGGGCCTTAACGTCGGTAGTGTTCCCGCGCCGACGCCTCTGGACTACGTGCCCATCGGTTTTGCCCGCGAGTTCATGGCCATTTTGGTTAGTGACTGGCGTTTTCACTGTCTGGTGACTGTGCTCTTACTAGCGGTTAACCTGGTCTGGCTACTCATTTAGCGACGTGACCTGCAAGGTATTCGCTACCGGATAGAACTTTGGCTCGGTTGCCGTGAGCATCGCCGGGGTTAATTGTAGTTTCACCACGTCCAACCGATTGTAGGGCTGAAAGTAGTAGGTCAACGACTCGCAACTCGTCGCCGCCCGATACACGGAATAGGTCGGGCGATAGCGATGACTCTGAGGAACCGTCACGCTATTTAGCAGGTGCCAAGCACTAATGATTCCCGCCGCCTCATCCTCCGGAAAATCTACTCGTTCCTTATAATAAGCGGCACGGGCAAACCGGCCACCGGGCGTAAAGGATCCACTGGGAACGGGTTTACCGGAGAACTTACCGGTCGTCACTCGCGGTGTGTTAAGGGGCACGGTGCCGGCCAAGAAGTCATCGGTGTAGGTGACATACTGTCCCAAGCGCGACAACTGAACCTCGAAGTCCTTACTGTTGGTAACTACCCCCAGGGGGTTCTCCCGCATCGTCATGGGAAAATGTGTCGGTTCAATCACCACGGTCCGACCAGTTCGGTCGACCACGGCAAAATGGAGTTCCGCATCCCCAATTGGATTGACCGCAAATTGACGACTCATGAGTTCAATTTCGGCCAGATGATCTTCAATCTCGGCCACCGTGCCAAAATTAGCTAGCAGATAATAGGAAAATTCGTAAGGCGCCAGATGAACTTTACCTGGCGTAGGGTGGTCAACGAGCTGGGAGCCGTTGGCAAATGTCAACTTTTGAACACTCAATCCCTGTTCATTAACGCCGTCGGACACGTCGATCTCGTGATGATGCGCTCCGCCACCACCGATCATCGCGTAACGACTGGTGTGCCAGCGATTGTCAAACACACTCTGCCACCGAAAATTCCGGGGAACGAAGACCGGTTGCACCGCCAAACGGTGCCAATCCATGGTCCGCGCCAGAATGTGGCGACCATCGCGCGTCAACTGTAAGATACTGGTACACATGCCAAACACCCTCCCTGAATAATTAATTTAGATCGTTAATTCAGTTTACGTGAAAATTTGAACCGATTCAATCAATTGCCTTACTGCGGCTGATCCGCGGCTAAAAAGGCTTGAAAACGGCGATCGATCTCTCGTTGCCGGGAGCCTTCGGCTAAGCTTAAAGCCTGAGTAGCGGCCGTGATTTGGAGGTAGGCGAAGAGAATCTCACTCTGATCCTTGCCATAACGCGTGGCTAATTGTGTCGCAAACGCATAGCGATCAGCAGTAAGGAGTGGGGCAAAGGGACTTTGATAAGGACGACGATGTTTGGCCATTAGGGGTCACTTTCCTTCTTAAATATTTAGAATCAGATCTTTTACTTTACCCGCTTTGTGGCCAGAGTCAACGAAAGACATCCTTACGACTTTTTTAAACTTTCTTAAATAACCAGGAAAACAGCCCGATTGTCTGCCGATATGGTAAAATTAACATTGAACTGCACCCTGCTTGCACGGCGGGAAATTGATTACATAGAGAGGACTCAGATTACATATGCAAGAACGGATAAGAAAGCTTCACCACAACCGGATTTTTGCACTCGTATTCTGGCTAATCGTGGTCTTTGCGGCAATTGTTACCCTGCCAAACATCAAGACCATCATTCAATATGACGGTCAACCACAATTAGCAAATACGAGTCAGCCCGTAAAAGCATCCCAGATTAAGAACAATTGGGGACGCAACTTAGACGGGACCTACACCGTTAACGCGGTCTTCAACAATCCCGATGGTGTGCTGACGAATAAGCAATTGGCCTCGGTCAACAAGACCGTTTCCAATTTGCAACAGAAGTCGAGCTACTACGGCATCAAGAAGATTACTACGATGACCAACACGCCAACCAGTAAGCCACAACTCTTCTCCAAGGATAAATCCACGGAAATTGTGCAGCTGGCCGTTAGCCGGAACCAAGGCACGGTTCGCCAGATGGCCAGTCAACTGAAGTCGGCCGTCTCCACCGTTGGCCTCACGACCTACGTGACAAGTCCAGAAATTGTCAGTGACGCGGCCAACGAACATATTTCCTCGTTCACGCTCATTGTGATTCTCATGACGTTGCTGATTGCTTTAGTTGCGATGGGCATTCTCTTTGCCTCAGTGATTGCACCGATTATTACGTTCCTTGCCATTTTAATCAGTTATGTGACGACGCTTTCACTCGCAACCAACTTGGCCTACCACTGGAACTTCGCGTACTCCGAATACACGCCAATCTTCCTGTTAATGGGGATTAGCCTCTTCACGCTGTTGACCAGCTTCTGGTTCTACAGAGAATTACGCCAGTTAGTTGACGACGGGATGGAGAGTCAAGAAGCCACCTCGACGGTCATTTACAACTTGGGTTACCGGATTCTAATCAGTACCCTGAGCTTGACGATTGCCTTTGGTAGCCTCATGTTCTTTGACTTCTCATCTGTTCGGGCCCTCGGCATTCTCGGGATTGGCTTTGCCATCACTGGAATCGCCAGCCTGAGTCTTACCCCAATCTTCACCGGGATGCTTGGCGAAAGCCTCTTCTGGCCTAAGAAGACGCGGCCACAGCTCAAGGATCACCGTCTCTGGGGACACTTGGCTAAGTTCGGCCTCTGGCAACCTTGGATTGCCGTTGCTGCCGTCCTCTACCTGATCGTCCCTTTGACGGTCGGTCACCAACAGCTCAACTACAACAACACTCAGGATATTCCCAATAACCAAGCCGTGCAGGGTGCTCGGGTCTTAAGCGCGCACTTCGGTCAAGGGCAAGCCACTCCGGTAACGCTCTACATCCAATCGAACCAACGCCTAGACAATCAGAACCAATTATTCCAATTGGACAATTTAACCAAAAAACTCAAGGCGCAACCGGGTGTGGCTTCCGTCACCTCAGTAACGCAACCTGGTGGTCAACCAATCACCCAATATTACGTTTCTAACCAACTGACCTCCCTGAGTGAAAACCTCACAGGGATCGTTGGTCAACTGGGAACGGTCCGCAATGACTTGCAGTCCGACCAGTCCAACCTGAAACAAAAGACGTTGAATGCCGAAGTCAAACGTTTAAACACGTTGGCCGGTCAGACATCAACGTTGATGAGCGATAGCAGTTCTCTGCAAACCTCCCTCCAAGCGGCATTGAACCGTTCAAACGCTTCCGGGAGCAGCAAGACCTCTGCTCGAATCACCCAATACATTAACCAGTTAAACCAGGTTAATTCCGAATTAAACAGTGCGCTGAGTTCCTTGAGTAGCCTCTCTTCCGCGGTCAGCACCACCAATACCGACGTGACAACGGCTCACAGTAACCTCAGCAACTACGCTGCCTCTCTCAAAGCCGTTAACAAGAGCCTGAAGAGTTCGAAGAAGCAGGTTGCTTCAATGCAAAAGTCATTGAACCAGATTTACCTCTACCTCGGGGGCTTACAAACGTCCGAAGCAGCAAAGGCCCTCTACCTATCACCAGCTCAGATTTCCAGTGGCGATTTCCAACAGTCCCTGGTCAACTATACCGATGCTAAGGTTAAGACCACGTACCTGACCATCACTTTGAAGCAGGAACCAAACGCTAAGACGACAACGAAGACGCTCAAGCAATTGAAGCAAGTCGCTCAGAGTCAACTTCGCGGCACGTCCCTCTCCAAGGCAACGTTAACCTTTAGCGGCCAACCGGTCGTTGCCAGCACCATTCAATCACAATATCAACACGACTTACCACGGGTTCTCCTGCTCATTGCTGGAATTACCCTGTTACTCCTGATCCTCTTCAGCCGTTCCGTCCTGCAATCCAGCTACTGGTTCCTGACGTTTATCGCCTCGACCGCTGCTGGTTACCAACTGACGCAACTCCTGATGAAGTGGTTAACTGGAAACAATGAATTCAACTGGCAAGTGCCATTGTTGAGTTTCGTGCCACTGACGGTGTTGGCCGTCGTTGAACTCACGCAACTCGCACTGAGTTACCGGCTCAATGATGCCCCATTGTTAGACTGGTTACTCCCAGGTATCCATGAAGTGGGTCAAACCATGCGTCACTCGCTGTTTATCGTCATTGCTGGGGTCCTGGGGCTCTTGGCCGCGGAATCGCAGACATTAACCGCCGTGGCCCTGATTACCATCTTCACGGCGATCATCTTCAACCTGGCCTTACCACTGATGGCCTCCTCATTCGGGAAGCTGTCCGTGATTATCCCTGGACAAAAGCCAATTCAGTTCCGCCACAAGAAGCGTGCTGACCGGCCCGTCCCAGAAGATCATCAAGACCAAGATAAGTAAAAAAACTAATAACTTAAAAATCCCCGTAGCCAGAATATCTGGTTGCGGGGATTTCTTTTGCGATCATTTATTAATCTAAGCAGCGGTCTTAGCCGGCCCTTGACGATGAAACAGTCGCCAACCGGTAATGACAGTGGCAACCAGACAGATTGCCAGTGAGACCATAAATGCCACGTGCATCCCATCAATAAAAACTTGTGGTTGCTTTGGCAGGTAGGCTGTCACGCGATGCCCAGCATAGTGGCCCATCGCAGAGAACAGCACGGTCGTGGCCACGGAGATCCCGATAATCATCCCAAGTTCTCTGGCCAAGGCGTTGATGCCTCCGGCAACCCCAAGATCTTTCACTGGAACGGAACTCATGACAATCGTGTTATTTGGTGCCATGAAGATTCCGTTACCGAAACCAACCAGACCAATGAAGCCCATGAAGACCCACAGCGGTGTCGCTAGGCCGGCAAACATGTACCCCACTTGGCTAATTGAGATGAGAACTAAGCCGATAAACGTCAATAATTCTGGCCCAATCTTATCGGAAACCGCCCCGGCAATTGGCGCCACAACGACCTGCACAATTGGGAAAGTCATCAGCGCATAGCCAGCGTAGTTGGCCGCCATCCCCCGAGCATTTTCCAAGTAGAATGGTGAAATCACGTTAAAGAAGAAGTTGGCCACGAAGATTAAGAAGGCACAGAGAATACTGACAGCGAACCGTTTATTCTTAAAGAGTTTCAACGCCAGAATGGGATCATCGGCCTTGAGTTCCCACCGGACAAAGACCACAACTGCCACCAATCCGATGGCGAAGAGCCCCCAGATGACTGGTTGGTTGAACCCAATCTCTTGGCCCACGAAGACGCCGGCAAAAACACTCACCATGATGAGGCCGAATAATCCTGCACCCCGGCCGTCGATGGCGGCCTTGGTGACCGTAATATCTCGCGGTAGGATTCGTTGGCCAATCAACAAGGCCACAATCCCAATCGGCACGTTGATCCAGAAGATGTACCCCCAACTGAGATGGGCCAGGATGATGCCCCCAACTACAGGTCCGGCAATACTGCCAAGCGCCACGAAGGATCCAATCATCCCCAAGGCCCGTCCCCGTTCATTGAAGGGAAAGACTTCCGTGATAATCCCACTGTTCGTCGCCATAGTCATGGCGGCCCCGATAGCTTGAACGGCTCGGGCAATCAGTAGGAAGGGCAAGCCCACACTGAATCCACAGAGTAAGGACCCAATGGTAAACAACACGGACCCAATTTTAAAAATTCGAATCTTACCACGGGTATCCCCTAATTTTCCAAATAATAGCAATAATGCACAGATCGCGATCAGGTAAACGGACACGACCCACTCTGCTTGATTCATCGGAATCCTTAAATCTTGACTCATGACCGGTAACGCAATATTGACGATACTCCCGTCCAACGTCGACATAAATGTAAAGAGGCACACAGCGATGAGAATCCACCACCGGTGCTTTTGAATCTGCGGATCTGCCGCAAAGTTTTTCACTGCCATACTTATTCTCCCTTATCTAATCTCGTGAGTTGTTGCGTGATCCAGTCCAGTTGAACCTGGGTCTGCTGTTGTTGCAATTGATTCAATTGCAAGCCATCGGCCACATCCCCGGGAACCATATTCGGCTGATCGGAGAAGTAGTCGTGAACGTGTTGCCAATGGGCCAGTTGCTCCTGGGTGCAAGTTTGAAAGTCGGTCAACACCAATCGCCGGTCTGCTGGTGACAAGAGGTGTAACCCCATCATCTTAATCTGGAACCAGAGTTGGGTCTGTTTGTTACGCACGACGGGAATCACAATCAACTGGTGGAACTGGTCACGTCCCCGATCCGTGATTGCCACCCAGCGCTTTTGACGTTGACCCTCGGTCTTCTCGGTCAGGGTCACTTCCCCCGCCGCGGCCAACCGTTCGAGTAAGGGATAGAGGACGCCATAACTCATGGTTTGCTCCTGCCCCACTGCGGCCGCCAAAGCCTTACGAAGCTGATAGCCGGTCATGGCGTGATCCATGAGCTGGCCCAACACAAATAAATGATACATCACGCGAACACCTCAACTTTCGGAAACTTATTATAATATATCGGGACGATATATTCAACAATTAATTCTCATGAAAAAAAGACGACCGGACGTCGTCTTTCAGTCAATCTATTCCTCTGTTTCATCCGTTAAGCGCTGGGCCTCGGCGTTAGGTAACAACCGATAGGTTATCGGACCATCATCTGGGAGCAGCGCCATCAGCGTTTGCTGATCATCAAAGGCCCCCAGGTTCAGCGCCATCTGCCCATCGATGTTAGCCAGTCCCTGCAAGCCCGTTGAAATAAACCGGTGAATGTATTTAACCCGTTGCTCACGTGCCGTGGACTGATGTTCTGCGGCGGTCAGCGTAAATCCCATATCCAAGAAATGTTTCATCATGGATACCTTGATGAGGGTTTTGAACGTGTAGACCCGGGCCTGCTGTTCATCAGTCCGTTCCTGCGAAGTAATGAAGCCCTTCTTCTCCCAGTATCGCAGTTGCCGGGCTGAAACGCCGGTCATCGTCCCCAATTCCCCAATTCGAAAGACTAACCGGTGAAAATCAAAGGTTTCACGCACTTGTTTCGTAAATTCTGCCATCTGGATCTCAACCTCCCCTGTCAACTTAGTTACCATTCATGTTAGATTTTACCAATATTACGCGTTATTTTACAAGATTTCAGCAAAAGTAATGAATTGTTTAAGACATTTAACGGGCTTGCAACTTTCTTGTTACACGTTTGTCACATTACATTGGTAGGCTTGTAGTTGTAATAATTCATGAGGAGTTGTTTATAGGAATGAAGAAAGTTGTCAAAACGATTGCCGCTTTAGCCTTACTGGTTGTTGGTTTCTTCGCACTGACCATGTCCACTTCCACGACCGCTTCTGCTGCTTCAAACAAGTCATACAACCAAGTTTACAAAGTTGCTAAGTCGCATTTAGGTGCCCGTTACGTTTACGGTGCTACTGGTCCTTCCGCATTTGATTGCTCTGGGTTTACCAGCTACATCTACAAGAAGGGTGCTCAGACCACACTTCCTCGGACTGCTCAAGCCCAATACAACCATTACAAGCACGTGAGCTACAAGAACATCAAGAAGGGTGATTTGGTCTTCTTCGGTTGGAGTAAGGGTTCTATCTCTCACGTTGGGATGTACATTGGTAAAGGTAAGATGATCGATGCACAAAACCGTGGTGTGGTTCGCGAAGCTGTTCACGCCCCATGGTGGCACGCTGTTGGTTATGCTCGTGTGACGACTGACTAGTTTCAAGTTTCCTCATGAATGACTGAACGTTATAAATGAAGCGTCACCGGTAAGCAATTGGCTTACGGTGACGCTTTTCTGATCCCATAGAAAAACGCCCCACTCCCGATTACCGGTCAGTGGGACGTCTTATTAGGGCCATCTTAGGCACCATAACGCATGGTTTGATGCGTGATACCAGCCTCTTGAAAGGTTGTTCCAACGGGTTCAAACCCGAGTTCTTTGTAAAAATTGATCGCCGTTTCCTGCGCATCGAGCTCCACGCCCCGAACTTCGGAGTGCTGGGCATCACTGATAATTTGCTTAATCAAAGCGCCAGCATAACCGTGATGTCTAGCGGTCTTAACCGTGGCGACACGCTGAATCTTCACGCGATTACCTGCGAGCATATCAATTCTGGCCGTCGTCACGGGTTGGCCATCGACGTAGCCGACATAGTGCATCTTATCCTCGTCAGCGCCGTCTAACTCAATTTCAGGGTCAATCCCTTGTTCATCGATAAAGACCGCCTCACGGATTCCTAGCGCGTCCTCGTAGCAGGGCGTTGCGACACCCCAAGCATGTTTACACTCCATTAAGCCACCCTCACTTCTCATCTTTTTCGTTATAACTAAGTACGGTAATGCCATCGGCGGTCAAACGTAACTTGGTCAGACTCCCGTTAGCTGGCCGGACACTCAGGTCGTAGCGACCCTGGCCGTAACGTTCCATCAGACTCAAGAGCGTATTGCCATGGCTGATCAGAAGCACCTTGTCGCCGTCATGCACGGCTGGATTGGCCAAAATCGCCGCAAAGCCGCGGTCCACGCGCGTCCAATACTCCTGATTATCTTCCGCCTGATGGAAAGGATCGGCAGCCTTCAGGAAGTCCTTGGCCTGGCCAATCGAATATTTCTCTTCGATCGCCTTAAAGGTTGGCGTGCCATGGGGAGCACCGGCAACGTACCAGGCCTGTGCCATGTCCGTTCCCTCGTAATAGCCGTAAAACTCCTCACGAAATTCAGGTAACGCGGTCAGGTGAACTGCCGGTTGCGACTGATTGGCGGCTAAAATCATGCCAGCCGTCTGTTCGGCTCGCGTGGTATCGCTGCAATAGGCGGCCACAAAGGGCACAGCGGCTAACCGTTCTCCCGCGGCCTTAGCATCCGCAATTCCATTGTCCGTCAAAGGTGAATTACTCCACCCTTGCAATTTATTATAAATGTTAAAATAGGTCTGGCCGTGGCGAACCACGTAGAGCGTGACTTCCTTATCCATAACGCCTTCACACCTTTCATCACATCAGTTACTTCCGTTCTTAGCTCTATTCTACCAAAGATGTGGTCACCCGCGACAAGCATTTTAAGCGGCCTTAAACTTTTCCTAAAGTTGCCCTATTCCCCCCACCTTAGCTGAATTCTTTGCTAGGATGAACACCGGACCCTAGTGATCGCACCGCGACTCATCTATGGTAAACTGGAACTACTTTATTTAGACATGAAGGAGCGAAATATTTTGGAACGTCTCAAACAACTATGGGCCAGAACGGGAACCCGTATGGGCTTTGTCACCCTGATGGTCATCCTTTTTTGGTTAAAAACGCTGGTCGCCTACTTCGTTGACTTTAAGTTAAACTTGAGCGACCCGTTTCAATTTCTAATTGTGCTCCTCAATCCTATCGCGACGACCATCCTGTTGTTTGGTCTCGCTCTTTATTTTAAACGGGCCCGTTTCTTCTACCCGTTTCTCTTTCTGATTGATATTCTCAATACCCTATTACTCTACATCAATGTCATCTACTTCCGGGAATTCACGGACTTCATGACCGTGAGCACGATGCTGGGCTATTCCAAGGTTGACCAAGGACTCTCCGGGAGTTCGCTGGCCCTGACCTCCCCTCATGACATCCTGTACTGGCTGGACCTGGTTGTCATCTTGGTTCTTCTGGCCGTCCGGCGAATTCGCATCGACCCTCGACCGGTAAACAAGCGCGTCGGCCTGGCCGTCACCTCGGTCGCTTTTCTAGCCTTCACGGTAAACCTGTCGCTGGGTGAAATGGACCGTCCGCAACTCCTGACGCGGACCTTCGATCGGACCTACGTGGTCAAGTACCTCGGGCTGGATGCCTTCACTGTTTACGACGGTATCAAGTCCGGACATACTAGCGAGATGCGGGCGAACGCCAAGAAATCCGAACTCGATGGCATCCTTAAATACATCCATAAAAATTATGCGGCTCCGGATAAACAACTCTACGGGGTGGCCAAAAAGAAAAACGTCATCATCATTCACTTGGAAAGTTTCCAACAGTTCCTAATTAACAAGAAGGTTAACGGCCAAGAGGTCACGCCGTTTTTGAACAAGCTCTACAAGAGCAAGTCGACCTATGCCTTTGACAACTTCTTCCATGAAGTCGGTCAAGGTAAGACCTCTGATGCCGAAACGATGCTGGAGACCGGGACCTATGGCCTGCCGCAAGGATCGTTGTTCACCCAATTAGGGAATGACAACACCTTCCAGGCGGCCCCTGCCATCTTCGATCAGGCTGGTTACTCAACGGCTGTCTTCCACGGAAACGTCGGGAGTTTCTGGAATCGAAATAACACCTACAAAAACTTAGGTTATCAATACTTCTTCGACGCCAGCTACTACGATACTTCGGGTGACAAGTCCTTGGGTTATGGTTTGAAGGATAAGCTCCTCTTCAATGACTCGGTCAAATACCTCGAGCATTTACAACAACCGTTCTACGTGAAGTACCTGACCGTCAGCAATCACTTCCCATTCACTCTGGATAGTGAAGATTCTTCCTTCAAGACGCCAGATACTGGGGATAAGACGGTGGATAACTACTTCAAGACCGCCAACTACCTCGACCAATCCATCAAAGAATTCTACGCTTACCTGAACAAGTCTGGTTTAGCTAAGAACTCCATCGTGATGATTTACGGGGACCACTACGGGATTTCTAACTCGTCGAATAAGAATCTGGCCAAGGTCCTGGGCGTCAATCCCGACGACTGGAACGACTACGACAATGCGCAGCTCCAACGCGTCCCCCTCATGTTCAACATGCCTGGGTACAAACACGGGAAGGTTGAACACACCTATGGTGGTGAAGTCGATGTCTTGCCAACGTTGCTCCATTTGATGGGGATGAGTTCTAAACAGTACCTACAATTTGGGACCGACCTCTTCTCTAAGGAACACAACCAGGTCGTGGCCTTCCGTAACCGTGACTGGATCAGCCCAGACTACACGTCCATCGACGGCACGATTTACAGCAACAAGACGCAACAGGAGATCCATCCAACCGGTAAGCTCAAGGAAAAGTTGGAAAAGATGCAGGATAAGGTCAACCAAGGCCTGTCCGATTCCGACTCATTGAACCAAAAGAATCTCTTGCGGTTCTACAATCCTAAGGGCTTCAAGGCAGTAGACCCTTCTGATTACAACTACGCTAACGGCCTCACCAAGGCCGAGAAACTCGAGAAGTCACTGGGACTCAAGTCAACCAGTATCTTCTCCAGAGACGGCGACAAGTCGACTCAGGACCTTTACCGCACGGATGCTCCGGAACTGAACCATAAGGAAACTGATTCTAACCGGATCAAGATTACGAATCAGGATGATACTAGCGGCAAGTAAGAGAGTGCGCGCACAGGCGGTTAGTCAGTGAGCATTAACGGCGATAGCCAGACAATCCCGAACTTGGATTGTTTGGCTATCGGTGTTAAGCGGAGCTGACTGCCTGGGCGCACACGTTTCGACAATGTAAACTTCCCCGCACACGCCAAAAGGTGGCCTGCTAGCAGCAGCGCCACCTTTTCTATTACCTCAATCTCCACAAGCACCAAAAGAAGCTGACCAATCCCACAAGGGTTAATTGGTCAGCTTCCTTTAATTTTTAAGCTTTTATCAGGACTGTTTAGGTGCCAGGGAGGTACTATGAATAGGACCCCGGCGATCCGGAAATTCACGATCCATGATGGCTTGAACAGCTAGCGGCGCCTCACCATAGCCCACGGCAATCAAAGGTTGCTTGCCGGGATACGTGGCACCATCCCCAATGGCATAAATGCCGGGAACGCTGGTCATCATTTGGCGGTCAACGGTAATCACGTGTCGGTCCTGTTCGAAGTCCACGTCCCAGGCATCTAACGCCCGGTGGTCGGCAATGAAGCCATAACTGACCACAACGTCATCAACGACCTGCTCTAGCGGTTCACCGTCGCCGCCCACGGGCTTCAAGGTCACGGCAATCTCACCAGTTGGCGTGCTGGCCAGGGCTTTGATCAGATACGGCGTCACCACCTGAACACTGGAGGCATGCAACCGGTCCACCATGTGCGGAAGCCCTCTGAATTGGGCACGACGGTGAATCAGCGTGACCGATTCAGCTACCGTTGCTAACATCAAAGCCTCGTCGATCGCCGCATCCCCGCCACCGGCAATCAAGACGCGCCGATCGCGGAACCGTTCCAGGTCACGAACACTGTAGAAAAGGTGCTGCCCCGTGAGTTCGGCGGCGCCTGGAACCTTGAGTGGCCGCGGGGTAAATGCTCCGTTACCGACGGCGACAATCACCGCTTTGGTCTGGCTGGTTCCTTTGGGGGTCGTCACCAGAAATCCTGTTTCATTCGGGATGACGTTATTGACTGCCTCACCGGTCTTCAAGGTTAATGGAAATTGCGTTAACTGGTCCTGCTGGGCACGAATCAGATCCTTACCGGTGATGCTCGGCACCCCAGCAATATCTAAAATCGTTTTCTCCGGGTACAAGGCATTCACCTGACCACCCAACTCGCTCAGGCTTTCAATAACCTGGGTGTGGGCGTTGTGCATGCCGGCATAGAAGGCCGCAAACATGCCGACCGGTCCCCCACCAATAATTGTGATATCAAAGTTTTCGATCAATTCTCTTCACTCCATTTCGACGCCTTTAAAGGAGGTCTTACTCTTGAAACATCGTCGTGGCCTCATTATCTTTCTCACAACTTGTCTGACCCTGGGTGTCTTGGGCTGGGCCTGGCAGGCACGCCAACGATCCTTAACCAACCTGCGCGTCCCGCAAACCCACACCGCCACCCTTTTTCTACCGGGGAATAGTGGTGGTTGGTTGTCCCTGCGTGGGATGGTCACCAGTCTCGACCGGCCCCATCTTGGGCATTACAGCCTAACGGCACGCGTGACAAATGACGGTCAGGTCAGCTGGCAGCAACATGCCCCCATCACAACGAATACGCTGATCCCCGTGCTCTTTAAAGATAACACGCACTCCCGCAAAGAAGCTCGGCAACTCGTGACTGTCCTGCAACAGCTCCATAATCGCTATGGCATTACCCACGTTAATATGGTTGGGCATTCCTCTGGCGGTACCATTGCCTATGATTATTTGAACCAGGCCCAACACGCGCCAGTCACGGTCTCACGCCTCGTCTGTATCGGCGCCGACTTTCCAGGTCGCCAACCACTCAAGCAGGCGGAACCTCAACTCCACATTTTAAACCTGGCTGGAGCTATTGGTAGCCTCGATAACGACAGTGAGGTGCCCATAGACACCGTCACACCCCTGAAACGCCTCGTAGCCGGACAAGTAGCCAGCTACCGCTTTCAAGAGCTTAGAGGGCCTGTCTGGCAGATGCAGCACTCCCTGCTTCATGAGAATCCGGCAATCGACCGAATCATGATTCGCTTCCTCTATCCACCGAGTTGACTATTCTTTAGGATGCGTTGCCCCTGTAAGGTCCGGGCCTCACGCAATCCCGCATTGATGAGAACGAAAATGGCCAGCCAACCAATAGCAATCAAGACCCACTGTTGTAGGTAGAGAATATCTAGAACGTTAAAGGGCGCATTCCAATCCCAACCGGCGTGTAGCGCGATCGCCAGTAGGTAAAACCTAAGGAACTTGGGGGCAACCATATTGCTCCCAGTAACAGGCTGATGTCGCTCCTTAGCCAAAATGATGGCAGCTCCCATAATTGCTGACCAGATTGTATGGGTTCCAATGGCTTGCCAACTTCGCATGAGCAACGTCACTAACCCATACTGGCCGGTATATCCTGCGGTTTCGAAGACGGCAAATCCAGCCCCAATCGCGGCGCCAATGAGGAGACCGTTGAAGATATAATTTAATTTAAATCGATTGACAAAATAAGCAATAATCAACATCTTGGCCGTTTCCTCAATAAAGCCAACAATGACGGCCGACTCCCACGAGGTCCCATTTCCAGATGGAATCAAGGAGTAGAGAATCATTGTCGCCACCAGAGATAGGATACCGCCGACTAAGAAAACCGTCATCAGTTGGTAAACGGAAATGTTCCGGAAGACGTTAATTTCAAAGAACATGATCAGCAGTGAGAATGGCACCGTCAATGACCCAATGAAGATCATCCCGGGTACGGCATTATTACTCCGGAATCCCAGGAATAACAGCGCTAGTAGCACGAAGCTGACCCCTAGGACGCCAAAGACTCGTGAAAATAACCAAGGCTTGACGGGTGCCGCCGAAACGGCCTCCAACGATGGTGTGGTTGTTCGGGTTCCGACGATAAACAACGACTCCGCGTCGTCCAGATCATGATGCTTAAATACGGCGGAAAACATCGAAAATAAATGAATTTCCACAACTTTATTTTCTCCAGTCCACTCATTCATCTCTTTGGTTGCATCATCTAGTAAATGATTGTGGTACTCGAAATGCCGTTTAACCGGCTTTACTGACTCTTTATCAGCCATACACAGTCCCCCCTAAACGGTTTAGGCGTGTTGCAAGTCGTTTCTTAAACCTGAGTCCTATCTTACCCTGAACGACGAATCGCTTCAACATCTGATGGTTCGGAGGTTGCTAAATGTAAACAGTTACATTATAGTTGTAGTAGGCGACCCGCCAACTATAGCTGAAAGAGGAGATAAATATATCATGGCAAAACGCAAAATGATTTTAGACCTAGATACTGGGATTGACGATTCACTCGCAATCGCATATGCATTAGGTGCTCCAGATGTAGACTTAATTGGGATTATTGGTTCCTATGGGAACGTTGTTGTTGAAGCCGGTGGCCAAAACTCTTTGAAGATTTTGGAATTACTCGGCCACACTGACATTCCTGTCTACCTGGGCGAAAGCCATTCTTCAACTAGTGATCACTTTGACCGCATGCAAGTTAGTGCCGACATCCACGGTGAAAATGGGATTGGTCAAGTCGAATTGCCTGAACCAAAGCGCTCTATCGAAAAAGAATCTGGTGTCGACTTCTTAATCGAAGCTGCCCACAAATATGGTAAGGACTTAACCTTAGTTCCTACTGGTCCAATGACCAACTTAGCTGCTGCCCTCAAGAAGGCTCCTGAAATCGCCAATGAAATTGGGAACATGACCTTCATGGGTGGTGCCTTAACTGTTCCTGGTAACGTGACGGCCTATGCTGAAGCCAACATCAACCAAGATGCTGAAGCTGCTAACGCCGTATTGACCAGCCCAATGCACTCAACCATGGTTGGTTTGGACGTTACCTTACGGACCCTCTTAACCAAGAAGGAAACCCAACAATGGCGTGACTTAGGTACCGAAGCCGGTGAAAAGTTTGCCGACATCGTGGACTACTACATCCAAGCTTACGTTGACGTTAACGACAACCTTGGTGGCTGTGCTTTGCATGACCCACTCGCCGTTGGTGTTGCCCTTGACCCTAGCTTCGTCACGACCATTGACTTAAACATGGTGGTTAACTACAACAAGGAAACTTACGGCCGGACTATCGGTGACGATAACCGTCTGAACGAACCTACCAACGTCAAAGTTTCTGTTGCCGTTGATAAGGACCGTTACTTGAAGACCTTCATGGAATACTTAACCGCATTATTCAAAAAGAACTAAATTTTTAACTTTTTTAGAGAAGTCATGCCGCGGAGCATGGCTTCTTTTTTTGTCACAGGTTTTTCGTTCAATCGGCAACCGTGGCAGTACTTGTCGCCTTACCGGCCGGTAGCTAGGGGCTGGAACGGTGCGAACACAACTTGAAGCCTCGAAGCTCACGAGTCTCCAAGCTTGGTTTTCTCCTAAGCCAGTGAGAAGATCACTCACTGACTAAGGAGAACGACGCGCCTGAGCCCCTATCTACCGGCCTCACGGCTTAGATGGAAGCACCAAAATGATACCTAACGATGCCAAACAAACTGGTCACAACGAAACTGGAAAAACAGATCGGCGGTAGTCCCTCAATGGGTAACAAAATTTTTAATTCACGGGAGATTGTAAAATATAACCGAACACTTGTAGACAAAAAAGCCCATAGAGGCCTTTAATAGAATTACCACAACA
>NZ_BROB01000015.1 GCF_024345185.1 Levilactobacillus humaensis | reverse complement strand
ACCACTATAAAGTAATAGAGGCATAAGAGCATCCCGTCGGATAACTCTTATGCCTCTAAGCTTAGTATTTTTTAATTTGGCTAAAATTTTTGTCCCTTAATCGCGGAATTAGCTGGTAAGGGGGTGAGGTTGTGTTGATTGCATGGCGTGCAGGAAAGTTAATCGATGCCAGCGGCGCAGACCGACAGCCGGATTATCAGTGTCCAGCCTGCCATCATCGAGTGGTTTTACATCGGGGACGAGTGGTACCACCGTATTTTGCGCATCACACTCTAGGGGACTGCGCCGTGGCGACGGAAGGGGAGTCACGACAACATGTTTCTGGGAAACGACAGTTAGCGGCATTCTTTGCGCCGTGGGGCGTGGGCACGCTGGAGAAAATCTTGCCGGAGATTGACCAACGCGCGGATTGCTGGCTTGACCGTGGTGATCATCAACCGGTGGCGATTGAGTTTCAGTGTAGTCCCATTAGTCGCGACCAGGTGGCCGCACGAACGGCAGGTTATCAGAATATTGGGGTGTTTCCCTGTTGGATTTTAGGCGAGCGCTACCAGAAACAGCATTTGAATTGGGATCTGATCGACCGATTTGCCTGGAAGATGCCAGGCTGGGGATTATGTCTCCTATTCTGGGATGTGTCTCGCCGACAGTTAAGGCTGGATCACCATCTTCGGCAGATGGCGACCGGAAAAATTACAGCGACCACCAGTTGGTTAACGAGGATAGACGAGCTACGTCGCCCGCAACAAGCCTCACGACTGCTACCGGTGGATTTGCCAGCTTATCGGCAACGGTTGACGTTGGATTTGTTGCGAGGCAATACCGGTCTTCGTGACCTTCAAGAGGCACTCTACCTGTTGAGAAAGAACCTCCCAGGATTTTCACCAATTTTTGGTACGATGCGCGCTTATTTACCGATATTTGGTCGGGGGCCGATTCTTTGGCGGATTGTCGTGGGAACGTGGATCTTTTCGCGGCAATCGAGTTGGCAGGTACCGGCACTTTGGGAGTTGGCACGAGAGGGACTCACGCTAGTTGGTGGTCATGTTGAAGGCGGTATTCGGTTTGTCGCGGAGAGCCCCCTGCGCCTAGCTCTGGTCGATCTCTTGACAGATTTGGTAGCAGGTCACTATTTGCGGCGAACTAGTCGGGGATGGCAAGTACTGGCGATACCAGCGTGGTCGCGAGATGGTCATGAATGGTTAGAAAATAATGAGAGAAAATAAGTTGTGATCGTCAAACGTCGCGGTAAAAGTGTTAAACTATCTATATGTAAAATTAAAGGAGGATGAGGATAGTGAAACAAATTCCCGAACGCTCAGCGGTTCCAACAGAATTGACCTGGGATCTGACGACGATTTATCCCGATGATAGTGGGTTTGACCAGGCGGTAGCCACGGTCAAGGCCCAAGCCAAAAAGGTGGCCCAATTACAAGGTAAACTGGCCACGAGTGGCGAACAACTTTACCAGGTGACGACGGCCATCTTCGATCTCAATCGACAGTTAGAGCGGCTATACGTTTACGCCTCCCTTAAGAATGACCAAGATACGAGTAACGCTCACGCACAGGATCTCTCGGGCCAGGCTGAAAGCCTGGTTGCCACGGTAGCTGCAGCGACATCTTGGTATGAACCAGAAGTTCTGGGACTAAAACCAGCAACCTTACAGAGCTTAATTGATGCTGAACCACGGTTAGCCGATTACCAGCATGTCTTCGATGTGTTGGGCCAACGGCGTGACCATACCTTATCAGCACCGGAAGAAAAATTGTTAGCTGGTGCGGGTGACATTTTCGGGGCTTCCGCCAAGACTTACAGCGTCTTGAGTGATGCTGACCTTCAATTCCCAGTCGTTCAGGATGAAGAGGGTCACGATGTCCGCTTGTCCGAAGGTCTCTATGGCGTTCTGTTGCAGTCGACCACACCTAAGGTTCGAGAACAAGCTTTTAAGGCCTTGTATAGCGTCTATCAGCAGTTCCGGCATACCTTTGCCTCAACCCTGGCTAGCGAGGTTAAAACGCATAACTACACAGCACAGGTCCGGCATTATGGGTCGGCTCGTGAGGCGGCCATGAGTAGTAATGAGATTCCTGCTGTTGTCTACGACACCTTGGTGAAAACTGTTAACCAGCATCTGGACTCACTTCACCAATATGTGGGCTTACGTAAGGAAATTCTGGGCTTACCTGAACTTCATATGTATGACCTCTATACGCCAATTACCGGGGAACCTAGCCTGAAGTATACCTATCCTGAAGCCCAACAGGAAGCCCTGAAGGCCTTGTCCGTGTTAGGGCCAGACTATGTGGCCAATGTGCAGAAGATGTTTGATACCCGGGCTATCGATGTCGTGGAAAACAAAGGGAAGCGAACTGGGGCCTATTCCGGTGGGATGTATGATACCAAACCATATATTCTTTTAAACTGGCAGGACAGCCTAGAGAGTCTCTTTACCTTGGTTCACGAAATGGGTCACAGCATGCATAGTCATTACACGCGATCCAATCAGCCCTACCAATATGGGGATTACTCGATCTTCGTGGCAGAAATTGCCTCAACAACTAATGAAAACTTATTAACGGACTATTTGTTGAAGACCCAAACCGATCCACATATTCGAGCTTACGTCTTGAATCATTATCTAGATGGGTTCAAGGGAACCGTTTATCGCCAGACCCAGTTTGCCGAGTTCGAAGACTACATTCACACGCAAGCAGCCGCTGGCCAGTCCTTGACGGCTGATTTCATGAGCAAGTTCTATGGGGATTTGAACGCCCGCTATTATGGGGATAATGTCATTTCCGATCCACAGATTGCTGATGAGTGGACACGGATTCCGCATTTCTACTACAACTATTATGTTTACCAGTACTCAACTGGTTTTGCGGCAGCTACTACCTTGTCACAACGCATTCTGAGTGGTGATCCGGCTAAGCGTGATGCTTATCTGAATTACCTGAAGTCTGGGGATTCTGCTTCACCACTTGAAGTGATGAAACGTGCCGGGGTCGACATGGCCCAACCCGATTATCTCGATCGGGCCTTCAAGACCTTTGACGAACGGTTAGCTGAGTTCACCCAACTTGCCCGTGAATTAAAGAAGTAAATTGACGCACGAAAAAGCTTTGGCAGTTAAGCCAAAGCTTTTTTTATAAAATCATTCACTGATTATTTTATGCGTTTAAATGGATTGCCAATCTTGTTGCCAAAGAATGCCCATGGTCTTCTCTCCCGTGTGGACACTGATGGCGGGGCCAAGTTGACTCTGGCTCACGCGAATCTGGGGAAATAGGGTGTGGAGGTCAGTGACCCACTGGCGTGACAGTTCAGGATCGTTGGCATCGATGACCGTGGCATGCATCGGATAGTCGTTGGTCGCCAGGTCCTTGGCCAGGGCCGAGGTCATGTAGTGAAAGGCTTTCTTCATCGTCCGCTCCTTACCAATCGCCACGATTTTACCAGTGTCATCGAAGGTGAGGAGGGGCTTGATGTTGAGCAGATTCCCAATCATGGCCGACCGGTTACTCAGACGTCCCGTTCGTGCCAAGTGACTGAGGTTGTCCACGGCGAAGAAGACCTGTTGCGTATCACGAAGGTGTTCAAGTTGGGGCACGATCTCCTCACCGGTCTGCCCAGCCTGAATGAGTTTACCCGCGAGGAGGCAAAGATTTGCCTCACCAGCGCTGGCTACTAGAGAGTCGACGGGGAAGATTTTAGCCTTGGTGTAGTCCCTGCAGAAGACGCGTAGGTTATTCATGAAGGAGGTAATTCCACTGGAAAGATGAATTGAGATGATTTCGTCAAATCCGGCGGCTGCCAAACGGTCGTAAGCCTCTTCAATTTGTCCCAAAGAAACTTGTGCGGTCGTTGGGAGTTCCTGATCGCTCTTGAGATAATCGTAGAAGGTCTGGCGACTCAGCTGTGATTCCGGGTACTGGTGACCACCCAAAATGACCGTGATTGGAAGCACGGTGATGGGATTGGCCGCAATTTGGTTGGCGGTGAGGTACGCCGCGGTATCGGTGACAATGGCTGTAGGCATGGGAATTGCTCCTTTTTTCCGAAATTAATGGCTCAATCATACCATAATCCAGGCACAATACCAGTCATTGACGATCAAAAAAGCCAAGCCAGATTGGCTTGGTTTATCGGGTAAAACGATTTATAACACTCGCAAATGAGGATGCATTCCCCCGGTAAGTGATGAGGATGTTTGGTCATTAGTCGGGTAATTAGGTTCACCCATTAACATCTCTTTCGTTGCAACTCCCTGACTCTCGCAAACATCGCAGAGGGAGTCATAGGTGACATCATTCAGTAGCAACCCGTATTGAGAAACGTCGCAGTTGAAGATGACAGCGGAAGAAGACTGTTGAATCTTCATTTCGGCAGCTAATTTCTGATCGGTCTTAAACGCTTGCTTGGCAAGGTCAGACTGGCAATCTTCGTTGAACATGTCGAGATCGAGGCGACAATCTCTAGCCAGTTCAAGGGCCAACTCTTGCGAGAAGGACTCGTGATGGTTAACAACCGCGGTCTGCATGTTTAAGAGGAAGTCACGGCCTTTACGCTTCCCCTGGAATAGAGCAGCTTTATAGGCCAAAATTGCCTGGTAGTACACGCCAAAGTAGGCATTCCGTTCAGCCAAGGTTGGCCGCTTAGGCAAAGCCTGCTCAATAATCTGCTGATTGAGTAAGGGCACAAATTGAAATGAGACCTTGCTATTAAGATGATCGGCCAACTTCATAATGTTACGCTCGGAACGCATACAGCGAGCGCCTAATGGGTTGACGAACAAATAGACTTCTAACACATTGCTTCCTCCTATAATCTGTCCTCGTTGGCAATCAGCAAGGGTCGCCAAACAAAAATTAACAATAGCACTACTTTAGCAAAAATACAAAAAATAGCAATCCGGAACATTTGTTTGAGATAAAAACCGTCCATTTAAAACGCACCCTAATCATGCAACATTTTTCGACTTAGGTAAAGCTAAACGCCTCGTGAACCGGGAACTTAGGGGTGGAAAAAATTACGCGTCTTAAATAGAATGTAATTAGTCTCGGTAAAGCGTGAAATATGGTAAAATTTAAGGATGAGACGTGCAAACAAGGTTGGGGGAAAGTCATCATGATAGCAAATTGGGATCAATTTTTATTACCCTATCAGCAAGCCGTAAGCGAGTTGAAAGTCAAGCTCCGCGGCATTCGGAAACAATTTGAAAATCAAAATCAACGGCCACCCATTGAATTTGTGACGGGTCGGGTGAAGCCAGTTCCGAGTATCGAAGAAAAGATGACGCGCCGGCACGTCGCTGAGGAGCGTCTTGAGAAAGATATGCAAGACATTGCGGGTCTACGGATTATGTGCCAATTTGTTGAGGATATCTATCAAGTCGTTGACTTACTACGCCAGCGAACCGACCTCACGATTCTTGAGGAACGGGATTACATCCATAATGAAAAGCCCAGTGGCTATCGGTCCTATCACATCGTGATCGAGTACCCGGTACAATTGGTCACGGGGGAAAAGAAAATTTTAGCCGAGATTCAAGTGCGGACACTGGCCATGAACTTCTGGGCCACGATTGAGCATTCTTTGAACTACAAGTACCAAGGTGACTTTCCGGAACAACTCAGCCAACGTTTACAGCGGGCTGCGGAAGCCGCATTTAAGTTGGACACGGAAATGTCAGAAATTCGAGAAGAAATTCAGGAAGCCCAACACTATACCCCTAAGAGTGGGGGACAGCCAGGGATACCGCCAGAAACTTCTCATGATAAGGAAGATTAGCGCATGAAGGTTTCAATTTTTGGGAATAACGGGCCAGCTTCGATGAAGGTTTCACGAGCGCTCAAGGCCGGACTCACAGCGGCCGGCATCACCATTGATAGCCTCGATCCCGACATTGTCGTGACGGTTGGTGGGGATGGGACGCTACTTTCGGCCTTCCACCACTACAACGATCGCCTGGACCATGTGCGCTTTGTTGGGATTCATACCGGTCATCTGGGATTCTATACAGACTGGCGGGACTACGAGGTTCAGGAACTCATTAAGAGCCTCATTAAGGATAACGGCCAGAGTGTCAGCTATCCCTTACTGAACATTAAGGTTGAGTATGCGGACGGGACGCATCCGGACGAGGCCCTGGCGCTAAATGAATCTACCATTAAGAAAGTCTCTGGAACCATGGTCGCCGATGTTTATATTAAAGGCGAACTTTTTGAAAGTTTTCGGGGGGATGGTCTGTGTCTGTCGACACCAACCGGATCGACCGCGTATAACAAGTCTGTGGGTGGGGCTGTGCTCAGTCCACACTTCGACGCTGTCCAAATGGCCGAGATTGCCTCTATTAATAATCTGGTCTTCCGGACGTTAGGCTCACCCCTGATTATTCCGGCCGATGAATGGGTTCGAATCGAACCTGCTGCTGCGGCGGATAACATTTTAATGTGTGATCAGCTGGCCATTGAAGGTCGGCCAATCAAGGCCATTACCTATCAGATTGCCAAGCAACGAATCTCCTTTGCGGAGTATCGTCATACGCATTTTTGGCAACGTGTCGAGTCCTCCTTTATCGGGAGGGACCGCTAATGACCAGTTTTGCATGGACAGTCACGGGGACGTCGCCGGTACATGTGCGAACGGTCCTGATGGCCCATGGGGTCACTCGGACTTTTCTGAAACGGGTTAAGTTTCATGGCGGTATCGTGAGCCTGGATGGTCGTGAAGTCCGCGTGATTGCGATGGCTCAGCCGGGGCAGGTTGTGGGACTGACGTTACCACCGGAACCCACGAACCCGCATGTCTCGCCGTCATTCAAACCGTTGGCCATTTTATATGAAGACGACCACTTTCTTGTGGTAAATAAGCCGGCTGGAATGGCCTCTGTGCCATCCCACATCTATTCGGAGGATACCTTGGCTAATCGTGTGAAAGGGCACCTGATGACGATTCAGGCCCCCAGTACGGTGACGCACATCGTGACCCGACTGGATCGCGAAACTAGTGGGGTTGTGATCTTTGCCAAACACCACTTTGCGCATTCCGTATTGGATAAGCAGCTAAAGCTGAAAACGTTGGATAAACGGTACATTGCGGTCGCCACTGGGGCTTTTTCCACGGCTCACTTGGTTATTGAGGCCCCAATTGGTCGGGCAGACGATTCGTTTGTCAAACGAACCGTACGGCCAGATGGTCGCCAGGCCAAGACGGAACTCTGGGTCCGTGCCCAGTCCAAGTCGGCCAGTTTGCTGGCACTCAAGTTACATACTGGACGTACACACCAGATCCGTGTTCATTGTGAGTCAGTGGGGCATCCGCTGATTGGTGATTGGCTATATGGCCGCCAAACCAATCCTTGGATCCATCGACAGGCTTTACATTGTGCTCGGGTGAGCTTCTATGAACCCTTCATCGATCGCCAAATCACTTGTTTTGCGCCGCTGCCGGATGACATGGCAAGTGTGATTGAACATGAAATTTTAAATTAAACTAATTAATAGGTGTCGCCATCGTGAATTGCCACGATGGCGTTTTTTTGGTCAAAAATAGTGTTACACATTTTAGTTTGTGTGGTGAGTTTATAATTACCAACTAATTGTTTATATAATTATAAACAAATTTATCATAAAAATAGGTTCCTACGTGCTTCATTAACACTGCACATATTAGCAATGGTGTGAGTAAAGTCTCATTAAAAACAAATTTAAGAAAGGGCTTGCACCATCGGACTGGGAATTTTGCACAAAGCTGGCGGTAAAATGAGTGAGCAAACTCGATTTGCTTGTGAACTTTACTAACACGTCTAATGTGATGATACATCAGCGTTTGTGAAACTGATCATCGCAGTTAAAATACTGTTTTGAAAAGTGAAATGTGTGTATTGAACAGATTAAGGGTGGACATCGAATATAATTTGAACCTTCTAATCTTAGCCCGCTGGATAGTCAATTATAAGTTTAGATTAAGCTTTCAAATAGTACGCATAGTAAAGTTATGCTATGATAGCTTCTGAATGAGAAGTGGTTTATAGGGGGGTCCCATTTCTGGAGACATAGGTATAAACCATATACGGTTATTTCGGTCGAACGATGCTGAAATCGCTTACAATTCCGAAGGCCCTTCTCGTTATTAAAGTTAGGAACTGAGACACAGTTGAAGGAGGACGACTTAAAAGTGAAATTTATGCGGAAACAAGCTTTTAGAGACGATCCTAAATTACGTTATAAGATGTTCAAGGCAGGGAAGACTTGGGTCTTCGCCGCAATGGCATCCTTTTCGCTTTTAGGAGCGGGCCAAATGACGGCAAGCGCGGATACAACGAGCGCCGCTGATAAGACTCAGAGTGCCAAAGTTGCGACAACCAGTTCAGATTCATCAGCGACCTCAGCGGCAGGAACATCAGTCGCGGAGACCACGGAAGACAATAGTGATGCTACAGATGAACAGACATCGGCAGCCAGTAAGGACGTTGCGGAAGCGACGAGCGCTAGTGATGATCTCGATACTTCAGCTGTTTCAAGCTCAAGTACAGACACTAGTTCGACTGCCAGCAGTTCAGCACAAAAATCAGAAAAGGCCACGAGTACCAGCGCCGTTGCAACTAGCAGTGCAGAAGCAACGAGTGCCAGTACCGATATTTCAGCCAGCCAGGTCAATAAGTTGGCAGAAACTGCTGGAACTGATATTACATTAAACGTCGCCGTGACCTCATCAGTTACCAAGGTCGCGACTACCAAGAAGGCTAACGTTTCACGGATGACCTTCTATACATCGTCAGATGAAGTTGCTAATTCAGCCGGTGACAGTAGTGCGGCCGCAGCGGCTTCAGCTGCAGCCTCTGCCGCTGCGAAGGCTGCCAGTGCAGCTTCTAGTTACGACAAGTTAGTTTCAACAGCCGCCACCAAGGCAGCGAATAGTGCTGCTAAGAGTGCCTATGCTGAAACGGACCAAGCTTATAAATTTGCTGATTACTATAATAGTTTAGCCAACATGTATTTAGATGCCCTGAACTCATCAATTGGGGGCGCGGATGCTGGGATTAAATACGGTGAAGCCAGTTCCTCAGCGAACTACTTTGCCCAGGAAGCCCAGTCCTATGCAGAAGTAACTTCTAGTTACGCCAGCATGGGGAGTTCTGCCGCGGCCATTGGGATCAAGGACATGGTGAGTTCATATGCTAGCATGGTTCACAGCCTTGCTAGTGCGGCATCAAATGCTGCAGCCGAAGCCTCAGCAGCGGCTAGTGAAGCTTACTTAGCAACTCAATATGACAAGAATAACTCAGCAGCGTTGTCGGCCGCTTCATCAGCCAACGTTGCCTTCGAGAACGCTAAATCAGCAGCCGCAACGGCCGTTAATTTAGCCAAGGATGCCGATTCTTACTATGCAACAGCAACTTCGGCAGCGGCTTCCGGAAATTATGAAGCCGCAAGTACGGCATTAGTGGCCTCAACCACGTTAGCGGAAGATACCGCCACGGCGAACAACAATGCCGCGAACGCTTTCCGTGACAGTGCGAAGTCCTATGCCAGTGCCGCAGTTAGCATCTCCATTGGGGACGCCGCTTCAGACGCTGCTGCTAAGGCTAGTGCCGCTGCTTCGTCTGCGAGTGCTGCTTCAAGTTATGCCAACGCTGCTTCTGGTTACCATGGGGACCAATCGAGTTCCTATGCTGCCGCAGCCAGCAGTGCCGCAGTCACGGCGGCCAATGCAGCTTCGACTGCTGACTCAGCTGCCCAAGCTGCCAAGACCGCTACAACGCCTAAGGAAGCTAACTCGTTATCCGTTCAGGCTTCTTCAGCCGCGGTAGTTGCCGCAACAGCTGCTAGTGACGCTGCCAAGGCAGCCTCATTGGCCGTTCAATTCGATACCAACGTTGAGAATAACGCCACTGATGATACTGGTGGTATTTCAACCGATTTCGACGTTGATAAGTCTGCGATTGATGTTGGTCAAAGTATCACGTTGACCGCCACGATTGGTGATTTTACCTTACTTTACGGCAGTGCAACTTACGTTTGGTACGTGTCAACCGATGGAAAAACGTGGAAACAAGCTACGGACCCGACAACCGTTTCCGATAAGAATGCTTCTGTAACCTTAACGCCCAACGCTGCCGGAACTTACTACTACCAATACGTTGCTTCAGGTAAAAAGGGTGTGTTGGGTGCCAGTGGATCATTTAAGAAAGCAAGTAATGTTCTGACGGTTGTTGTAACTGATGCTAACGGAACATACACGGACCAAGCCAAGAAGGCCGCTAGTTTAGCCGCAAGTTATGCTAAGCAAGCCGGTAGTCAAGCTACTGCAGTCAGTGAAGCCGTGATTACCATGAATTCCTTAGCAGACTTCGAACCCGATGAGATGGTTTCCGGGAAGGTCTACGCGACCGCAGCCGCTACTGCTTCCAAGAGCGCCGCTTCATATGCCGCTGCAGCCGCTACTGAAGCGCAATCAACCGCTGCTGCCCAGAGTGCTGCTGCTACCTTAGAAGCCGCCGGGGATTACAGTGGGGCCAGCTCAGCTGCCTTAGTAGCCGCTGCAAGTGCTGAAAAGGTTTCTTCTTACAGTGTCTTGGCTAGCTCAGCTGCAGCCTTAGCCCGTGAAAACGTGGATAACGCGCTGTCAGAAGCTGCCCGGATCACGCAGGACGCGACTATCGGCAGTTATTTGAAAGATAGTTACGCCGCTACGGCAGCCTCAACGGCCAGCTTAGCCGCTTCATTAGCAACTGAAGCCGCAACGCATGCTCAAGATGCAAACAATGCTTACAACAACGTGCCAGAATTTAACTCTGGTGCAACGATTGCAAACTCAATGGCTGCCAGTGCAGCTGCTAAGACCGCGTCATACGCAGCCAAGGCCCAACAATACGCAACGTCGGCAGCTAATGCCAAGGATTACACGGCGGCTTCTGGGGCAGCCAAGGATGCGGCGTCAAACCTGATCCTGGCTGAATCCGAATCTGTAGAAGCCTCCAGCGCTGCTAGTGATGCAACGAAGATTATTGTGGACGCTCAGTCATCTTACGTTTCTGGTGTTGCTTCCGCAGCTAACGAAGCTAATGCCTTAGCAAATCAAGCTGCTATTCTGGCCGCTAGTGTTGCCAACTCATTATCAAGTAGCATTAAGGCCAATACGAGTTTAGGGGCGTCCTATGTTTCTGATACCCAAGAGTACGCACAAGCCGCAGAATTAGCCGCAGCATCTGGAGATGCCGCAGCGATGACTGCCAACAGTTACATGACCCAGGCCTCTTCAGCTGTTAGTGCCGGCAACTTTATTGCTGCTAGTTCCTTTGCCGCAGCTGCAAGTTCAGCCTTAGCAGATGCTAACTCATACGCTGCTGCTGCAACGGTCTCTGCTTCTTCTGGGACCGAAGCCGCCTCGTATGCGGTCAACTACTCCAACGATACGAGTTCTTACAAGAAGAAACCTTCTGGTAATGCCACGATGATTTGGGGCATTCCAATTACTAACGGGTATACCCAACAACCAGCAACGATGACGTCAACGAAGCAAGGTCAAACATTTACTTTAACTGGAACTTCACGGTTGGGGATTATCAACCTAGCAGCGATTACGACCAGTGTCACTTGGTATGTTCAGGTTAACGGTAAGTGGATGACTACCGACGATGCTGTTTCTCAGGGTTACTTGGAAAGTGCCACCGCGGAAAACAACACTGGGTGGGGGATGAAGATGTCCACTGCCAGCACGTTGACCGTAAAGACCAACGATTCATTTAAGGGAACGTTACTGTTCCAGATGTACTCTGATTACGGGCTTTTGATTGGGGCTCAGCTGTACAGTGATTTAGCCGAAGTTGATGTTTATGATAAGGAAATTCCAGCCACTGGAATCACGATCAGTGGGAACGATTACCTGTTGAACTCTGACCCAGGAACTTATGTGGCCACAACGAACCCAACAAACTCTACCAGTCAGATTACTTGGAGTAGTAGTGATGAAAGTATCGCGACGGTTAATAATGCCGGGGTTGTCAGTGCAACTTCCGCCAGTGCACGTGGTACCGTTACGATTACAGCTACGGTCACGAATGCCGACGGTTCGACTTATTCTGACTCCAAGGTTATCCAAGTGGGTAATGGACTTGAAGATCAGGCGGTTGATGCCGGAAATTCCGTCACTTTCCAACCAGATGCTGGTGCTGGTAATACTGGGGATTCTTCCAAGATTACCTACCAGTGGTACTACTCAGCAACCGCTGATGGTACTGACATTGTGAAGTTAGACGGTCAAACGGAAGATACGCTTAATTTATCTGATGTGAAGACCTCACAAGCCGGTTACTACTTCCTGAGAATCACCGCGAAGACGACGCTCGGGCAGACCGTAACTGTCGATTTAGGACGTGCCTACTTGACGGTTAACGCCGTGGACAGTGATGATGCTTCCAACGCAGCGTTAGCCGCAGCCTCTGAAGCAGCCGATGCTGAAGAGTATGCAAAATTAGCCAGCTCATATGCTGACGTTGCCAACAAGTATGCCTCTGCAAACACGTCAAATGCCGAAGTTGCCGAAGCAGCTTCTAACGCCGCATCGGCCGCAGCCGCAGCTAGTTCAGCCGCAGCCGCAGCCTCAACGGCACAGTCTAATGCCGAAGCAGCCCAGTCCGAAGCTAATGCCGCACAGAACGTTGCCGGTGATAACGCCGCAGCTAAGTCTGCTGCTGAAAAAGCCAAGGCCGCAGCTGACGAAGCGAAGGCAGCCAAGGATAGTGCCGCAGCCGCAGCCAGTGATGCTAAATACTGGGCGGGTGTAGCTGCAGCAATTGATGACAACTCGGATTCTGACAGTGACTCGGACTCCGATAGTGATTCCGATTCTGATAGTGATTCCGATTCTGATAGTGATTCCGATTCTGATAGTGATTCCGATTCTGACAGTGATTCCGATTCTGACAGTGATTCCGATTCTGATAGTGACTCCGATTCTGACAGCGACTCGGACTCGGACAGCGACTCAGACTCAGATAGCGATTCTGACTCCGATAGCGACTCCGATTCAGACAGTGACTCGGATAGCGATAGTGACTCTGATTCCGACAGTGACTCCGACTCCGATAGCGATTCTGACTCAGACAGCGATTCTGATTCCGACAGTGACTCGGACTCCGACAGTGACTCGGACTCAGATAGTGACTCGGACTCCGATAGCGATTCGGACTCCGACAGTGACTCCGATTCCGATAGCGACTCGGACTCCGATAGTGATTCCGATTCAGACAGTGACTCCGATTCTGACAGTGATTCGGACTCAGACAGTGACTCAGATTCCGACAGTGATTCTGATTCAGATAGTGATTCCGATTCGGACAGCGACTCCGATTCAGACAGTGACTCCGATTCTGACAGTGATTCTGACTCCGACAGTGACTCCGATTCCGATAGTGACTCGGACTCAGACAGCGACTCCGATTCAGACAGTGATTCCGACAGTGATTCGGACTCGGACAGCGACTCCGACTCCGATAGCGATTCTGACTCCGATAGTGATTCGGACTCGGACAGCGATTCTGACTCCGATAGCGACTCCGATTCAGACAGTGACTCGGATAGCGATAGTGACTCTGATTCCGACAGTGATTCCGACTCTGACAGTGATTCCGACTCTGACAGTGATTCCGACTCTGACAGTGATTCCGACTCTGACAGTGATTCCGACTCTGACAG
>NZ_BROB01000014.1 GCF_024345185.1 Levilactobacillus humaensis | reverse complement strand
TGATTCCGACTCTGATAGCGATTCGGATTCCGACAGTGATTCAGATTCCGACAGTGATTCAGATTCCGACAGTGATTCCGACTCCGACAGTGACTCGGATTCCGACAGTGATTCAGACTCCGACAGTGACTCAGACTCCGATAGTGATTCGGACTCCGACAGTGATTCTGATTCCGACAGTGACTCAGACTCAGACAGTGACTCTGATTCTGACAGTGACTCTGACTCAGATAGCGACTCGGATTCCGACAGTGACTCAGACTCCGATAGTGATTCAGACTCCGACAGTGACTCGGATTCCGACAGTGACTCGGATTCCGATAGTGATTCAGACTCCGACAGTGATTCAGACTCCGATAGTGACTCAGATTCCGACAGTGATTCGGATTCCGACAGTGATTCAGACTCAGACAGCGACTCCGATTCAGATAGTGATTCAGACTCCGATAGCGATTCTGATTCCGACAGTGATTCGGACAGCGATTCGGACTCCGATAGCGACAGTGATTCGGACTCCGACAGTGACTCGGATTCAGATAGCGACTCAGACTCAGACAGCGACTCAGATTCCGACAGTGATTCGGATTCAGATAGCGACTCAGACTCAGACAGCGACTCAGATTCCGACAGTGATTCTGATTCAGATAGTGATTCGGACTCCGATAGTGACTCTGATTCCGACAGTGACTCAGACTCAGACAGCGATTCGGACTCAGATAGTGATTCCGATAGCGACAGTGATTCGGACAGCGACTCAGACTCCGACAGTGACTCAGACTCCGACAGTGATTCGGACAGCGATAGCGATTCCGACTCCGACAGCGACTCCGATTCCGATAGTGATTCAGACTCCGACAGTGACTCGGACTCAGACAGTGATTCAGACTCCGATAGTGACTCGGACTCAGATAGTGATTCGGATAGCGACAGTGACTCCGATTCTGACAGTGATTCGGACTCCGATAGTGACTCAGACTCCGACAGTGACTCAGATTCAGACAGTGACTCAGACTCCGATAGCGACAGTGATTCCGATTCAGACTCAGACTCCGACAGCGACTCAGATTCAGACAGTGATTCTGATTCAGATAGTGATTCCGATTCGGACAGCGACTCAGATTCCGACAGTGATTCTGATTCAGATAGTGATTCCGATTCGGACAGCGACTCAGATTCCGACAGTGACTCGGACTCCGACAGTGATTCGGATAGCGACAGTGATTCCGATTCCGATTCAGACTCAGATTCCGACAGTGATTCAGACTCCGACAGTGATTCAGACTCCGACAGTGATTCAGACTCCGACAGTGATTCAGACTCCGACAGTGATTCGGACTCCGACAGTGATTCAGACTCCGACAGTGACTCTGATTCCGACAGTGACTCAGACTCAGATAGTGATTCTGACTCCGACAGTGACTCTGACTCCGACAGTGATTCTGACTCCGACAGTGACTCTGACTCCGATAGTGATTCGGATTCCGACAGTGATTCTGACTCGGATAGCGACTCAGATTCAGATAGCGACTCAGATTCCGACAGTGACTCGGATAGCGATAGTGACTCCGATTCCGACAGTGACTCAGATAGCGACAGTGATTCTGACTCCGACAGTGACTCGGACTCAGATAGTGACTCAGACTCAGACAGTGATTCGGACAGCGACAGTGACTCCGATTCCGACAGTGACTCTGATTCCGACAGTGACTCTGATTCTGACAGTGACTCCGATTCTGACAGTGATTCGGACTCCGATAGTGATTCAGATTCCGACAGTGATTCAGACTCCGACAGTGACTCTGATTCCGACAGTGATTCAGACTCCGACAGTGACTCCGATTCAGACTCTGACGGCAATACGGATAGCGACAGCGATTCCGATGGTAATACCGACTCAGATAGTGATTCTGATGGGAATGCTGGAGACGGCGGAAATAATGGAAACGGCGGAAACGGTGGCTCAGGCTCAGGCTCTGGCTCTGGTTCTGGCACTGGTAACGGTAGTGACACAAACGGTGGTTCAAACAATGGCACTGGTTCTGGTACTAATGTTTCGGGCACTGCAGGTGGCACGGCAACTACCTTAGGTTACTCAGGCGATGCGGTTCAAGGCCAAGCAACGCCAGTCGACTTAACGGCAGCTGGGACAACCGGTACTTCGGATGATGCGAGTCAGGATGATTCTGACAAGCAAAGCAAGTCAGAGGATTCCAAGAATAGTAATGGCAGTGATAGTAATGTCAAGAATTCTGGAAACTCTGCTGATGCAGCTTCGACGACTCCTGATAACAATGAAGACAATCACACCACGCTCTGGGGGGCAATTGTTGCAGCGATTGCTGCCGCAACAGGTGGTTCATGGTGGTTCTTCGGTCGCAAGCACGGTCAAAATAACAGTGATGACGATCACACGGTTTAGTAACACAATGTACAAAGTGTAACGGCGACGTTACATGACCGGATCCTCACAGGTCAAACTGTGAGGATTCTTACATAAGTCGAGGCTATTAATCGACAATACGCGAAAGAAATAGTATCATTAGTTTATAGTGAATGAGATTTAGATAAACTAATTTTCTATTGGGCTTTCTCGTAAAACACTAAGGATTTATGGGGGCGTGAAATTAGATGAAAAAGGCGTTAATTAAGCGTTTGAAAGCGGAACTAATTAACCGGGGTAATCTTCAAAACCAGGTGACAGGACAGTCAACGTTGGTGGTTTCAATTTCCGATAAAAGACATCGTGCGGCCGTAACGGTGGTCCATGAAGAGTCGTTTAAGAAGGCCTGGGTTCAGGTTGAACATCTTCTCACTAAGGCGGTAGCGTCATCCTGGATCAGGGTAGAAACCGTTCACTCTATCCAGCAAATTAGTCGAGAAAAATTTACGACGGATGTGGCTAAGATTACCCGTGGCAATTTTTGGCGGCGGGGAGTCAGCTTTGACAAGGATTTCCAAACGGCACTCCTAGAAATGGAAATTAACGGTCATGAGTTCTTTGAACCTGCTCAAGACTATAAAGTCGGGAAAACAACCGCCAAAGCTACTGTAAATTATTCGGCAATTGCGGAATATCTCATGAAACGCAATGGTAAGGTCGACGTTGATATCCAGGCTGGCGACACTGTCTGGACCTTCGCAACCAGCGGCGTGTTCACCGATGGCAATCGGGTCTGGCGGCTAGAAGACAATCACCCGCAGTTACTGGGTGTTCGTCAATTAGTGGAACCCAAGCAAGAACTGGCAGATTATTTAGGGTTAGGTGAAACCTACCTGAAAAATCAGATAAAAGACGATGGTCAGTTCATTTATGGATACTTTCCAAGCCTCAAGCGAGTCTTAAGCAACTACAATAGTGTCCGGCACTTCTCTTCGATTTATGCTTTATTGGAAGCGATTACGTTTACCAAGCGTTCCGAGGACCTCAAGCAAGCTAAGCATGCACTCAAATGGGGGCTGGAACATCTGACAATGGTAAAAAACGATGCGTTATTCGTCGTGGAACAGCCTAAAGAGGGCGAGGCCGAGTTGAAACTTGGGGCACAGGCAATGTTAATTCTGGCACTGTGCAAGTACCAAGAAGTCACTCATGAAGACCGATTCGAAAAACAAGCGATGCAGGCCTTTAGAGGAATCGAAGCCTTTCGCCAGCCAGATGGCCGATTCAATCATGTGTTACGATCGGACTTGAGTGCTAAGGATGCCTTCCGAGTCATTTATTATGAAGGTGAAATTGTTTTCGCCATGTCACGGCTGTATGCCCTGACACAGGATGAGCACGTGAAGACCTTGATTCAGGAAACTTTGGACTTCATGGTGGCTCACGACTATGGTAAGAACCATGACCACTGGATTGCTTATGCCGTCAACGATGCCTTAGCAATCTTCGGTAATAACCGTGATTATATGGTGATGGGGCTGAAGAATGCTTTTGAAGATTTGGACAACATCGAGCACAAATTGATGCCTTATCCGACGCGTTTAGAGTTACTGACGGCAGCTGTCAAGATGACGGATACCATTCAAGCGACTGGTAACGGTGACTTGTTGGCTCCTTATGACGTGGCCGCTCTTCGCTCCGTTTGGCAGTACCGGGCTGAGTATGAGCTGTTGGCTGGAAGTTTCCTCCCTGAGGTGGCAATGTACTTCTACCATCCAGCCAAATTGGTCGGTGGCTTCTATGCCCGCAATGACCACTTCCGAACACGGATCGATGATTGTGAACATTTCTTATCAGGATTGATTAGTTACTATGACTATAAGTATTAGAAAGGAGCCACTTGCATGCTAACGTTAACCAGTATCTTTGCCTATAAGAAGATTCAGTTCTTTCTACGGTTATCCATTTATATTGTTTTAGGAATCGTGGTGTTGGTTTTCCGATCCGCAAATAAGCGGAAGACCCGCAAACGAATGGATGAACGGACGGAATACATGATGAAACACACAGAAAAAAATGATGAAGGTAAGTATCCCTGGGAAGAGTAACGGGGATAATTAGTCGAAAAGAATGAGGTGGCAGTCGTGTATTATTTTATTAACGAATACATTTTGCAAAAAAATTCAAGTGTGGAACATACCGCAATGAACCGCGTGAAACTGTTTAATCATTACCAGGAACCCGCCAAGATTGTGACAAAGATTTATGATCGGTTGTTGCATCGAACATTGACCACCTTTGGACTCGCAGATGATGAAGTGGTGAACATGTTTGACTTCTTCCAACAGGCGACAAACGTGCCAACGACAGTTATGCGAACTGATGATTTACGCCTGCCAGTAGAAACCGAAGTGGTTGTGGGGGCCAACTTCAGTCAAGTGCTCAACGGTGATGACAATCTCGGACGAGTGGGATTCATCCCGGGAACCATTGGTCGGGTGTTCTATCATGAACATGCGGACAATCAGGGCAATTTAATCGAAACGGATCTGTGGGACTGGCGGGGGTTCCGTTCAGCCACCCAGTACTTTGGTCAGAATGGCAAGTTGGTCTTAGAACGTTACTACACGCCAGCCGGTCAGACGGCACTGGAAATTTATAGTGTGCCCGATACGAACGGCAATCCGATGGTGTCGCGGGTAATTCTGAAAGATTATCAAGGTCAAGGTGACCGCTTCTTCCAGAATCAAGATGACTTATTTGAATTCTTCCTGGCAGAACTTAGCAAGCAAGATGCTGGGGCAACGACCTTTATTAGCGATCGTCCTGGTACTGGGGTACGACCACTACTCAACTTAGATGATGGGTCACGGAAATACATTTACCTGCCAATCAATCACGCGGTCACACCAGATGATCCGCTTCATGGTGACCTAGATGGCTTCTTGAAGCCGGCCTTTGACCACTTCCGGCACTTTGATGGCTTCATTACAGGGACTGAACAGCAGGCAGAGCACTTGCGGACACGTTTCCCAGAAGCCAATGTCTTTGATATGCCAGCGGTTACGATGGCACCATTGGCCAAGGATGGTAGCGATGAAGTTGTGCCGACTGAACGTCGGGCGAACAGCTTGCTATACGTTGGACGGATTGCCCAGGACAAGCAGATTGATCAGCTCTTACGGATGTTTGCGTTAGTTCATGATCGGGTTCCCGGGGCGACGTTTGACCTCTATGGTTATGGTGACCATGACTATCAGAAAAAGATGGTGAGTCTGGTCGGCGAACTTCATCTTGAACACAATGTGACCTTCAAGGACTACGCTCCAGAGCTGACCCAGAAATACGATACTTATCAAGTCCTCGTCAACATGTCGATCGCTGACGGTGGGCCAATGGGAATGCTTGAGGCAATGAGCCATGGGATTCCAGTCGTTAGCTACCCATTCAATTACGGTCCAAAGGATCTGATTGTGGATGGCGATAACGGTTACTTGGTTGACCGCGGAAATTCACTGGCAATGGCTGAACACGTTACCGAACTCTTCAGCAACCCGAAGACGCTTCAGACCATGAGTCACGCCGCTTATCAGACAGCCAATGCGACCTGGACGCAACGTCGGGTCTGGAACCGTTGGCAGCGTTTCTTACAGGCATAGAAGGGAGGACGCCTCATGTATTATTTCTTAAATGACAACATGCAGTACTCAAAATCAGGGATTGAACACGCGGAAATTAACCGACTCCATCTCTTCCGTAAAAATGGTATTCCAGCCAAGATTGTGACACGGATTTTCTCAATGGACCTGACTAATATTTTGAAACAGGCTGGTATTCCACGCGAGAATTTCGTGAACCTATTTGAATTCTTCTGTGGGAGCCAAGAGGTGGCCACCAAGCCACTGACGCTCAACGACTTTTCATTACCACGCAACACCACCAGTACCAAGAAGGACAATCAACTTCAGGTGTTCTCGCAAGGGAAGATGCTTATGATTATTTACCTGCGAAAAGGTACTGAAGATGAGATTAGCAACATCCAGTACTTTGATGTGAATGGGCGGACGCTCAAGATGGTTTGGTGGGATACCCGAGGCTTCAAATGTTTGGAACAGCTCTTCGATTGGGACGGTAAGATCGTCCAGGAACAATACTTTGGACCAGATGGCTTGGTACACATTGAGAAGTGTCATCTCATTGATCATGCCGGCAAGGAACATCTTTCCAGGCGCGTCTTGAATTATGGGGATGGCAGTAGTCGGACCTTTAATGGGATGAATGGCCTGACACGTTTCTTCTATGATGAATTGAACGTCAATGGAGAAACCAACGTCTACATCTGTGACCGGACCGTTGAATGTGACTGGGCGCTCTTCAACATGCAGACGCCAGCCTTCAAGGTTTTACACCTGCACAATGACCACGTGGCCGATCCAACCGATATGATTCACTCACCACTTAACAACAACTATCAAAATGCCTTAATGAACTGGCACAAGTGGGATGCCGTGATCTCTGCCACACCGGAACAATCTCAAGACGTGGCCGATCGCTTCGGCACCGATATTCCAGCGTTTACGATTCCAGTCGGTTATGTCACGGATGAACGGATGGCAGCCCCACAAGAACCATTCAGCAAGCGGCAGAAGCACCTGGTGGTTCACGTTGCCCGTTTGGCGCCAGAAAAGCAACAGAATCATTCGATTCAAGCCTTTGCCCAGGTCCACGAGAAGTTTCCGGATGCTCGGCTTGAGCTCTGGGGTTACGCTAACGGTGATGTCGAGAAGGCCTTTAAGCAACAGGTAGCCGACAGTGGCTTGAGTGATGTGATTTCGTTCAAGGGCTACACCCACGACATCGCCTCAGTCTATGACCGTGCTCAGCTGGGTCTATTGCCGAGTCGTGCCGAAGGCTTCTCGCTGATGTTACTGGAAGCCCAGTCACATGGGGTGCCAATGATTGCCAACGACGTGAAGTATGGGCCTAGCGACATCATTGCCAATGGCGAGAGTGGTCTATTGACGACCGATGGCGATGTTCAAGGGCTAGCTGACGATATGATTGCCTTACTGGGTGATCAGGATCGGTTGGCTGCCTTTAGTGCGGCGGCTTATCAGAATGCACAACGTTATTCAGAAGATGCGGTCTTTGCTAAATGGCAAATTCTGCTGGACTACTTTGATCACCAGACGCAGAACCAACGCGCCGTGGCTGAGGAGGCCTAAGCATGAACTACTTTGTTGCGGTGTATTTTAACGCAAAGTTAACGGGGATTGAACAAGGCCAAGTTAACCGCTTGAAACTCTTTAAGGCGGCTAACCTTCCGGCTAAATGTGTCTATACGCGATACAATCCTGGCATTCACGCTAATGCCGAACGCTTTGGCATTGGTCCCGACTGTTTTAGCCTCTACGACTACTTTCAGGACACGGTGAGTGTGCCCGTTAAGGCGATTGACTGGTGCAAATATTGGGAAGAGACGTGCCATTACCGGATTCAAAAGGTGGCTTCGGCCCCAGACGTGCGGGTCTTTACCACTGAGGGCCGTTTCCTGATGTATGCGCACTTTAGAGATGAATCGTTGAAACAGTTAGTTTATCTGAACTATTTCGATGCAAAACGGATGAAGGTTAAGCGGGAACATTACGATAACCGGGGCTTCCTGAGCCGGGTAAGTTACCTGCATGACAATCAAAAAGTTCAGAATGAGGTGTACCTGGATACCGAGGGACACGTCAAAATGGAAAAGTATTACACCAACGACCCAGGCGAACCGAAGTTACATCAGATTATTCTGAATGATTATCGCGGCCAGCAGTGGTTCTTTGATACGGAACGTGAGCTTCAGACGTTCTTCTTCAACGAACTCTATCAGGCGGGGGATGTGTACTTCAGTGACAAGAACGGGCCTCTAGCCCCAGCCTTTGGGGACACACGGCCAGATGTGACCGTATGCGCGGTCTTCCACAGTACGCATGCGCGTGACCAAGCCAACGTGATTGAAGGCCCACTGAAGGGGACCTATCGATACGTCTTGGAGCATCCGCAACTGTTTGACCGAATAGTGGTTTCAACCGAATTACAGCGAACCGACCTGCGGGAACGGTTCCCAGAATTACCGCCAATTGTGGTGATTCCAGTCGGCTATACCACGAAGCAACGGGTTAATTTGCGAAAGAAGCAGCCTCACCGAATCATTGGGGTTGCGCGGCTCTCACCAGAAAAACAAGTGATGGAACAGGTCCAAGTCGTGGGTCGACTTGTCGATGAATTTCCAGACGTTGAGTTACATCTCTTTGGGTTCGGTAGCAGAGTCGAGGAACAGCGTCTCCGCGACTACGTGACGGAACATCATTTGGAAAAAAATGTCTTCTTCAGAGGCTATCTACCTGATCTGACGGCTGAGTACGAGCAGGCGTCATTAGAAATGGTCACGAGTGTCGAGGAAGGTTTCTCACTGACGACTCTCGAAGCCCTAAGTTTTGGGGTGCCAGTCATCAGTTATGATATTCGGTATGGACCAAATGAGATGGTGATCGACGGTGAGAACGGAAACCTCGTCGAGCGGAACAACCAAGATCTTCTATACTGGAAGGTTCGTGATTACTTAAAAGATCCGAAACGCCAGCGTCGTTATATGAAAAACAGTCTCAAACGTGCCAATGACTACTCGGCCACAGCAACTCGTCAGAAGTGGCAGGCGTTGCTGGCTGACTTGGCCGATTAAGACTGTGGGCAGTGAACATTTGGGTTGATTGGGGGTTAACGGCGGTCGTTGAAAATGCGGTTTCGACGGCTCGGATTAACGGCCAAGGGGTTCACAAGAAAAGGCTCCTCACGTCATTTACAGACGTGGGGAGCCTTTCGTTTAGAAAATTTTACTTGAGGACGTCGGTGCCAAAGAAGAAGTTTGTGCCAAGTTCCTTAGCAACGGGTTCAATTTCTTGGGCTGTGAGACCGCTGGCAACCAGCGTCAAGTTAACGGAGTCTAAGAGCCGCTTGGTGGCGGTCCAGTCGGCCAACCGGTCATCACTGGCAGCGCCGGTACTCAGGACATAGTCAAAGCCCTGGCTACTAAGCCAATCAACGGCGGTTCCTCGGTCTTGGGGCCGGATGTCATCGAAGGCCGTACTGAACGTAATGGTCATGCCACCGGCTGCGGCGATGAGAAGGCTGAGAGCCTCGACATCCAACGTATGCTGGGTGGTTAGGGCGCCAAAGATGGCACCGTCGACGCCAAGTTGTTGTGCCTCGAGCAGGTCGGCCTCCATCATCTTGATTTCGACATCGTTATAAGGGCTGTGACCGCCTCTAGGGGCGATTAAGACGTCGAGGGTGACTTGGTGTTCATGGGCGTAGCGGACGGCTTCTCCCATGACGCCCTTACTGATAGTCGTGCCACCGACAGCAAGGTTGTCGGCGAGGGCGATGCGCTTGGCACCTGCCTCAATGGCGTTGGGTAGGTCAGCATAGTTTTCCAATAATGGTTCAATAATTCGCAAATGTCTCATTCCTTTCTCTCTTCAAGAGTCGTCACCGGTCTCCGTGGTATGGTACAATATACCCACTTTAATAACGGAAGTGAAGCCTTTGAAGACAGAGTCTCATAAAAATCGGTCGTGGTTCTGGAACTGGGTGGTTAATAACCGCCTGGTCTCTGGATTAACAATCACGCTCCTCATTTTACTCATTTTGTTAGTCCTAAGTAAAGTCCCATGGCTCGCAACACCCATCGTTTTAGTCTGGCAGATCGTGGGACTGCCCGTTATCATTGCGGGCGTCTGCTTCTACCTGTTGAATCCGGTGGTGGATCGACTGGAAAAACGGGGGATTGGTCGAACTTGGACAATCACGGGGTTGTTTGTGATTGTAGCTGTGCTGCTAGTCTGGGGAATCGGTAGCTTGATTCCTATGGTGCAGAAACAATTGACGACCCTGATTACGGAATGGCCACACTATTGGCGCCAAGTGTCCGGGACCGTGTCACTGTGGCTTCAGGATGACCGACTAAGTGGGCTAAAGTCACAGCTGGATCAGTTCAATCAACAGCTTTCGGATAGCTCCTCCACGGCGGCCTCGAGCTTAGCAAAGACGACCTTTTCATCAGTTGGGAGTATTGTGAGTCGGGTGGCCTCGGTCGTTGTCGCCATTGTGACCGCACCGTTTATCCTCTTTTATCTCCTACGAGATGGCCACCAGTTACCAGATCACTTGGTCAAGATTTTACCGATCAAGTACCGGAAGACGACCAAACATTTGTTGGTGGAAATGAATCGTCAGGTTAGTAACTATGTTCGCGGACAATTAATCGTGGCCTTCTTTGTGGCCGTACTATTCTATGTGGGTTTTCTAATCGTCGGGTTGAAGTTTGCGCTATTACTTGGAATTATGGCAGGGGTCTTGAATCTGGTTCCGTATCTCGGATCGTTTCTGGCCATGATTCCCGCGGTCGTGGTGGCGGCATTCATGTCACCTTGGATGTTGGTTAAGGTGCTGATTGTCTTTGTGGTGGAACAAACCGTTGAAGGTCGATTCATCTCACCACTGGTATTGGGGAGCTCCTTAAAGATTCACCCACTAACCATTATCTTTATCCTGTTGCTCGCCGGGAAGGCCTTTGGGGTCCTCGGAGTGGTTCTGGGAATCCCAGGCTATGCCGTGATCCGCGTTGTGGCTACGGAAGGGTTCCACTGGTATCAAAATTTTGCAGGCGGATACGTTGAAGTCCCGCCAGTCACGGAAAAGGAAGCAAATTCAGATGAAGAAAATTGATGAGGCGGCGGCCTTTCTAACCGCGAATACGGGTCTGTTTCGGTGCCCGGTCTGTCTGACGCCATATGATGCGGTTGATGGCCACAGTCTCGTATGTCCGAATGGGCATCGCGTGGACCTCTCTAAAAAGGGAACCCTGTACTTCATGCAGCGTTCGGTCGCTAGCGAATATGACAACGACATGTTAGCCGCTCGCCGCCGCTTGCTACAGGCAGGACTCTTTGCCGGAATTACCCAGGCGTTCGCTGCGAATATGCCCGCTACACCCCAGACCATTCTCGATGTTGGTTGTGGGGAAGGCACGCCGCTAGCCGATGTGTTGGCCCAGCGTGGTCAACGAGACACGGCCATTGGATTTGACCTCTCGAAGGCCGGGATTAACCTGGGGACACAATTAGCCAGCTCGGCCTTCTTCTGTGTCGCCGATCTAGCCAAGATGCCCTTTAGTGATGGGGCCTTTACGACGGTTCTCGATCTGTTTTCACCCTCGGCCTATCAGGAATTCAATCGGGTACTGGCACCGGGTGGGCAACTGCTAAAGGTGATTCCCAATTCAGATTACCTGATTGAGTTGCGTCACAGTATCTTCCCAGCAGGGAGTGCGCACGCCACCTACGACAATGGGAAAGTCTTGCGCCTCTTCGAACAACATTATCCTAATGCGACGTCAAAACGGATTCGCTACCAATTCCCAGTATCTACGGCCTTGTTTAGTGATTTAACCGTGATGACCCCGATGCACTGGGGCGCGACGCCGGAACGCTTGGCTGCTATCCAAGCCAATCCGTTCGATAGTATTACCGTTGATGTCACCTTGCTGATCGCGCAGAAAACCGCTGAATAACGGGCATTGTGCCTGGAGCAGGGCGCTTGCACGGCTCACAAAGCGGTGTTATATTGAACATGAGAAATCGTTTGGCAGTCGACATCAGTGGCTCACTGTTGGTGGCTGACAAGTTGCACTTCACTAAAGCAGCCCCTCGCCGTTTCAACACCGAGGAACTGCTTTTTTCTATGACAGGGGATGTTAGGTCCGTGAAATTCGTAGAATTTTCCGGTTGAGCTGGGCGTACGCAACCCTAAAATAGTCGGGATCGTCCCTTGTCAAAGCGCGTCAGACGTGACTATAATAATGAGACGGTGCGAGGAAAATTGTCTCGCAAATCGGAAGACAGACTTAACCAGCAGAACGGAGAAGAGAGTTATGACGAATCATATTGCCTTATTCGAACCATTGTTTCCGGCTAATACAGGGAACATCGCCCGGACCTGTGCGGGAACCGATACTATTTTAGATTTAATCAAGCCTTTGGGGTTTTCCGTGGACGACGCCCACTTGAAGCGCGCCGGCCTCGACTACTGGGATAAGGTGGATGTTCGGTATCACGAGAACTTGCCAGCCTTTATGGATTCGATTCCGGATCTGTCCCAGCTCTACTTAGTGTCAAAGTTTGCAGATCAGGACTATACGGATCCCGATTACCAACTTAATGACAACGATCATTACTTCCTTTTTGGGAAGGAAACAACGGGGTTACCCGAACCCTTTATGCGGAAAAACATGGAGAAATGTATTCGAATTCCACAAGATGACAGTCATATTCGCGCACTGAACCTATCGAACTCGGCCGCCATTGTCATCTATGAAGTCTTGCGTCAGCAGAGCTTCCCAGGATTGGAGCGGGTCCACCAATATCCGCACGATAAGCTGAAATAATTGGATTGAAAGGAGGCCGTTCTTTGGCGACCAAACGAAAAACAACGCGCCGCAAGCCTACCAAACGGCGTCCAACTAAACGGCGACGTACCAGTCACCAGCCGTTCCCTTACACCAGTAACGTCATTGGCCTCATATTAATCGCACTGGTGGCCCTGGGGCTCTTTCATCTCGGGCTGCTAGGAATCCTTTGTGCTAATTTGGTTCGCTTGTTCCTGGGGGACAGCTACCAATTTGGGTTGGTTGTTCTGGGAGCCTTAGGTGCAGCCTTGTTAATTACCGGAACTTGGCCGCACATTAAACGTCACTATCTGTGGGGCGGCGGCCTGGTCTACGCCGGCTGGTTACTGTGGATTACCGCGACGCACTTTGTGACGGTCAATCAGCATGCCCAGTTTCTCTCAACGATCTGGCACGCTGGGCTAGCCGATCTCTTTACTGGTGGGCTGACGAGTCAGCTCGGTGGCGGGGTGATTGGGGCCCTGGAACTGAGCGTCGTGGCGTGGTTAATCGCGTTAGTGGGGGCACAAGTTGCCGCTTGGATCATCATGGCGGGTGGGGTTATCGTGTTCTTCCAGATTCCCTTTGCCGACCTACAGCGCTGGACGAGTACGGCCTGGAGTTGGCTGTCTAAGGGGATGCATGCCAGTGGTCAAGCCCTTAAACGTGGGGGTGCGGCGGCTAAGCAGAAGCATCAAGAGCGGGCACGAAAGCCGCAACCACAACCGACGGCCATCGTCGACCCCGAGAAAAAGGATCTGCCCGAACCGAAGCCCCAGCCAAAAGAAGAACCGAGCTATCATATCACGGTGGCCAATGACCGACCGACGACTAAGCCTCAGACCAAACCGGTCGAGGAGGAGTCAACGCCTGACGTGGCGCCTGACTTAACGAGCGGGACACCGGTTGATCCCAATTACAAATTACCAACAGCGGATCTGTTGAAACAGGTCCCACCGACCGACCAAACGGATGAGGTCAATGCGATCGATGCTAATACCAAGATTTTAAAACAGACACTCGATAGTTTTGGTGTCGATGCCGAGGTTAAGAACGTCAGTCTGGGGCCATCGGTGACAGAATATGAACTCCATCCCGCCATTGGGGTGAAGGTCTCTCGGATCGTGAACTTGGCCGATGATCTGGCCCTGGCCTTAGCGGCAAAGGGCATTCGGATCCAAGCACCAATCCCTGGGAAGTCCTTGATTGGGATTGAAGTGCCCAATAAGGAAGTCTCGACCGTTGCCTTTCGTGATGTGGTCGAGGCTCAACCGGCTCATCCGAACAAACCACTAGAAGTGCCATTAGGGCGCAATGTGACGGGAGAGGTTGTCACGATGGACCTCACCAAGATGCCACACTTGCTGATTGCTGGGGCAACCGGTAGTGGGAAGTCCGTGGCCATCAATGGCATTATTACCAGTATGTTGATGAATGCCCGGCCAGACCAAGTGAAGTTGATGCTAATTGACCCCAAGAAGGTCGAACTGAGTGTCTACAATGGGATTCCCCATTTATTGACACCAGTGGTTTCAGAGCCGAAGAAGGCCGCTCGGGCGCTACACAAGGTCGTGGCGGAAATGGAACGGCGTTATGAGTTGTTCTCCCAGTTCGGTCAACGCAAGATCTCCGGGTACAATGCCTTCGTTCGCAAGGCCAATGCCCAAGATGATCAAGCTCGGCCAACGTTACCGTATATCGTAGTCGTCGTGGACGAATTAGCCGATCTGATGATGACGGTGTCAAACGAAGTTGAAGATGCCATCATCCGACTCGCCCAGATGGGACGGGCCGCCGGGGTTCACATGATCTTGGCGACGCAACGGCCATCTGTCGATGTCATTACCGGATTGATTAAGGCTAACGTGCCGTCTCGGATTGCCTTTGCGGTTTCCAGTGGGATTGACTCACGAACAATTCTCGATACTAACGGTGCTGAAAAGCTGTTGGGTCGGGGAGATATGCTCTATCAACCCGTCGATGCCAATTCACCGGTCCGTGTCCAGGGGGCGTTTATCCCCGACGAGGACGTGGCGAACGTTGTGGACTTCATCAAGCAGCAACAGACGGCGGAATATGATGAAGACATGATGGTGACCGATGAGGAACTCAAACAGGAGGAAGCTGGTGACAGCGATGACGACCTGTTTGACGATGCCTTGGCTTTCGTGGTAGATCAACAGAAGGCTAGCACGTCGCTGTTGCAACGTCGGTTCCGGATTGGTTACAATCGGGCGGCTCGGATCATGGATGATCTGGAGCAGCGCGGGTATATTGGACCTCAGGAGGGGAGCAAGCCCCGCCAGGTTTACAAGCAACCGGATAAGCCTGATCCCAATGAATAGAAATTAAAAAATACCGTCATCAGAAATCGAAGTCATTCCGATTTCTGATGACGGTATTTTAAGTTAGCGTCAGTTTGTTTGTTAAGTGAGCTTGGTAAATACCAGCATAAAAAAACGCTACCCTGCGAACAAAGGTAGCGACATGATTAGCCCATCCAGCCGAGGGATGCAATTGCCCCGAAGACTAAGGAGCCGATAGTTGCGATAATCATGATCCAAACGAAAACGTTGGTAATTTTTTGAAATGTTGATTTCTTTTTCTTTTCCATGCGCGAATAGCCACCTCTTTGCGTCCCAATTTACTCAATTAGTTTACCGTGGGTGGGGGTGAAATGCAACAGTCGCGGCAAAGTTGTCAACGAGTTGTTATAAAAGTGAATTGCAACTGATGGTGGAAATCCCTATAATATAACGAAGAGTCGCCGGTGCACACCTGCCTTGGGTAGCGTCAGCGATACGATTAGAACAGAAGTCGTGGGGGGAAGTTGCATGTCGTTTTGGGCGTCACCAGCCGGAAAACTGGTCATACTGGTCATTGGCTACATCATTTTTCGTGGGGTGAAACGATTGCTCGGACACCGTTGGCCGACAGGCTTGAGTGTCTGGGATCTCATGGCACCGCTATTCTTGTTCTGTGCCTTGGCACTGATCCCGCATGGGGCGGGCGTTGTGCTCCCCTGGTTGGTCATTGGTTGGATGGCGATTGGTATCTTGGTCACCATCATTCAAGCCGTTCAGGACCACGAAATTATCTACCCGACGTTCTTTAAAACTTTCTGGCGATTAACCGACTTATATTGGTTGCTAGGGTTTATGGTTTGTTTCCTGTTAGCCATTAGCTAATTTTATGCATAAATATAAATAAACTTGACTAAGAACCCAGTTTTTTAGGGTCTTGGTAAAGGGCTTTCAGCCACGGTGAACAAGTGTTCGCCGTGGCTTTTTTGGTGCAAGTGGGGAAATTTATAAAAATTCGGAAACGTTGTGGTAGAAAGTGGGGGGGTGTGGTAAACTTGACAATAGTTACAAATAGGGGGTAATGGTCATGTTCATGGGTGAATTCGAGCATTCAATTGATGCCAAGGGCAGACTTATTATTCCCGCTAAATTTCGCGACCAACTTGGGGAACAATTCGTGGTTACCCGGGGGATGGATGGTTGTTTATTCGGCTATCCAATGACCGAGTGGTCGGCATTACAAGAGAAATTGAAAGCCTTGCCAGTGAACCGTAAGGATGCCCGGGCCTTTGTCCGGTTCTTCTACTCCGCGGCGACTGAATGTGAGCTCGACAAACAAGGCCGAATTAACTTACCAAAATCGTTACGAGACCATGCCGCATTGGCTAAACAATGTGTCATTGTGGGTGTGGCTAATCGTTTTGAAATTTGGAGTCAGGAACGGTGGGAGACTTTCTCTGCCGCTGCCGAAGAAGACTTCGATGATATCGCCGAAAATCTGATTGATTTCGGCATGTAGCTAAAGGAGAGGAGAGTGTTTATGGAAGACTTTCATCATGTAACGGTACTGCTCAAGGAAGCGGTGGCTGGTTTAGCCATTAAGCCAACGGGAATCTATGTTGACTGCACTCTCGGCGGCGGCGGTCATAGCCAACGCATTCTGGAGCAGTTGACGACAGGTCACTTATACGCGTTCGATCAGGACCAGACCGCAATTACATACAATCAAGAACACCTTAAAAAATATCTCGACAGTGGGAATCTAACGTTTATTAAGAGTAATTTCCGTGACATTAAGGCCGAGTTAAATGCTCGGGGCGTGACCGAAGTCGATGGCATTCTCTATGACTTAGGGGTTTCCTCACCACAGTTTGACGAGGCTGACCGCGGTTTCAGCTACCAGCATGATGCGCCACTGGACATGCGCATGGACCAGAGTGCAGAACTTACCGCTTGGATCGTGGTTAACGAATGGAAGTTCAATGACTTGATGCGGATCTTCCACCGATACGGTGAAGAGAAGTTTGCCAAACCGATTGCTAGAGCCATTGAACGGCATCGGGCAGAGGCCCCAATCGACACGACTGGGCAGTTGGTCGACATCATCAAGGAAGGGATTCCCGCGGCGGCACGTCGTCACGGGGGCCATCCCGCCAAGAAGGTCTTCCAAGCCATCCGAATCGCTGTCAACGACGAATTAGGGGCCTTGGAGGATTCACTCGAACAAGCTGTCGGATTAGTAGCGCTCCATGGTCGTATCAGTGCCATTACCTTCCAGTCGCTTGAAGACCGGTTGGTGAAGACCATGTTCCGCGAACAGTCCTCATTGCCAGAACTCCCCCACGGAATTCCGGTAATTCCCGACAACTTGCAGCCAGATTACAAGTTGGTTAACCGCAAGCCGATTTTACCTTCTGAGGAAGAATTGGCGGCTAACCATCGTGCCCACAGTGCAAAATTACGAATTTTAGAAAAAATTAAGTAGTTTATACAATCACTAAATATTGACATAGGAAGATGATCAATTATGGCGCAAAATAACTTAGCTGAAGCGGTTCCTCTCACAGCCGAACCCCAACAACGCCCCAACATAGAACAACCTCAACGACAGGCTCAACCCGTCAGTGATCCCACACCGTCGGGCAAACGCCTGCCATTCTCCAAATTTGAAAAGTGTTTAATGACCGTTTGTGGCCTGGTTTTGGCCTTACTAATGGTAAGTGTTGTATCCACTAAAATCGCGATGTCCAATACCGTTCACGACCTTCAAAGTATCAATAATTCTGTCACGACGTATCAAAATCGCAATACCAACGCGCAACAAGAAATAAATGAGTTGCAGAGTCGTAGCCGGCTTGATAAAATTGCCAAAAAGCAAGGCTTGACCTTGGAAAATGACAGAATAAGGAATGTTAACAAATAATGAATGATTCTCAAAAGCGACAAATGACAAATAAGCATCCGCGCAGAAATCGGAAGAGTTTCGGTATTTTTCTTTTTTGCCTTTTCCTTGGTGTGTTTATCTTGATCGTTGGTCGCTTTTCGTATATCTCCATTGGGAAAAAGGTTCAAAACGTGAACCTCAGTACCTCAGCTCAGAAGCTCTATACAGCTAATGAAACGCTGAAGGCTAGACGGGGAACGATATACGATGCCAACGGCCAAGCGATCGCTGAGGATACGAGTGTGTACTCCCTCTATGTGGTGCTGGACAAACGACAGAAGAGTGTCGATGGCCAGAAACTCTATGTGACCAATAAGGAAAAAGTGGCTGACGTGCTCGCCAAGTATCTACCGATCAGTCGGAAGAAAGCCTTGGCAACATTGAATCCGAGTTCCGGGCATCCGTTCCAAGTTGAATTTGGGACGGCGGGTCAGAATATTTCGTTGACGACCAAGCAAAAGATTCAGGCCAAACATCTCAGTGGGGTGAACTTCATTCAACAGGAGTCTCGCCTATATCCCAATGGGGTCTTTGCCTCTCATCTGATTGGTTTGGCTCAGGCGCAGACAAATAAGGCCGGACAAACAACACTCACGGGGTCGATGGGCCTGGAGCAAGCTTTCAACAAGGAATTAACGGGAACAAATGGGTCCCAGAAGATTAAAAAAGATATGTACGGTTATCAGTTGCCAGGGACTAAGCAGAAGGCTAAGAAGGCCAAGAATGGGGATAACGTCTATACGACGCTGGATACCCGGTTGCAGACGCTTCTGGAAACTGAGATGAGCCAGGTTCAGGGACAGGTCAAGGCCAACTCGATGAATGCTGTCCTCATGAACGCCAAGACTGGGGCCATTTTAGCGGCGACTCAGCGGCCAACATTTAACGCGACGACCAAGAAAGGGCTCGACAAGGTCTGGCGGAACACATTGGTTCAAGATGCCTACGAACCCGGATCAACTATGAAAATTTTCACGCTGGCATCATCGATCGACAGTGGGAATTACAACGGCAATGCCACGTATCAATCTGGTAAATACACCATTGGAAATCAAGTTGTGCCTGACTGGAATACGGCGGGCTGGGGGACGATCACCTATAACAAGGGGTTTGCTGTTTCCAGTAACGTTGCCATGGCCCATTTGGAACAACAGATGGGTCACAAGACGTGGAAGAAGTACATCGACCGATTCCACTTCTTGAAGAGTACCAAGTCAGGACTGCCAGGTGAATTGACCGGGAGTATCGCCTTTCAACGACCAATTGAACAGGCCGATACCGCGTTTGGTCAAGGGATTCAGGTCACGGTCTTCCAAATGATGCAGGCGCTTAGTGCCGTCAGCAATGATGGTAAGATGATGAAGCCTTACGTGATCAGTAAGGTCGTCGATCCTAACACCAACAAGACGGTCAAGGCTTATGGACCACAGGCTGTATCCAATCCTATCTCCGCGTCGACGGCGAAATCCGTTCGGAAACACATGGAAGATGTCGTTTATAAGAAGTACGGTATTGGAGCCGACTACAAAATGAGTGGGGAACGGGTTGCCGTCAAGACGGGGACAGCACAAGTCAGTTCTGGGAAGTCCGGGTATCTCTCCGGGGATGACAACTACCTGTATTCCGTAGCTGCCATGGTGCCGGCGAGTCATCCGAAGTACGTCATGTATATCACAATGAAGCAACCGCATCTGGGGAGCAAAACGGCGACTCAGCTATTGGCTTCCATCATGAAACCTGTGATGGCTCGGGCCTTACAAGAGGATACCGAGACCACGAATGCGAAGGAAAACAAGATGCCATCGGTTACCGGACAATCGGTAGCGAGCGCAACCCAGGCCCTAACCAAGGCTGGGGCGACCGTCACAACTCTGGGCACTGGACAAAAAGTTCAAAAACAGTCAGTAACGGCTGGAACCACGTTATACCGGGATCAACGGGTCTTCATCAAGACGGGCGGTACTGTCGCTCTGCCAAGTTTGACCGGCTGGTCGAAGGGTGATGTGGTAAAATTAGCACAGATTGAAGGCTTAAAGCTGAACGTGACTGGCGACGGGTACGTCACCAAGCAGAGTATCAAGGCAGGTACCACGGTGGGGTCTGGCGCCACGTTAGCGGTCACTTTACGCCAAAATAAATGAGAATGAGGATTGATTGGAACAATGATGACTATTTTGTTACCCCTGGTGGGTAGTTTTCTAATTACCGTGGCATTTATGCCCGCTTTAATTCGTTACTTCCGTGCCCGGCATGAAGGCCAAATGATTCGTGAAGAGGGCCCGAGCTGGCACGAAAAGAAGTCCGGGACGCCAACCATGGGTGGGTTGCTCTACATGATTGCGATTGTGGTCATGACCCTGGCAACGAGCTGGATAGTCCAGCCGCACCACGTCTTACCAACCACGTGGATTTTGTTATTTATCCTCGTATTGTATGGGGGCTTAGGTGCCTGGGATGACAGTATCAAGTTGTTCCATCGTCAAAATGAAGGACTCAAGGCTTGGCAGAAAATGCTCGGCCAGATTGTTGGGGCCCTCATTTTGTTCTGGGTTTACACCCATGAACAGTTACCAATGGCGCTCCACGTTCCCGGATTCGGGGATTGGACGATGAGCGGTTGGTATGCGCTCTTTATTATTGTATGGTTGGTTGGTTTCTCCAATGCGGTGAACCTCTCTGATGGTCTGGATGGCTTGGTGAGTGGGTTGGCTAGCATTGCCTTTGCGGCCTATGGGGTCGTGGCCTTCCAACAACATCAATTAAACATTGCGATTTTTTGTTTCGCCGTAGTCGGCGGTCTTCTCGGTTTTCTCATCTTTAATCACAAGCCAGCTAAGATATTTATGGGAGATACGGGATCTTTGGCCTTAGGCGGTGCCTTAGCGGCAGTTGCCATCCTGTTACACCACGAATTATCCCTGTTGTGGATCGGGTTGGTCTTTGTGATTGAGACGGCGAGTGTTATTTTGCAAGTGGCCTCATTCAAACTAACAGGTAAGCGAATTTTCCTCATGAGTCCCATTCATCATCACTTCGAAATGTTGGGGTGGAGCGAATGGAAGATTGATTTTACCTTCTGGGGAATTGGATTAGTTACCGCAGTTAGTGGTGTTTGGGTCATGTTAGCAAACTAACGACTGAAGACTAATGGGCTAGCTTGCTCGTTAGAGTCAAGCTAGCTTTTTTATATCAGGTATAAGAAAGAAATGGAGAGCGAACGGAGTTATGAAGCAGATTAAGCGATATGAGGGTAAGAAGGTCTTGGTTCTGGGACTCGCAAAGAGTGGAACCAATGCAGCTAAATTACTAAAACGATTGGGTGCCGTGGTCACGGTGAGTGATGTTCAGCCATTAGAGCAGAATAAAGACGCTCAGGAGCTCGAACAAGCGGGGTTTAAGGTCATCTTAGGGTCACAGACCCCAGACCTCTTAGACGCCGGCTACGACCTTATGGTGAAGAATCCTGGCATCTCTTACGATGTGCCAATCGTCAAGAAAGCTTTAGAGCTCAAGCTGCCGATTATCACTGAAATGGAACTGACAGGCGAAGTAGCAGATGCTGAGTTGGTCGCGGTGACCGGGAGTAACGGGAAAACCACCACGACGACAATGATTCAAAAGATGTTGGAACATGATCGGCAGGCCGGCCATGCCCGCTACGCCGGTAACATCGGCGTACCAGCTAGCATGGTGGCTCAAAAACTGACAGCTGAGGATACGTTGGTTCTCGAAGTCTCTAGCTTCATGTTGGTGGGGACGACCGAATTTCACCCCCATATCGCCGTTTTGACGAACATCTTCTCCAATCACTTGGATTATCACAAGACGCGAGCTAACTACGTCGCCGCCAAAATGAAGATTACGGCCAACCAAACGGCCGACGATTACTTCGTGGTCAACTTTGACAATCCAGAATGGCGAGAATTAAGCACCCATTCAGCCGCCAAGGTGGTGCCGTTCACGCGGCAAGATCAGTCTGAAGATGGGGCTTACGAGCGTGAGGGTGTCTTGTATTTCCGCGGTGAAAAGATCATGGCCGCGGCCGACATCAAGGTTCCCGGCGATCACAACGTCGAGAATGCCCTGGCAGCTATCGCGGTTGCCAAGATTAAGGGGGTCAGCACGGCCGCTATTGTCAGTGTTCTCAAGAGCTTCGGTGGGGTTCGGCATCGGACCCAGTTCGTGTTAGAGGCCGAGGGTCGGCAGTATTACAACGACTCCAAGGCAACCGACATGGAAGCAACTGAGATGGCCTTGAAGGGCTTCAAGGCCCCCGTAGTGCTCCTAGCTGGTGGCCTCGATCGGGGCTACACCTTTGAGAAGATGGTGCCATCCTTCAAGGACCACGTGAAAGCGATCATCCTCTTTGGCCAGACGGCTAAATTACTGGAAGATACAGCTAAACAGGCGGGAATTCCAACGATTCGCTTAACCGAGAACGTTGAAACGGCCGTCCCATTGGCCTATGAACTTAGCGAACCGGGAGATATCGTCTTACTCTCACCGGCGAACGCAAGCTGGGATCAATACCCGAACTTCGAGGTTCGGGGGGACCGGTTTATCAAAGCCGTTGAACAGTTGACGGGTAAGCAGGAGGAAAAATAACATGCGATTAATTGTATCTGGTGGGGGGACCGGGGGTCATATCTACCCGGCACTCGCCCTAATCAAAGCCTTAAAGAAGCGTGACCCTGATGCAGAGGTCCTCTACGTGGGGTCTGAACGGGGACTGGAAAGTTCCATCGTGCCGGCCAAGGGAATTCCCTTCAAGTCAACTAAGATCCAAGGGTTCAAACGGTCGCTTTCATTTGAAAACTTCAAGACGGTTTACCTGTTCTTGAAGAGTGTCCACGAGACCAAGAAGATGATTCGGGAGTTCAAGCCCGACGTCGTGGTCGGTACCGGGGGTTACGTTTCCGGTGCCGTGGTCTATGCCGCGAGTCGTCTACATATTCCCACGATGATTCATGAACAAAACAGTGTGGTTGGAATTACCAACCGTTTTCTGAGTCGTTACGTTGACCGGATCGCCTACGTCTTTGACGCGGCTGTCGATCAGTTACCAGCCAATAAGATGGTCAAGACCGGGAATCCCCGGGCGCAGGAAGCTGCCGAGGTGGTTAGCCACTTCAGTTGGTCGGAATACCATTTGCAGGATAATCGGCCAACCTTATTAGTCTTCGGGGGCTCTCAAGGGGCCTTGAAGATTAACGCCGCTACGGTGGCAGCCATTCCTGCTTTCAATCAACGCGACTACCAAGTGGTCTTCGTTACGGGGCAGAAGCGTTATGATGGCGTCATGGACCAGTTAAAAGATGTGACGCTCAATGACAACGTCGTCGTGAAGCCTTACATTCCTAACATGCCAGAGGTTTTGCCAAAGGTGGCGGCCATTGTTGGTCGTGCCGGGGCAACTAGCCTGGCTGAAATTACGGCGGACGGGATTCCTTCAATTCTGATTCCTAGTCCGTATGTCACGGCGGACCACCAAACCAAGAACGCCCAGTCCTTGGTTAACGTGGGAGCCGCTGAAATCATCAAAGAAGCTGACTTGACCGGAGAAACCCTAGTTGCCAAGGCCGATCAATTGATGAATGACGATGCACTGCGTCAGGACATGGCCCAGGCATCCAAGCAGTTGGGCGTACCTGATGCCGCCGACCGCGTCTTGGATGTGGTGCTAGCCCTCAAGCGCAACTAGCTAGCCGATTTTATTTCATGAAGCGGGAGGTGACCAGCCATGAAGTTTCGCCTTAACCGGCATGATGAAAAGCAACAACAGTCGTTGACCCCGTGGGAAGATTACCAGCTTCAGGCGGCCGCCAAGAAAAAGCAGCGCCGGACGCCGAACTGGATTCACCAGGCCAAGCGCATTGGCGATAAATTACCACGGTTAAAACATCAACGAAACCGTAAGTTAGTTCGGCGATTGACCATTCTCTTGACCAGCTTCACGGCGGTCATCTTGGTTATGATTTACCTGCTCTGTCCACTAAGCCACTTTCAAAAAGTGACGGTTACCGGTGCGCATGCACTGACGGCCAGAGAGGTTGAGGATGCCGTTCAGGTTCGTTCTGGGGCATCCATCTATTCGTTATTCGGACACACGGCGTCATTTGAGCGTCAGGCCCCGAAACGAAATTCACGAATCAAGCAAGCTAAAATTACCTTTCGCCAACCCAATCATGCGACGATCGCCATCGTTGAATATGACACGGCGGGCTACGTGATGCGGGGAAGCAAGTACGATGAGATCCTCGAAAACGGCGTGGTGAGCGAACAATCTGTCTCCCAGCCGAAGAGTGGCACCCCGGTTTACAGTAAATTTAAGCAGGCGAAAACCCTGCATCGGATGATCTTGCAGTATGCGCGCCTAGATGCCGAAATTAAACGCAGCATCAGTGAAATTCAGGCGGCACCCACGAAGGACAATCCGAACCGGGTTCATTTATTCATGAATGATGGGAATGAAGTCTACGCAAGTATCCCGTCTTTCGCGAAAAAAATGGCGTACTATCCAGGGATTGCGGCGAAGATGAAACAAAAAGGTGTTGTCAATTTGGAAGTCGGGGCGTACTCATATCCCTTCAAGAAATAATTCATTTTGATTGCAGTGACGAAAAAGCGTCAATAAGGCTTTTTCAACCCCTAGTAAATGTGGTAAACTGAAAAATAATTAGGGGAAAAAGCGAATTCATGCAGTGTTGATAGTAGATTAACTTAGGAGGTTCCTTTTTCTATGGATAATTCAGGGATGTACGTTGGTCTCGATATAGGAACCACCTCAATAAAAGTCATTGTTGCTGAGAATGTTAAAGGGCAAATGAACGTTATTGGTGTGGGAAATGAACGTTCGAATGGTGTCAGTCGCGGCGTTATCGTCGATATTGACAAGGCTGCTGAAGCAATTCAGCGGGCCATTCGACAAGCCGAAGAGAAGGCCAGCATCGAGATTCATGATGTGATTGTGGGAATTCCCGCAAATATGTTAAAAATTGAACCATGTAGCGGGATGATTGCCATTGACGATCAATCCCGGGAGATTACCGGTCGGGATGTTCGGAGTGTGGCGGGGGCCGCACTCATTCAGAGCCTGCCACCGGAACGTGAAGTGGTTGAAGTCCTTGCCGATGAGTTTGTGGTCGACGGCTTCGATGGCATCAAGGATCCGCGTGGGATGGTTGGGGTTCGTCTCGAGCTCCACGGCACCCTGTTTACGGGACCGAAGACGATCATGCACAATACGCGTAAAGCAGTCGAACAGGCTGGCTTACACGTTCGGGGCACCGTTATCAATCCGATGGCCCAAGGCATGATGGTTATGAATGATGGTGAACAAGACTTTGGGACCGTCCTGATCGATTTGGGTGGCGGCCAAGCGACTGCCGCTGTCATTCACGACCACCAATTAAAGTACATTGACGTTGACCAAGAAGGGGGCCAATTCATCACCAAGGATATCTCCGTGGTCTTGAATACCTCGATCGACAGTGCCGAGAAGTTGAAGCGTGACTATGGTTACGCCGATTCAAGTCAGGCTAGCGATGAAGACGAGTTCCCTGTCGACGTCGTGGGTCAGAGTCAACCGACGCCGATCTCTGAGAAGTATTTGGCGGAGATTATCGAAGCCCGGTTGGACCAAGTCTTCCAGCGTCTACGCACGAATCTGGATAAGGTTCAGGCGTTAGAATTACCTGGTGGGATTATCCTGACCGGTGGGGTTGCCGCACTGCCTGGGATTACAGATTTAGCTACGGCCGAATTTGGCACCAACGTGCGTGTCTACATCCCAGATCAAATGGGATTGCGTCACCCATCATTTACCTTAGCTTTGGCATTAGTGAAATACTTTGGGGGTCTCAGTGAGATTGACTTACTTATTAAGAGCGCTTTAACAGGCTCGACCCAACTCGCTGACGAGACCGATGAGATTCGACAACGCGAGGCTGTGGAAGATACAGCCAACGACGTTTCGACCCAATCGGCACCGCGTCCAAAGGCAAAACCGAAAGTGAAGAAAAAAAGGGGCGAAGGGTTCCGGAAGTTCTTCAGCGACTTCTTTGACTAACGCGAGATGGAGGAAAAGATAAACATGGAATACTCACTAGATTCTGCTCAAAATCATGGCGCTAACATTAAAGTTATCGGGGTCGGTGGCGGTGGTAACAACGCCGTTAACCGAATGATCACTGAAGATGTTAAAGGTGTCGAATTTATCGTTGCTAACACTGACGTTCAGGCTTTGGAAGCTTCCAAAGCTGAAACTAAAATCCAACTCGGGCCGAAATTAACCAAGGGTCTGGGTGCCGGTGCCAACCCCGAAGTTGGGGCCAAGGCTGCCGAAGAAAGTGAAGAACAGATCACGGAAGCCCTTCAAGGGGCCGACATGGTCTTCGTCACTGCCGGAATGGGTGGGGGTACCGGTAACGGTGCCGCCCCAATCGTGGCTAAGATTGCCAAGGACAACGGGGCCTTAACGGTCGGCGTTGTGACGCGGCCATTTAGCTTCGAAGGCCCTCGTCGTGCCCGCTTTGCGGCCGAAGGGGTCGCAGCCATGAAGGAAAACGTCGACACGTTAATCATTCTGGCTAACAACCGTCTGTTAGAGATTGTCGACAAGAAGACCCCAATGATGGAAGCCTTCCAAGAAGCCGACAACGTCTTACGTCAAGGGGTTCAAGGGATTTCCGACTTGATCACGAGTCCTGGTTATGTGAACTTGGACTTTGCCGATGTGAAGACGGTTATGAAAGATCAAGGGTCTGCCTTAATGGGTATCGGTTCCGCTAGTGGTGAAAACCGCACGGAAGATGCCACTAAGAAGGCCATCTCGTCACCATTGTTGGAAGTCTCCATCGACGGTGCCGAACAAGTTCTGTTGAACATCACGGGTGGTCCCGACTTGTCTCTGTTTGAGGCTCAAGCAGCTTCACAGATCGTGTCGGATGCTGCTACCAGTGACGTGAACATCATCTTCGGGACGTCAATTGACGAAGAACTTGGCGATGAAGTTCGGGTTACGGTGATTGCTACCGGGATCGACAAGAAGCGTGAGGAACGCGAAGCTTCTCACAGTCGCGTTGCCCGTCGTAGCGAACAAAAGGGGTCTAACGACCAACAGAGCCAACCAACGAAAGAAAACGAACAAGATCCATTCGGTAACTGGGACATTCGTGAACCAGCCCACCGTCCAGAACCTAAGCGTTCTACCCAGAGTCATGATGAATTTGCTGGGGTCGACAAGCCCGACTTCAACATCTTCAATCCAAGCTCTGACGATGCCAACGATGATGATGGTAATCGGGGAGAGGACACGCCGCCATTCTTCAAGCGTCGGCGGAAGTAGTCAGTAAAAATTCGTTGTGAGAGGAGTGGCCAACCATGGCGGAAAAGTTTAGTCTCAGTAAGTTTTTCGGAATGGACGATGATTATGACGAAGACTATCAGGAATCGACAACTCCCGTAGTTAAGCCGAAACCAACTGCCCAAACACGGCCGGTTGATAGTCGAAAGGTGGTCGCTATGCGGTCTGCAAAACCTAATTCGAGTCATATTGCGATCTGCGAGCCACGAATTTATTCCGATGCCAAGTCGATTGCTAAGCAACTCACAGCTGGCGACGCGGTTATCGTCAATTTTGCAAGGGTAGATGAAGCCCAAGCACAGCGGATCGTTGACTTTCTAAACGGAACTGCCTATGCCGTCGGCGGCGAAATCAAGCGGGTGGGTGAACAGATCTTTCTGTGCACCCCGCATAATTTCGAAGTCAGCGGGGATGTGGCAGCTAACCTTGGAAATCAGTTCAAACCATAAAGGAGCGATGTTGTGCTGTCGATCGTAAGCTTGATCTTTACGGCGTTAGACTGGCTGGTGCGGGCGTACATACTCCTAATCGTGGTGTATGCGCTACTCAGCTGGTTGCCTGGTGCCTATCAATCTAAATTGGGCCAGGTCATTACACGCCTAGTAGAACCATTTTTAAGCTACTTCAACTTTGCGTCGGTGGGACCCTTGGGCTTCGGTCCAGTTGTGGGGATCATCGTGTTAACCTTGGTTCAATACGGGTTACGTGCGGTTGAAATCATGTTATTCAGAATGATGTTATAAGCTCATTAAGTGAGGAGGGGAAGCTGTGGATGAGAATATAACGCAACACTTTCGGCCGGATGAGGCGCCGTTCATTGACGCCATTGGCGAATGGTTACAACAGGTTGCGGACGAGTATCGCCCGGTTCTCACCCATTTCTTGAATCCTCGTCAGGTGTACATTGCCACCACCTTAGCCCGCCGAGCGGATGTTAAGGTTCAGTTCCGCGGTGGCCATGAGCATGCAGAGATGCGACGGGCCCTGTTCTTTCCCGACTATTTCGAACCCACCGAGGCCGATTTTGAATTGCGCCTATTGCGGGTCGATTACCCGGTCAAGTTTGCCACGCTGCATCACAGTCAGATTTTAGGGACCTTGTTAGGTGCCGGAATTGAACGTGAAATTCTTGGTGACATCTTAACGGATGGCCAAGTCTGGCAAGTGGTAACGGAGAAGTCCATGATGGATTATCTTGTGGGTCAGGTGGATCACATCGGTCGGGTGAAAGCGCGACTGACGCCGGCTGACTTTAACGAGTTGATTGCGCCACTGAACGAGTGGGAGTCCGAATCAGCAACCCTGTCCTCCTTACGGTTGGACAATATTGTTGGAACCGGATTCCACCTCTCCCGTCATCGGGCGAAGGAACTGATTGAGGCGGACCACGTCCGGGTTAACTGGGCGGAAACGACTAAACCAGATTATGAACTCGATGTCGCGGATATCGTGTCCGTACGGGGCTTTGGTCGGGTGCGCTTGGATGAAGTTGCCGGGAAAACCAAGAAAGAAAAGATTCGGGTCACCCTAGCGGTGCTGAAGAAATAGATGCGGAGGGAACAATAAGATGGTATTAAGTCCATTAGACATTCATAATAAAGAATTCGGTACGAAGATGCGTGGTTACAACGTTGATGAGGTCAATGATTTCTTGGATCAGATCATCAAGGATTACCAAATTACGTTGAATCACAACAAGGAATTAGAGGAACAACTCGACTCTGCCAATGGCAAACTCAAGTACTTTAACGACTTGAAAGATTCCTTAAATCAATCCATTCTGGTTGCGCAGGAGGCCGCGGACAAGGTTAAGGCCAACTCACAAAAAGAATCCGAGATTATTATTCGCGAAGCTCAGAAGCAAAGCTCCGACATCGTTTCAGAAGCAACCAACAAGGGTAATCAAATCATGACGGAGGCCTCTAAGCGCGCTAAGAAGTTAGCCGTGGAGACCGATGACTTGAAGAAGAGCACCCGGGTCTTCCGGCAACGTCTTCAGGTGATGCTGGAAAGTCAGTTGGAAGTTGTGAAGTCCAACGACTGGGACAGCTTGCTTAAGGAAGGGTCAATGTCGAGCTACGAAGAGATCAAGAAGGTCGTCGGCGATCGACTTGACAATGGGGCAACTCAGGGCGTAAACTCAACTGCACCGCAAGCAACGGAAGAAGCTCCCGTTCAGGAAGCCCCCGTTACCGATACGGACACTGATCAGGGGGAAACCGTTGTGATTTTCCCAGATAACGATCAGGAACATTACGACCAAAAGTAAATAAAAAATGACAGAGAAATAAGCAGTCTAATCGGATGGTTTTAGCGAGTCGGCGATGGTGAGAGGCCGACACCCGCTCTTTTAGACGGTATCATTCTCCAAGTTCCGTGGCTGAACCTTGAGTAAGCGACGGCGGTTTGCCCCGATACGGCACGCTGAGGGAAGGCAACGGTGTTTGTCTTCTGAAATTTGGGTGGTACCACGAACGATCTCGTCCCTTTTGGGCAGGGTCGTTTTTTGTTTGTCATGAAAGTTTGAGTGGTCACGGCAAGGGGTTGACCGGTGAGCTGAGGCCAGTGACAGGCTTGAGCTCACCGGTTCACCAACCGTGAGAAATGATTTAAAGGAGGAAATGACGGTATGCGAGTGAAAGACACGTTGAACTTGGGTAAAACCAAGTTTAAAATGCGCGGTAATTTACCGGTCAAAGAAGTTGACCGGCAAAAAGCCTGGGCCGAAAACAAGATTTATGAAGCCCGTCAGAAATTAAACGAGGGGAAGCCAACGTTTATTCTGCACGATGGTCCACCATACGCCAATGGCCCAATCCATATGGGTCATGCCATGAACAAGATCTCTAAGGATATCATTGTTCGTTACAAGTCCATGAGTGGCTTCCGGGCCCCTTACGTTCCCGGTTGGGATACCCATGGTTTACCAATTGAACAACAATTGACGAAGGCCGGTTACGACCGGAAGAAGATGTCGACTGCCGAATTCCGTGACCTTTGTCGCGAGTACGCCTTGAAGCAAGTTGACTTACAACGCGATGGTTTCAAGCGTTTAGGGGTTGCTGCTGAATGGGACAATCCATACTTGACGTTGAATCCAGAATTCGAAGCCGCTGAAGTGCGGGTCTTCGGTGAATTCGCCAAACGCGGCCTGATCTACAAGGGCAAGAAGCCCGTGTACTGGTCATGGTCATCCGAATCTGCCATGGCTGAAGCCGAAGTGGAATACCACGACGTGACGTCACCTTCCGCCTTTTATGGTGAAAAGGTCGTTGACGGTAAGGGCGTCCTAGATGACGATACTTACCTCGTCGTTTGGACGACGACGCCTTGGACGATTCCCGGTTCCGAAGGGATCACCATCGATGCCGGTATCGAATATGCGGTGGTTCAACCCGCTGGGGAAGACCGCAAGTTCGTTCTGGCCAGTGACCTGGTTGCCGAAAACGCCGAACGTTTTGGTTGGGAAGACGTCAAGGTCTTGAAGACCGTCATGGGTCAAGACATGGACAACATCATTGCCCAACATCCATTCATCAGCGATCGTAAGCTGGTTGTGATGTTAGGGGACTTCGTAACGACTGAAACCGGGACTGGCTTGGTTCATACGGCCCCAGGTTTAGGGGAAGATGACTTTAACGTGGGTAAGCTCTACAACTTACCTGTGCTCGTTCCCGTTAACGACCAAGGGTATATGACCGCTGAAGCCGGTGAGGACTTCGATGGCGTCTTTTATGAAGATGCAAACAAGATTGCCCTCGACAAGCTGAAGGAAAACAAGGCCTTACTGAACTACATGCCTTACGAACACAGTTACCCATTTGACTGGCGGACAAAGAAGCCGGTCATCTTCCGGGCAACGCCACAGTGGTTCGCTTCCGTGGACAAGATTCGTGATGAAATCTTGGACAGCTTAAAGGATGTTAGCTTCCAACCTGATTGGGGTAAGCGTCGTCTGGAAAACATGATCAAGGACCGTGGCGACTGGGTCATCTCCCGTCAACGGGTCTGGGGTGTGCCATTGCCAATCTTCTACGGTGAAGATGGCGAAGCGATCATCACACCAGAAACGGTCAACCACGTGGCTGATCTCTTTGGCAAGTATGGCTCGAACATCTGGTTCAAGCGCGACGCCAAGGATCTCCTGCCAGAAGGCTTCACAAGTGAACACTCACCAAATGGTGAATTCACCAAGGAAACCGACATCATGGACGTCTGGTTCGACTCTGGTTCGTCACACCAAGGGGTTCTGGCCGAACGGGACTACCTCAAATTCCCAGCTGATCTGTATCTGGAAGGTTCCGACCAATATCGTGGTTGGTTCAACTCCAGTCTGATTGCCAGTGTTGCCGCGACCGGCAAGGCACCATACAAGCAGGTCGTTTCCCAAGGGTTCACCTTGGACAAGGATGGTCACAAGATGTCCAAGTCTATTGGGAACACGATCGCACCGGATGAAATCATCAAGAAGATGGGGGCCGACATCGTTCGTCTCTGGGTAACCTCCGTGGATACCTCTGCCGATGTCCGGGTCTCAACGGAATCCTTCGTGAAGATTTCCGACAGCTACAAGAAGCTGCGGAACACGATGCGTTACCTGTTGGCCAACACCAGTGACTTCGATCCTGAAACGAACGGCGTGGCTTTCGACCAATTGATGGCTGTTGACCGCCACATGTTATACCGGTTGAACGCCTTTACCAAGAGCGTTCGTGACCACTACGAAAGTTATGACTTCTTGAACATTTACAAGGAACTCATCAACTTCGTCGTCAGTGATCTGTCAGCCTTCTACCTCGACTTCGCCAAAGATATCCTGTATATCGAAGCCGAAGACAGTGCCGCTCGTCGCTCAATGCAAACGGTCTTCTACCAGATTGCTGTGACCTTAACCAAGTTGATCACGCCAATCCTGCCTCACACGGCCGAAGAAATCTGGGGCTTCTTAAAGGAACCCGAAGAATTCGTTCAGTTAGCTGAAATGCCGGTTGTGATGGATATGGACGATGTTAACGAAATCAAGGCCGATGGCGTTTCTGCCTGGGACACCTTCATGACGTTGCGGAGCCATGTGCTGAAGGCGTTGGAAGAAGCACGTGACGCCAAGCTGATCGGGAAGGCTGCTGAAGCCCACTTGGATCTCTACATCGATGACGAGACGCGCAACACGTTGGACAAGTTAAACATTGACGTTCAACAAATTCTGCTGGTTTCTGGCTTAGACGTTGCTAAGCTGGACCAAGCCCCAGCCGACGCCTTAACCTTCGACCACATGGCCGTGAAGGTGACCGCCGCTGCCGGCGAGGTTTGTGACCGTTGTCGTCTGACCAAGGAAGATGTTGGCAGTGATTCAGACTACCCACACTTCTGTGCCCGGTGTGCCGCTATCGTTCGGGCTAATTACCCTGAAACGGCAACTGAAGGTTTTGAAGAAAAGTAATCGTTAATTTTTGAACTCCCTGTTTCGACCTTGGTCGGGACTGGGAGTTTTTTGGATCGCGGCCGGTCAAGAACCATTGTTTGCGGTGGGGCGGGCAAGCGAGTATAATTTGTGCTATGTATGGGAGGGATACCATGTTAACCGGAAAAGTAAAGAGTTATAGTGAACAACGCGGCTTTGGCTTTATTACCACGCCTGCCGATGGTGACATCTTTGTTTATTACACGGCAATTATTGGCGAAGGCTTCCGTAAATTGGAAGAGGGCCAAACCGTTCAATTTGTCATCGTCCAAGGAAGTCGTGGCCCACAAGCAGCCAAAGTGACCCCCGTGGTTACGGGGAGCGCTGAGGAGGCTTAACATGGACTTAGAAGAACACGTTGAATCCACCGAGGACTTATATGACGGTGTGATCGTGAAGTTAGAACGGCAACAGGTCCGCCTGCCTAATGGCGATATGGCGACTAGAGAAATCGTTCGTCATGCTGGTGCTGTGGGCATTTTGGCCCTGACAGCGGACAACAAGATGATTTTAGAACGGCAATGGCGGGCACCGATCGCGGCGGCCACCTTGGAAATCCCGGCAGGAAAACTTGATAGCCGAGATGCCGATAACGTGGAACACGCGGTCATGCGAGAACTCAATGAAGAGATCCGTTATCAACCGGGTCATCTAGAAAAGATCACTGGCTTTTATTCCAGTGTGGGCTTTTCTGATGAATACATGACCCTCTTTTTAGCGACTGATCTTAAGCCCGTCACGACCGAATTACCCCGGGACCAAGGGGAAAACTTGGAACTGTTGACCGTATCGAAAGATGAAGCCCAGGCCATGGTGGCTAGTGGTGAAATTAACGATGCCAAAACAATTACGGCCATTTATTACTGGCTGTTACAAAAGTAGGTGACAGCAGTGCCTTCAAATGACTGGCAAGACCCTGATGACCGTCCGAAAACTCGGGCGGACTACCGCCGAGAACAGGAACAAGCTGAAAAGGACTTTCAGGAACGGGATCGCAAGCGGGTTCAAGTCGAGCGAAACTATGCCCGGCAGCATGGCAATCCTAGCGATGACGACCCTGAAGAACCGGACATGGCCCAGCGCGTCAAACCGGTCGACGACAAGCAGAAACGCTTGGGTCGACGCTTGAACTGGGCAATTTTTTGGCTCGTTCTGTTAATTTTGGTGGTTTATGGGATTTTATTCTTTTTGTAAACTAGATTAAGGAGTGGAGAACACCACATGACATTCGGAATTATTTGCGCCATGGAAGAAGAAATTAAGGAACTACACGAGGCTTTGTCAGATGCCAAAACAACCGACATTCACGGTTTAGAGTTCTATGAAGGCCAGATCAGCGGTCAGTCCGTGGTCTTGGTTCGTTCTGGGATTGGTAAAGTCGAAGCTGGTTTAACGACGGCCTTACTGATTACCCAATTCAACGTTGATCTCGTGATCAATTCTGGTTCGGCTGGGGCCTTGGCTCCCGACTTGAACATTGGGTACGTGGTGGTTTCCACCGAAACGGCTTACCATGATGCCGATGCTCGGGCCTTTGGCTATGAATATGGCCAATTACCGCAACAACCAGCTCGGTTCGAAGCGTCGAAAGAATGGGGCGAAAAGATCGTGGCGGCCGCTGCCGATACGGGCTTAAAGACCAAGCTGGGTCTGATCGTTTCCGGTGACCAATTCTTAAACAGCCCCGAGACGATTAAGGCCATCATGGGTCACTTCCCGGACGCCTTATCCGGTGAAATGGAAGGCGCCGCAGTGGGCCAAGTGGCTCACCAATTTGACGTGCCTTACGTCGTTGTTCGCGCCATGTCTGACAATGCCGACAATGATTCCGGTGTTAACTTTGATGATTTTATTATTGATGCGGGCCACCGTTCCGCACAAATGTTACTGGCCTTGTTAGCCGCACAGAACTAACCTGGCCCTTCAGGAGGTTTTTAGGGTGCAAGAGATTCACATTGATAACAGTAATGCCGTCCGGGAAATCTACCTGGACAACGCCGCCACCACACCGATGGCGCCGGAAGTTTTAAATGAGATGGTTGATAAGATGGCGAATGTTTACGGGAACGCGTCGACCCTGTATGGTTTAGGTCGGCAAGCGCACACCGTAATGGAAAACAGTCGTCAGGTCATCGCCAACAGCATCAATGCTGCCAGCGATGAAGAGATCATCTTCACCAGTGGTGGGAGTGAGAGTGACAACACCGCTGTGACGCAAACGGCCATTGCCCGTCAGAGCCTGGGAAAGCACATCATTACCACGGCTATCGAACACGAGGCAATTTTGAAACCTCTGCATGCGTTGGAGGAACAAGGCTTTGACGTGACCTATCTGCCCGTCGATGAGCACGGTCGGATCAGTTTGGATGACTTCAAGGCGGCCCTGCGTGATGACACAATTCTTGTGACCATCATGATGGGGAACAATGAGGTTGGAAGTCGGATGCCGATTCATGAGATCGGTGAGATCTTAAAGGACCACCAAGCCTGGTTCCATACCGATGCCGTTCAGGCCTATGGGTCACTGGACATCGACGTGCAACGTGATCATATTGATCTGTTGTCGACGTCGGCTCACAAGATTAATGGGCCTAAGATGATTGGTTTCCTTTACAAGCGCGAAGGGATTAACTTCCCCAGCCTGATCAAGGGTGGGGACCAAGAAGAGAAGCGTCGGGCCGGTACCGAGAATGTTCCAGCTATTGCGGGGATGGCTACGGCTGCCAAGTTGTTAACGGCTGACGCTAAGGCCGAGAAGCGGGCCCGTTTTCATGGCTTTAAGGACCAGGTCGTGGCGGGATTAACCGCCAATGGCGTGGACTTTGCCATTAACGGATCACTCGAAGGCGAGAACCTGGAACATGTCCTAAACATTTGGATTAAGGGCATCTCCACTTATGTCATGCAGACTAACCTAGACTTGGCGGGGATTGCCGTTTCTGGGGGCTCAGCCTGCACGGCGGGTTCAATCGAACCCTCACACGTGCTGACCGCCATGTTTGGTGCGGACAGCCCACGGATTGCCGAATCCATTCGGTTATCCTTTGGATCACAAACGACGAGTGCAGACATTGACGCCTTTATCGAAAACGTCAGTGCCATCGTCAAGCGACTTTCAAAGAACGAGGTGAAGTAACATGTTATTTAAGAAGGAAATGCAAGTTGATGGGGATACGGATGTCTATGAATTACATCCCAACATCAAGGCCTATGCCTTAAAGGATGTGGGCTTCCAGGTTTCTAACGCAGGTAACTACACGTTGGAACGGTCGGTTGATCCAACCTCACCCTACAACAAAAATCAAATGCTTAAGGTCGTTGTGTCAAAGGACCTGACTGGGTTCAAGATGTCGACAACCAATGCTTCCGGTAATGCCCGGGTTAACATTTTCAAGGGTATCCATGCCGAGGGTAACGTCGAACAGTATCACTTCATTATCCAGAACTTATTGGATCGTGAAATTTTACAAAAAAAGGCGTAAAGCCATGATAATTGACGTTCCCATTCGCTGGGGACGTCAATTTTTATGCGATTTAGGCCAGTCAAAATGGTGGGACTTATGAAAAGATACGCCAGGCTTGCAATCGTCGGATAAAATAGGTAAACTAGGCAATACTGGATTTATGCGACCTTCAAATCGTAGATTCTCCAGAATCTGATAGAAATGATGGTGATACCATGCAGGACAACAGCCAAACACGGGTTGTCGTTGGTATGAGTGGCGGGGTCGATTCCTCCGTTGTCGCTTTGCGGTTAAAGCAGCAGGGTTACGACGTGATCGGCGTCTTCATGAAGAACTGGGACGATACGGACGAGAACGGTGTCTGTACCGCAACCGAGGACTACAAGGACGTAGCAAAGGTTGCCGCTAAGATTGGCATTCCTTACTATTCCGTTAACTTTGAAAAGGAGTACTGGGACCGCGTGTTCACGTACTTCTTGGACGAGTACAAGAAGGGGAGAACGCCCAACCCCGATGTTATTTGTAACAAGGAAATCAAGTTCAAGGCATTTCTGGACTATGCTTTGGAATTAGGTGCGGACTACATCGCAACGGGTCACTATGCACAGTTGACTCGTGACGAGGATGGTCATGCCCACTTGATGCGGGCCGTTGACCAGAACAAGGATCAGACGTACTTCTTGAGTCAGCTCTCCACGGAGCAGTTGGATCGCGTGATGTTCCCAATCGGGGACCTCGTGAAGCCACAGGTTCGTGAGATTGCTAAGGCGGCCGGTTTGGCCACTGCTGATAAGAAGGATTCCATGGGGATCTGCTTTATCGGTGAGAAGGGTCACTTCAAGGACTTCTTGAACACCTACCTGCCAGCCAAGCCCGGCAAGATGATGACCGTTGATGGTGAGATCAAGGGCGACCACGCCGGCTTGATGTACTATACCATTGGTCAGCGTCGTGGCCTGGGTATCGGTGGTGACGGTGAGGACAACGAGCCTTGGTTCGTGATCGGTAAAGACCTCACGAAGAACATTCTTTACGTGGGGAAGGGTTACCACAACGAGCACCTGTACGCAACCCACCTGTCTGCTTCTGACATCCACTGGGTGAACACGATTGACCGCGGTACTGATTTCCATTGCACAGCCAAGTTCCGGTACCGTCAAAAGGATACTGGTGTGACCGTTCACTTGAGCGATGACGGCCAGCAGGTCACGGTTGAATTCGATGACCCAGCGCGGGCAATTACGCCTGGCCAGGCTGTCGTCTTCTACAACGGTGACGAGTGCTTAGGGAGTGCCATTATTGACGCTGCCTACAACAAGGACCGCGAGTTACAATTAATCTAATTTCTAGAAGGATCCCCGTCATCGCAACGATGGTTGGGGTTCTTTTGATTTGGTGCGATTTTCGCAGGGTTACGTCTTTGAAAATTCCGTGAAAACTGGCATAATAGAACCTGTGTGTGCCAGTGACTGGGAAGTCTGTCAGTCACCGGTACGATAACGGTGTTCGGTTAGGGTCGCCAAGGCTTTCGGCTCGACCAACTGACACGATTAATCAGCATTTTTACAAAAATAAGGCATATGATCAGAGAAAGTGAGGCACCAAGGTTTGAAATTATACTTCGTGCGACATGGGAAGACCCAATGGAATCTGGAGGGCCGGTTTCAGGGCGCTGGTGGCGATTCTGAGCTGTTAACGGCAAGTTACCAGCAAATGATTCAGGTGGGACGTTACCTGCGTCCTGTCGCCTTTCAGCACGCCTACGCCAGCCCGATTAAACGGGCACGGGTTACCGCGCAGCGCGTGATTAAGGCGGCCCACCAACGGGTGCCGTTGACCTTGCTGAGTCAGCTAGAGGAATTTCATCTGGGAAAGCTTGAAGGGATGGCCTTTACGGACGCCCAACAACAATTTCCAGAGGAACTTGCGGCCTTTCACGAGCATCCCGACCAGTATCGCACCGATCGGATCGGCGGCGAGACTTTTGAAGAAGTCATTGCTCGCATGACGCCGGCAATTCGCCGGATTGTTGCGGCCAACGATGATCCACAAGCCAACGTCTTGGTCGTGAGCCACGGCGCGGCCCTGAATGCGGAAATCAATGCTTTACTAGGCACACCGATCGCGGATTTAAGGAAACGCGGTGGGTTACGGAATACCAGTCTAACAATCTTGGAAACCACGGATGATGGTCAAACCTTTAAGTTATTGGACTGGAACAATACAAGTTTTCTGACGGCGGAAGCTACGCCAACGGATACGATTTAGGTGGCAGTATGACTGAAAAAAAGCAAGGTCGGGAACGTGACCTAAAAAAAGAACGTTCAGAACAAATGGTTCACAAATTGGTTCAACACATTGACGGTCACCCCGGGGATGCCGATGCCTATTATGAATTAGCAACGGTCTTAGTTGATCTGAATTCGTTTGATCAGGCCGAAGAGCTACTCATGAAGGCGTTGGGTTTATTTGCGACGCAGCCAGAAACAGTCGAAAAACTCCATTATGGCTTGGGTAACGTCTATTACGCTGCTCAGGAATATCCTAAGGCGATTGCGCAGTTTGATCAGTTGGGTCAACAGCTCAAGGGAGCCGGTTATTTGATGTTGGCTCAGAGCTACATGGCGAGTGGCGATCACAAGCGGGCCCTGGTCTTTGCCTTGACGGCGCTCGCCAGTCAGCCCCAGGATGCGGCGACGCTCCAACTCGTGGCTGAGAACCTGTTGGCGCTGGGGAATATGGCCCAGGCTGCCACGTACTATGACCAGTTGTTAGCGATCGTCCCTGATAGTGGTCGGGCCAACTTTGACCGTGGCCTCGTTGCCATGGTTCAAGGTGAACCTTACCAAGCTTACTTTGATCAGGCCAAACGAGAAGATCCCACCTATTATGAAAAAGGGCAGCAACGGCTGGCTGATATTGAACGATTCGTTCAAACCCAACGGGGAACGGATCAAGACAAGGACAAGTAGCGTAAGGAGGCTGACAGCATGACCACCGAATCAATGGATCTACTAGCGGGCGACCAGGGAACGCAGGCCGACTATGTGGTGGGCACCGTCAGCGCCATTTTCTTCACTAGTCAGGACAGTTTTTACAAGGTCATGTTGGTGAAGGTTTCAGAGACCAGTCTGGATTGGCACGAGGATGAAATCGTGGTGACGGGTAACTTCGCCGACATCAAAGACGATGTGACCTATCGTTTTACCGGCAAGCGGGTCGAACATCCCAAGTACGGGGTTCAATTTCAGGCGGATAATTATCAGAATGAAACGCCAACTTCCCGTAGTGGGGTGGTCGCCTATCTTAGTGGCCCAGACTTCCCAGGCTTAGGGAAGAAGACGGCCGAGAAGATTGTGGATGCCCTGGGAACCAACGCGATCGAACTTATTTTAGACGATAGTAACGTGTTGGCCCCCTTGAAATTGTCACCGAAGATCGTGGCCACACTGGTGAGCCAACTGCAAACGAATAATGGGATGGAACAAATTATCATCGGTCTCAATAGCTATGGTTTCGGGAGTACCCTGGCGGCGGCCATCTATAACCGTTACCAAGAAAAAACCCTCGATGTAATTCATGAGAATCCCTACCAGTTGGCCGAAGAGATTACCGGAGTCAGTTTCAAACGAGCCGACCAGATCGCCACGCAGTTGGGTTATGCGGCCGATCGTCCAGAACGCTTGCAGGCGGGTCTCCTTCAGACGCTGACGGACTTGTCCGTGGCTAATGGGGATACCTTTACCACGGCAAAACCGCTGTTGAATCAGGCGTTGAGTCTATTAGAGAATTCGCGTAACGTGCGGTTGAACCCGCAAACCTTGGCGGATCAGCTCTTAGAGTTGGCCAAGCAACAGAAGGTCGTGGGCGATGACCAACGCATTTATCTCAAGGCTCTGTACGATGCGGAATGGCAGGTTGCTGAGCATTTGCAGCGACTGCTTCAAGCGGACACCCCACAACACGAGTATGATGAGAAGAGCATTGCCAAGCAGATTCGAATTGTAGAGAAGCAGTTGGACATTGTCTATGATGAGTCGCAAACGGCAGCTCTGGCGGCGGCTGTGCAGGCGAAGATTCTACTGCTAACCGGGGGACCCGGAACCGGGAAAACCACGATTATTCGGGGTCTGGTTCAGCTGTATGCCCGGCTCAATGACTATTCTTTAGATATTAATGAGTATAAGGATCGGCCGTTTCCAATTCTATTGGCGGCGCCGACTGGCCGGGCAGCTAAGCGGATGAGCGAAGCCACCGGGCTACCGGCCAGTACGATTCACCGGCTACTGGGATTGACGGGTCGCGAGGCCGATCTGGATGCCGCGGCAACGAAGGATCTCGAGGGAGGACTCTTGATTGTCGACGAGGTGTCGATGGTTGACGTCTACCTGATGAAAACCCTCCTACGGGCGGTGCCCGTGGGGATGCAGGTCATTTTCGTCGGTGATAAGGACCAACTGCCTTCGGTGGGGCCCGGTCAGGTTTTCCACGACCTGTTAGCCAGTCAACAATTGAAAAAGATTCAACTGGATACCATTTACCGACAGGGGGATGGGTCGTCGATTATTCCGTTGGCCCATGCCATCAAGGACGGACGGTTACCGGCAGACTTTACGCAGAACCAAAAGGACCGGTCGTTCATCGCCTGTCGCACGAACCAAGTGGAAGGGGTCATCGACCAGATCGTTGCCAAGGCCCACGCTAAGGGCTTCACGGCCAGTGACATTCAAGTCCTCGCCCCGATGTATCGGGGAGCGGCCGGGATCGATCGGTTGAACGTGGTGCTTCAGGACATCTTGAATCCCCGTAAGTCGGAACGGCAGAAGCAGGTCGAATTTCGCCAGCAGCAGTTTCGAATTGGAGATAAGGTGTTGCACCTGGTGAACAGTCCCGAAAACAACGTCTTTAATGGCGATATCGGGACCATTACCGGGATTGATTTGGCGAGTGACAAGCACAGTAAGGTCAAGTCAGATCAACTCACGATTGCCTTCGAACAGACGGAAGTGACTTACGCGCGTAACGATTGGAATCGACTGACGTTGGCCTATTGTATGTCGATTCATAAGGCCCAAGGGTCTGAATTTAAGATGGTGATCTTACCTATGGTCGCCCAGTATAACCGCATGCTTCAGCGCAATCTGTTGTATACGGCCGTGACCCGGGCCGCCGATATGCTGATTTTACTGGGAGAGCCGCAGGCCTTTGAAACCTGTGTGACGAATCTCTCGGTGAACCGGCACACCACGTTGAGTGAGCGGATCGCGACGGTCTTGGATCCGGATGGTGAACATGTGCAAACGCCAGCCTCCAGTGCAGCAGTGGAACCACAGGCTGCAGAGACTGAAAAGGCCGATGAGCCGGTTGCGACAGCTGAGCCAACGGCGACACCGGAAACCTCATCGACAGAGGAGACACAACCGGCGTCAAACCGGTTAACATTTGCCATGATTACGGGTCGTCAGGTCGATCCGATGATTGGGATGGCTGGTGTGACCCCGCAACAATTTATGGCAAAGCCCTAAAAGTCTGGCTTAAGCGTTGCGTTTACGGAAAAAGATTGCGATAATATAGGCAGTAAAATATAAACGAATTGTGGTGAACCCACTGGGAGGCTGTTATGGCAGAACATGTCGAAGCTGGAAAAATGAAAGTCTTTGCGTTGAACTCTAACCGGCCACTCGCTGAAAAGATTGCGAAGGCCGCTGGCGTAACGCTCGGTAAAGCAACGATCAAACACTTTAGCGATGGTGAAATCCAGATTAGTATCGACGAAAGTATTCGGGGCGATAAGCTCTTTATTATTCAATCCGTCTCAGATCCGGTGAACACCAATCTGATGGAACTCTTAATCATGGTGGATGCTGCTCGCCGAGCAAGTGCCGCTAAGATTAACGTTGTCATCCCGTATTACGGTTATTCACGTGCCGACCGCAAGGCCCGTTCACGTGAACCAATTACCGCAAAATTAATTGCGTCACTGCTCCAAATGGATGGGGTCGATCGTGTGATTGCCCTAGATCTTCATGCGGCGCAACTACAAGGTTTCTTCGATATTCCCGTTGACCACTTGCAGAGTGATCACCTATTGACGAGTTACTTTGAAAAAAGTCCAGATCTCGTTGATGAGGACATCGTTGTCGTGGCCCCGGATCACGCTGGTGTCAGTCGCGCTCGGCGGTTAGCGGAATTATTGGGTGCCCCGATTGCCATTATTGATAACCGGACGGATACTGAAAATGCGGCTCATCCGGATGCCGTGATTGGGGACGTTCGTGGCAAACACGCCATCCTGGTCGACGACATTATTGACACTGCCTTGCGGATTACCGTCTCGGCAGAAGCCCTCATGGCTGCTGGAGCGGCAGACGTTTACGCCTGTGCGACCCATGCTGTGCTGTCTGGTGATGCTGTGAAACGGATTAACGCCTCTTCATTGAAGAAAGTGGTCTTCACCGATTCGATTCAGTTGCCAGCAGAGAAACAAAGTGATAAATTTGTGATCTTGTCGGTTGGCGACCTGTTTGGTCAAGCCATCGACTTGATTTACCATCAGGAACCGGTCGATTCCTTATTTCACCGGGTTCCCTAGAACTTAAACGATAGTGAGTTAGGACGAGAACCGTCACTCTGGTGATGGTTCTTATTTTGTGATGATCCGGGATTTAGCAGTTTTATTAAATATTGAGGAGTGACCAAGATTTTGAAGGGTAAAAGAATTGTGGCCTTAATTGGCCTGACGATGGTTATGGTTGGCGCACTCAGCGCTTGTGGCCAGTCATCGTCATCCAAGTCAACGGGGAAGCTGGCTAGCAAACAGGTTGTGAAGTTGGCAACCAAGTCAGAAGTGACCACGTTGGACGTGTCAAAGGCCTCGGATTCGACGAGTTTGACACAGCTGTACCATACGCAAGAGGGGCTGTATCGTCTCGGTAAGAATGAAAAGGTCATTAACGCCATGGCAACGAAGACCACGGTCAGCAAGGATGGGACGCAGTATACCTTTGATTTGCGACACAATAACCGTTGGAACGACGGTAGCCGTGTGACGGCCAAGGACTTTGTCTATTCCTGGCAACGGACGGTTAATCCCAAGACGGCGGCCGAATACGCCTACCTGATGGCCGGGATCAAGAACTATGACCAGGTTCAAAGTGGCAAATTAGCGCCAAGTCAGTTGGGCGTTAAGGCAACGGGCAAGTATCAACTACAAGTTACCCTGAGCAAACCCGTGGCTTACTTCAAGCTACTACTGGCCTTTCCAACCTTCTTCCCACAAGAACAAAGCGTGGTTGAAAAGTATGGCAAGGACTACGGACATGGTAGCGAAAAGACGGCCTATGATGGCCCATTTACCATGACCAAGTGGCAGGGGACCGATCAGAACTGGACCTTGGTGAAGAACCGCCATTTCTGGGATAAAAAGCAAATCACCTTGCAACAGATGAAGTTCCAAGTGGTGGCCGATCCTTCAACCGGACTGAGTCTCTACCAGAAGCATGAACTAGATGCGACAACGCTGGATGGGACGCAGGTCGCCAACATGAAGAATAGCCCCGAAATGAAGACCTTCGTTGGGGGTACCATGTACTACATGCAGATGAACCAGAAGCGGGTGAAGGCCCTGAAGAACGTTAAGGTTCGTCGGGCGTTGTCCTTGGCCGTCAACAAGCAACAATTGGCCAAGAAGGTTCTACGGGATGGTTCACAGGCCCCTCAAGGGTTTGTTTCGAACAATCTGAGTCGTAACCCCAAGACCAAGACAGACTTCGCTAAGGATGCTTACGTGAAGTCTGGCGTGGCCTACGATCTGAAGCAGGCCAAGAGCCTGATGAAAGCTGGCTTGAAGGAGAGCAAGACGTCAACGTTGGACCTCAGCCTGATGACCGACGATACCTCAGTAAGTAAGACGGTGGCCCAATACATTCAGGCCGAATTACAGAAGGTGCCAAATGTAAAGATTAGTATTCGCACGTTGCCTTACAAGACCCGGCTGAGCCGTTCGGCTGCCGGTGACTTTGACCTGGTCCTGACGAACTGGGGAGCCGACTTTGCGGACCCAATTAACTTCCTGTCATTGATGCAAACAGGGAACACCAACAACAATGGTGGGTTCTCAGATGCCACATATGACAACGATTTGAAGCGCTCTGAAAATCAGGATGCCAATCAGCCTGAGGCACGTTACCAAGATCTGGTGCACGCCGAGAAACGCTTGATGGCCCAACAAGGGGTTATTCCACTTTATCAACCCGCAACTGTTGAAATGTGGAACACCAAGGTTTCTGGTTATGTTTGGAATCCAGCCGGTATGAGTCGTGGTTATCAATGGATGAAAGTTGAACAATAAAAACGAGTGACATGAAAGAAAGTTGAATGATTGAAAGTCCGAGAAATTTTCCCGGGCTTTTTTTGTAAAATCAAGTCAAAATCAGGGGGAATTGAAATGGTCGTTGAAATTATCTGGAAAACATGTTATACCTAACATAGTAATCATGAAAGCGAATACATTATTCGCCATACATAGTGAAAGTTGGAGGTCTACACGATGCATTTTGATGACTTGCTCACGGAACAACGAAATCACCGCTCGACCCATATTGATCGGGAATCGACTTTGGAAATGGTGGCAACCATTAATCGCGAGGACCACCGAGTGGCGCGTGCGGTACAAAAACAATTACCTGAAATTGCCGCGGCGATTGATGCCGCATTCCCTAAGTTCGACGATGGTGGCCGATTGATTTATGTCGGTGCCGGAACGTCAGGTCGATTAGGGGTTATTGACGCGACGGAGTTACAACCAACCTATGGTTTGACGGCCGAGCAAACCTTTGGCTTGATTGCCGGGGGCACCGAGGCGTTGACCCATACCATTCAAGCGGTTGAAGATTCACCGGAACTGGCGCAGGATGATTTGGCGGCAGTTAACCTGGGACCTAAAGATGTGGTGATTGCCAGTGCCGCATCGGGGCAAACGCCATACACGGTGAGTGCCTTACAATTTGCTCAGGATCAGGGTGCTTTGGGTATTGGGTTCTCGTGTATTGAGGACAGTCCGTTGGCCAATCTTGCCGACTATCCAATCACCCCAGTTGTGGGACCAGAAGTCATTACTGGGGCCACTTTGTTAAAGGCCGGGACCGCTGAAAAAATGGTCTTGAACATGTTGTCCACGGGCATTATGGTTAAATCTGGGAAGGTTTATCAGAACCTGATGATTAACGTGGTCCCATCAAATGGGAAGACCTTTGAGCGGGCCAAGAAGATCATTGCCGAGGCTACTCAGACGTCAACCTTGGCTGCCGAACGTGCCTTAGACCGTGCTGGCAATAACGTTCCCTTGGCGATTGTCTTAATCGAAACCAAGGGCACGATTGCTGAGGCCAAGGCACTGTTGGGTGCCACCAACGGTCACGTTTCACAAGCGGTTAAGTTAAACGATAGTCAGCAAGATTAACTTGTCTTCTAGCCATTAGGGGCTACTGTGCCAAACGCACGGCCAGTCGCTAGTGGTTTTAGAGTTAAATGCTAGATGAAACTGAAACGGGAAACCTTGAGGATATCTAGACGGTGTGGAGGGTGCTATGACACGGAAAGTAACGATTCGAGACCTCGCGGAAGCCGCTGGGGTATCAGTCACCACAGTTTCACAAATTTTAAATGGTAAGGGCGAACGGTTTAGCCTGGAGACCCGGCGCCGTGTGCACCACTTGCAAGAAGAATTGGGCTACGTGCCCGATTTCAACGCACGTAACCTCATCATGAAGTCTGCCCAGACGATTGGGGTGCTGGTGCCCAACCTGGGAAACCCATTCTTTAGCATGTTCATCCGCGGCGTCCAGTCGGCGAGCCGTGAACGACGGTTTATTCCGTTGATTTTCGGAGCAGACCATGACGAAGATTTGGAAAGTTACTACCTGCAGGAATTGATTAAGCGGGCAGTCGACGGGTTAATCATTGCCAGTGCGTCCATTACGGCGGAAGCCATTGATAATATTTTGAAAAAGAATGGGATTCCGTACCTCCTGATTGATCAGAACGGGGGGCCAAGTATGGATCGGGTCCGCATCGACGAGGATCATGGTGGTCGGTTGGCGGCGGAACATCTGCTGTCACTGGGACACCGTAAGATTGCGGTCGTCATGCCGGAACATGCCACTGAAAACTTACGGATTCGGTTAGCCGGATTCAAGGATCGTCTCGCCCAAGATGGCGTGGACTTACCGAACGAGTCGATTATCTTGTCGTCGATGTCTAAGCTCGGGGGTTACCAGGCGTCCGCTAAGGTCCTGGCACTTTCCGCCACGGCAGTCTTTGCGATTAACGACGAAACGGCAATGGGGCTGATTCGAGGGCTCCACGAAGAGGGTAAACGGGTTCCAGAGGATGTTTCAGTGATGGGGTACGATGATATCGACTTTGATGAGTATATCGTCCCGAAACTCAGTACCGTTCACCAACCAGTGGTGACGATGGGGCGCCAGGCGACCATGCTCCTGATTAACCGCATCCAAAACAGCCGGCAAGCCCCGCAAGCCGTGGAGTTACCGGTGGATCTAAAACAACGTGAGAGTACCGGGCCCGCTTCGTCTTAACTTTTCACAATTGGGACTTGTAAGCCCTTTCGAAAAATGATACGCTAGTGATAAGAAAACAAATTGCCGCGCGTGTCGGTAGTGAGTAAAACGTTTTACGAACGGAATTTGGTTAAGGAGTGGAATTTAATTATGGCAAACAAAGTAACTGTTCTTGGAAGTCTCAACGTGGATACAACTTTACGGGTACCTCGCATGCCGTTACCCGGTGAAACTTTGTCAACTGAAAACAAGAGTAGTGCCGCTGGTGGTAAGGGTGCTAACCAAGCCGTCGCAGCTGCACGTGCCGGTGCCAAAACGCGGTTTATCGGTAAGGTCGGAAACGACGATGCTGGTCGTTTCATGGTTGAATCTCTGCAAAATGATGACATTGACACCAGTGCTATCGTGACAGATCAAACTGTCGGAACCGGGTCTGCATTCATTCTCTTGGATGAAGCTGGTCAAAACAGTATCTTGGTTTACGGCGGTTCCAACCAACAGATCGAAGAAAAAGAAGTGTTGGCCGATGAAGATGACATTGCGAACGAAGATTTCTTGATCACACAGTTCGAAACACCACAAGCTGCTGCTTTAACCGCTTTTAAGGTGGCTAAGAAGCATGGTGTGACAACGATCTTGAACCCAGCACCAGCCGCTGAGATCAGTCCAGAACTGTTGACTTACACCGATTTGGTTGTGCCTAACGAAACCGAAAGTGCCGACTTGACGGGTATTGAAGTCACTGATGTGGCTTCAATGGACGCCAACGCTAAGAAATTCCGTGAAATGGGTGTTAAGAACTTGATTATCACGGTTGGTAGTAAAGGTGCCTACTATGCTACCGAAAAGGCTTCCGGCTTCGTGCCAGCCTTCAAGGTTAAGGCCGTTGACACGACCGCTGCCGGTGACACCTTCATTGGTGCCTTGAGCTCACAATTGAAGCCGGACCTGAGTAATATTGAAACGGCCTTGGTCTTCGCACAACGTGCCAGCTCATTGACGGTTCAAGGATTAGGGGCTATGCCTTCAATCCCAACCTACGATCAAGTGATCGAAGCCAGCAAGTAGGGTGTCCTGAAAACTAATTTGTAAGTTAAACGATCCTTTCCAATTTGGTTGGAAATGGATCGTTTTTTTATGGCCAGAAAAGACAACCGGTTGCAACATCATCAAAGCGGTCTATCTGAATATTAAAGATTATATTAATTATAAACCTCGCTAGGATAACTCTCTGCAAGATGGTTGCATTATATCTGATGAATTGGTATAGTTATGAAAGTCGGGAAGATTTCCTGACGTGTTTTGGACACCAATCTATAAATTTCCGTCGACCGTGGTCTGTCCGGTTGACTAAAGTGAGGTTAATTAACAAATGTTGAATGAACAATCGGCACCAATTAAATTTGATGATGTGGACACCCAAGCGGTTACGGCCGTCCGGATGTTAAGTATGGATATGATTTCTCGGGCTCACTCTGGGCATCCAGGGTTGCCCTTGGGCGCCGCCCCAATGGCCTACGTGCTGTTTTCACGGCACTTGCGCGTTGATCCTTCGTTTCCACAATGGTTCAACCGCGACCGTTTCGTCTTATCCGCCGGTCATGGGTCAGCCATGCTCTACAGTTTACTTCACCTGAGTGGTTTTGCGATTACGCGAGAAGACCTGATGAGCTTCCGCCAGTTAGGGAGCAAGACCCCTGGACATCCTGAATATGGGGTGACGCCTGGTGTTGATGCCACTACGGGTCCACTGGGTCAGGGGATTGGGATGGCTGTTGGGATGGCCATTGCCGAGAGTCATTTACGTGGTGTTTACAATCGTCCCGATTACGACGTGGTTGACCACTATACTTATGCCCTCTGTGGTGATGGGGACTTACTAGAAGGGGTTGCGGCTGAATCTGCGAGTTTAGCCGGGCAACTTCAATTGAATCGCTTGATCGTTTTATATGATTCAAATGATATTTCATTGGATGGTCCACTGACCAACGCCAGCCACGACAACGTTGGCGAACGTTTCCAAAGTTACGGTTGGAATTACTCGCGTGTCGAGGACGGTAACGACCTTGAGGCAATTGATGCGGCCATTCGATCCGCTAAGCAAAACGCGGGCGGCCCAACTTTGATTGAAGTAAAGACACAGATTGGGGCCGGGAGCCCTAAGGCTGGGACAAACAAGGTTCACGGGGCACCCCTCAGTGATGACGAGCTCGTGGCAACCCGCGATTTCTACCACTGGAACGAAGATCCTTTCACGGTACCCGAAGCCGTTACGGAACGCTTCATGAGTACGATTAAGGCGCGTGGCTGGGCAAATCATCAGTCATGGTCCAGCTTAATTGCGCAGTACTCTAAGGCCGAACCCAAATTGTCACGTCAATTTGCTCAGGGAGTCAGTCAAACGCTTCCCGACAATTATGCCGACAACGTGCCAACGTATTACAAGAAGGATGCCTTGGCTACGCGGGCCAGCGGATCACAGGTTCTACAACAGTTGAGTAAGTCTTGCCCAAACTTGTGGGGTGGGTCTGCCGACCTGTTTAGCTCCAACAAGACGGCGGTGGCCGACGAGGAACGGTTCAGTCCAACCAATCGCCAGGGTCGTAATCTCTGGTTTGGGGTCCGAGAATTTGCCGAGGCGGCTGCCATGAACGGAATTGCGTTACATGGTGGGACGCGCGTTTATGGGTCAACATTCTTCGTCTTTTCGGATTACATGAAGCCAGCCCTGCGGTTAGCTGCCATTCAACAATTGCCAGTAATCTACGTCTTCACGCATGATTCTCTGGCAGTTGGTGAAGACGGTCCAACTCATGAACCTGTGGAACAGTTGGCGGCCTTGCGTTCCATTCCTAACCTGACCGTTTTCCGGCCAGCCGATGGTAATGAAACAGCTGCTGCTTGGGAGGCCGCACTTGAAACAACAGATCATCCGGTGGCCTTGGTGCTGACGCGTCAAGCCTTGCCAACCTTACCATTGCCAGCAGCCAAGGTTCACACTGGCGTTAACCAGGGTGGCTACGTGGTTCGTGATGCTAAGGATGAGGCTGAAGGGATCCTGATGGCCTCTGGTTCCGAAGTCCAATTGGCCTTGAGCGCCCAGGAACGCTTGGCAGAGTTGGGTCACGACGTTCGTGTCGTTTCGATTCCAAGTTTCGAAGCCTTCAATGACCAGAGTCATGATTACCAAGAATCTGTCTTGCCAATGAAGCTTCGTCGTCGAGTGGCGATCGAAATGGCCAGTGGATCCAGCTGGTATCAGTTCGTTGGTCTCGATGGGGTTGCGCTGACACAGAATGATTTTGGGGCCAGTGGTAAGGGCGAAGAAGTCATTGCCATGGCTGGCTTTACGACGGATAAGGTCGTTCAAGCCTACCTGCAACTTAAATAATTTCACGTGTTGTCCTCTTGACCGGGTTAGCCTTCCGCAGCTAACTCGGTCTTTTTCATTGGGGCGGGCCTAGTAAGTTAGCCGATTTATTGGTATATTGGGGGTAAAGAAACTGGAGGCGGTTTTTAATGGAAATTAGACGGATCAAGGTGCCGACGGCGTTGATATGGTCATCACCCAAGGCAGTTGGTAAGAGTGATCAGGCATATCTTAAATCAGGAGATCTGACGACCTGGTTGGCCACCCGTAAACCTGCGGATTTGCAGCGTTTGTCGGATGACGAGGCGCTCGTAACCGAAGCCCTGTTTAATGACCGCGTTGTTCTGGATCAGCAGGTCGAGGGCTGGGCAAAGGTTTTTGTGACCCGCCAGCCTAATCGGTTGGAACGTCGCGGCTATCCCGGTTGGATTCCGCTCTCACAGTTGACCGAAAGCGATGCCGAGTTGGATTATCCCACGACGACAGTGCGCTTGGTTCAGCCAAGTACGACACTGTTGGGGCCTGACGAGCAAGCCCGTTTAGAATTGCCAATGGGAACCATTCTCACAACAACTGGTCAAGATGCACAATGGATTGACGTGTTGACACCACTGGGGGCAGGAAAGATTGCCGCTAGTGCCGCCAAGATTGGCGTGAGTGGGGTGAATGACGGGAGTCGGATCCTTTCCTTGGCCGAACAATTTCTAGGCACGCCATACCTGTGGGGCGGGCTGACACCAGCAGGATTTGACTGCTCCGGATTAATTTACAGTTTACATCGTGTGTTGGGTTACACCATTCCGCGCGATGCCAGTGACCAGTTCGCCAATGGTTATCCAGTGGCGCCGGAAGAACTGACGGCCGGCGATCTAGTGTTCTTTGCTAAGAACCATGGGACTGGTGAAATTCATCATGTCGGGCTCTACGCGGGATCGGGTTGTCTCTTGCATGCGCCCAAGCCGGGAGAACCAGTTCAGAAGATTAAGATGGCGGAATCAAAATTAGCCCCAGAATATGCGGGTGCACGGCGTTTCTGGCAATAAACGCGATATTTGAAGAATTCTCTAAGCTCATGGGTGTTTCGTCAAGACTGCTCTGGACCGTGATATACTGAGGTCACAGGGAAGTCAATCAAGTGAGAAGAGAGGCAAACTAATGAAGTTAAAACGTTTATTAATTGGTCTGACGGTGGCAACGCTGGGACTGGGAATCGGTTTCGGTGGTCGGACGCTCGCAGTTCATGCGGACACGACGGACGCTAGCAGTTCTTCAGCTTCGAGTGGCAGTACCGTTCAGACCAAGGCCTTATCAAAGGCCTACGTGGTTTATGGCGCTGGTTTAGCCAGTGAGGACAAGAGCAAGGTGGGTGAAGCCTTAGGGGCCAAATCCAACTATTCTGAACTCACGGTTAATGGGAGCGACTATGCGCAGTACCTGAATTCGGCCGGAACGACGGACGCTAGTATGATTAGTTCCGTTTCACTAGCTCCTGCCGACCCAGGCAGTGGCGTTAAGGTCAACATTGCCGACTATGATGGTCAGAACAATATTACCGAAGTGACCTCACAACAATATGCCATGGTTGCTACGATGGCCGGGGTGAAGGACGTGATTATCACCGTTACTGCCGACAAGACAGTTTCTGGTGAATCGGCCCTGACTGGGGTTTATAAGGCCCTGGCAGCGGATGGCTTAACCTTGAATGCCGAAAATACTCAGGCAGCTAATGGTGTGCTAGATGCAACGCAACCAGCCATTGATAGTAACAGCAAGGATAACAAGTATCCTGGTAAGTTGATGTCAGCGGTTGGGGATGTCTCGTCTGACCTGGCCAAGCAGCGTCAGGATGGTAACGATCTTGCCACTAAGGCGGATATCGAGGCGATGCTACAGAAGGCCCTGGCTAAGAAGGGCATTGCGGACCAAACCAGTTCAACGCAGATTACTAATATTGCGGTTGCTCTGAGTAAGGTTCAATCAGCCCCAGTTTCAACCAGTAAGACTTATATTAAAAACGTGACGAATGTGGCTGATAACTTAGCCAATAGTATTGGGAATAAAATGGCTAGCGTGAAGGACTTTGCCAACAGTGCGGACGCCCAAAAAGCCGAAAATTTCTTTGTCCAGATTTGGCATAAAGTGGTTTCATTCTTCAGCGGCATCTTTGGTGGAAACGCGTAAGATTGGTGAGATAACAAATTAACGGGAGAATTTCTCCCGTTTTTTGTGTCCAAATTTAAATTTCACAATCTTTAGGCAAAACGGAACGATTGTAACTTACAGAAAGCGTCTTCAACGGGAACTTGTAGGCTGCAACTGAAATCAGAATACGAAAGTTTATGCATTACCAATCATTTTAAGCAAGATAGTTCGCTAATGAAAATGAACGTGAGTTCGACAAATGTAACCGCTTTTCACCATGGTATCAAGGCTTTCAGCGATCGCTTAGCGATTGATTAACGAATTAGGGAACGTCAGTTCAATGAGTAAAACTAGTTATGAAATTCTTAATTATTCACAAGGAACTGGGAAAACGTGTGGTAATATTAATTTGTGATTCGTATTTACTATGAACGAACACCACCTGCTTCATTTTCGGCGGGTTGGGTTCACAAGCTTTGAAAATCTAAAGTCATAAAAGGACGTGTTGGTGAAGATGAGTACAGGACAACGAAAAACCAAAGCAGTTGTTGGCGTCGTTAGTGCCATTGGGGCATTAGCAGCAGGTGCCACCATTACTGCAAATGCGGATACCGTTCAAGTTAAGTCCGGGGACACCGTTTGGGCGCTTTCACAAAAGTTAGGCGTTTCCATTCAAGATCTCGAAAAGCAAAATTCAATTGACAGTTCAACAGACATGATTTTTGTCGGTCAGAAATTACAAGTTAAGTCCTCACAGAGCAAGCAAACAATTACGGTTAAGTCTGGCGATACGTTATGGGATCTCGCCCAAGCCTACCATGTTTCCGTGGCGCAGTTGCAAGCTGCCAACCACTTGTCTGGGGATATGCTGAGTGTTGGTCAGCAATTAACGTTACCTACGGGAGCTGCTAAGGCCACTAGTACCACTAGTGCGTCCACAACGTCATCGACCGCAACGACACAACAGAGTCAGAGTACCGCTAAGGCCAACGCCGTTCAGGCTCAGATCGTTGCCGAACAACAGGCCGCAGCTGCTAAGCAGCAGAAGCAACAAGCAGCTAGTGTCAGCCAATCATCTTCAAGTACGGTCTCGACGAGTTCGTCTAGTGCTAGCACCGAAAAGCATACGCGCGCAGCAGTGGCTGAAACGACACCAGTCTCACAATCCGCACAATCGTCTGCTAGTCAAAGTAGTTACTCACAGACTAGCCAGGCATCGTCCAGCGTTGCTAGCCAGTCTAGTGTGAGCCAATCAAGTTCCAGTCAGGTTCAACAGGCACAGTCTAGCCAACAACAAAGCCAGACGAGTCAACAAAGTAGCGTGAGCCAGCCAGCTAGTGCCAGCCAAACGCAACAGACCACGCAGACTGGTAGCCAGAATGCGACGGCAACCAGCCAGACCAAGCGAATCAAGACGACCACGCAATCAGCCGTTAAGAAGCAGGCCTCACAGGCTAGTCAGTCGACGACTACGACGACTTCGTCTTCATCATCGAGTGCCACGACCAACGCGAACTTATCTAGTGGTTCCGTAACTGGGTTAGCTTTGAAGTTAGCCTCTGCTAATATTCCATACGTTTGGGGTGGATCCTCACTTAGTGGAATGGACTGTTCTGGATTAGTCGCTTACGTTTACAAGAACGCATTAGGCGTGAACTTGCCACATAACACGGTTTCTCAAGAAGCCTTCGTCACGAAGCACTCCGTGGGAACTGCTAAGCCTGGGGATATCCTCTTCTGGGGTAATTCTGGGGCAACGTATCACGATGCGATCTACTTAGGGAATAACCAATTCGTTGCCGCACCTGAACCAGGGGACAACGTGAAGGTTCAACAGATTAGCAAGTACTTTATGCCATCATTTGCTGGGACATTGAAGTAGACTGTTGCGACCAATTGCCGGCCTTTTAGCCAGTTTTACCTTTTCGTGAACAAAAGTTAAGAAAATCGTTAACAAATCGACAGGCAAGTGGTATGATTCCTTTTAGTCATTTATAGACGTGTTAAAAAAATTCTATAGTTGGTTAAAGGAGTTGTTGAAGGATGAGTAATCGAGTAGAGATTCTGGAAGAATATCGTCAAGCTAACAACCAGTTGGCGACATTAAAACGGAAGGAATCGGAGAGCATTCGTCACAGTGAGGACACCGTACGAATTGAACCCCATTATGGTGAAGAAATGACCTCGTTGTCAGATAAATGCGCTCAGCTGGACATGATTCTGGAAGCAATGGCTGCTTCGGAAGATTAAACAAACAAATAATGGTTAGATAGCCACGAAAAAAGGCCAGGACATCATGTCCTGACCTTTTTTCGTTGTTTTCGTTAGATGGTAATATCAAACCAGAAGGGGTACTGTGTGACACCGACGTAAACGTCGAAGAAGCGTCCCCCCATCTCCTCGCCGTCTAATTGGCCGTATTCGATGGATGGAACAGTGAGGTGGACATTGGATGCCTGATAGTAGTGAACGGCCTTAGATGTCAAATGACGCTTAAATACGAGCCGCAGGGCTAACCAGATCAATTTAAAGAAATTCGGTTTCTCAATGACGACCAGATGAAGCTTGTGGTCGTGAACCGTGGCGCCTGGGGCGATACCCACGCCACCGCCAAAGTAGGGATGGTTGGTGGTCGTCACCAGGAAGGCATTCGGGTAAATATCACGTTGGTTACCAACGTGTACCGTCAGGGTGAACCCCGTCTGGTTGTAATAGACACTCAGTGCCGAAGCCAGGTAAGAAAGGGAACCCAGGTGATGCTTGTTCAGCCAGACCTTCGCCTTAGATTGGTTGGCCTGGGAGATAATGGCGGCATCGAAGCCGATCCCCAGATTGTTGGTAAAGACGCCACGTTCCTGCTTGATAGTTTCATCATAACTGCCGATGTCAATATCGGTGGTATGGGTACACTGAATAACTTGTTTCAGCGCCGTTTGCCAATCAAGGGCCATGCCGACGCCTCTGGCGAAGTCGTTTCCCGAACCGATTGGGATGTACGCCACCGGAATCCGATAATGTCGGGGTAAACGGGTGAGCCCATTGATGGCTTGATGCAAAGTGCCATCACCACCGACCGCAAGGACGACCCAATCTTGATGAGGGGTATCCGGCAACTGTTTTGCAAATTGTTCACTCAGCAGCACGGCGTGATTCGGGTACTCCGAAACAGCCACTTCGTAGGAGACCGCAGCGGCGTCGAGTTGTTGTTTGATAGCTGGCCAGACCTCTTTGGCGTGGCCACTACCCGCGTGTTCATTTAGGATGATATAGAACTGGACACTCACCGTACTTCTCCTCTCAATGCTTAATCTTAACCATTATAAACGAAAACCGTTTGACTGCCTAGTCATTCTCCTGGAACTTTCCATTGTCGTAAGAAACGGGGCGAACTGGGCGACAAATTTACAATTGAAGTACAACATTAATTGAATAAAATGACCCATAGCGGGTACAATTACGGTTCTAAAATAAAAGTCTGGAACCGCGAACAGACCAGGAAGTTAAGAGCTGTCAATGACAGCTAGATCACCGTCCGAGAGAGGGTCTAGATTACTGTACCCCTGAAGAAGTTTTGTTTGATAAAATGTTGACCTCGGTTTGACAATTCGTCGGTTCGAAATTAAACTTATAAGGTATCTAAAAATGTCCCTGATTATAAAGGCTAGATTGCTTGCCACATAGTCTAATGCGTTGTCAGGGAGACACTAGAAATATCATTTTAGTGAGTTAGGAGAAGCTATGACAAAGGCACCCATTTTCATTGTTGAAGTAGAACCAGACATGCAAATTAAGGTAAAAAAGCAACCGGTGCAAGACGACGTTTCGCTGGCTATGCTAGGAATGTCATATTGCAACTTTCTGACTAAGACGCAAACAAAAGTTAGTAACATTGGGAGTGCGCTTGAAAAAACACATGCTGATGGCCCCACTGTCGAGCAGTTCGGGCATACAAGAACGCTTGAAGTTGGTGTCGACACAGGTAGCGGCGAGGTTTACGCTAAGGGAAAAGACCTGACAACTGATGAAATCCTTTCGTTAATTGGCATGTTCTTAGTCAAGCAGTTCTATGGCAGTCTTGTGTCCAGTACAACTGACTTACAGAGTTATATGGAAAGCACGATTAAAATTTATCAGGGCATGAATTCAGAAGCTCAAATTAACTGGTAGAAAATAAGGTTCTAAACTAGCTGTTGCTAGTCATCAAGATTACTTCTTGATGACTAGCAACAGTTTTCTTATGCCTTTAGTGTACGCAACTGGACCTAAAAGCCTAATAAAAAAGGTAGCTTGATCACAGTGATGTACTAGTCCCTGTCAAGTTGACAGTTGAAATAATATAATTTTTAGTGTTACTTAAGCGGCCTCATCGCGGTATTCATTCGCGGTGGAGCCGTTTCTTTGTGCTGTTCGATCAATATAGTTGAAGTAGTAAATGCCGGCTTCAATCAGTTTCACTAACTCTTCCCTCGTCTTTGGCATTGGATGACTATCTAACCAGTTTAATTTGAATTCATTCCACCAACGCTCCATTGGCGCATTATCATATGGTGTTCCTGGACGTGACATGCTTCTGATCACTCCGTGCTCAGTCATCAAATTATTGAAAGCTTTTGAAGTAAATGCTGACCCACGGTCAGTATGAACCATCGGGTGTATCTCGCTAGATTTTTGAAAAGCTTGATTGAAGGTTTGAATCATAGCTTCACTAGTCTCAGTCGTACTCAGACTATGTGCTATGAGATATCTGCCATGCAGATCTAGGACGCCACACAGCCGTGCTTTAAACTCACCATTAACTCCATAGTGCACCTCAGTAGAATCTGACAACCAGATTTGATTTGGTCCGGTTGTTTTATCAAATTGCTGATTTAATACATTATCTCGAAGCTCTTGCTCCGCTTGTTTTACTCGATGATGTTTCTTCACTCGACTCTGACATTTGAGATGAAGGACCGTCATAAGCCGTTTAACTCGTTTGAGTGAGACATAGAAGGAGATTGACTCATCGTGTTCAAGATAAAGCTTCATTTTTCTGGCACCGATTCTTTGACGATGCTTTTCAAAATACGCGAGTATTTTCTGCTTGAGAAGTTCTTCTTGTTGTTCCCAAGGTGTCTTCTTGTGATGAATCCA
>NZ_BROB01000013.1 GCF_024345185.1 Levilactobacillus humaensis | reverse complement strand
CTCCATATACCTACTGTAATTCAAAAAAAGCTCTGTAAAACCAAATCGGTTTTACAGAGCTAATCTTAGTATGTTTTATGGCTATTCAGGTTGTTTAGCGGCTGCGATGAGGTCGTCAAAGCTTGTGCTAACAGGTGTAAATGGTTGGATGGCATCGGTAGCGGCGAGGTTACCAACCTTGTCGATAAAGCTTTCGATCGGCTCGTCGGGCGTCACCCCACGGAAGTCGCCGAAGCCGTACTGCCACCATTTCAAGGCCACAAGTTGGTCGATGACCGATTGTGGGAAACGGTATTTGAGCACGCGGGCGGGGATGCCGCCGACCACCGCATAGGCTGGGACATCCTTGGTGACGAGGGCCCCGCCGGCAATGACGGCACCATCCCCAACCGTGGCCCCAGCTGGGGTGAAGCGGACATCCTGACCAATCCAGACGTCGTTACCAATAACAATCGGACCACCGTTGCGAACCGGATTGGGCTTGCGTTCAAAGGTATTTTCAGTGGTTGCTAAGTAGTCGTTAAAGGCTGTGACGCGGTCGTCATAGGTGAGCATAGACGTGGTAAATCGGGTTGTCGGGTGACTTCCCTGCATACGGGTCACATTGCTGGCGATGGAGGAGTAACGGCCAATCACGGTGTTAATTGGCAGATTGCTGTTCGTGGAGCTAAAGGCGCCCATGCTACAGAAGTGGCGGCCAAAGAGAAATAGGCTATACGGTTCGATTTGGAGACTAACGGGAAGCCGAATGGGCCGTTGATAGTGGATGCGGTGGCCATCTTGGCGACGTGAAAGCGTATAGATGTGTCGTGCCGTTAGAAAATCGGCGAGTTCCGGTGTAAATAACACAGTTTGATTGCGATGGGAGTGGGTCGCCGTCAGGTTATCTTGGAAAAAGGTGACCCCATTGATCAGAGTTGACATCGTTCACACTTCTTTCTTTAGGCCCAGTATACGATAATCTAGTAGCGAGTTGACCAATAAGCAACACGTTTTGTAAGCGGTTTAACAATTGCTAGCCACAACCATTGACAGGAAATAGGGTGTACGATCTGATCACGACTTGTCAGAGGTAGCGGCAATGAAACCGATACCAAAAACGTCCCGAAGATCAGCAACACAACTTTGGTAAAATCAAGGCTTTATTTCCGCCCAAGGTTGCCGGATAATGGGGAAGTTCGTCTGCCACTATTTTGCAGTTGCTAACTGCGGTAATTGTGGTAATGTTTAGACAGTTGTAGTAGAATTACGTCTGCACTTGAACTTCAATAAATCGAGCATCATTAAGCGGGTTTTGACCCGTTTTCATTATTTATGGAGATAAGGAGTAACTAGTCATGTGGCATTATTTAAAGCGGGTTTTAATTGGGAAACCTCTAAAAACCATGGACGAGGGCGGTCAAGCGTTGACCAAGTTTAAGGCATTAGCCTTACTGTCATCCGACGCCCTATCCTCTGTGGCATATGGTACTGAGCAAATCACCACAGTTCTGATCACCTTATCCGCAGCAGCCATGATGTATCAATTATACGTTGCGGCATTGGTCTTAGTTCTGTTATTTGCGATTACGCTTTCTTACCAGCAAATTATTCATGCTTACCCTTCTGGTGGTGGGGCCTATGTGGTTGCCAGCACCAACTGGGGTGAAGGCGCGGGATTAGTCGCGGGTGGATCATTACTGGTCGACTACATGTTAACGGTGGCCGTGTCCACGACCTCCGGAACTGAAGCGATCACGTCGGCTATTCCCGGTTTGTCGAAGTATTCCGTATTGGTCTCGGTATTAATCGTTGTTGGGATTATGTTAATGAACCTTCGGGGGATGCGTGAATCGGCGGCGTTCTTAACGTTACCGGTGTACTTCTTCATTGCGATGATCTTCATCATGATTGGTGTCGGTTTCTACAATATCGTCACTGGAAATATCACTTACCATGCTGCGGCACCGGTAGGGGGCAAGGTTTCTGGGATGACGTTGCTTCTGTTCTTCCGGGCATTCTCCTCCGGGTCATCATCACTGACCGGGGTTGAAGCCATCAGTAACGCGGTTCCAAACTTTAAGAAGCCTAAGAGTCATAACGCGGCCGCAACGTTGGCCATCATGGCAACGATTTTGGCGATCTTCTTCGGTGGGATTACCTTCATGAGTTACTACATGGGTATCCGACCACAAGCTAGTCAAACGGTGCTTTCGCAGATTGGAACCAACGTCTTCGGTCATGGCATCATCTATTATCTTTTCCAATTATCTACTGCCTTAATTTTAGCTGTCGCCGCCAATACCGGATTCTCAGCGTTTCCAATTCTGGCCTATAACTTGGCTAAAGATAAGTTTCTCCCACATGCTTACTTAGACCGAGGAGACCGGCTGGGTTATTCCAATGGGATCATCTCATTGGCACTGGGTGCGATTGCTCTGATCTTCATCTTCCATGGGCAAACGACGTTGTTGATTCCACTGTATGCCATTGGGGTGTTCGTACCATTTACGTTGTCTCAATCTGGGATGATTATTCACTGGTTTAGAACCCGTGAAGGTTTCTGGCAAGGGAAAGCTTTCATTAACTTTGTTGGGGCTTTAATCTCTGTGGTCTTAGTGACATTCCTCTTGATTACGCGTTTCGGCAACATTTGGCCATATCTGATCATCATGCCATTGATTCTGCGGTTGTTCTACCGCATTCACGAGCACTATGGCAAGGTTGCTAAGCAGTTGCGGGTAGCCGCAAAGGCCAAGGCCGAAGTTCACGAGTATGATGGGGCCACGGTCATTGTCTTGGTCAGCAACATCACTCGGGTGACGACTGGCGCTATCAATTACGCCCGGTCTATCGGGGATTACGTCATTGCGATGCACGTTTCCTTCGATGAAAATCCACAGAAGGAACATAAGACCGCTCAGGAATTCAAGGAGGAATTCCCAGACATTCGGTTTGTGGATATTCACTCCTCCTACCGGTCAATTGCAACGCCAACGTTGCGGTTCTGTGATGTGATTGCTAAGCGGGCGGCCGAACGAAACTTCACGACCACCGTGCTGGTACCTCAATTCGTGCCACGCCATCCTTGGCAAAATGTGTTGCATAACCAGACGGCCTTACGTCTGCGGGCAACGCTGAATTCACGTGAAAATATTATTGTGTCAACTTATAACTATCACTTAAAAGAGTAGTTGCGGTGCCGAGGAGCTTCCTCGGTGGCCCCAATACTCGGCGGTGGGCCTTCTGTCAGGAGGGTTCGCCGCTTTTTTGATCCGGTTCTAAGGAAATTGTTTGGCAAGTTAACGGCAGTTATCGTGGCCGTTGACTCGTTTTTTCACAAGACCCGTCAATTTGATCGTGGCGCGAGAGATTCGGGATCGTTACACTTGCGAAATCCCTTGGACACAAAGATTGTTCGGAAGGGTGAAGGCAAATGTGGCGTGAAAATTATTTGATTTATGAAAATGATTTCATGAGTTTGTGAATAATGGCACCGCTTAAATCTTCCGTAAGGTTCGGTGGCAACCCTAAAAGGCGGTTGTGTTTGATTTGTGAGATTTGTATAATTAGCAAAAGAACCGATAGAAAAGAAAGAGGACACTTTATGAAATTTGAGATTATTGTTAGCTTATTCGCTACCATGATTATCTCCGCAGTCCTAACGCCGTTTGTACGCCGCCTTGCGTTTCAAATTGGTGCGGTGGATAAACCAAATCAGCGACGCGTCAACAAGGTGCCCATGCCCACATTGGGTGGCTTGGCAATCTTCATTGCCTTCACCTTCTCGACCATGTTTCTACTCCGTGATCAGATGCCAACGCAGCAGCTCTGGGGATTGTTCGGTGGGGAATGCATTATCGTTGCCGGCGGGATGATCGATGATGTCTTTGAATTACGGCCGCGGCAAAAGGTGATGTTTCAAACCTTGGCGGCCTTAGAAGTTTACTTCGTTGCCGGTGTGCGGATGCGTTACCTGACGTTACCCTTTGTTGGCGTTTGGCATTTCGGCTGGTTAGCCTTACCTATTACGTTGATCTGGATTGTGGCGATTATTAACGCCATCAACCTGATCGACGGCCTTGATGGGTTGGCAACCGGAGTTTCCATCATTGCGTTAACCACGACGGGGATCACGGGACTCTTCTTCCTCAACGTGGCCAACACCTGGGTGGCCATCATGATTTTCGCCTTAGTCGCCGCCATGGTCGGGTTTCTACCTTACAACTTCTTCCCAGCGCGAATTTATCTGGGAGATACCGGGGCCCAGTTTATCGGGTTCATGATTGCCTGCTTCTCCCTGTATGGGTTGAAAAACGTGACGTTTATCTCCGTGATTATCCCCGTGATTATCCTGGGGGTTCCGATTACCGATACGGTTTACGCCATGATTCGACGGATCTTGAACAAACAGCCCATCTCGCACGCCGATAAGCACCATCTGCATCACCGATTGATGCAGTTGGGTCTGACCCACCGGCAAACGGTGCTGGTCATCTACGGGATTGCGCTAATTTTCTCCTTTATTTCCTTGCTGTATCCGCTGTCCACGATCTGGGGGTCGGTCCTCCTGACCATCGCCATCCTAATTGGGTTGGAGCTCTTCGTGGAGGCCATTGGACTGGTCGGTTCCGATCGACAGCCACTGTTACACTGGATCAATCACATTGTTAAAAAGCTGACGTCAAAGAATTCCGATTAGGGATGTTGACGGTAGACGAAAGGACTCGAATCTTAACGATTCGGGTCCCTTTTTTTGACAAATGAAATGGTCAACGATTGCTGGCATGAATTTCAACGGGAACCTCGTGATAGGCCACGGGGCCTTCCTTAACTGTGAATTGGTTGCTGAGCAGATTGGTAATGGCATCCTGAGTCGGAGTCACGGCATCGAGGTCAACGGCGATGGTCACCGCCACAGCGTCGGTATAGGCCGTGTCTAGCACGCTGATGGCGTTCTCGGTCAGGTAGTGGGCCAGACGGTCGTAGAGAGGATAAGACACGGTGAGGGTGAGCTCACGCTGTCTGACGAGTCTGACCACTCCGGTGGCTTCGACACCCGTGGAAGTGGCGTTGCTGTAAGCACGGATTAGGCCGCCCGCCCCGAGCTTGATTCCGCCGAAGTACCGGGTGACGACGGTGATGGCGTTGTGCAGGTCGTTTCGCTTGAGAACGGTTAAGATCGGCACGCCGGCGGTTCCTGAGGGCTCGCCGTTGTCGCTTTCCCGTTGAATTTCGTCGTGTTCTCCCAAGACATAGGCCCAACAATGGTGGGTTGCCTTGGGTTCACGAGCGATAACACCGGCGATAAAGGCCTGAGCCTCTTCCTCGGTGATGACACGGCCAACGTCGGCGATGAACCGAGATTTTTTGATTTCTAGCTCATGTTGGCCAGCTTCTTTGATGGTGAGGTAATCAGTTTCCATAAAATAACCATCCTTTACAAATTTTACGCTGTCGATTACGGAGTTATCCCTGAATGACTAGGGAGGGATAACGAATGACAGATTTTTCAGAATTATTTGGGCGCCGATCGCCGGTACCACTCCCGGGAGCACCGGAGATGGTGACCAGTAAAGCGGTTACGGCGATCGGTCAGCGCTGGCAATGCCAACGTTGTCGCCAATGGATTGCGGCAACCGATCGATTGCCAAATGGTGACTGGTACTGTCGCACCTGCCTTCAATTGGGTCGGTTGACCTCTCGGGATCGATTATACACTATTCCGGAACCGAATCGGTTTGCCCGACTGGTGATGGGGGGCTTGACTTGGCACGGTCGGCTCAGCGCCAGGCAAATGCAGGCAGCTCAAGCCGTTCAAAAACACGCGTTAGCCGGCCAGCGGCAGCTCTTGTGGGCGGTGACCGGAGCCGGCAAGACTGAGATTGTTTATCCGGCTCTGGCCGATGCGTTGGCTCGGGGTTGGCGGGTGGCGTGGGTCTCACCCCGAATCGATGTTTGTTTAGAGCTTGCCCCGCGTCTGCAACGCGACTTTGGTGGGGTCGAGCAGTGCGTACTCTACGGTGGGCAACCGGTCCCGTATCACTATTGTCAGCTAACGATCTGTACGACACACCAATTGTTGCGCTTCGATCAGGCCTTCGACTGGATTATTGTCGATGAAGTTGATGCTTTTCCCTTAGCCACCAGTCCGATGCTACAGGTCGCCATTGATCGTGCACAGAAGACGCAGGGCAGTTGCCTATATCTGACGGCAACGCCCGGAGAACGCCTACAACGAGAGATTAGGCAGGGAAAATTAGCCGTCACCTACTTGCCACTGCGTTATCATGGTTATTTGTTGCCACCGCTTCAGCTCAAGATCAGTTGGCGGTGGCGACAACAGTTGGGGCGCGGACGGCTTCCGGCCGGGCTGCAACGACAGCTCCGTCTTTGGTGGACGGCGCGACGGCCATTTTTAGTCTTTGTGCCGCACGTGGCCGATCTGCCGGTGGTCATGGCGGTGCTCATGAAAGCTGGGCTGAGTGGTGGAACCACGGTTCATGCCGCCGACCCCGAACGACAGGCCAAGGTCCAGGCTTTTCGGGCGGGCAACTATCGTTTTCTGTTAACGACGACCATTTTGGAGCGGGGGGTCACGTTTCCGAAAGTGGCCGTGGCCATCTTGGGGGCGGATGACCCGGTATTTTCGACGGCAGCCTTGGTCCAGATTGCCGGGCGGGTCGGCCGACTGGCAACTGATTCTGGCGGGCAGGTCCTGGCCTACTGTCACAGCAATGCCCGGACTGTCCAACGCGCCCGCAACATGATCACTCGTCTGAACCGGCAGGGTCGGCGTCAGGGGGGACGACCATGTTAACCTGTGTGTGGTGTGGCCGGTCGTTTGCCCCGGCTATAACGGTGACCATGATTTGGCAGTGGCGGCCATTGCCGCAACCGGCGTTGTGTGCCACTTGTCATGATCGATTGACGCCGATTAGTCCGCAGCATTGCCCGCAGTGTGGTCGGCAACAGACTACCGTTGAAGTCTGCCGAGATTGCCGACGCTGGCATGATAACCTCCGTAATCGGGCCGTGTATCGCTATGATGCGGGGATGAAAGCCTACATGCAACAGTATAAATTTCAGGGGGACTATCGGTTGCGATTGGGTCTGCAAGAGGCACTCAGGCTGGCCTTGGAACAGGTAGACTATGATATTTTGGTCCCGATTCCCATTGATGAGCGAACTTGGCAGACCCGGGGGTTCAACCAGGTGACGGGATGGCTGACGGGCCAACCTTTTCAGCAAGCACTGGCCGTCACGGCAACCCATAAGGACCGGCCACAGTCGGCCAAGACCCGACAGGAACGTCTCCTGACACCCCAACCCTTTGAACTGGTCGCTGGGGCTAGTGACCTCTTAGCCAATCGGCGTGTTTTACTACTGGATGACGTGTATACGACGGGGCGAACCCTGAGACATGCGGCTCAGCAAATTTATTTAGGTGGCGCGAAAGCGGTTACTAGCCTGACTTTAGCGCGTTAAGCGTCGATAAAAATGACAAGATTAATTGTTTATGAGAAGGCTTTCTATTATAATAAATGTAAGCAAAGCATATTAGAAGAGTGGTCCTTCTAGTGCTGAGCAAGCCAAGCAATCTCTTGGCTGAAGGGAGAGAAGTTTTATGCTCACATTTAATATTCGTGGTGAAAACATCGAAGTTACTGACGCAATACGGGATTACGTTGAAAAGCGTATCAGCAAGTTGGAGAAATATTTCGACAACAAAGTTGAGGCAATTGCGCATGTCAACCTGAAGGTCTACCAAAACAAGACAGCGAAGGTTGAAGTAACAATCCCACTCCCATACTTGACATTACGGGCGGAGGAAACCTCTCCGGACTTATATGCAAGTGTTGACCTGGTTACTGACAAGCTGGAACGTCAAATTCGCAAGTACAAGACCAAAGTTAACCGTAAGTCTCGGGAAAAAGGCTACAAGCATCTTGATTTCGCTTCAGAGGCTGCGGAAGAACCAGCTGAAAGTAACGAGCTCGAGGTTGTCCGGACTAAACGCGTTTCGTTAAAGCCAATGGATAATGAAGAAGCTGTTCTGCAAATGGACATGTTAGGCCACGACTTCTTTATCTACGAGGATGCTGAAACCAATGGGATCAGCATTGTCTACCGCCGCAACGACGGCCGTTATGGTCTGATTGAAGCCGACGACCAATAATGTTGACTAACTAACGAAGTACCGCCTAGGCGGTGCTTTTTTAGTCTCAGCACGCAAAGAATTCGCTTTCATCATTCGCTAGATGGGTAGAAAAGTTTCATCTTGCCTTGGTTAGTGTTAAAATGTAGGTTGATTTATTGCCAAGAAATAGGTAACTTTAAATAGACTTATAAAAGTACTGAAGGGAATTCTCACATGCCAAATATTTTGAAACGATGGGTCGAAAGTGATCGACGGACTTTACGACGCCTAAGTAAATTAGCGGATGAAGTTGGCGCTTACGCTGACGATTACGCAAAGCTGTCAGATGAAGATCTGAAGGCTAAAACGCCAGAATTTAAACAGCGCTATCAAGACGGCGAAACCTTGGATGATTTATTGCCAGAGGCCTTCGCTGCCATTCGTGAAGGTGCGAAGCGGGTCCTCGGCCTCTATCCATTCCACGTCCAAATCATGGGTGGGATTGTCCTTCACGAAGGTAACATTGCCGAAATGAAGACCGGTGAAGGGAAAACCTTGACCGCAACGATGCCAGTCTACCTGAATGCCTTAGCTGGCAAAGGGGTTCACGTTGTGACGGTTAACGAATACCTGTCTGCACGTGATGCCACTGAAATGGGTGAACTGTACAACTGGATGGGCTTGACGGTTGGCTTGAACTCTGCCGAAAAGTCTTCCGAAGAAAAGCGTGAGGCCTACTTGGCTGATATCACGTACTCCACCAACGGGGAAATCGGGTTCGATTACCTGCGGGATAACATGGTGGTTTACAAAGAAGATATGGTTCAACGTCCTTTAAACTTTGCCATTGTCGACGAAGTGGACTCCATCTTAATTGATGAAGCCCGGACGCCACTGATCATTTCTGGTCAATCCGAAGGTACGAGTGCCTTGTACCAACGAGTGGACCGGTTTGCCAAGACCCTGCATGAAGAAGACGACTTTAAGATTGATTTGGAATCTAAGACGGTTGCCTTAACTGATACAGGGATTGAAAAGGCTGAAAAGTACTTCAACCTGAAGAACCTCTACGATACCGACAACACGGCCTTGACTCACCACATGGACCAAGCCTTGCGGGCTAACTACATCATGTTGCGTGATAAGGATTACGTGGTTCAAGAAGGAGAAGTTCTCATCGTTGACTCGTTTACTGGACGGGTTATGGATGGTCGGCGTTACTCCGATGGCTTGCACCAAGCGATCGAAGCCAAGGAAGGCGTTGAGATTCAGGAAGAAACCAAGACGATGGCCAATATCACCTACCAAAACTTATTCCGGATGTACAAGAAGCTTTCCGGGATGACGGGTACGGCGAAGACCGAAGCCGAAGAATTCCGCGAAATCTACAACATGGAAGTGGTCTCCGTGCCAACCAACAAACCGGTTGTCCGGGTTGACCAACCTGACTTGTTGTACCCAACCTTGGAATCCAAGTTCGATGCCGTTGTGACCGAAATCAAGACGTTACACACCAAGGGCCAACCGATGTTAATCGGGACCGTTGCCGTTGAAACGTCCGAATACCTGTCCGAACGACTCGACCAGGAAAAAATTCCGCACGTGGTCTTGAACGCGAAGAACCATGCCAAGGAAGCTGACATCATTCAGAATGCCGGTCAACGTGGGGCCGTTACCATCGCCACCAACATGGCTGGGCGGGGGACCGATATTAAATTGGGACCCGGCGTGGTTGAAATTGGTGGGTTAGCCGTTATCGGGACTGAACGTCACGAGTCTCGGCGGATTGATAACCAACTTCGTGGCCGTTCCGGTCGTCAAGGGGATCCTGGTATGACGCAGTTCTACCTGTCTCTGGAAGATGACTTGATGCGTCGATTCGGTTCCGATCGAGTTAAGGGCTTCTTGGAACGAATGAACGTTGAAGGTGAAGACGCCGTTATTCGGAGTCGGATGATCACCAAGCAAGTTGAATCCGCTCAGAAGCGAGTTGAAGGGAATAACTATGATTCCCGGAAGAACGTTCTGCAGTACGATGATGTTATGCGTCAACAACGTGACGTGATCTACGGTGAACGTAACGAGGTCATCAACCAAGGCGATTCACTGAAATGGGTTCTGATGCCAATGATCAAGCGGACCGTTGACCGGGTGGTTAACTTACACACCCAAGGCGACAAGTCTGACTGGGATTTGGACACGTTACTTGATTTCGGGATCTCGGCGATGGTTTCACCCGAAAAGATCAGCCTGGCTGACCTGAAGGATAAGTCTGCTGACGAGATTAAGGCCTACTTCATGGGCTTAGCCGAAGCCGTTTATGCCGAAAAGGAAAAGCAACTCTACGATCCCGCTCAAATGCTGGAATTCGAAAAGGTTGTGCTTCTGCGGGTTGTTGACTCTCACTGGACCGACCACATTGATGCGATGGATCAATTGCGTCAATCAATCGGCTTACGGGGTTACGGTCAATTGAACCCACTGGTTGAATATCAACAAGATGGTTTCCGGATGTTTGAAGAAATGATTTCAGATATCGATTACGATGCCACCCGGTTGTTCATGAAGTCAGAAATTAGACAAAATATTACCCGATAATCGGGAACTGGCGAGGCGGGAAGAGATTCCGGCCTCGTTTTTTTGAAAGAGTGTACGCATGGGCGATTAGTCAGCGAACGTTAACGTTGCGGAGCTGGTTGCCTATGAGTGCACGTTTCCACAAGGTTAACAACAGCGACAAAAACTATTTAACTAAGGAGCCAAACAAAATGGACTTAAGCGATGCAAAACGGAACATTGCGGCCATGCAGGAACAACTCGACGGCTTTAGGGGGTCACTTTGACTTCGATGCCCTGAACGAGAGCATCAGCGTTAACGAGGCACAAATGGCCCAACCAGGGTTCTGGGACGACGCGAATGCCGCCCAAAAACTGATTGACGAAACCAACGAGATGAAGGGGAAGGTCAGTGAGTTTGAGGCCTTGCGCGACCAGGTTGCCGATCTGGAAGTGGCCGTTGAGTTACTGCAAGAAGAACCGGATGATGACATGCAGGCCGAGTTTGACCAGAACTACACCAAGGCTGAGGATGCCTTGCGTCAGTATCGGTTGAACCTGTTATTGAATCAACGTTACGACCGGAATAACGCCATCCTAGAAATTCACCCGGGTGCCGGGGGGACGGAATCACAGGACTGGGGTTCCATGTTAATGCGGATGTACACCCGATGGGCAGAGCAACACCATTTCCAGGTGACCATCTTGGACTATCAGGCTGGAGATGTTGCGGGGCTCGGGAGTGCTACGCTCCTAATTGCTGGACGCAATGCCTATGGCTATCTGCGTTCCGAGAAGGGGGTCCACCGGTTAGTGCGGATCTCCCCATTTGATTCGGCCGGCCGGCGACACACGTCGTTTGCGTCGGTGGACGTCTTGCCAGAATTGGACGAGACGGTTGATGTTGAGATTAATCCGGCGGACTTGAAGGTCGATGTTTATCGGGCTTCCGGTGCCGGTGGGCAACACGTCAACAAGACCTCTTCAGCGGTGCGGATTACCCACTTGCCAACGGGAATTGTGACGCAGAGTCAGGCCCAACGATCACAACTTCAAAACCGGCAAACGGCCTTGGCCATGTTACGGGCTAAGTTGTATGAACGGGAAGAAGAAAAGAAGGCTCAGGAAAAGGCGGCTATCGAAGGTGAACAACTGGACATCGGTTGGGGGTCACAGATTCGTTCCTACGTCTTCCATCCCTATACCATGGTGAAGGACCATCGGACCAACTACGAAACCGGGAATGGCCAGGCCGTCATGGATGGCGATCTCGATCCGTTTATCGATGCCTATCTTCAGTGGCAGTTGAGCCAGAAGAATCCACAATAACTGTGTCTATGAACTGATAGGCAACATGGATATCCTTCACGCCTTACCGGTCGCCGGTTATGGGCTGGAACGGTGCGAACACAACTTGAAGCCTCGAAGAACACGAGTCTTCAAGTTTGGTTTTCTCCTAAGCCAGTGAGAAGTTCACTCACTGACTAAGGAGAACGACGCGCCTGAGCCCATAACCGGCGACCTCACGGCTTAGATGGCGGATCGGTAGCGACACTAGGTGATACCAGCTAAGTTGGCGGAGTAAGATTCACAGCCTTTAAAACAACAAAATTATGGTAGCTATCGCCAAGTGACAAGTGGGTGATAGTTACCATTTTTGAATCGATTTGATGCCGCGTTTTTTACTGGAGAGGCAAACCAGTGATTATCTCAGTTGTGGCAGAGTACCACCTTAGCCGGCGTAATCCCTGGCAGCCGCGGGCGGCCGTTCAACAACACCTGTCATAACTGGTAATTGTTCTAAATGAAGAACCTTTGGGCGGGTAACACGAATGTCGTGTTGCCTGTTTTTGTTTCATGCTATACTGGTGACAGTTATTTTTTCAGGAAAGGTGTCGATGACATGCGAACGTTGATAGCATGTGGCAGTTATCTTTTACAGCCGTTAGTTTGGCTGGCAGTCTTGCGGTTATGGCTGGTGAGCCGTGCGCGCATCAAGCAGGAACGCAAAGATTTTGGGAGTGCTGTCTATAGTGATCACTTTGAATTACGCCATATGCTCACACAGGGGCTTTTGTTGGGGGTGGGGCTCTCGCTGGTCAATATTCTAGTCGGGTTCAGTCTACCGGTTGTGTGGATTTTGGTCTATGAAGCCTTGGCATTAGTCACGCTGGTCGTGCTTCCAACGACGATTCTTCCTCTGACCCTGATTGTGGTGGCCACGGCCGTTACAATTTGGAGCGGATCATACATAACAGATTCATTCAGTCTGAATTCAGTCGGGCTGACCTGGCAGGGCGTCGGGGTTCAAAATTATCTTTGGCTAGGCGTTCTGTTCTTCCTGTTAATGGGCCATTGGGTCGCACATTACGGCGGACGTTTTGTGAGTCCCCGAATCTATGCAAAGCAACGGGGCAAACGCATTGCCGGCTATCCTTGGCGAGAGTTCTTGATTTTGCCGATGGTGACCCTTGTCCCTGGCAATTGGTTCACTAGTCAGTGGGCCTTTTGGCCGGTGGTTCACTTACATGGCCAGAGCTTTGCTATTCTGGTTCTGCCTTTAGTCTTGGGACTACGATTTACGGTATTTCGTCAGGCACCACGCGCTGTCTATCAACGTTTGGCGAAGAAGTTTGTCTGGCTTGGCGTCTTGGCTGCCGCTTTCTTAGGTGTCAGTTTCTTCTGGTCCGCAGTAACCCCAATTCTTTTAATTTTACTGTTGGTTGGTTATGCACTCGTTCTTTGGCAAGCTAAACACTATGATGAGCGTCAACAATTCTGGTATTCTCAGGTTGATGACGGGGTGCGGGTCTTGGCCATTCGGCCAGGAACGCCCGCGGCCAAGCTGGATCTAGCGGCGGGGGACATTATTCTTGAATGTAACCATCGCCCGATTAACAGTGAAACGAGCTTTTATGAAGCCCTATTGGCTAACTCCGCCTATTGCCACTTGCGGGTGCGCGATATGAACGGCGAACTTAAAATGACCGAAACGGCCATCTATTCAGGTGCGCCCCATGAAATTGGTATTGTACTCTTTCGAGATCTGGAGGGATAACCCATGAGCAGAGTCCTAGTCGTAGATGATGAACCAGCGATTGTTACCTTACTGCAGTACAACCTCGAACAGGCGGGTTATCAAGTGGTGACCGCGATTGATGGTGAGCAGGCCTTGAATTTGGCCCTTCACGAACGGTTCGACGTGATCCTCTTGGATTTGATGTTGCCTAAGTTAGATGGGGTTGAAGTGACGAAAAAATTACGTCAGGAAAAGGTTAGCACGCCGATTATTATGATTACTGCGAAGACTAGTGAATTTGATACGGTCTTTGGCCTGGAACTAGGGGCGGATGATTACATCACGAAACCCTTCAGTCCTCGCGAAGTTATTGCCCGAATGAAGGCCGTCATGCGACGCTATCATGATGAAAATGATCAGCCACAGACGGGATCGCGGCCAGCCGGGAACCTCTTACAGGTTGGCGATCTCACGATCGACCAGGATAAGTTTCAGGTTAAACGGGATGACCGTTTGATTGATTTGACCCCTAAAGAATTCGAACTGTTATTGTTCTTTGCGAAACGACCCGGCAAGGTCTGGAGCCGTGAACAGTTGCTAGAAGGCGTCTGGGGCTTCGATTATAGTGGGCAAACGCGGATGGTGGACATTCATGTGTCGCATCTGCGCGAAAAAATTGAACGCGATCCCAAGCATCCAACGCTCCTGCGAACGGTTCGTGGGTTTGGGTATACGTTTGAGGCGCAACCATGAGACGTTTCATTGGCGTGTGGCTGATCTGCGGCCTGGCCAACAGTGTCTTGGTTGCGTTGGTTCAACCAGCCAGTCTGACTGGCGCTTGGATCGTGGCCTGGCTGATTGGACTCCTTGAGGCCCTTGGGATTGTCTTGGGGCTTCGTTGGGCAGACCAGCGTATTGGAATTCTCACTAAGAAAGTGGAGGGGATTCGTCACGAGGAGGAACCGGCCCACGTGCTCCTCTCGCCACACGATCCCTTTCAACAGTTGGCGCTTCAGATTAATTATCTACAAACCCATCAACGTAAAATTCAACGGCAAATGGCGGGGCAGAACCAAGAATTTGCCACGCTACTGGATTACCTGCCCATTGGGGTTATGGTGATTGACCGTTACCGCAAGGTGGAATTGGCCAACCCCGCGATGGAACAGTTTTTACAACACAAAATTTCACCGCGACGGCATCCGTTTACCCAGGACGTCCAGCAATTCGAATTAGCCAGTCTGATCAATTCCGCCTTGACGGAACGTCAGACCCAACAACACGTGTTGAAGGTTAACGATCGGACCGTTGATGCCCGGGCCATCTATACGGCAACGTCCCAGGATTATTTTCAGGTTCTGGTATTGCTCTACGATGTGACGGAAGTCTATGCCGTGGAACAGATGCAAATGGATTTCGTCTCCAACGCGTCACACGAATTGAAGACGCCGGTGACGGCGATCTCGGGTTTTGCCAAGACACTCTTGGCGGGTGCGCAGAACGATCCTGAGAAACGCTCGGAGTTCTTGCACATCATTGATCAGCAAAGTGAACGGTTAGTGGAACTGATTAATGACGTTCTGACCATCTCCCATCTTGAATCGGGGAATGCGGTCGAGGTCAGCATGGTGCCGGTGGGTCAACAGATTGCCACGCAGGTGACGCTACTGGCACCGTTGGCTCAGGTCAATCAGGTAACCCTAGTTAACCAAGTCGATTCAGCCTTTATGGCCGTGACCGATCAGCGCAAGCTCGACCAAATTTTGAAAAATGTCATGAGTAATGCCATTAAATACAATCGTCCGGGTGGTACCGTTACACTCACTCTCACGCAGACACCCCAGGATTGGACGCTCACGATTGCCGACACGGGAATCGGTATTGGTCCTCAGGATCAGCTTAGAGTCTTTGAGCGCTTCTACCGGGCCGATGTGTCGCATTCTAATCAGTTAGTTAGCGGGAGTGGGTTGGGCCTGGCCATTGTACGGGAGCTTGTGCAGTCTCTTAATGGAAAGATCAATCTGCAAAGTCAGTTGGGGGTTGGAACCACGGTAATTCTGACGTTCCCTGTGACCGCGGATCCAGCCACTGATTCTCAAAATACGAGCAAATCCTAAATTAGACCTGACATACAGTCAGGCTTTTTTTGATCGCCTTAACTGACCACTGGGCGGGCTGGTTTGGCCTGCAATTTTTCAGCATCGGGTTACATTTACACAACCTTTACAATACGGCTACGAGACATTTACATTGATTCGGTATACTGACTTTTGTAAGGTCGAGCCGTGACGCTCGGCTAGTAGGAGGTTAGTGAAATGTCGAAAAAACGCTGGTGGCAAGCCATCGGAGCCGTTATTATTGTGGCTCTGGGAATCTTTGCCTACCAAACGCGACAGGTCAGTCATGCTGGTGAATCCATCACCGCAGTCGGGTCAACGGCACTGCAACCCTTGGTGGAAGCGGCTGGAGAACAATATACGGGCGAACACTTAGGCACGTTTATCAACGTCCAAGGTGGGGGAACCGGGACCGGTCTCAGCCAGATTCAAGGGGGGGCCGTTCAGATTGGAAATTCCGACCTCTTTGCCGGTGAACAGAAGGGCATTAAAGCCGCCGCTTTGATTGACCACCGAGTCGCTGTCGTCGGGATTACACCCATCATTAACCGTAAAATCGGACTAAAAAATTTAACGACCCAACAACTCATTCAGGTCTTTACCGGCCAAGTTACCAATTGGCGCGAACTTGGCGGGTCCAACGTGCCGGTCGTGTTGATTAACCGAGCGCAAGGGAGTGGCACGCGGGCGACCTTCGAGCAATTTGGGTTGACTAACCACCGTTCCAAGACCGCTCAGGAACAGGATTCTTCGGGGATGGTTCGTCAGATCGTGGCGACGACACCCGGGGCCATTAGCTACGTGGCCTTTTCTTACGTGAATTCAACCGTTCAAGCCCTCAGTCTAAATGGTATCAAGCCAACCGAAGACAATGTGAAAACCAATCGGTGGCGTATCTGGTCTTACGAACACCTCTATACCAAGGGTCAACCGCACGGCTTAACCAAGCGGTTCATTCAGTACGTTCAGTCACCAGCGATTCAACAGACGCTGGTGCGCCAATTGGGTTACCTGTCACCGGATCAAATGAAGGTTGAACGGGATGTCCACGGCAACGTCACACGACTGGAAGGTGGCAAGTCATGAAAACAACCCAACAATTAGAAAAACAACTCAAGCGACATTCCAAGGCAGCCAAGCTGGAAATCTGGGGCAAGGTGGTGAGCTTCTCTGCTTTACTCCTGATTGTCGCGGTGGTTGTGGGGATTATCGGTTTCGTTGCGTCCAAAGGGATTGCGACCTTTACCAGTAATCACGTCAATCTCTGGGATTTCTTGACGGAGAAAAAATGGAATCCCGGTATCACGGATGCCAATGGGAAGCCTGAAGTTGGGGCGCTACCCATGATTGTCGGGTCATTTCTCATCACGATTCTTTCAGCCATTGTGGCTACACCGTTTGCGATTGGAACGGCGGTGTTTATGAACGAGATTTCACCAAACAAGGGTGCCAAGATTCTTCAACCCGTGACAGAACTGCTGGTGGGGATTCCCTCCGTGGTTTATGGGTTTATCGGTCTCTCGGTGGTCGTGCCAGCGACACGAGCAATCTTTGGGGGCAGCGGTTTCGGAGTTCTCTCCGGAACCTGTGTGCTCTTCGTCATGATTCTGCCGACCGTGACCTCAATGAGCGTGGATGCCTTACGATCGGTTCCACGGTACTACCGAGAAGCCTCATTAGCGCTCGGGGCGACGCAGTGGCAGACCATCTACAAGGTGGTTCTGCGGGCCGCCACGCCAGGCCTCATGACAGCGGTGGTTTTCGGGATGGCACGGGCCTTCGGTGAAGCACTGGCCGTCCAAATGGTTATTGGGAACGCCGCGCTCATGCCGGGAAGCTTAGTGGATCCGGCGGCAACGCTGACTTCCGTGTTAACCACGGGGATCGGGAACACCGTCATGGGCTCCCTGCAAAACAATGCCCTGTGGTCACTGGCCCTGGTATTGTTACTGATGTCACTGGTCTTTAACCTCATTATTCGCTTGATCGGCCGAAAGGGGCGTCTTCAATAGTGAATTCAAAAACGCAAAATAAAATTGCCATTGGGACGTTGTACGGCGTTGCCGGGTTGGTTGTCTTGATTCTCTTGGCGTTGCTCGGCTATATTCTGGTTAGCGGGCTTCCCCAGTTGAGCTGGCATTTTCTGACGGCTCCCGCCAAGGCCTTTCTCAAGGGCGGTGGGGTTGGGGTGCAACTCTACAATTCCTTTTATCTCTTGATTTTAGCGATGTTGATTTCCTTTCCCATTGCCTTGGGCGCGGCGATCTACCTGTACGAATACGCCCGGGACAACTGGGTGACGACCACGATTCGAACGGCCATTGAAATCCTCAGTTCACTACCCTCGGTAGTGGTCGGTCTGTTTGGCTTTCTGTTCTTCGTGGTGAAGCTGCGCCTGGGATTCTCCATTCTCTCCGGGGCTTTTGCCCTGACCTTCTTCAACCTGCCACTTCTGACCCGAAGTATCGAGGATTCTTTGCGAACCATCGACCTCTCGCAACGTGAGGGGGGACTGGCACTGGGGTTATCACGCTGGGAGACCATCACACGGGTCATCTTACCCGCAGCGGTACCGAGCATCCTCACCGGGGTTATCCTGAGTGCAGGTCGGGTCTTCGGGGAAGCGGCGGCCTTGATTTACACGGCCGGCCAGAGTGCCCCCGCCCTCGACTTTACGGATTGGAATCCGTTCAACATCTCCAGTCCATTGAATCCGATGCGTCCGGCCGAAACGTTAGCCGTCCACATTTGGAAGATTAATTCCGAAGGGATCATGCCAGACGCGAAGGCCATTTCATCCGGGTCGTCGGCGGTCCTGGTCCTCGCAATCTTGATCTTTAACTTCGCTGCGCGCTACCTGGGTAAGCGGCTTTACAAGCGGCTCACGTCAGCCTAAAGGAGGGGTGTCATGTTTGTCAGTAACGATGTTTCAACCACCGGAACCATGCAGGAACGGCACATCGTGCAACCACGAGACGCCCAACACCCGATTGTCCTGTCAACCGAGGAACTTCACGTGTTTTATGGAAAAAAGGAAGCCATTTACGAGGGCGATCTCCAGTTTGCACGCAACCAGATTACGGCGCTCATTGGGCCCTCAGGCTCGGGTAAATCCACCTATCTTCGGTCATTGAATCGGATGAATGATCGAATCGCCACGGTGACGGGGCGCATCATGTATCGGGGCGTTGATATCAATCAACCGGACATTGACGTTTATGAAATGCGGCGACGTGTGGGCATGGTGTTTCAACGACCAAATCCGTTTGCTAAGTCGATCTATGACAACATTGCCTTTGCCCTGCGGTTGCGGGGGACAACCGACAAGCATGAGCTGGATGAGATTGTCGAAACGTCACTCAAACAGGCTGCCCTCTGGAATCAGGTCAAAGATGATCTCAACAAGAGTGCATTGGCTTTGTCGGGAGGCCAGGCACAACGGTTGTGTATTGCCAGAGCGATCGCGGTTAAACCGGATATCTTGTTGCTGGACGAGCCGGCGAGTGCCTTGGACCCGGTATCCACGAGTCAGCTCGAGGACACCTTGTTAGAATTAAAGAAGCAGTACACGATTATTATTGTCACGCACAACATGCAACAGGCTGGTCGGATCAGTGAATATACGGCATTTTTCAATCAGGGACGGGTGTTGGAGTATGACACCACGAGCCATATCTTCACGAATCCACAGGTTCAAATTACCAGCGATTATGTTTCGGGGAACTTCGGCTAAGAGGAGGAGACAACACCATGAGTGAGGAAATTTTAACAACACAGGATTTACATCTGTATTACGGGGAAAAGGAAGCATTGAAGGGTATCAACCTGAACTTCACGGACAAGGGGATTACGGCGTTAATTGGGCCGTCTGGGTGTGGGAAATCCACCTACCTGCGGACCTTGAATCGCATGAATGACTTGATTCCCAACGTGACGATTACGGGAACCATCAAGTTCAAGGGACAAGACCTCTATGCGCCCAGCGCCGACACGGTTCAGATTCGTAAGGAAATCGGGATGGTTTTTCAACAACCCAATCCCTTCCCGTTCTCAATCTATGACAACGTGATCTATGGATTACGGATTGCCGGGGAGAAGGACAAGGAAAAGTTGGACGCCGTGGTGGAGAAGTCACTACGGCAAGCCGCGGTGTGGGATGAGGTCAAGGATCACCTGCATGAGAGTGCGCTAGCGCTCTCCGGAGGGCAACAACAACGGGTCTGCATCGCCCGGGTCTTGGCCGTTTCACCAGAGATTATCTTGTTGGACGAACCGACCAGTGCGCTTGATCCCGTGTCCAGTAGCCAAATTGAGGCAACTCTCTTGAATTTGCGGCATGATTATACGATTATTATAGTAACCCACAACCTTCAGCAGGCCTCGCGGATCGCGGACCGGACGGCGTTCTTCATGAATGGTGAGTTGATTGAAGTGGATCAGACGAAGAATATCTTTATGAATCCCGCACAGAAGCAGACCGAAGATTACATCAGCGGTCGATTCGGTTAGGAGGCCAGTAATGCGTAGATTATTTGATGATGAGTTAGCCGAACTAGATGCTGACTTTACAGAAATGGGGATGTTGGTGAGTGAGGTTATCCAGCAGTCAGTGGATGCCTTCATGAATCGCGACGCCGTTGCTGCACAGAAGCTCATTGACCAGGACCACCAGATTAACGAACGCGAAATTGCGTTGGAGCAGAAAACCTTTGAGATGATCGCATTGTACCAGCCGGTGACAACCGATCTTCGTGAGATTGTGACCATTCTAAAGGCCGTCTCCGAATTGGAACGCGCCGGGGATCACGCTAGAAACGTGGCACACTCTGCCATTAAGTTTGGCACGAAGCAGAAGATCCCCGTGTTGGAGCAGCTGATTGCTGAGATGGGGCGCCTGACCACGCAGATGATGAAGGACGTCCTCACGGCATATGTGAACAAGGATGAACATGAGGCCCGTGAGCTGGCGGATATTGACCGTAAGCTAGACCGCTTGAATCACCAAGTGCGTGCGGATAGCTACGAGCAGATGCGACAGGATCCCTCGTTTGAGACGGGTGCCTCGATTTACCTCAACGTTTCACAAGATCTCAGCCGTATTGGCGATTATGTGACGAACGTCTGTGAATGGATTATCTATCTCAAGTCTGGTCAGATTATCGAATTGAATTCGGCCAGTTCCGGTACTGAGGGATAAAAACCTTAATCTAAATTGAAGATTCGCCCAGACGGCCACTGATAACTTGATTTCAGTGGCCGCTTTCGTTATTCTTGGCCTAATAGCTTGACGTGTGTTGACCTGGTGTGGCCGGGTCGCACTAAAAACTCAAAAAAGGAGTGACCTTGAATGGCAGAAAAAAAGCGTTTTGAACGGTCTCGGACCAACCGACTTGTCGGTGGGGTTCTGGGTGGTATTGCGGAATATTTTGGCTGGAATGCTAACCTCTTACGGGTCATTTACGTGTTAATTTCGATAGCAACGCCATTGGGTCATGGCATTATTGGCCTTTTAGTGTACGTGATTTTGATGACCTTTATGCCCCAAGCACCCATCCAATCTGGTGGGGGGAGTCTCGGCGATCTCTTCCGTGGCGCGACGCAACCGAAGCCGGATGATGGCCGCAAGGTGATTCATGACGTGACTGAACATGATGTTTCCGATTCGCATAAGGATGGTGAGTAGTGTGCGGTTTTGGCCTCGGATTTTTGTTAACGCTCTCATCTTTCTTGCGCTAGCTGGGTTCTTCCAGAGTTCACTAGCCGGGCATTATCAGAACGCTTTCTACGTGTCGGGTGTTGCAGTAGCCCTGATTGCGAGCTTCGTGTTGGCCCTGCTCAATGCGATTGTGAAGCCCATTCTGTTCGTTTTGTCGCTACCGGTGACCATCGTGACACTGGGATTATTTGGCTTCGTTCTAAACGCGATTATGCTGGAATTAACCTCATGGGTGATGGGTAGCGGCTTCACCTTTTCGTCGTTTGGGGTCACACTGATTGTGGCGATTGTGATGGCCCTCTTTAATGCCATCATCAGCGATCATTTCGCCCGGAATTAAGTTGACCTCTCTGAACGAATTTGGTGGGAGTCACCCCGTGAAAGTGCTAAAATTAGAGTAGTTTACTATGCAATGAGGAGGAACCCCTATGCCTGAAAGTGTCACAGTGGCCGACCTGGTAAAGGTTACCCGCCTGGAGGTTTATTCCGGGGAAGAAGACTTGGACCGTGAAATCACAACGAGTGATATCTCCCGGCCCGGGTTGGAATTAACCGGATACTTTAACTATTATCCTGCTAAACGAATTCAATTATTGGGAATTACCGAAACGTCCTTCGCAAAGGGCATGACGCATGAGAAGTTATTAGATGTCATGCAGAAGATGTGTCAACCGGAGACGCCGGCCTTTGTGGTGTCCACACAACTGGATCCCCCTGAGGAACTCAAACAAGCCACCAAGGAAGCCCACATCCCCTTACTGGAGACGAAGCTGACGACGTCGCGGATCTTGAGTAACATGACCAACTTCCTAGATGGCAAGTTAGCCGAACGGCAGTCAGTTCATGGGGTCCTCGTCGATATCTACGGTGTTGGGGTCATGATTACCGGTGATTCTGGTGTCGGTAAGAGTGAAACGGCGTTGGAATTAGTCAAACGTGGTCACCGGTTGATTGCCGATGATCGGGTGGAAGTCTACCAACAAGACGAACAGACGTTAGTTGGGACGGCCCCGGCTATTCTGAGTCACCTGCTCGAAATTCGGGGGATTGGGATCATCGATGTCATGAACCTGTTCGGGGCGGGTGCCGTGCGTTCCGAAACGGATATTGATCTCATTGTCCACTTGGAATTGTGGCATGATGACAATCATTTCGACCGGTTAGGGAATAACACGGAATCACAACGTTTCTTCGACGTTGAGGTGCCAAAGATTACCATTCCCGTTAAGACTGGGCGTAACCTGGCCATCATCATTGAAGCTGCTGCAATGAACTTCCGGGCCCGTTCCATGGGTTACGATGCGACGCAGGTCTTTGACGATAACCTGAATCGTTTAATCAAACAAAACTCAGATAAAAACAACAAAAAATAAGGGAGATGGGCGATATCTTTTCACCAATTATGGCGGCGCTTAATCCTATCGCCATACGTCTAGGGCCAATCTCCGTTCACTGGTATGGGGTGATTATTGCCACTGGGGTGGTTATTGCCGTCATGCTGGCTGTCCGTGAAGGACAACGGCGGGGGATCAAACCCGACGATATCTACGACATGATTCTGTGGGCCCTGCCAGCGGCGTTGATTGCCGCCCGGACCTATTACGTGGTTTTTGAATGGCCCTATTATGCTAAGCATCCTGGTGAGATCATCGCCATTTGGGATGGTGGTATTGCCATATATGGGTCGCTCATTGGGGCTGGTCTGGTCGTCTTCTTCTTCTGTCGGTCACGGTTCATTCCGACGTGGCTGATGTTGGATATCGCGGCACCAACCGTGATTTTGGGTCAAGCCATCGGCCGCTGGGGGAACTTCATGAACCAGGAAGCCTTTGGCCGAATTACCAGTCTCGCCTTCTTACAGGGGTTGCACTTGCCAAGTTGGATCATTAATCAAATGTTGATTAATGGGGCCTATCGACAGCCAACATTCCTGTATGAATCGACGTGGGATTTGTTAGGGTTCATCGTTCTCATGAGTTTGCGTCACGTCCCAGGACTCTTCAAGCAAGGCGAGGTGTTCCTCGGCTACGTGATGTGGTATTCATTGGGTCGATTCTTTATCGAAGGGATGCGGACGGACAGTCTATGGTTATTCCACATTCTTCGAATTTCTCAAGCGTTATCTGTCGTCCTATTCGTGGGGGCACTGATTATCTGGATTTATCGCAGACGTCAGTCAGCACCTCTCGATTACTTGGCGGGCAACCCATTTCAAGAAAAAGCAAAACTTACTAAATAAGGAGAATCCATTACTATGTCAGAGAAAATTGCAGTACTCGGTGCCGGTTCTTGGGGATCAATTCTAGCGAGCGTCCTTGATGAAAATGGCAATGACGTGCGCTTATGGTCCTACAATCCCAAGCAGGTTGAAGAGTTAAATACCGAGCATACGAATTCGCATTATATTAAGGACTTCAAGTTTTCTCCATCGTTAGTCGCTTATTCTGATTTGGCAAGCGCATTGAAGGATGTTCAAACCATTCTTTTCGTTGTTCCAACTAAGGCGATTCGCTCGGTTGCCGGTGAAGTGGCCGAAATTTTAAAGAAGACTGGCCTGCAACCCCAATTGATTCATGCCAGCAAGGGAATTGAACAAAATACTTATAAGCGGTTGTCACAGGTCTTAGCCGAAGAGATTCCAGCTGAGAACCGGCAGGCCATCACGGTGCTGTCCGGTCCTAGTCATGCCGAGGATGTTGCTCGTCATGATTTGACCTTGATTACCGCAGCCAGTGAAAACCTGGACGCCGCAAAGCACGTTCAGAAGCTCTTCATGACGCCATACTTCCGGGTTTACACGAACCCCGATGTGATCGGTGTTGAAATTGGAGCGGCTCTGAAGAATATCATTGCGCTGGGTGCCGGGGCCTTACATGGTCTGGGCTATGGTGACAATGCTAAGGCCGCACTGATGACCCGAGGCTTGGCCGAAATTTCTCGGTTGGGCACGTCATTCGGTGCTGACCCCATGACCTTTATCGGGTTGTCTGGGGTGGGGGACATCATCGTTACCGCCACGAGTTCCAATTCACGGAACTGGCGGGCCGGTGATGAACTCGGCCGTGGTGAGGCACTTGACGATGTTGTGAGCCACATGGGCATGGTGATCGAAGGGGTTGCCACAACTAAGGCCGCATACGAATTATCTAAGGAACGTGGCGTTTCAATGCCAATTACGGAAGCCATTTACCAAGTCTTATATGAAGGTAAAGACATTAAGCAGGCTATCTCAGAACTGATGCAACGTGAGGGCCGTTCCGAGTTTTAAATTTTGTAGGGAACCAGGGAGGATATTTAAAGATGAGAAAAGTTAGAAAAGCAGTCATTCCGGCAGCGGGTTTGGGAACTCGCTTTTTACCAGCAACGAAGGCCTTGGCCAAGGAAATGTTACCCATCGTGGACAAGCCAACGATTCAATTTATCGTTGAAGAGGCTCGCAAGTCTGGGATCGAAGACATCGTGATCGTTGATGGCAAGTCAAAGCGTTCCATCGAAGACCACTTTGACTCCAATCCAGAATTGGAAGCCAATCTGGCTGCTAAGCACAAGGACGAGATGTTACGCCAGGTTCAAGAAACCACGGGCATGAATCTCTACTTCATTCGTCAACCCTACCCACGTGGGTTAGGGGACGCCGTTTTGACCGCCAAGGCCTTTATCGGGGATGAACCCTTTGTGGTCATGCTCGGTGATGATATGACCTCTAGCAAGGTGCCTTTGACGAAGCAACTGATCGACCGTTACGAAGAAACCGGTGCCTCAACGCTGGCCGTTATGCGTGTCCCTCACGAGGAAACGTCCAAGTATGGGGTGATTAATCCCTCCGAAGAGACGGCTCCCGGCTTATACAACGTGACGAACTTTGTTGAAAAGCCAGAACCAGCCGATGCTCCCAGTGATCTCGCAATCATTGGGCGTTACCTCTTCACGCCAGAAATTTTCGAGGCTTTGGAGAATACCCCAGTCGGGTTAGGAAATGAACTTCAACTGACTGATGCGATCGACAATCTCAACAAGACACAGCGCGTCTTTGCCCACGAATACACAGGCAAGCGTTACGATGTCGGTAACAAATTTGGCTGGATTCAGACCAATATCGAATACGGACTGAAGCATCCCGAAACCAAGGCTCCTTTGCGTCAGTACATCAAAGAGCTTGGTCAGAAGTTGGCCAAGGAAGATGAGAAACCTTCCAAGTCGAAATAGGTGACAAACTTCCTTTTTACTAGTAAAGTATCCTAAAGGCTAAGAGCAGAAAGGAGCGTTAACTTTGAAGAACTATGATGTGATTGTGATTGGAGCGGGTCCCGGCGGTATGACCGGTGCGTTGTATGCCTCCCGTGCCAACCTCTCGGTATTGATGTTAGACCGCGGAATTTACGGTGGTCAGATGAACAATACCGCCGCTATTGAAAACTATCCGGGGTTCAAGTCGGTTCTCGGACCAGACTTATCCAAGGACATGTATGATGGTGCCACCCAATTTGGTGCCGAATTTGCATACGGTAGTGTGGAAAACATTGAAGACCATGGTGATTACAAGATCGTCAAGACTGACGATGGTGATTACAAAGCAGGTGCCGTGATTATTGCGACCGGATCTGAATACAAGAAGCTGGGGGTTCCCGGCGAAGATAAATTTGGTGGGCGTGGTGTTTCGTATTGCGCGGTCTGCGATGGTGCGTTCTTTAAGAACCGTGAAGTCGTAGTTATCGGTGGCGGTGACTCAGCCATCGAAGAAGGCCTATACCTCGCGGGGTTAGCCTCCAAAGTAACCATTATTCACCGGCGCGACCAACTGCGGGCCCAAAAGATTTTACAGGACAGAGCGTTCGCTAACGACAAGATTGAATTTGTCTGGAACACAAATGTTACTGAAATCTTGGGTGACGACATGAAGGTCACTGGTGTTGCCACTAAGAACAATCAAACCGGTGAAACCGGCGAGATTGCTGCTAGTGGGGTCTTCATTTATGTGGGGACTTTACCAATGACTTCTTCCTTCACCACCATGGGGATTACCGATGATGCTGGCTGGATTAAGACCGACAACGACATGGCAACCGCCGTACCTGGTGTGTTTGCGATTGGTGACGTTCGGCAAAAGACACTGCGGCAGATTACGACTGCCGTTGGTGATGGTGGGATTGCCGGCCAAGAAGCTTTCAGTTATCTGGAAACTTTGAAGGACAAAACGGCTTCCGCCCAATAAAGGTTAAAGTTAGCGGAAACAACCCTCGAGGTCGTTTCCGCTTTTTTGCGAAATTAAAACTAGAAGGAGTGTCGCAAACATGGGGATGAATCAATTTTTACAGAGTCTGAGTGATTTGGAAACGATTGACCGGGCGCCGGGCTATTTCAAGTTTGAACAACATTCGGTGGCGGCCCACTCGTTTAAGGTGGCCGAGGTCGCGCAGTTCTTGGGAGACGTCGAGGAAAACGCCGGCAACCAGATTAACTGGCGCCTACTTTATGAGAAGTCATTGAACCACGACTACACGGAACGCTTTATCGGGGACATTAAGACCCCGGTGAAGTATGCCACACCACAATTACGCCAGATGCTAGCCGACGTCGAGGATTCCCTGACCGCTAACTTTATTGAAAATGAAATTCCGGAACAGTTTCAGGCTGCGTATACCCGGCGGCTGGGCGAGGGGAAAGACGCCACGTTAGAAGGGCAGATTCTTTCCGTCGCTGACAAGGTTGACCTCTTATACGAATCATTTGGCGAAATCCAAAAGGGTAATCCCGAACCCGTCTTTACCGAGATTTACCGAGAAAGTCTGAGCACGGTGCTGAAGTTCAAACAGTTGGCCTGTGTGCAGTACTTCTTAGCCGAAGTTCTACCGGAAATGCTGGCGGCGGACTTCAGTGATCGACAGAAACTGGCAGCGTTAACCAATGAGTTATTGAAACAGGAGGACTAACATGGCATTAGCAACAGTGTGGAATCAACGATTGAACGGGGTTACGGCCCGGGAGTTAACCCATGACGATGATGAGTTAATTTATGCCTTTCAGGCAGCTCATCCGGCCTATTTTGACCACTTCCAGGATCACCCGGTTACCCGGCAAGAAGCCATTCAGGATGTCACGGATATTCCACTCAACGCCGTGCCAGAACAGAAAGCCTATCTGGGTCTGTTCCAGGACGATGAATTGAAGGTGTTGGTGGATCTTATCGTGGATTACCCACTACCCAGTCTCGCTTGGCTGGGGATGTGGATGGCGGCTAAGGATGTCAGCACTGACCAGTCGGCAGCGTGGTATCGCAGTCTGACCGCCACGCTTCAGGAAGCGGGAGCGGTACAACTTCAGCTCAGCGTCTTCATGGGTGACCGCGTCATGAAGCCATTCTGGGAGGATCTTGGGTTGACTTCCGTTCAGACAACGACGGTTATTAAGGGCGACCGGACCGCCAATGTGACGATTTACCAGGATAAGTTTTAACCTGCAAGCAGGCTACTGGCGAAAGTATGTTCGGTATGGTAAAATATTCGAGCGTGATGGGAAGCGGATCGCTTCCCATTTTTCTGATGAAAAAATAATTTGGTAGGGAGGTTATGCCATGATCGATCGACAAACGGATCGTAAGTTTGACCTGGTGTCTAAGTATCAGCCAACGGGGGATCAACCCGAGGCCATTGCCCAGCTGACAAAGGGCATTAAGGAACACGAGAAGGCACAGATTCTGTTAGGGGCCACCGGGACGGGGAAGACGTTTACGATTTCAAACGTCATCCAGCAGGTGAACAAGCCAACCCTGGTGCTTTCCCACAACAAGACGTTGGCGGGACAACTGTACGGTGAATTTAAGCAATTCTTCCCGAACAACGCGGTGGAATACTTTGTTAGTTATTATGATTATTATCAACCGGAAGCCTATGTGCCTTCGAGTGATACCTATATCGAAAAAGATTCATCAATTAATGATGAAATCGACAAACTCCGACACTCCGCGACGAGTTCCTTGCTGGAACGAAACGATGTGATCGTGGTGGCCTCCGTCTCCTCAATCTTTGGGTTAGGGGATCCAACTGAATATAAGAATCATGTGGTCTCACTACGAGTGGGCCAAGAGCTCGAACGGGATGCGTTGTTACGTAAGCTCGTTAATATTCAATTCGAACGCAATGACTATGACTTCCAGCGGGGCCGGTTCCGGGTTCACGGTGACGTGGTCGAAATCTTCCCAGCTTCCCGGGATGATCGGGCCTTGCGGGTTGAATTTTTCGGCGACGAGATTGACCGGATTCGTGAAGTGGATTCGCTGACGGGTGAAATTGTTGGCGACCGTGAACACGTGGCGATCTTCCCGGCGACGCACTTTATGACCAACGATGACGTCATGACGAAGGCCACGGCCGGCATCGAAGGGGAACTCAAGGATCGTGTCGATGAATTGGAAGGGGCCGGTAAGTTGTTGGAGGCCCAACGGCTTAAGCAACGGACCACTTACGATTTGGAAATGATGCGTGAAATGGGTTACACCAGCGGAATTGAAAACTACTCGCGTTGGATGGACGGTCGTAAGGCCGGGGAACCCCCATACACGCTGTTAGACTTCTTCCCCAAGGACTTCTTGATGGTAGTCGACGAATCTCATGTCACTATGCCGCAGGTTCGGGGGATGTATAACGGTGACCGGGCACGGAAACAACAGCTGGTGGACTATGGTTTCCGTCTGCCGAGTGCTCTGGATAACCGGCCATTAAAGTTAAATGAAGTGGAACAACACATTAATCAAGTGATTTACATGTCGGCGACGCCTGGTCCCTACGAACACGAGCAGACCGATCACGTGGTTCAGCAGATTATCCGACCTACTGGATTACTGGATCCGACGATTACCGTGCGGCCAATCATGGGGCAAATGGATGACCTGGTCGGTGAAATTAACGCGCGAGTCGACGCTAATGAACGGACCTTTGTCACGACGTTAACCAAGAAGATGTCGGAAGATTTGACCGACTACCTGAAGGATTTGGGAATCAAGGTCGCCTATCTCCATTCCGACATCAAGACGTTGGAACGAACCGAAATTATGCGGGATCTGCGACTTGGCAAGTATGATGTCTTGGTCGGGATCAACCTGTTACGGGAAGGGATCGATATCCCCGAAGTCTCGTTGGTGGCGATTCTTGATGCCGACAAGGAAGGGTTCTTGCGTAACGAACGGTCGTTGATTCAGACGATTGGTCGGGCCGCTCGAAACTCTCACGGGTCCGTGATCATGTATGCAGACTCTGTGACGGATTCAATGCAGGCTGCCATGGACGAAACGGCGCGGCGTCGTGAAGTTCAGATTGCCTACAATAAGAAACATGGAATTACCCCAACCACGATTATCAAACCAATTCGTGATCTGATTGCGGTCACGAAGACTAATGATCACGAAGGCGAGAAGGATGACTTCGTGGCAAGTGACTTTGAAGATATGTCCAAGGAAGACCAAGAGAAGTTGATCTCACGGCTTGAGGATGAAATGCGAGCGGCTGCCAAGAAGCTTGATTTCGAACAGGCAGCTTCCTTGCGGGATACTGTCATGGACATGAAGACCGAGATCGGGGACTAGTGAGGAGAATGTTATTTGGCAAACGATAAAATTATCATCCATGGGGCACGAGCCCATAACTTAAAGGATGTTGACGTGACGATCCCCAAGAACAAGTTGGTGGTCATCAGTGGCCTCTCTGGTTCAGGGAAGAGTTCCCTAGCCTTTGACACCTTGTACGCCGAGGGCCAACGCCGTTATGTGGAGAGTCTCTCCTCTTATGCGCGTCAATTCTTAGGTCAAATGGATAAACCGGATGTCGACTCGATTGATGGGTTGAGTCCGGCCATTTCCATTGACCAAAAGACGACGTCCAAGAATCCCCGGTCAACGGTGGGGACGGTTACGGAAATTAACGACTACCTCCGCCTCTTGTGGGCACGAGTTGGCACGCCTATCTGTCCCAATGATGGGACCAAGATTACCAGCCAAAGCGTGGAACAGATGGTTGACCAGGTCTTGGCCTTGCCTGAACGGACAAAGCTCCAAGTCTTGTCCCCGATCGTGCGGGCCAAGAAGGGCCAGCATAAGAAGATTTTTGAAAAAATTCGGCGTGAAGGTTTCGTTCGTGTTCGGGTTGATGGCGACATCTTAGACATCGACGACGTCCCAGAATTAAATAAGAATCAGAGCCATGACATTGCGATCGTGATCGACCGGATTGTGGTGAAGTCGGGGATTCGTTCCCGCCTCTTCGATTCTTTCGAAGCGGCTCTGCGGTTGAGTGGCGGTTACGCCATTGCTGACGTGATCGGCGGGGATCCCTTGGTCTTCTCCGAACATTATGCCTGCCCGGTCTGTGGGTTTACAGTGGGGGAGCTGGAACCACGACTCTTCTCCTTTAACGCGCCATTCGGGGCTTGTCCCGATTGTGACGGGCTTGGGGTTAAGTTAGAGGTCGACTTGGACCTTGTCGTGCCTGACAAGTCCAAGACCCTCCGTGAGGGCGCCTTGGCACCCTGGAATCCAATCAGTTCGCAATACTACCCAGCTCTGCTGGAACAGGCCTGTGCGGCATTTAACGTCGATTTAGACACGCCGTTTGAAGACTTGACACAGGATGAACAGGACCTGGTTTTATACGGTTCCCACGACAAGACCTTCCATTTCCATTATGAAAATGACTTTGGTGGGGTCCGTGACGTGGACGTGGCCTTCGAGGGCGTTGTGCCCAACGTTGACCGGCGTTACAAGGAAACCAACAGTGAGTTTACTCGCGACGTGATGCGGAAGTACATGGCCGAATTGACCTGCCAAACCTGTCACGGTTATCGGTTAAACCGCAAGGCCCTGAGTGTTCAGATCAACCACCAACACATCGGTGCCGTCTCTGACTTACCCGTCGACAAGGAACTGAGTTTCTTTATGGATCTCAGCTTTGGCGAACAGGACCAGGTCATTGCCCAACCAATACTAAAGGAAATTCGTGACCGATTAACGTTCTTACGTAACGTGGGTCTGGATTACCTGACATTGAGTCGTTCCGCTCGGACTCTGTCCGGTGGGGAAGCCCAACGGATTCGCCTGGCTACGCAGATCGGGTCAAACCTTTCTGGTGTGCTCTACATTCTAGATGAACCTTCGATTGGGTTGCATCAACGGGATAACGATCGGCTGATCGCGTCCTTGAAACAGATGCGTGATCTTGGAAACACGCTGATTGTCGTTGAACATGATGAGGATACCATGCGGGCCGCGGACTACATCGTCGATGTGGGGCCTGGTGCTGGGGAGAATGGGGGCCACATCATGGCTGCCGGAACCCCCAAGCAGGTCATGCGTTCGCGGAAGTCTCTGACCGGGCAGTACCTGGCTGGGAAACGATATATTCCAGTGCCATTGGAACGTCGATCCGGCAACGGAAAGATGATTCAAGTGACTGGAGCTGCCGAAAACAACCTCAAGGACATCACGGTTGACTTTCCGTTGGGTGAGTTTGTCGTGGTGACCGGAGTTTCCGGTTCCGGCAAGTCAACGCTGGTCAATACCATTTTGAAGCGGGCGTTGGCACAAAAGTTAAATCGTAATTCGGAGAAGCCTGGGAAGTATAAGACTATCTCTGGCATTCAAAATATCGAACGCCTGGTTGATATCGACCAAAGCCCAATTGGTCGGACCCCACGGAGTAATCCAGCGACCTATACGGGTGTCTTTGATGACGTGCGGACCTTGTTCGCGCAGACCAACGATGCTAAGTTGCGGGGCTACCAGAAGGGCCGGTTTAGCTTTAACACCAAGGGGGGCCGTTGTGAGGCCTGTCATGGTGATGGGATCTTGAAGATCGAAATGAACTTCTTGCCCGATGTCTACGTGCCGTGTGAGGTTTGTCATGGGACGCGGTACAACTCCGAAACCTTGGAAGTTGAATATAAGGGGAAGAACATTGCCGACGTGCTTGACATGACGGTCAGTGAAGCCTTGAAGTTCTTTGAAGCCATTCCTAAGATTACGCGGAAGCTTCAGACGATTCAGGATGTTGGTTTAGGTTACGTCAAATTGGGGCAACCCGCGACAACCTTGTCTGGTGGGGAAGCCCAACGGATGAAGTTAGCAGCCGAACTGCATAAGCAACAGAACGGGAAGAACTTCTACATCTTAGATGAACCAACGACTGGGTTGCATACCGATGACATCAAGCGTTTGTTGGCGGTTCTACACCGGTTGGTGGACAAGGGCAACACGGTCCTGGTTATTGAACATAACCTGGATGTCATCAAGACAGCGGACCACCTGATCGACCTCGGTCCAGAGGGTGGGGAAGCTGGCGGTAACGTTGTGGCTACTGGGACTCCCGAAGAACTCGCTGAGGTCAAGTCGAGTTACACAGGTCAGTACCTGAAGCCAGTTCTGGAGCGGGATAAAGCCCGTACAGAAGCCGACGAGAAACCCGCGTCATCGAAACGTTAACAAATTGTCATTAGTAACGGCTGAACCGGTCTTTCACGGTTTGGCCGTTTTTTTAGGACCAGCAGTCCTTGTGAGAATCCCGCAAAACCAGTACAATAGATAAAAACCGGTCGCCACTTGACCGGAACTGTGAGGAGATGCAGTCAATGTTTAATATGAATCGGACGCGCTGGGGGTTTGACTGGGGAGAGTTCATTCTCGGTATTTTATTCCTGGTGGCTGCTTTTGGCCTGGTACGGTCGCCTAAGATCGGTTTAACGGGATTAGCCATTATCTTTGCCTTTATGGCGCTACTGAGTGGGTTGACCACGATCGCGGGTTACCGTAAGTTACATGAGGTGACGGGGATGCGCGCCAACTTTGCGTTGGTTCTCGGTATCCTGGATATCCTGATTGCGGTCGTGTTCTTTTTTGACATGAACAGTGCCATTGTGACCCTGGGTTATTTGTTTGCCCTCTGGTTTATTCTGGATTCGATTGAACGTCTGATCGTGGCGAGTCACCTGCGTTCCTTCGGTGGTGGCTTCTTCTGGTTCTCCATCATCCTGGACGTCTTGAGTCTAGTTGTGGGGATTCTCCTGTTCGTGCATCCCGTGGTGGCAGCCTTATCCATTAACATGTTGGTTGCCTTGTTCTTTGCCGTCTTCGGGGTTAATGCGATCTGGATCGCCTTTGCTCGAAGCCGTCAGTAAGGTTACTTAATCATCAAAGTAAGGTCTCCGGAATTCTCCGGGGGCCTTTTTCATTGGTGGTAGGGGCATCAATGACTGATATTTCGGGCGAACATCGAATAAATTAGGAAAGACACGCCCGGTGTGTTATACTGCTTGAAGACGTTTTTTCAGGAAGCTGGAGGAGAACCATGACAGAAGAGATTCATTTCGTCATTATTACGGGAATGAGTGGTGCCGGGAAGACCGTGGCCATGCAGAGTTTTGAAGACTTAGGCTACTTCTGTGTCGATAATCTCCCACCCACATTGTTACCAAAATTTTGGGACCTGATCCGTGAATCCGGCAAAATCTCTAAAGTGGCGTTGGTCATTGACCTCCGTTCACGTGCGTTTTACGACGAGATCGTCCGGATGTTAAATGACGTGGCGGTTCATGGCAGCATGAACGCTCAGGTGCTCTTCTTGGACGCTTCCGATGAGGAACTGGTCTCCCGTTACAAGGAAACCAGACGCTCCCATCCACTGGCCCGTAATGGTCGTGTGATGGAGGGGATTCAACGGGAACGGACCCTGCTCGCTTCCATTCGGCAGGCCGCTCAGCTGGTGATCGACACCACGAACCTGAGCCCCCGGAAATTACGTGAAGAAATTTTCCATAACTATGAAACAGAATCGGCGCAAGTCTTCCACATCGAAGTGATGTCGTTTGGTTTTAAGTATGGGTTACCCATCGATGCCGACATCGTAATGGACGTCCGATTCCTTCCAAATCCTTACTATGTTCCAGAATTAAGACCCCAGACCGGGTTGGACCAACCTGTCTACGATTACGTCATGAGTCAACCGCAGACGGAGGAGTTCTATGGCCAATTTCTGAAGTTGCTCACGACGATTGTGCCCGGCTATAAAAAAGAGGGCAAGGCCAATCTGACCATCGCGATCGGCTGTACGGGCGGGCAACACCGTTCCGTGGCCCTGGCGACGCGCATTGGGCAGGCACTAGGGAATACTTATCCCGTACATGTGACCCATCGTGACATCAACAGGCGAAAGGAGTCCACCAACCGCTCATGAGAGATCCGTTACGTACCCGCCGGCCCAAGATTGTGGTGATCGGCGGAGGGACGGGACTGCCGGTTATTTTAAGAAACCTACGAGATCAAGACGTCGACATCACGGCCGTGGTTACGGTTGCCGATGACGGGGGTTCTTCAGGCATCATTCGCCACTATGTCAACGTGGTGCCGCCTGGAGATATTCGAAATGTCATGGTTGCTTTGGCCGAAGTTCCCGCCATTTATAAAGAGTTATTTCAGTATCGCTTTGAAACAACGGACGACTTTTTTGCGGGCCATGCCATTGGCAACCTCATTATTGCCGCCTTATCCGAGATGCGGGGCGGTATTTTTGATGCCGTTCAAGAGCTGTCGCAGTTGATGCGCGTCAATGGGCATATTTACCCAGCTTCTGATGAGCCTCTGGAGCTTCATGCGCAGTTCGCCGACGGGTCTACCCTGAGTGGGGAATCCGAGATTACGGCGGCCCACAAGCTGATTAAGCGGGTCTGGGTTGAGACCAGCAACCATCACGAGCAACCAACGGCGGTGCAACCCGTCATCGATGCCATTATGGATGCCGATCAGATTGTCTTGGGACCCGGGAGTCTGTTTACCAGTATCCTGCCAAACCTGATGATTGATAGTGTCGGGCAGGCCGTTCGTGAGAGTCCGGCCGAAGTCGTCTATATCTGTAACATCATGACCCAGAAGGGGGAAACCCAGAACTTCACCGACGCCGACCACGTTCGCGTCTTGAATCAACATTTACACACGAATTTCATCGATACCGTCCTGGTTAACACCCGGAAGGTACCAGATAAATACATTGATTATCAGCGCTGGGACGAAATGTCTCAGCCAGTTCGTCATGACTTCCAAGGCTTGCGTGATCAAGGCTGCCGGGTGATTTCGACGGACTTTCTTGAACTAAGGGATAACGGGGCGTTTCATAATGGGCAGGAGGTCGTACACGAACTCCTGAACCTGATTGGCCAACCCCGTTACCGGATGAAACGGAGGCCGTAACACATGTCGTATGCCAGCGAAGTCAAAAAAGAACTCACGACGCTCGAAGTTCATCGGGAGAATGCCAAGGCAGAATTAGTTGCCTTGATCCGGATGAATGGGGCGCTGGGGTTGGCAAACCACCATTTTGTCTTGAACGTTCAAACTGAAAATCCCGCCATTGCGCGACGGATGTACCAGCTCTTGAAACAGTTCTACGATTTGGAAAGTGAACTGTTAGTTCGACGTAAGATGAAACTTAAGAAAAACAACCTATACATTGTGCGGGTTAAGACTGGCGCGACGGAAGTTCTGTCCGACCTGGGAATCTTTGACGGGATGCAACTCTTAGAGTCCGTCCCCGACAATATTCTGAATTCCGACATGTCGGTGCGATCATACCTACGAGGCGCCTTTTTGGCCGGCGGGTCCGTGAACAATCCAGAAACCAGTCGTTATCATTTGGAGATCTACTCACTATATGAGGAACACAACCAGATGATTGCCGAGATGATGAATCGTTATGACCTGAATGCCCGGACCATCGTTCGGCGTTCCGGGTACATTACGTATCTGAAGAGTGCCGAGGAAATTGCCGACTTCCTATCCCTGATCGGGGCCACGACGTCGATGCTAAAATTCGAGGATATCCGGATCATGCGTGACATGCGGAATTCCGTGAACCGGCTGGTCAACTGCGAGAATGCCAACTTAGACAAGGTGGCTAACGCCTCGACTCGGCAAATCGATAACATTCAGTTCATTGATGCCACAGTCGGGCTCAGTCAGTTGCCCGTTAAGCTGCGTGAGGTGGCTGAGACGCGGATGGCGCATCAAGAAGTCAGTCTAAAGGAATTGGGCGATCTCGTTCCTGGGGGTCCTATCTCCAAGTCGGGGATCAATCACCGTTTACGTAAAATTAATGATTATGCCAAGCAACTGCGGGGAGAAGCTTCCGCGTAGTTGACCAGCAAGGGCACCGTGACCTCCAGTTGGAGATTGCGGTGCCCTTGTTTGATCAAAAAAACCACATCGCGGCAAGCGTGATGTGGTTCCAAATTAACTTACTTCTTTTGTTCACTACTGTTGGTCATGATGTGGTCGATTAAACCATAATCGACGGCTTCTTGAGCACTCAAGTAGTTGTCCCGTTCAGTATCTTGGTTCAGACGTTCAACGGGTTGACCGGAATTGTCAGCCAAGATTTGGTTGATTAATTGCCGAGTCTTCAAGATCTCACGAGCAGCAATTTCGATTTCAGTCTGTTGACCTTGAGCACCACCGGATGGTTGGTGAATCATCACTTGGGCATGTGGTAAGGCGAAACGCTTACCCTTAGTCCCGGATGAAGCCAAGACACTGGCCATGGAAGCAGCCATACCTAACGTAATGGTTTGTACGTCGGATTGGATGAAGTTCATGGTATCGTAGATTGCCAAGCCGGAAGAAACAACCCCACCTGGTGAGTTGATGTAAAGCGAAATGTCCTTAGTGGAGTCTTGGGCGTCCAAGAAGAGCAATTGCGCAATGATGGCGTTTGCCATGTCATCTTCGATTGGACCAGATAACATGATGATCCGGTCCTTTAAGAGTCGTGAATAGATATCATATGCCCGTTCGCCACGGGATGATTGTTCAATAACTGTTGGTACTAAATTCATGACAAGATAGCCTCCCTTATTAACGTTTGAATGGCTAGCGTTTCGCTAACATATTGTTAGTGTACCGCTATGGTCAAAACAGGTCAAACGATTAGACTCTGTTAATTCCCGCAACCATTTGACTAGAACTATCATACCAGAGTTTGCCCAAACGTCACGTATTCTGTCACGGTATTTTCTGGCGGGAAGCGTCTGGGTAACTGTTGTTGACTAACCACTTGCGGAGCAAACGTGACCGGTTACGGGGAACCTATTTTATTTCTACACACAATATGGTTTACTAGGATTAACGAAAGGGGGTGAGTACTTGAAGATTCGAGTTGAGGTTGATGATCAGTTGGCAGAACCGGAGATTACGATTCGAACACCCGTGGACGTGGGCGTTGATCAACTCGTCACCGCCATTCAAGGGGTAGGAGCCACGGCAACCCGCATGACCTTTAGTCAGCGCGGGGAGAACTATCAGGTGATCTTACGTGACGTCTTGTTCTTTGAGGCCGCAGACCACCAAGTGATGGTGCACACGTCAACTGAGGTATTTTCCACGCGACAGCGGTTGTATGAACTGGAAGAAACGTTACCGGCTAGCTTCCGTCGGGTCTCCAAGTCCGCCATCCTAAATTGTGATCAGGTCTTCTCACTCACGAAGTCCGTCACAGGTAATCTCGTTAAATTTCAGAATTCACACAAGCAGCTCTACGTGTCGCGCCGCTTTTATAAGGGACTCAAAGAAGCGCTAGAGCGAAAGGGGTAATTAAAATGCATAGAAATTGGTTTTGGGGGACATTCTTCGTGCTCGCCGCGGGAATTCTCATCGCAAGTCAACTCGGGGTGCTGAGCTACCACATTGGGTTTTGGACACTCCTGATCGCGATGTTTTTAGTAGCAACGTTTGTTGGGAGTCTCATTCAGGTCAGTGTGACTGGGATGATTTTCTCACTGGCATTTCTGGCCATCATCTTCGCTAAGCCGCTAGGTATCGTGGCCTTAGTTCCCTGGACAATTCTGGGGGCCGCTCTGCTATTGTCGATTGGACTATCAATGATTATCAAGCCCCGTTGGCGTTGGCATCGCAACATCGCCGGTTGGGAAGGCCATCATGGTCGAGGCTGGGATAAGAACTTCCACCACGGCTATGACGACATTAAAACCGTCAATGAATCCGAAACGATCGTTGACGTGAACATGAGTAGCAGTATTCGTTATTTACAATCAACGGATTTTAAGCAAGCCATGATTAAGGTTTCCATGGGGAATGCCAAGGTTTACTTTGATAACGTGGTCTTAGATGAGGGCGGGGCAACCATTGTGGTTGATGGTTCCTTAGGTGGAATTGAGTTGTATCTGCCGCGGACCTGGAAGGTGACGTCGAACGTTAATACTAGCCTAGGTGTTGTCGAAGAGAAGGGCATTCAGGAGTCCGCTGAAGACGGTCCGCAGGTGACGATTCAAGGGGACATTTCACTGGGAAGCTTGAACATTATCTACATTTAGAGCCAAGAGAATACGAGCGATCGTGTTCTTTTTTTGGCAAAAGAAAAGGTCCTAGGCAAACTGCCTAGGACCAACCATTGGTGACGATGATGCGCCCGGAGGGAATCGAACCCCCATTTCAAGAACCGGAATCTTACGTGCGATCCATTACACTACGGGCGCAAATAATGTGAAACAATACCTTAACTACTATAACTGATTATGGATAAAAATACAAGGCAGGATCGGGTTTTATTCGGCAGAAACATGCTATAATAACGGCACTAACTTTTTGTGGAGGTTCTCAGAATGACGCGAGAGAAGACTTTTCGCCTGGTAGTTGATGCCTTATTAATGGCGATCGTGTTACTTCAAAATATTGTCCCATTTTTGGGCTACGTGCCCCTAGGTCCCTTTAGCATGACCTTAATCGGCTTGACCGTGATTGTTGCCGGAACTGCCTTAGATGTCAGAGATGGGGCCCTCATTGGGGGATTCTGGGGATTGATTACCTTTGTACGGGCCTTTGCTTGGCCTTCCAGTCCCGTGGCCCCCTTGATTTTTACGAATCCACTGATTTCGATCGTTCCCCGGTTACTAATGGGGATGGTGGCCGGACTGGTCTATCGTTGGGCCCGGCAGCGCTGGTCAATGCGGGGAGCTATGCGATTGGCAGCGGCTACTGGTGCAGTGATTAATAGCGGTTTAGTTTTGGGCCTGGTGTACATCTTCTACCAAACACCAGCCGTGGCGACAGCCTTTGGGGCCCATGGTAGCCAGACGCTGGGCTATGTCCTTCTAATTTCGGTGGCGACGAATGCGGTGCCCGAGTTGATTTTAGATGTGCTTGTTGCGCCACTCTTGGCAGAACCGTTACGGCGGCGTTGGGATCACATGACCGCTTCAAAATAGGGTAAAAGAAAAGGTCCTAGGCAGCTGCCTAGGACCGACCATTGGTGATGTGATGCGCCCGGAGGGAATCGAACCCCCATTTCAAGAACCGGAATCTTACGTGCGATCCATTACACTACGGGCGCATTGCGCTTGCTCTTCTGAGCACCTAACTACTATACCCGAAGCTGAATATAAATTCAAGGGGCCAGTGAGATTTTTCTGAAAAGGCCGTTAAACACTGGGAGTAATCACGGGGAGACCTGGCTTGCATTGTCCATTGTGAGGGCTTATACTATCAAAGGAAGGTTGGCATTAGTTGACCTCGATTTTTTTGACCAGGGTGGGTCTTGAATAGCCCTCGCTGGTCGATCATCGTCCCACTAGGAGGTAAGCAGGATGCGTGAAGACTGGCAGTGGGTCAATGCAATTGTACCCAAGATGGTTACTAAGCTGACCAGCCGCTTCCGTGTTCTCCAGGCCATTGCGAGTCTGCAACCCGTTGGGCGGCGGACGTTGGCAACCAGCCTAGATTACTCCGAACGGGCCGTGCGAACGACTACGGATGCCTTAGCGGAGCTGGGATTTATCCAAATGTCGGCCAAGGGGATGCAAATGACCCGGGCTGGCCAACAGCTCTTGCACGGTTTGGGACCTGTTATGGAAGAACTCTTGGGGCGTCAGCAACAAGAGGCTGCCTTAGCGAAGAAGTTAGGGATTGCCCATTGTACGATTGTGGCCGGTGATAGCACCGCTCCAACCGGATCACTGATGGGCCTCGCCCGAGCGGCACGACAGGTTTTGGCGGATCAACTGCCCTTAGGCGGAAGTACCGTGGCTGTAATGGGCGGCCATACATTGGCGACCGTTGCCTCGGTGCTAACCCCATCACTAGCGGTGAACCGACACCTGTTGTTTGTTCCTGCTCGTGGGGGCGTTGGCGAGTCACCGGCCATTCAGGCCAATGCCGTCAGTGCCCAAATGGCGCAGCGAACGAACAGTGATTTTCGATCATTGTTTATTCCCGAGCAACTCAACACGGCCACCTACAAACCTTTGTTTGCAGAACCGGCCATCCATGAGGTTCTGGAACTCATCGCGCATAGCAACGTGGTGATTCACGGGATCGGACAGGCATTGGTCATGGCGAAGCGGCGAAACATTGCCCCGCACGTGATTGATGACTTGACTGCGGCCCATGCGGTTGGAGAGGCCTTCGGGTACTTCTTCGACGCCGAAGGGCACGTGGTTAGTAAGTTTCCACGGATTGGCGTGGAGATTGAAGATTTAGCCGCTAAACAGCTCGTTATTGCCGTTGCGGGTGGCGCCGAAAAGGGCGCTGCAATCGCGGCATACATGCATTTAGCGCCAGCTTCGACTTGGCTCATTACCGATGAAGGAGCTGCTGACTTTGTTTTAAAAAAGTGATACACTTAACATGTACTGCTTTTTAAAAAAATTATTCTTTATTTGCTTCCTGAAGGAGGAAATCACAGTATGACTGTAAAGATTGGTATTAATGGTTTCGGACGTATCGGCCGTTTGGCTTTCAAGCGGATTCACGAACTCCACTCAAGTGACATCGAAGTAGTTGCTATCAACGATTTAACAACACCTTCAATGTTAGCTTACTTGTTGAAGTATGATTCAACTCATGGCCGTTTCCCTGGCGAAGTTTCAGCTACGGACAATGGTATCGTGGTTGACGGCAAGGAATACCCTGTATACGCTGAACCTAAGGCACAAAACATTCCTTGGGTTAAGAACGATGGTGTTGACTTCGTCCTTGAATGTACCGGTTTCTACACTTCCGAAGAAAAGTCACAAGCTCATATTGATGCTGGTGTTAAGCGGGTCTTAGTATCTGCTCCAGCCGGTGCCGTTACGACCGTCGTTCCAGGTGTTAACTTGGACGTCCTGAGCAAGGATGACGTGATCGTTTCTGCTGGTTCTTGCACGACCAACTGCTTGGCTCCAATGGCATACTTCTTGAACAAAGAATTTGGCATTAAGGCCGGTACCATGACCACTATCCACGCCTTCACTTCAACTCAAATGATCTTGGATGGACCTCGTGGTAAGAAGATGCGGAACAACCGTACCGCAAGTATCAACACGATTCCTCACTCAACTGGTGCCGCTAAGGCTATCGGTTTAGTAATCCCTGAATTAAAGGGTAAGTTACAAGGCCATGCACAACGTGTTGGTGTTGTTGACGGTTCCTTGACTGAATTGGTTACTGTTCTGGACAAGAACGTTACGGCCGACGAAGTTAACGAAGCTATCAAGAAGCACACTGAAGGTAACGATGCCTTTGGTTACAACGGTGACGAAATCGTTTCAACTGATATCATCGATGACCCTCATGGTTCCGTATTTGACCCAACTCAAACGGAAGTTACCACTGCCGGTGACACCCAATTAGTTAAGACTGTTGCTTGGTACGACAACGAATGGGGCTTCACTTGTAACATGGTTCGGACGTTATTGCACTTCGCTACCCTTTAATAGAGAGTTAGCGGCGTAACGCCAATAAAATTGATTAACAAAGACGCGGCGGAGGAGGGAATTCTCCGACGCGTTTTTCATTGACACAAAGGACAGAAGTTCTTTGAAATTCCCGTGGATTTACGGTATATTGTGACCGTAATCTGATAAATTATTTGAGCACTCAAGGAGGTTTTTCTAAATTGGCTAAATTAACAGTTTCTGATTTAGACGTTAAGGGCAAAAAAGTCCTGATGCGTGTGGACTTCAACGTCCCAATTAAAGACGGTGTGATTGGTAACGACAACCGGATCGTGGCAGCTTTGCCAACGATCAAGTACGTTATCGAAAACGGTGGTAAGGCAATCCTTTTGTCTCACTTAGGCCGGGTCAAGAAGGAAGAAGACAAGCCAGGTCTGTCCATGCGTCCAGTCGCAGAACGCCTGTCTAACTTGTTGAACAAGCCGGTTACCTTTGTCCCAACGACTGAAGGTAAGCAGCTTGAAGACGCTATTGATGGCTTAAACGACGGTGATGTTTTAGTTATGGAAAACACCCGTTATGAAGACGTCAAGGATGGCGAATACGTTAAGCGTGAATCCGGTAACGACCCAGAATTGGGCAAGTACTGGGCTTCATTGGGTGACGTCTTCGTTAACGATGCCTTCGGTACGGCTCACCGTTCCCACGCATCTAACGTTGGTATCGCTTCTAACATGGCCCAAACTGCTGCTGGTTTCTTAATGGAAAAGGAAATCACCTTTATCGGTGGCGCCGTGGACAACCCTGAACACCCATTCGTTGCTATCTTGGGTGGTGCTAAGGTTTCCGACAAGATCGGTGTTATCGATAACTTGTTAGCTAAGGCTGACAAGATTCTTATCGGTGGTGGGATGACCTACACCTTCTACGCTGCCAAGGGTATGAAGATCGGGAACTCTTTAGTTGAATCCGACAAGATTGACCTCGCCAAGGAAATCTTGGACAAGGCCGGCGACAAGCTGGTATTGCCTGTTGACTCAATCGTTGCTGAAAAGTTTGACAACGATGTTGCTCACAAGACGGTTGAAGGCGACATTCCTGATGGCTACATGGCCTTGGATATCGGACCTAAGTCCGTTGCTGAATTCGAAGATGTTCTGAAGGACGCTAAGACCGTCGTTTGGAACGGACCAATGGGTGTCTTCGAAATGAGTAATTATGCAGAAGGCACGTTGGAAATTGGTAAGTTCTTAGGGACCTTGAAGGATGCTAAGACGATCGTCGGTGGTGGGGACTCCACTGCTGCCGTTCAACAACTCGGTGTTGCTGACCAACTTTCCCACATCTCAACTGGTGGTGGGGCTTCCCTCGAATACCTCGAAGGTAAGACTTTACCCGGGATTGCTGCAATTTCTGATAAATAACTTTATAAAGAGCTGTGGTGCCTGTCATCGCGGCTCTTTGTTCTGAGCACGGTCACCGTTGAAGCGTCTTCGCTGGCTTATCTGCCCCCAATTCGGTAAGATGATGATCGTAGTCAATTTATTTTTAGAGAGGGTGGAGTAGGTTGCGAATACCACTCATTGCAGGTAACTGGAAAATGAATAAGACGGTGGCGGAGGCGCAAAGCTTCATTACTGCCATCCAAGGTAAATTACCAGCAGCCGATACCGTAGAAACGGCGATCGCTGCCCCAGCATTGTTTTTACAAACTATGTTGGACGTCAATCAGGAAAATGTCCTGCGTATTGCGGCTGAAAGCTGTTATTACGAGGATGAAGGGGCCTATACGGGCGAAACCAGTCCCAAGGCCCTCCACGCGATGGGGATTCCCTATACGATCGTGGGCCATTCCGAACGACGTCGGTATTTTAACGAAACGGATGATGTGATCAATCGTAAGGTTCAGGCCGTCTTTCGCAACGGTATGACCCCGATTATCTGTTGTGATGAAACGATGGGTCGCCGTGAATCTGGTGAAAGAATTCACTGGGTTGTCAACCAAGTTTCGGCCGCGTTGAAGGGTGTCAGTCCTGAAGATGCCGCGAAGATTGTCGTCGCCTATGAACCAAGTTGGGCGATTGGCAGTGGCACCACAGCCTCATCCGATCAAGCTGAGGAAGGTTGTTACCTGATCCGGCAGACGTTAGCCGACATCTACTCAGATGATTTGGCTAACGGCGTCCGGGTGCTCTATGGTGGGAGTGTTAAGCCAGATAACATTGCTGGTTTAATGAAAAATGCGAACGTCGATGGGGTACTGGCCGGGGGTTCTAGCCTCGACGAACAGTCCTTTGTCGAATTAGCAAACTACCAAAATATGTAAATAGGTAAAATTGTGATTGAAAGTTCAAAGTTAAACTTATAAAATAAAGCATGGGATGGTTGTCTTGTTCCCGTGAAGCCAAACTTTCATAAGGAGAGAATACAAAAAATGTCTATTATTTCTGATATTTACGCACGCGAAGTCCTAGATTCTCGTGGTAACCCAACTGTTGAAGTTGAACTCTACACCGAAGCCGGTGCAATGGGCCGGGGGATCGTTCCTTCTGGTGCCTCTACTGGTGAACACGAAGCCGTTGAACTTCGTGATGGCGACAAGAGTCGTTTCATGGGTAAGGGTGTTACTAAGGCCGTTGACAACGTTAACAACTTAATTGCCAAGGAAATCATTGGCTACGATGTTACCGACCAACGTGCTATTGACCAAGCCATGATCGACTTGGACGGTACGCCAAATAAGGGTAAGTTAGGTGCCAACGCCATTTTAGGTGTTTCCTTAGCCGCTGCCCGTGCCGCTGCTGACGAATTGGGCCAACCATTGTACAACTACATTGGCGGGTTCAACGGTCACGTATTGCCAACGCCAATGATGAACGTTATCAATGGTGGGAAGCATGCCAACAACAAGGTTGATTTCCAAGAATTCATGATCATGCCTGTTGGTGCTAAGTCCGTTAAGGAAGCCGTTCGGATGGGTTCAGAAACGTTCCACAACCTGAAGGCTTTGCTCAACGAAAAGGGCTACTCAACTGCCGTTGGTGACGAAGGTGGTTTCGCTCCTGACTTGAAGAACAACGAAGAACCATTCGAAATCTTAGTTGACGCTATCAAGCGTGCCGGCTATGTTCCTGGTAAGGACATTGCTATTGCCTTTGACTGTGCCGCTTCCGAATTCTACAATGCTGACACCAAGAAGTACGAACTTAAGGGTGACGGCAAGGATTACACGGCTGACGAATTCGTTGGTTTGTTGGAAGAAATCGTTGACAAGTACCCAATCGTTTCCATCGAAGATCCTTTGGACGAAAACGAATGGGCTGACTGGCAGATGGCTACTGAACGCCTTGGCAAGAAGGTCCAAATCGTTGGTGACGACTTATTCGTTACGAACACGGACTACTTGGCAAAGGGTATCAAGATGGGTGTTGCCAACTCTATCTTAATCAAGCTGAACCAAATCGGGACTTTGACTGAAACTGTTGAAGCCGTTGAAATGGCTAAGCAAGCTGGTTACACGGCCGTTATCTCTCACCGTTCTGGTGAAACTGAAGACACGACTATTGCTGACTTGGTTGTGGCCTTAAATGCTGGCCAAATCAAGACTGGTTCAATGAGCCGTGGCGAACGGATCGCTAAGTACAACCAGTTAATGCGGATCGAAGACCAATTAGGTAAGACTTCCGAATACAAGGGGATTCACTCCTTCTACAACTTGGACGAAGATGCCCGTTTGGCCATCATCAACAAGTAATTCAAATTAAGCTTTCGAAATCGGTCGACCTTTAGGGGTTGACCGATTTTTTTGATCTCGCGTCGAATTTTTCCAATTGTTTTCCGGAGTTAACTTTAACGAAGGGGGAATTGGATGATGAATTTACGGGTAAAGCTGGCTCTAGGAGCTATGGTGATTGGGAGTCTTGGTGGCAGTGTTGTGACAGGGTATGCTGCGGCTGGGGAGCCAGTTACGGCGAAGGTGCGACATATCGTTGGCGCAACCGATGATGACGGTAATCACGTGGATTGGCTTTATCAACAAGAATCACAGAGCGGAATGATTGGTGAAGCTTTACATCCCAATGCTGAGTTGTCGTCATTCTTGCATTATTCATTCCGTTTTTTCGGTGAGGATTCGGAGGTTGACTGGGGTTATCGCAGCAGTGTACCAGCTCATGTATTAGTGACTTACATTGCTGATGGCCAAAAAGTTGGCGGATACGAGTCTACCGGTAAATTAACGAAAGGCGGTCGGGTGAAGTTGGTCGCACCAGCGGGTTACGCGTTGTTGTCTGGTAAAGCAGTATTGAAGATGGCTACAAAGAAAGATGATAGTTGGACGATTTCTGTCGTGGCAATTGGAGGTACAACTGAGGGAAATGAGCCGGTCGTTGATAAGAAGCCCGAGAAGCCCGAGAAGCCCGAGAAGCCCGAGAAGCCCGAGAAGCCCGAGAAGCCCGAGAAGCCCGAGAAGCCCGTCACTGAACAACCGTCAGTATCGGTGCCGCCGGTTGTTCCGGCGTTACCACCAACGACTAATATTCCACACCCACAACCACAACCACAACCACAACCACAACCACAACCACAACCACTTCCAGAAGCAGTTGCAGATAAGAAACCGATACCACCAGTTCATCCGCTACCAGACTGGGCCGAATCTATTGACCATGAGATAGCGCCAATTACGACTGTGGATGAAGATCGTCCGGTGAGCGGGGAGGGAGATTCAGAGTCACCAGCAAAAACGAGCAAAAAGGGCCCACAAGCTAAGCCGGCTCACAGGCGTTCTCACCGTTCCCGTTCGGTTAAGGAACAACTCCCCCAAACTAACGAGAAACGTGGCCTATCGGGCTGGTGGGGGCTTATCATGGCGACCATTCTGGTTAGCCTAGCCAGTCTTCGCCGGCTTTTCCGTTAAATCCCTCCAAAACTGTGATAAACTAATTAGTAGACAAAAAATCACAGTGGAGGGATTGGCTAATGAAGCAGAAGCGACAAACACCGCATGATTTAACCCGGTTGAATGCTATTCTATTTGGAGCCCTGGTGGGACTTTTAGCCGGTGCGGTAGTTAGTATTTTTCGCTTAATCATTGAACACATGCTAACTGGTATTCAGGTAATTTATGGTTGGCTTGGCCAACATCCCCTCTGGCTCATTCCATGGGCGATATTGATGGTGGTCCTTGCCATTATTATTGGTCATTGGATTAAGACGACCCCAATGATCAAAGGATCTGGGATTCCTCAAGTTGAGGGGCAATTAGCTGGCGAGATCGATTACGCCTGGTGGCCAGTTTTTTGGAGGAAGTTTGTCGGGGGGATCTTAGGGATCGGCTCTGGACTCTTCCTTGGACGAGAAGGTCCTTCAATTCAATTAGGTGGGACGGTAGCACAGGGATTGGCCGATCGTTTAAGTTTTACCGGGACTCGCCGGCGGTTAATCATCGCTGGTGGTGCCGCTGCGGGGCTTTCTGCAGCGTTTAACGCGCCAATTGCGGCAACCCTCTTTATTCTAGAAGAGGTGTACCATAACTTTTCAACACTGGTGTGGCTGACGTCACTGACCAGTGCCGTCATGGCTAACTTCGTTTCTAACGAAGTCTTTGGCCTCACACCCGTGTTACATATTCTCTACGAACAAGCCTTACCGTTGAAATACTATGGCTTATTATTACTCCTAGGGGTCTTGCTCGGCATCTTGGGCTTTGGTTACCAGTGGATTACCTTGCATGCCAGTGACTGGTATGCCAAGATCAAATGGTTACCAGATCACTTGAATGGCATCATTCCATTCCTATTGGTCATTCCAATTGGGCTATTCTGGCCGATTACACTGGGTGGCGGGAACCAGATGATCGTGACCTTCGCTAAGCAAACGCCACTGATCTGGCCACTGATTGGCTTCTTCGTTCTTCGATTTGTTTTTTCTATTATTAGTTATAATTCTGGACTACCTGGTGGGATTTTCTTGCCAATTCTTGCGTTGGGAGCCTTACTCGGTGCCATTGGTGCTCGTGGCTTTGTGAGTTTGGGTTGGTTACCGCCAATGTTTGTGGCAAACTTTATTATTTACGCCATGGCGGGGTACTTTGCGGGGATTTCCAAGGCCCCCTTTACGGCGATCCTCTTGATTACCGAAATGGTGGGGACCTTGCAACATTTGATGCCACTGGCTGTAGTGGCCATTGTCGCCTATATTACGGTGGATGTTCTAGGTGGTGCCCCAATCTATGAGGCCATGTTACAGCAATTGGTTACACCAGCTGCGCCTGACGCCGCGGGAATTACCGATCGGGTCGAGTATTCGATTGGCGAGAATTCTGGCTTTGTGGACAAACAAGTCCGGGATCTCTCGTGGCCAACAGGGTCCTTGTTGGTTGCGGTCCGTCGTGGTGAACGTGAAGTCATTCCTCATGGGGATACGCTCTTGCGAGCAGGGGACACACTAATCGTTCTGACCTATCACCGTAACCGGGCCTATGTCCGTCAGCGATTAGGAAGATTGAACGATTTGCCAGAATGATCGCGAGATTAGGCCGGAGACTGGTAAAAACCCGGCGACTATGATAAATTAGACAGAGTATAGTTAGACCTATTAGACCTATTCGATAGGTAGGAGGCAAATTTGTGTATAATTTTTTAATGACCTGTATCTTAATTGTCAGTGTGTTGATCATCATCGCTGTTATGATGCAACCCGCTAAGACCAATGATGCATTATCTGCATTATCTGGTGGTGCCGATGATTTATTTGCCAAGCAAAAACCCCGTGGCTTTGAAGCCTTTATGCAAAAAGTTACGGTAATTTTGGGAGCCATCTTCTTCGGACTGGCATTGGCTTTAGTATATCTATCTTCACACTAGAAGAGATTAAGCCTCCTGTTTGTTCGTTACAGGGGGCTTTTTTACAGACTATCTCAACATCGTGGAAAGTGGTGGTTTGACATGATTCGAAAACCAGTCCCACTCTTCTTTGAAGGGGGACCACAAGCAGTTATTCTGCTCCACGCCTATTCGGGTAGTTCTAACGATATGCGTCTATTAGCACGTTATCTTCAGGGCCAGGACTACACGGTTCTGGTACCCATCTTTACCGGTCACGCGACGGGCGATCCCGCAGATATCTTACGCGAGGGATCACCCCAGCGGTGGTGGCAAGACACTCAGGATGCGATCGCCTTTTTACGACAGCGAGGCTATCAGCGTATTGCGATCTTTGGGTTATCACTTGGTGGCCTGTTTGCGACTCGGGCCTTACGCGAGGACCCCACGTTGGTGGGGGGCGGGACGTTTGCTTCTCCGGTTATCTTTCGGGGAACAACTCACGTACCGGAAGCGTTTGTGCGAATGGCGCAGACGGTCTATCGGCGAGCAAACCTCTCTGATGAGGAATTCAAGGCCAAGATGGTCTGGATTCAAGACCATCTCCCGGCACAACTCATGGCAATTCAAGCGTTTGCGGATACGACCGCAACGCATTTAACCCGGATTAAGCAGCCCATCTTCATCGCCCAAGGAACGGCTGATGAGATGATTGACCCCCGATCGGGTCAATGGTTGGCGGCGGCTTTTCCGGCTACTCAGATTGATTTTCACGAATATGTGGGTGCGAGTCACGTGCTAACCGTGAACAGCGCACACCATGCTTTGGAAACAGACTTACAGACTTTTTTACACACAATCTTTTAAAATAACGAGGAATCGATAGTGCAAGATAATTTAAAGAATGATTTAACCGCGTTCTTCCGGGCACACTCGGACGAGAACTACACAGTAGAAGATATTTCTGACGCACTCCATTACCATGGATCAGCGGCTTTTAAGCTGATCGTACAGGAGCTGGCACAATTAGAACGAGACGGCTTGGTTCAGGTTACTGAACACGGCCATTTTCAACTTGACCCAAGTCAACGAACGTTGACTGGGATTTTCCATGGGAACGATAAGGGCTTTGGTTTCGTCGCTTATGACGAAGATAAAATTGAACCAGATGCCTACATCGCGCCTAACAATACGTTACGTGCTCTAAACGGCGATACCGTCAAAATTGAAATTGTTCGTGCCGGTGACCCTCGTACGGGTAAGGGTCCTGAAGGTAAAGTTACGGAAATCGTGGAACACCACTACGAACAAGTCGTGGGTGAGTTCATGCAGACCGATGACGATGCCGGGTACTTGGGACAAGTGCGTCTAACCGACAAGAAGATCATGAAGTACAAGTTCTACGTGACTAACGTGGGCTTGAACCCAACACCAGGTGAAGTGGTTACCGCTGAAATTACGGAATTTCCGAATGAAGCGCACCCCGATGCCATGGTGGGGATTGCTAAGCAAGTGATCGGGAGTGTCGACGATCCTGGGATTGATATCTTACAGATTGTCTACCAACACAACATTCCATCAGAATTCCCAGAAGAGGTCATGCAGGCCGCCGATGAGATTCCGGATCACGTTTTACCTGAGGAATTAAAGGGCCGTGAAGACGTCACCAAGCAAAACTTGGTCACGATTGATGGGGAATCCTCTAAAGACTTGGATGACGCTGTGACGGCGTGGAAGTTACCTAATGGGAACTTCCATTTAGGGGTTCACATTGCTGATGTTTCCCATTACGTTAAGGAAGACTCAATTCTCGACAAGGAAGCCTACAAGCGTGGAACCAGTGTCTACTTGACCGACCGGGTTATTCCAATGTTGCCACGGCGCTTATCCAACGGGATCTGTTCTCTTAACGAGGGCGAATTGCGTTTGTGCATGAGCTGTGACATGGAAATTGACCAAGAAGGCCACGTGATTAAGCATCGGATTCACCCCTCATTCATGCGCTCTAAGGCACGGATGACTTATACGGCGGTTAACCAGATCTTGGAGGCTCACGATCCCGTTACCATGAAGCGTTACGATGAATTGGTTCCAATGTTTGAAACAATGGGCGAACTTCACCGGATCCTGGTTAAGCAACGGAAGCGTCGTGGGGCCATTGATTTCGATGACCGCGAAGCAGAAATCATCGTGGACGACAAGGGTCACGCCATTGACGTGAAGTTGCGGACACGGGGGATGGCTGAACGGATGATCGAATCCTTCATGCTGGCTGCTAACGAAACGGTTGCGGAACACTACTTCCGTGCCAAGGCACCATTCCTGTACCGGGTCCACGAAACGCCAGATGGCGATCGTGTGAAGAGTTTCTTCGAATTCTTAACGGCCTTCGGGATTAACGTTAAGGGTGATCCGAACCACTTGCGTCCTAAGATGCTGCAAGGTGTCTTAAAGCAAGTTGCCGGTCAACCTGAAGAAACCATGGTTTCAGTGATGATGTTACGGAGCTTGAAGCAAGCTCGGTATGCTGACCAATCATTGGGTCACTTTGGACTGGGTGCAGAGTTCTACACCCACTTCACGTCCCCAATTCGTCGTTACCCAGATACCATGGTTCACCGGATGATTCATTATTACGAAGACCATGGGATTAACGACGCCAGCAAGGAAAAGTTTGCACCAATTTTGGAAGAAATTGGGGTTCACACTTCCGAAGCTGAACGTCGGGCAATCGATGCCGAACGTGACACTAATGATATGAAGATGGCTGAATACATGGCCGATCACGTTGGTGAAGAGTTCGATGCTGTCGTGGCTTCAGTCTTGAAGTTCGGGATGTTTGTTGAATTACCAAACACCATCGAAGGGCTGATCCACATCAGTCGAATGAAGGATGACTACTACGAATACGTCGAGAAGTTCATGGCCTTAGTCGGTCGAAACACGCGGCGGACGTACCGAATCGGTCAAGAGATTCGCGTTAAGTTAATCCACGTCGACAAGGAACAAAGTGAAATTGATTTTGAATTACTCAATCCGGAAGCTGCTCCGGTCAGTGATCTGTTACCACACCGCGAACATCGTTCACGTGGGGGCAACTACCATGGCCGTTCCAACAACCGCGGGGGTAATAACCACAGCAATAACCAGAACGGCGGTCACCGCAATGGTAACCACCGGAATGGGAATCAACGATCAACTAATCAGCGAGGCAACAATGGGAGTAACCGCCAGAACAACAATGGCGGTCAACACCGCAACAACTCGCAAGGTGGTCGGCACTAAACGAGGTGACGAGACTTGGCTAAAACAAAATCCAAGAAAACACCAGATAATCTTTTGGCGCAAAATCGTAAGGCGCGACATGACTATCGCGTTACCGAAACGGTGGAGGCTGGCTTGGTTTTAACTGGGACTGAAATTAAATCGGTACGTGAGCGACGGATTAACTTGCAAGATGGGTTCGCCCAGATTCGCAACGGTGAAGCCTGGTTAATGAACATTCACATTAGTGAATACGTTCAGGGCAACCGGTTTAACCACGATCCACTTCGTAATCGGAAGCTACTTCTGCATAAGAAGCAGATTCATCGACTAGGACTTGCCACGCAGAACAAAGGGGTCACGTTGATTCCGTTGAAGGTGTATCTCAAGCATGGGTTTGCGAAGGTTCTCCTCGGCGTTGCCGAAGGGAAACGTGAGTTTGACAAGCGTGAGACCATCAAACGACGGGAACAAGACCGCCAGATTGCACGTGTGATGAAACGCTATTAGACCATGAGAGTGATCGACAGAACTTGTCGGTCACTTTTTTTGATCACTTTGGAGTTGCAATCTATTGGTAGTTTCGGTACACTAGAAAACAATTCAGCTAAAAAAACTGAATGCAAGGAGATGATCGACGATGATGGCATCGTTATTTGTACAGAAGAGTGTTGGCTGTTAGCGACACTTTTCTGTAATACCTTTCAGAGAAGTGTCTGGTTTAAATCTGAAAGGAACTTTATCCATGGAAACAACAATAACTGCATACAACTATAGTGATATCACCCAGAAGGTCAATACGCTCGTCAGTGCTTATCTCTCAGTCAACGACAGCCGCATGCGGCGGGTCATTCGAGACAGCACGATTGCCGAGATTCAGGCCATTTTGCCAGCGGAAAATCCGATTACAGAGGCGTTCGTAGAACGACTGAAGCCGGATAGATTAACGCGAGAGGCCGCGGCAGCATTGTTGCCAACCTTAGAACCGTTGGTTGAACCTTTTCCAGATCTGACGCCGAAGCAATTGAGTAAGCTGTTCCGGAAGGTCAAAAAGCTGAAACAGCCTGAATGGGCGTCGGTTAACCGACATCAGCTCACGTATCTGGGCTGGAATGATGGGGGTAACCAGAAGAAGTATCTGGTAGCACCCTATCAAGGCAAACTGATCGGTATTCAGGGTGATATGGGTCCCAAGACCGTTAAGAATCTGTGTGCCATCTGTCATACGATTGGGAACGTCTCGCTCTTCGTCACCACGACGAAGGCAGGACTGGAAACCTATACGCGTAATGGTAATTATATCTGCCGTGATAGTGACCAGTGTAATCGGCAATTGACCGATCCACAGGGCTTAGCAGAGTTCATCGAAACCGTTCGTTCAAAACGGTAACCTTGATTAAATCTAAACTTTAAATAGAGTCGTTATCCTCGTTTGTTGAGGATAACGACTTTTTTGCGCCGTGAATTTGACGTAACTATCAGAAAAAAGCGATGATAACTATTCGAAAATGAAATTTTAATTTCAACCTATGAGGAAGCCTGATGTGGAGAGGCTGCGCGAGTCCCGACTTTGTGAATTTTAGAATTTATGGTGCAGATGCCGAACCAAATGGGACGTTTTTTGCCAGCCAATGCCGGGAAGAGTAGTCAAGCTTAGGCGAACGATGGTATTATCATTTCCAAGATATGAAGTACGAAACTTCACATAATATAAAAAACGAAAGCTGAGGAAACCACCATGAAGAAATGGCAAGCAACTCTCTTATTCACGAGTCTCGTCCTTGGAATTACCCAACCTATTGCTGTATTAGCGACACCCAATACCCAATCAATTGTAACGGCTAAGGCTGCAACTGCCCAATCCGAAGCAACGCAGTCCGATTCAACTAAGGGCGATGTTGTGGCTGAAGGGGACTACGGCGTCCATTGGTACCTGACGGCGGCTGGCGAGCTGCATTTAGGATCGGGAACCTTAAAGGATACGCCAATTCCACCAGCCGTTGGTGAGGGCTCGAACAACGGTCAGTTATCGACTCAGATTGCGGAACAACAGGGCATTACCAATCCGACACTGACCCAGTTACAAGAGGCCGGGGAACAAGTTACTAAAGTTGTTTTGGATGGCCCAGTAGCAACCTCAGCCAACGCGGCGAACCTCTTTGCCCAGTTCGGTCACGTGAGTGAATACGTCAATCTCGATCAGCTGGACACGTCGGCCGCAACTTCAATGAAGGGGATGTTCTATTCAGACCAAGCCTATGTGGACCCGGAAGATGACGAAACAAAGCATGGGAATAACGTGTTGAAGTCCCTCGATGTCTCCCGCTTCAATACCAGCAACGTGACCAACATGACCAACATGTTCTGTCAGTTACGCCAGATCTCAAGTTATGACTTATCAAGCTTCAACACTGACAAAGTGACGGATGCCGGTTCGATGTTCCTCGGAAACTCGTCACTGAAATCACTCGACATGTCGCACCTGACTTTTGCTAATCTGAAGGTTGTGGCCTTTATGATTAGTGGGAGTGCCGTAGAGACGCTCCGTCTGGATTCATTCGCGCCACCAGCTAACTTTACCGGGTGGGCAATGTTTGGCGGAAATTCAACACTTCGCCAATTAACGCTGGGGCCGAAGACGACGTTAACCGGGGATACTTACCTGACTGAGGCCAATGCAATCGAAGACGAGGCATTCCTTGACAACTGGCAGTCTGTGGGTAGCGGGAAGGTTCAGAACCCCTTAGGTGAGAAATATGACACTAGCAGGGCTGTGACGAAGCTGTATGCCGGTGAGGGTAAGCCGAGTGCAGTGGAAACCTATGTTTGGGAACCGGTTAAGCGGGAGGTTGAACCAACCCCAGCGCCTGTTGAACAAGGCCAACCGGTTACCGTGAAGCATTTGGATGCCAAGGGCAAACGCCTGGCAGCAGATCAGGTATTAACGGGGAACGTCGGTGAACCTTATAAGGTAGAGTGTCTGATGATCAACGGTCACAAGCTCCACAAGGTTGCCGGTGATGCTAAAGGAACCTTTACGAGTACGCCAACCACGGTGACTTTCCACTATGTCCCACACCAAACGACCGGGGGAGAATCAGATGGGTCCGTGCCGGTGAACGGGGTGGTCTACGCCAAGAAGACCATCAACCTGCACAGCAACAAGAACTTTACGGATAAGACCCCTAAGGCCACGTACCAGAAGCAGAAACGGGCCAACCGACCAGTATTTGCGGTCACGGGTTACGCGACGAGTAAGCAGGGCTACAAACGCTACAAGGTGCGTGATGTGAACCAGAATTCAAAGACGGCCGGTAAGACGGGTTACATTACGGCGAAATACGACTATGTTTCCTCAGCTTACTATGTCTTGAACCAGAAGAAAGTGAAGGTTTTGGGAGCTAAAGGGATCAACGGCTACAAGCAAAAGAATTTGAAGGATAAGGTTCGACACTACAAGAAGGGCCAAACCCTCAAGATTAAACGAATCATCAGTGACAACAAGATTACGCGTTTCCAACTGACCAATGGTCAATATGTCACTGGGAATAAGAAGTTAGTTATCGCTGAATAGTGACATCTAGTATCGTGAGACAGTGCGCTCACGATACTTTTTTACATATGAAAGTAAATCCGGTTCACCAATAATAGGATGTTTGCTTTTGACGATGTCGTTTACTCTGTTGCACAAGGTCGAGGGTGATTCTATATAATTCAAACGAAGATGTGCTGTTACCGTAAATCCCGCAATAAAGGGCAAAACGAGTGATATAAATCCATCAATCTCAAAATATGTGAGATAATAAAGGGGGTAAGATGGGAACTTTTTTGGCAATGTGTGTAAGAAAATGCTGGCGGAAACCCATTAACGGTGTTATTATATTCAACATAAAAGTAAGCGATTCCACAATGGTAAAATTTTTTGAAAGTTGAGGAGACCAACATGAAAAAATGGCAGGCAACAATTTTACTCACGAGTCTCACCTTAGGGGTGACACAGCCATTAGCCACGCTAGCTGCACCAAGCTTGCGGACAACTGTGGTGGCACAGGCAGCCACGACATCTGACACGACTAAGTCAGACATTGCCGTCGAAGGGGACTACGGGGTTCACTGGTATTTGACGACATCAGGCGAGCTTCATTTGGAAGCTGGAACATTAGCAGAACCGACAAGTTCTGAAATTACTGGGAATAAGGGACAATTGGTCTCACAGATTGCGCTTAAAGAAGGCAACTCGGATCCGACTGAAGCAGACTTGAACAAGGTTGGTGAGCAAGTGACCAAGGTTGTTCTGGATGGCCCGGTAGCTACGTCGTCAAATGCTACCAATCTCTTTGCCCAATTTGGCTTTGTCAGCGAATATGTCAATCTTGATAAGTTAGATACCTCGGCAGCCACGACCATGAAAGGGATGTTTCTTTCGCTTCAATCTTACGTCGGTGCAACAGGTGGTCGGACTGGGAACAATGTTTTACAGTCACTAGATGTCTCTCATTTTGATACGAGTCACGTGACCGACATGTCATTTATGTTCTATCAGCTCAGAAAAGTTTCCAATTTAGACTTTTCGCACTTTAATACGGATAACGTTACCACTACGATGTCAATGTTTGTAAATGATGCTTCGTTACAGGAATTAGATATGTCTAAACTCACTTTTGCCAGTTTGAAGAGTGCTTTATACATGTTTAGTGGCAGTAACGTACAGATCTTGCGACTTGATTCGTTTGCGCCACCAGCTGACTTTAGTGGCAGTTCGATGTTTAATGGGAAAACGAACCTCTGGCAGTTAACTCTCGGGCCCAAGACGATTTTCAAGAGTACCTCCACTTATCTTAACGATCCCAACACCATGGACGATGATGAATTTCTTCACAGTTGGGAAGCTGTTGGTGAAGGGACGGTTCAGAATCCGCTGGGTGAGCGTTATGCCAAGGGAGCTGAAGTGGCGGCACTCTACAATGGTGACCACAATCCGGCATCCGTGGAAACTTACGTCTGGGAGCCCACAGAGCGGGTCATTGAACCAGTAACGCCACCGGTAACACCACCCGTCACGCAACAAGGGCAACCTGTCACCGTGAAGTATGTGGATGCAAAGGGCAAGAAACTTGCAGATGACCAAGTCTTAACAGGAACCCTTGGGGCAACCTATACGGCTGAACGTCTAGCAATTAGTGGCTATAAGTTGAGTACAGTAACCGGGGATGAGAGTGGGACTTTCGGAAGCACGCCAACCACGGTCACCTTCCACTATGCCGCCGACCTCTCAACCGGTGGGTCCGGAGCAACGGTCGTGCCAATTACCGGGGTGCTTTACGCCAAGAAGACTATCAACCTTTATAGTAGCAAGAACTTCTCGAAGAAGACCAAGAAGGTCACTTACCGGAAGCAGAAGCGGACTAATCGGCCAATGTTTGTCGTGACCGGGAATGCCAAATCCAAGCAGGGTTACCGTCGTTACAAGGTTCGAGACGTCAATCATCATTCCAAGACGGCTGGTAAGACGGGATACATCACGGCTAAGAGTGCTTACGTTTCCTCGGTCTACTATGCTAAAAAGCAGAATAAAGTGAAGGTCCTGAATGCCAAAGGGGTTAATGCATACAAGCAGAAATCCTTAAAGGGCAAGGTTCGTCATTACAAGAAGGGCCAAACACTGAAGGTTAAGAAGATCGTCAGCTACAAGAAAACAACGCGATTCCAATTGACCAACGGCAAGTACGTCACGGCTAATAAGAAATTAGTGATTGCTCAGAAGTAACCATGCTAACTAAATAAACTCAAAAAAACGTCCTCCAAATGGTTACCTACCAATTTGGAGGACGTTTTTTTGATGTTACAGGTTATCCAAAAAGCTGGACATCCTAAAAAAAGATGACATATAACACCGAAAACTGGTATATGGTATAAACGGATGAATAGCTATGAACTGCGGACCTTGGCAGCTTTAAAAATGCCGCTACTAGTGAGCTTTGATGATTATATAACCAAAAAGTAGGCTAATCAGCATGGACGAATTGCCGTTTTTAGATAAGTGTGGAAAAAAATCCTTCCCTTTTATAATTGTAGGTGTTACTATATACATATCGAAACGTATTAGCAAAATACTTATTTGAAATAATTCTTACTAGGGAATTATTATGGAGGAGGAAGTATTCATGAAATGGCAAGCAACGGCACTATTATTTGGATTAACTCTGGGGGTTGCACAACCGGTTAGTGCGGTTGTTTTACCTAATTTTGCACCGGTGGTTACGGCGAAGGCTGCGACGGATGCAGATACGACATCAACGGATACCGATGATGCCGACGAAATTCAAGGGAATTTTGGAACGTCGCATTTTTATATGAAGTCTGATGGCGTCTTGCACTTTGGCGCTGGGACTTTTGATGAATCAAGAGTCGTTGATGAGCGTACCAACATAAACTCGGTAATGGGGTACTTACTAGTTACCGATGATAATGGTAAGTACAACGGTACGCCGACAACCAGTGCGCCGGTTATTGCAAACGCTGCTAATGCAGCTGCCAAAAAGATTACGAGAATTGTCTTTGATGGGCCCGTTACGGCACCAGCAAATTCGAAAAATCTATTTGGGAATTTGTCCAATCTTACCGGTATTGATAATCTTGACCTTTTGAATACCAGTCATGCAACGGACATGAGTTACATGTTTTCAAACTTACCTCTGGTCACTTCACTCGACACTTCAAAATTTGACACCAAGCAGGCAACCACATTCTTTGATATGTTTGCCAGTGACAAGCAATTAAGTTCTGTGGATGTCAGTAATTTTGAAACGCCTAATGTGATCGATGTGGGCCATATGTTTAGTCGAGATACTGTATTAAAAGAAGTTAACTTTGCTAAAGGGACCTTTACCTCAAACACGACAGCGGGAAGTCTTGTCTCGTACTCTGGAGTTGAAAAGGTCAATATGGGTCAGTTCCCAGGTAAAGTTGCCGGGATGTTTGTTAGTGATAACAATCTGAAGCAATTGACGATGTCCGTTAGTGATACCCAGGGGCTCGGCAGTAACTTGACCAGTGCCCAGACATCTGATATTTACACAGGCAAATGGCGTGCTGTTGGCAAGGGGACAGTTGGAAATCCGCTAGGGGAGACCTTCAATAGTGGATCTGATGTGACCGACCAGAGTAAAAATACGATTGTGGGTATGGAAACCTACGTCTGGGAACCCGTCACACCAGTCATCGAACCCACGACGCCCGATGTTGATCCCACAACGCCAGTAACACCAACCGAAAGTGCGCAACCAGTCACGGTCCACTACGTTGACAACGACGGTAAAAAGCTGGCGGATGATGTGACCTTAACTGGAAAGTTAGGCGCAAGCTACCAGGCTGAAGAATTAGGTTTTTCTGGTTACAAGCTGGCGTCAACCGATGGTCAAGCCAAGGGAACCTTCACCAGCAACAGCCAATCCGTGACATTCCACTATGCCCAAGACTTAGTTTCTGGTGGGGATGCTGACACGATTGCACCGTTGACCAGTGTGGTTTACGCCACCAAGAAGATTAGCCTTTACAGTAGCAAGAACTTCTCTAAGAAGGCTCGCAAGGTAACTTACAGCAAGCAGAAGCGAACGAATCGGCCAATGTTTGTGGTTACGGGTTACGCTAAGTCTAAGCAAGGCTACAAGCGTTACAAGGTTAAAGACGTTAACCATGAATCTAAGACGGATGGTAAGACGGGATACATCACCACGAAGCATGCTTATGTGGTTCCCGTTTACTACGCGGTTAAACACAATAAACTTAAAGTTATCAACCCTAAAGGGGTTAACAGTTACAAGAACAAGGCTTTGAAGACCCACAAGGTTAAGCACTACAAGAAGGGCCAAACCTTGAAGGTTAAGAAGATTGTGTCTTATCACTTGACGACACGTTACCAGTTAACGAATGGCAAGTATGTCACCGCTAACAAGAAATTAGTTATGGCGAAATAGTCTCTGAGGTCAATGCGTTCAGCGCGTTGGCCTTTTTCTTTGCCGAAATTTGGGTAAGTAAAAAGGATTGCGAACTCACTTGAGTTTCACAATCCTTGGTTAAGTAATTTTTTTCGAGAAATTGTGAAGGGGACAACGCCCGATTGCAGGCGCTTGGGTCCCCAAGCTCTCTTGGGGAGAAGGGCGCCTTGCTGGTGCTTGGCCCATCGATCGAGAATGGCTGCTAGACAAATGATAAGGGGCTCGTTGTCCATTTGATCCACCACGAGCTCCACGGTTTCACCACCGGATCCGGCCACCGTGGTAATGGTGGCGATGCGATCACGGCCGTGGAAGATTCGGAAGTGGCCACTGTTGAGATTTCCCATGATGACCCAGTTAAGGCCACGGACGAAGAGAACTTCGCGGATCACGCCGAAAGTTTTGCTGACGCGGCCGACTGTTTGACGATGGTAGATCAAGCGAAATTTTGGTAGTAGGCCGAGTGATTCTTGCTTAACCTCGGCCTCCAAAGCTCCCGCAATGGTATAGACGGAGAGAACGTCGGCGCGCAGGCCCCACTTACCAACTAACAGGTAACAGGACTGATTCTGGTCGTCACGAATGACTGACGTGGCCTTGGCCGACAGTGCCGCCTCATTTAAATAGAGTGTTCGCAAAGAGACCCCTCCTTTCTCCAGATTTCCTAGACCCATTCTACCATGTTTTGGGGTTCTGGTTGGACAATATCATTTGTGAGGGTCTTATGCTAAAATAAACCTTGAGGTGTTGGGAATGAAACCGTTTATTCACAATGATTGGTGGCCGGTGCTGGAACCCGAATTTGAGCAGGCGTATTATCAACAGTTACGTCAGTTTTTAGTCGAGGAATACCAGCATCATGAGATTTACCCAGACATGTATCATATTTTCACAGCGTTTGAGTGGACGCCTTTTAGTCAGGTCAAGGTCGTTATCTTGGGACAAGATCCTTATCACAACCCTGGTCAGGCCCATGGGTGTAGCTTCTCGGTTCTACCCGGGACGCCGATTCCACCATCGCTCAAAAATATTTATAAAGAACTTCAGAGTGATTTGGGGATTGCCCCAGTCAACCATGGCTATTTAGAGAAATGGGCGAAGCAGGGGGTTCTGTTGTTGAATTCCGTGCTGACGGTTCGTTATGGTCAAGCCTTTTCCCATAAGGGACATGGTTGGGAGCGTTTGACGGACGTGGCGATAGCCAAGTTGTCGGCGCGTAAGGAACCCGTGGTCTTTATCTTATGGGGCAATGCGGCCCGGTCTAAGATTAAGTTGATTGATACCAAGACCAACATCGTCTTGCAGTCGCCGCACCCGAGTCCCTTATCGGCCAACCGGGGATTCTTTGGGTCCAAACCATTCTCAAAAACCAACATCGCTTTACAGTCCTTGGGGGAGGCTCCCATTGATTGGCAATTACCCGCAGAGGTAACGGTTGCGGATCCAAAAGGGTCATCCAACCAGACGTCGGAACAGAACTGAATCGTGGGATTATTTTATGGAGGTCTTCAACTATGGAACTTTTTGATAGTCTTAAGCAAAAGATTAATGGTCAAAATAAAACAATTGTGTTTCCTGAGGGTGCCGATGTACGGGTTCTCGGAGCCGCTAGCCGCCTCGCAGCGGATGGCTTGATTACGGCAATTGTGCTTGGAGATAAGATTGATATTCAGGCGACAGCTACGAACCACGCGATTGATTTGACACCGTTGACGATTCTCGATCCTGCCGACATGTCGACAGCTGACCATGAGGCTATGTTGGACGCCTTAGTCGAACGCCGTAAGGGCAAGAATACTGTGGAACAAGCCGAAAAGATGTTGACTGATCCCAATTACATTGGGACCATGATGGTCTACATGGGCCAAGCTGATGGGATGGTTTCTGGCGCGGTCCACCCAACCGGGGACACCGTTCGGCCAGCCTTACAGATCATTAAGACCAAGCCAGGTGTCCGTCGGATCAGTGGGGCCTTCATCATGCAAAAGGGTGACGAACGCTACGTCTTTGCCGACTGTGCCATTAACATCGAATTAGATGCTGCCGGGATGGCTGAAGTGGCTGTCGAAAGTGCACATACCGCCAAGGTCTTCGACATCGATCCTAAGGTTGCTTTGTTGAGCTTCTCAACTAAGGGTTCCGCTAAGGGTGATATGGTCACCAAGGTTCAGGAAGCCACTCAGCTGACTCATGAAGCCGCTCCCGACTTGGCCGTTGATGGTGAGTTACAGTTTGACGCCGCCTTTGTTGCCAGTGTTGCCGCTCAGAAAGCCCCAGACTCCAAGGTTGCTGGCCATGCGAACGTCTTCGTCTTCCCTGAATTACAGTCTGGGAACATTGGCTACAAGATTGCCCAGCGTTTCGGGGGCTTTGAAGCCATTGGACCTATCCTGCAAGGCTTGAACAAGCCAGTCTCGGATCTTTCACGGGGTTGTAACGAAGAGGACGTCTACAAGGTCGCCATCATCACGGCCGCCCAGTCCTTGAACTAAAAATTTTAAACTTAAATCAAACTAAGAGTGCCCGGATTGCTATTTACTAGCAGTCCGGGTATTATTTATAGCGACGAGTTTTAGTGATCAGTGGCTGTTATGGCAGTTGCTGACGAGATTTTTTAGATAAAGGGGAACGAACAATGTTTACTGTCACGGTCAAGAGTCCCGAAGCCACAATGGCGCTGGGCAAGCAGTTAGCACCAGAACTTCGGCCGCGGGACGTGATTTTATTGGATGGCGATCTTGGTGCCGGTAAAACGACATTTACCAAGGGATTAGCTGCGGGTTTGGGCATTACGCGTAACGTGAAGAGCCCGACGTTTACCATTATTCGTGAATACCAGGGTGGTCGAATTCCACTCTACCACATGGATGTCTATCGCTTGGAAGATGGTAGCGGGGATGAATTGGGCCTCGACGAATACTTCAATGGGGATGGCGTCAACGTGGTGGAATGGTCTAAATTCATTGCCGATGAATTGCCAGAAAACTATCTGCGAATCGTTTTCAAACGCGACGATGATGCCGGTGAGAACCAACGAACGCTGAGCTTCGATCCACGAGGAGAACACTTTATCCAGCTGGTCAATCAATTGGCAGGTGCTGACCATGAGTGAAGATGTTCTGATTCGCATGCCCAACGCTGCGGATGCGCCTAATTTATTGGGACTGTTAGGTCGACTGCAGCTGGAAAGCGATACGTTTAGCCTGGCCGATGCGGACGATCCTATCAGTGCCGCGCAGGAAGCCGATCAACTGGAGCAAATCAAGGATAGCCCTCGGCACCTGTTGTTGGTCGCCAGTCTTGGTGACCAGCTCTTAGGTGTCCTGTCGGTTTCACCAACGCCACAAGGTAATGTGGGGGAACTGGGGATTGCCGTCGAGAAGGCCTACTGGCATCTCGGAATTGGGACGGCCTTGGTTGATGAAGCGCTGTACTGGGCGGAGACGGCCAGTGCCTTACAGGCCATTGGTCTCATCGTCCAGACCCGCAACGTGCCCGCTATGAAGCTCTATGAGAAAATGGGCTTCGCCAAGACGGCGACCCCACCTACAACGGTCACCGATGACGACGGCGAATGTGTCGAAGCCATTGAGATGGTGTATCGTTTGGGGATGACCTCGGAGAACAAAACTGAATAACTGACATGAGTGTTGTCGACGGAGGTTGGCAGCACTCTTTTTGGATTCAGATTAAATGAAAAATCGGTAAGTCCTACTTGGCATATGCTGAGTAGGACTTACCGATTTTATTGTTATTGATTATAAGGTTGTTGTAAAACACGATCTTAGCCGGAGGAGGCCAGGGATGGAGCCAGCCGTGGTGGTGATGTTAGACCGAGTGATTTTTCTCGGCCTTACATCACGGGTGACTTTGAAGACTCGTGACTTTGGCGAGGCTTCAAATCGAGCGATAAGCCTGGTTCCCAGGCTGAAGCGTCCCCACAGCAGGCGTAATCCCTGGCAGCCGCAGGCGGTCGTTCATACCAAACTAAGCGTTCACAGTTACAAAATTCTTCAAGGGCTGTGTGCCAAAGTGATTGGCTTCGTACAACAGAATGTTAGCGCAGGCCAGACTATCGTCGAGTGCGTTGTGATGGTGGTGTAAGTCGATATCGAGTTCGTCACAAACCGTGTTTAATTTATGATTAGGGAACTCGGGGAAGAACTTACGACTGGTCTTGACGGTATCCAGTGTCAGGTACCGTGCCGTTGGCAGGTTGTAGTGTTCCAACGTACTGCGCAACACACCGTTGTCGAATGGGGCGTTGTGGGCGATAACTAAGCGATCGCGCTGAAACAGGGGAGAGATGTGCTCCCAAACTTCTGGAAATGTCGGGGCATTGGCCACGTCGCGTTCATGAATCCCATGAATTTGAACGTTGCGCCAGAAGAAGTCCGTGTCGGGTTTGATCAAGGTATAAAATTCATCGACAACCTGACTGTTGCGAACGATGGTTAGGGCGAGAGAACAGGCACTATAGCGTTTACCACTGGCGGTTTCGAAATCCATTGCGACAAAGTTCAAGAGGGCATCTTCCTTTCTTAGACGGTTAAACCGTCCACATTGAGTTCCACCGGACAATGGTCGGAACCCATGACTTGGTCTAGTATTTTAGCGTCTTTCAACTGATCCTGCAAGCGATTGCTGGTGATGAAGTAGTCAATCCGCCAGCCAGCATTGTTGTCGCGGGCGTGGAACCGGTAGCTCCACCAAGAGTAACGACCGGTAGCTTCCGGATTGAAATAGCGGAAGGTATCGGTGTAGCCAGTCCCAAGTAGTGCCGTCATCTTTTCACGTTCGTCGTCGGTAAATCCGGCATTGTGATGATTTGACTTGGGATTCTTGAGGTCAATCTCAGCGTGGGCAACGTTCAGGTCACCACAGAAGATGATGGGTTTCTTGGCATCGAGACTTTGAATAAAGGACAGGAACGCTTCTTCCCAACCCATCCGGAAGTCTAAACGCTTGAGGCCACTGCCAGAATTTGGTGTATAGCAGGTGAGCACGTAGAAGTCTGGATACTCCAGGGTGATGGTTCGACCCTCGTGATCGAAGTCGGGAGCATTAATCCCGTAGATCACATTGAGCGGCTTGTGCTTGGTAAAGAGCGCGGTTCCGGAGTAGCCCTTTCGTTCGGCGTAGTTCCAATATTGGTAATAGCCGGGAAGGTCCAGGTCGATCTGACCAGCCTGTAGCTTGGTTTCCTGAATGCCAAAGAAATCGGCATCTAGTTCGTTAAATGTCTCAACAAATCCTTTTTTCACGATGGCCCGGAGACCATTGACGTTCCAAGAAATAAATTTCATGACGGCACCTCCAAAAGACTAATTCCAGTATACCAGAAAAATAAGTTTTGGCTGTGAATGGCGCGTCCCCGTGTCGTTTACGACCATTTCATGCTAAAATAATCCTATGACTGTTGTTTTCATGATTAACATCGTGAGAGCACATAAATTTTGTGAAACGAAGGGAATAATCATGATGGAAGACATCGTAACGGTATTTCCAGCAGTTACCATTCTGCGGAACGAGCCCTTGGCTCACTATACCCATACTAAGACGGGCGGGCCAGCGGATTTCTTGGCTTTCCCAACCAACATTCAGGAAACAAAATCCTTATTAGCCTATGCCAATCAGGAGAAGTTGCCGGTAACGGTTGTGGGTAATGCCAGCAACCTCATCGTGCGTGACGGCGGGATTCGTGGCCTCGTGATGATCTTAACGAAAATGAACCACATTACCACGGACGGCCAGACTGTGACCGCAGAATCGGGGGCGGCTTTGATTGAGGCAACGAAAGTGGCCCAGGCTCACAGCCTGACCGGTTTTGAATTTGCGGCTGGAATTCCCGGTAGTGTCGGTGGGGCGATCTTTATGAATGCCGGGGCTTACGGTGGTGAAATCAGCGAAGTGGCTATTTCCGCCGAGGTGCTGACGCCCGAAGGTGAGATTCGGACACTGAACCAAAAAGAACTCGACTTTGGCTATCGCCACAGTTCCGTTCAGGATTACCATGATATCATCCTCACGGCAACCTTTGCGTTGACCCCTGGGGATGGGAAAGCCATCCAAGCTAAAATGGATGATCTGAATGCTCGGCGTGCGGCCAAACAGCCACTCGATCTGCCATCCTGTGGGAGTGTTTTCAAGCGACCTAAGGGCCATTACACCGGTCAATTGATTCAAGAAGCCGGGTTACAAGGCCTAAAGTGGGGCGGCGCGCAGGTTTCAACGAAGCACGCTGGGTTCATTGTGAACATCGACCACGCCACGGCCACGGATTACCTGGAATTGATTCACCACATCCAGGCAGTTATTTTGAAGGAAGATAATGTTCAACTCGAAACCGAAGTGCGCATTATTGGAGAAGAACCTACCGCCAAATAAAGAAGGGGGAACCCTATGTGCCTATAATTGAAGCAGTGATTCTGTTAATCGTTTTGGTTCTTTTATCCAATATTATCAGTCACTACCTCACGTTCATTCCAGTCAGTCTGATTCAAATTGTTCTGGGGCTCATTGTGGCCCTGGTTTGGAAATTTGAAGTGCCATTGGAGACCGACTGGTTCCTGCTCCTGTTTATCGCGCCGTTGCTCTATAACGATGGGCGGCGTTTCCCTCGTCGCGAACTTTGGCGATTACGGGGGCCGATCTTTGCCAATGCTATCTGGTTGGTCTTTCTAACCACGTTACTGGGTGGTTACCTGATCTACGCGCTGATTCCCAAGATGCCGCTGACCGTGGCGTTTGCTTTGGCCGCGATTCTGTCGCCAACCGATCCGGTGGCGGTTCAGTCGATTGCCAAGCAGGTTAAGCTCCCGGCCAGTCTGATGCATTTGGTCAGTGGGGAAAGCCTGATCAACGATGCCAGTGGTCTGATTGCGTTTAAATATGCGATTGCGGCCACGGTGACCGGTGCCTTCTCGATTGGGACGGCGACTGGTGATTTTATCTACATCAGTATCGTTGGTTTCATTTCTGGGTTAATCTTCATGACCGCCATTCAACTCCTGATGGATATTCTCCGTCGCCAGGGGATTGACGATGTGATTTTTAACACCGTGCTTCAGATTGCCACGCCATTTGTTATTTATCTGGTAACTGAAGAGATTACCCACGCTTCCGGAGTAATCGCAGTCGTGACGGCCGGGGTCCTGTATCACGCTCGTGAGAACCGGATCGTAGAAGATACGCCGGAACTCAAACTCGTGACGGAAAAGGTGTGGGACATCATCATCTACTCCTTAAACGGGATCGTCTTTGTGATTTTAGGAATCGAGTTACCGGTCGCGACCTCGCAGGTAATTAAGGGTGGTCAGTTTAATACGGGCCAGGCAATCTTCTTTGCCTTCATGGCTTGGGTCATCCTGGTGGCTATCCGAACGTTCTGGACGTACGGGTACATTCTGTTCCAACGATTGACCAAGAGTCGTTCCCAAGAAAAGCCAAGCTTCCGAATGGCCGTGTTATCTGGGCTGTCTGGAGTGCGTGGTGCCGTGACGATGGCCGGGGTGCTTTCAGTACCTGCGACCATTGCGACGGGGGCCAGTTTTCCGACGCGTGCCCTGATGCTCTTCGTGGCTTCCGGGGTGATTATCATCAGTTTGGTTGCGGCAACCATCATGCTACCGTTAATCTCGACTGATAAGCAGCCCTTACAGACGCGGGCCAGTGTCAGCGATGAGATTGCCAATGACATTGATTTGGATGATGAGGCTGAGGAAGAATTTCCTGAGGAACCTGTCCGGCAAATCAGTGAAGAGGAAGCCAGAGCCTATATCATGCGACTGGCAATTTCGAAGATTGAGGAACTTAGACGGCCCAACAACCAGCGGGCGGCCTACGACTTAATCCTGGATTACCAGTTCATCATTCGACGTTTGGAAATGAGCTATCGCGCCGATACGGCGATGCAGAAGGTCTTGGACGACGAAATCAAGTTACGTGAAGTGGCGATTACCGGTGAACGTGAATCTTTGGAATCACTATTGGAGGGTGAGAAGATCACCCAGACCAGCTATGTCGGCGCCCTTCGGCGAATTGAAAAGCTAGAATCGCGTTTGACGCAGGTTTCCGGGCGGACAATGCCAGGGGTCATGCACTACTGGGTACTGTTCTTCCGGCACATGTGGCGGAATACGCGTTACTGGTTGCATTCCGAAGATACCGACCGGTTGCATGCCGAGAACAATCTGATTGAACGTGAGACGGCAAAGAACGCTATCAAGGCTTTGTCACAATATCTGGCACGAACCGACGTCGATGAGACCCAGTTCGACAACCAGGCGGTTTACCACCTGCTCGTGCATTACCGTAACCGGATTGAACGGGCCAAAGCAGCCACCGCGCCGAGCCATGAGGATGATTATCAACATCAACTCAACAAGCTCAGGGTACGGGCCTTGGGGGCCGAGAGAAACGGAATTCAAACGTTGTTGGAAGCTGGTAACATCAGCTGGACCAAGGCCACCCATCTCCGTCAGTACGTGAACTATGCGGAAAACGTGTTGGTCATGTCCCTCAACAGCGAGGAAGGCGAGTAGCCAACGATAATTGAAACTTGTTTAAGTGTTGCTGACTGTCGTGGAGATTTTCGCCTTACCGGTCGGTCGAGATGGGCTGGAACGGTGCGAACACAACTTGAAGCCTCGAAAATCACGAGTCTACAAGCTTGGTTTTCTCCTAAGCTAGTGAGAAAGACACTCACTGACTAAGGAGAACGACGCGCCTGAGCCCATCTCGACCGACCTCACGGCTGATATGGCAGGTTTCACGCTACGGTTGAACGAATGGCCACAAATTTAGAGACATTGAAAAACAGTAGGTATCGTTTAGCGTAGGCTATACGGTAGCTGCTGTTTTTGGGTGTTCAGGGTATGCAATCGATCTTGGGTATCAGTAGGATTGAGGCAATGACTGGAATGGAACGGTTTTTGTTAGCTGTTGTTGCGGAATCCGTCGATCTTAGTCGGAGGAGGCCAGGGATGGAGCCGGCCGTGGTGGTGATGTTAGACCGAGTGGTTTTTCTCGGCCTTACATCACGGGCGACTTTGAAGACCCGCGCCTCTGGCGGGGCTTCAAATCGAGCGAGAAGCCCAAGGGGCTGAAGCGTCCCCACAGCAGGCGTAATCCCTGGCAGCCGCAGGCGGCTAATTCTAATCACATTAAAAGGGTCCCAACGACAAAGCCGTTAGGGCCCTTCAGCATAAGATTTAGTTAGAATTAGAAGGCATGGCTGAGTTGCTCATGATGAGATAGAGAATCCAGTAGCTGAATAGCTGTAAGAACGTCATCAGGATCACAAAGATCCACATGTTTGGCGTCCACATCGAGAGAATCGGATTAATGAACTGTTCCGGATTAATGAAGAGGTAGACGGTGTGAATCCGCAGAAAACGGCCAATGTAAAGGCCAACCGAGGACAGGAAGGTCAGGAGCACTACGATGGTGAGGCGTATCCATCGATTACCCTTGGCAACTCGGGTGCTAATCGTCTGACTGACGTAATTGAGGCTCCAGAAGCCCAGGAATGAACAGCTAACGGCGCTGACCATCATATAGGTAAAGTAGATCCAGAGATGCGGTGTGACCCTTAGAAGGCCACTCAGCGCATATGGCTGGAGGAGCGATAAGTGGAAGAGGTCGGTCAGTAAGTAGGGGGCATTGGGGTAGAAGAGTAGCCACAACACCACCATGGGCCAGAATAACCAGCCACTGCGCGGTGTGACCTTGCCCAGATGAAAGCTAATCTCAATAGGCAGATAGCCTAGGAAGGTGTTTAGCACCAGAAAGGAGAAGGGATCCTTGGCTCGGAAGTAGAGAAACACTAGCCAGATGGCAAAGAATATTCGGATTTCCCAACGCGCTCGCCGATTCATCGCAAGCCCTCCTTTCAAGTTAAAATAGTGAGGTCCGTTCGTCTTTATTTTGTTAAAAAGTGAAGGACAGAACTCACTCTTATTTTACCGCCCATTACCCAAAAACGAACAGAATATGACTTCTAGTTTACCAGAATGAATCCATGAAGGTAGCGACTGGTGGGGACCTTAATAATTCTGTAAGTTTTGTGACATGATGAACTGGAATTAGCTGGATAATCGGTAATCAGGGCGCAATGTTGGCGGGGCCGTGCTATAATAAAATCTGAATTCGATTTGGAGGGAAAGTCATGAACCTGGATTGGGGCAATCTCCTTACATTGGGGAATTTAGTCAACTTACTAGACATCTTAGTGGTCTGGTTTGTCATTTATGAATTAATCGTGATGCTCCGAGGAACGAAGGCTATCCAGCTCTTCCGGGGGGTTATTTTGATTCTGCTGGTGAAGTTCGTGAGTGCCTATATCGGACTGAACACCGTCTCTTGGTTGGTGGATCAAGTCATCAACTGGGGGGTTATCGCGATCATCATTATCTTCCAGCCGGAAATCCGGCGGGGACTGGAACACTTGGGTCGGGGTTCACTCTTTGTGCGGATTCGCCACGAAAATGAGGCGGCGAACCGCATGATCGAGGGCCTGGACAAGGCGATTCAGTACATGTCCAAGCGGCGAATTGGGGCCTTGATGACGATTCAACGCGATACTGGTCTGGAAGACTACATTGAAACGGGGATTGACTTGGATGCCGAACTAACCGGTGAACTCCTGATTAATATCTTTATTCCCAATACACCACTGCATGATGGGGCGGTCATTATTCGTAATAACCGCATTGCCGTCGCCGCGGCCTACCTGCCACTGTCGGAAAGTAATCTGATTCCGAAAGAGTTGGGAACCCGTCACCGAGCCGCCGTCGGCATTTCCGAAGTCACCGACGCGCTCACCATCGTTATTTCTGAAGAAACCGGGGAAGTCTCGATTACCAAGAATAATGAACTTATTCGTGGCTTGACGCAGGCTGATTACATGAAATTTCTCCGTAATGAACTGGTGAATGAGGAAGCCGCCGATAATAACAACGTGTTGGTTAAGACCCTCGATTGGTTTGACCAACGCTTTAGAGGAGGGCGCCGTAAATGAAAAATCAACGCTATACGACTTGGCTTTACCGTATTCTGGCGCTCATCCTGGCAATCTTGCTTTTCTTCTATGTGAATAGTACGAAGTCGGCCACGAGTTCCCAGTCGAGTAGCTCGACGGGAACGACATCGCTCACGGCGACCAAGACGGTTACCGTGTCCGTCCCGCTTCAACTTAACGTCAATAGTAATAAATACTTTGTGACCGGGTATCCCCAGAAGGTGAAAGTTAAGCTTCAGGGACCTTTAGCTCTGGTGACGACGACGGCCAATACGCAAAATTTTAAAGTTTATGCCGCACTGAGCGACTTGGGTGTGGGCAAACATAAGGTAACCCTGCACCAAGAAGGCCTGAATCATGAGATTGAATCCACGATCTCACCCGCCAAGATCACGGTGGATATTGAGCCACGGCGGACGGTGTCCTTCCCAGTGAAGGTTCAATATAACAAGCAAAACATCGCCCCGGGGTACTCTGCCGGTAAGGCAACTTCCGATGTGACGAGTGTTAAGGCAACGGGTGCGGCCAATGAGATTTCTCGGATTACCAGTGTGGTGGCCCAGTTAACCTTGGCTCAGAACGTGAAGAAGACTGTGAATAGTCAAGCGGTCATTGAGGCCCTGGATAAGAATGGTAAGACGGTGAACGTGATTTTGACGCCATCAACGACCACGGTTAACTTGCCGATCACTTCCGATGGGGAGAGTAAGAAGGTCAGTGTCAACCTGAATGCAAAGAATGGCTCGTCCGGAACGACGTATAAACTAAGCAGCAACGTTTCCAAGGTGACCGCCTATGGGAGTGCCGCCCAATTGAAGGCACTCCAGAGTGTCGCCGTGGACGTTGATGTGAGTGATGTGAAGAGCCAGGCCACCAAGACGGTGACGCTGGATACCAGTGATAACGACGTGACGGCATTCGATCCCACCACGATTAAGGTGACGGTCAAGGCCAGTGCGGATTAACGAAAATTTGTTTTAGAAATGAGGAGTTTGACAATGAAGTATTTTGGTACTGATGGTGTTCGGGGAGTTGCTAATCAAGAACTGACGCCCGAATTAGCTTTTAAAGTTGGCCGGTTTGGCGGCTATGTTTTAACGCAACACGCTGATAGTGAGAATGCTCATCCCCAAGTCTTAGTGGCACGGGATACCCGAATTTCCGGTCAATTACTGGAAAATGCCTTGGTTGCTGGACTTCTGTCTGTCGGCATCGAAGTGCTCCGGCTAGGCGTGATTACCACGCCATCCGTGGCTTACTTGGTTCGGACGCAGGGTGCTGCCGCTGGGGTCATGATTACGGCCTCACACAACCCAGCCGAATATAACGGAATTAAGTACTTCGGTAACGATGGCTACAAGCTTTCCGACGAAATGGAAGAAGAAATTGAAGCCCTGTTAGACGCTGCTGATGACAACTTGCCTCGGCCAACGACTGATGGGTTGGGAACCGTTGAGGACTATTCCGAAGGTAGCCAAAAGTACATTCAATTCCTGGAACAGACGATTGCCGATGACCTCGACGGTTTACATATTGCGGTCGACTCCGCAAACGGGGCCACGAGTGGTCTGGTTTCTCGGCTCTACGCCGATCTAAACGTGGACTTTGAGACGATCGCGACGACCCCTAATGGGTTGAACATTAACGATCAAGTTGGGTCGACGCATCCCGAACAATTACAGAAATTTGTCGTTGACCAGGGTGCCGAAATTGGCTTGGCCTTTGATGGTGACGGTGACCGGTGTATCGCGGTTGATGAGACCGGTAAACTGGTCGATGGTGACAAGATCATGTACATTTGTGGGAAGTACCTGGCCGAACATGGTCGCCTGAAGAAGGACACCATTGTGACGACGGTTATGAGTAACCTGGGGATGTACAAGGCCATGGAGGCTCACGACCTGAAGTCGGTTAAGACCAAGGTCGGGGACCGTTACGTCGTTGAAGAAATGCGGAAATCCGGTTACAACCTGGGTGGCGAACAATCTGGACATATCGTCTTCTTGGACTTCAACACCACTGGTGACGGCCTCTTAACTAGCCTACAACTGCTCCACATCTTAAAGGTGACGGGGAAGAAGCTTTCCGAATTAGCAGCCGACGTCCAAACTTATCCACAAAAGTTAGTTAACGTGAAGGTCGCCGATAAGCAGGCTGCCCTGGAAAATCCTCAAGTTCAGGCCATGATTGCCACCGTTGAAAAGGAAATGAACGGTGACGGTCGTGTGCTCGTTCGGCCTTCCGGGACTGAACCTTTGCTCCGGGTCATGGCAGAAGCCCCAACGGAAGAAATCGTTGCCGGCTATGTCGACCGGATCGCGGACGTGGTTCGGGCCGAAGTTGGCGTGAAGTAAGTTAAATCGATAATTTAGTGGAGCTCTGGGGATGGCCCAGGGCTCTTTTTTTGAGGAATTGTTGGTTGCCACGTGGCTCTCATGGAAGCCACGTGCCGTTGCGATAAAGAGTGATTATTTTCATGAAAACGGAGTCGTAAAGGGACGATAGACCAGTTGCGGTTTTTATAGTTGACAACCCCTAAGGAAGGCTGTAAAGTATAGTCATCCGGAAACGTTATGAAAGGCGTTTCAGTCTATACCAATTTATAAGAAAGCTGATACATTTCTAAAAAAATCAACCGACCCTCCCGACTAACGGGGGCGGCGTCGAGAAAAGGAAGACTAGTTATGTGTGGAATTGTTGGGGTTACTGGAAATGACAATGCCGTTAAGATCCTATTGAACGGCCTAGAGAAGTTGGAATACCGGGGGTACGATTCAGCCGGTATCTACGTCAACGACCAAAAGGGTCAGGATTACTTAGTTAAGACTAAAGGTCGGATCTCTGAATTACGGTCTAAGGTGACGCCTGACGTTCACGGGTCAACTGGGATCGGTCATACGCGTTGGGCAACCCATGGGGTGGTTAGCGTCGATAACGCACATCCACATTTCTCCAATGACGACCGGTTCTACCTGGTTCACAACGGGGTTATTGACAACTTCCAAGAACTGAAGGCAAAGTATCTGAGTGATGTGCCTTTCAAGAGCCAAACGGATACCGAAGTTGTCGTTCAATTGATCGACAAGTTTGCCGTTGAAGACAACTTGGACGCTAAGGCAGCATTCTTGAAGACGTTAAGCCTATTAAAGGGTTCTTCATACGCCTTCCTGATGATGGACCGCGAACAACCAGACACGTTATTTGTTGCTAAAAACAAGAGCCCCTTATTGATTGGGGTCGGTGATGGTTTCAACGTCGTTTGTTCCGACGCCTTGGCGATGCTCAAGGAAACCCATGACTTCTTGGAATTAATGGACGGCGAAGTCGTGACCATTACGCCGGGCAAGGTAGCCATCCAAGACGCCGACGGCAATGCCGTTGAACGCAAGCCATTCCACGTTGACATGAATGCCGACGAAACGGACAAGGGAACCTACCCATTCTACATGTTGAAGGAAGTCGACGAACAACCTAACGTGATGCGCAAGTTGGCCCAAACCTACTTGTCAGAACACGGCGAACCTCAGATTAATGACAAGCTGATCGCCGCCATGGAAGCCGCCGATCGTCTGTACATCGTGGGTGCCGGGACCAGTTACCATGCCGGTTTAGTTGGGAATCGGCTATTTGAAAACTTAGCTCACATCCCAACGGAAGTTCACGTGTCGTCTGAATTTGCCTACGAACAACCAATGCTGTCAAAGAAGCCGTTCTTCATCTTCTTGACGCAATCTGGTGAAACGGCGGATAGCCGTGAGGTACTGGTCAACGTTAACGATGCTGGCTACCCAAGCTTGACGATCACCAACGTGCAGAACTCAACGTTGTCCCGTGAGGCAACCTACACGTTGTTACTCCATGCTGGTCCAGAAATTGCCGTGGCTTCAACCAAGGCTTACACGGCGCAGATCGCGCTAGAAGCGATCTTGGCAAAGTCATTGGGTGAAGCAACTGGCCAAATCGTGGCGCAGAACTTCAACATTCGCCAACAACTCGGTTTAGTTGCCACGGGGATGCAGGCTATCGTCGACGAAAAGGATAAGTTGGAACAGTTGTCTAATGACTACCTGATGAAGTCCAACAAGGCCTTCTACATCGGCCGTGGGATTGACCACGCGGTTTCCATGGAAGCTGCCTTGAAGCTGAAGGAAATTTCCTACGTTCAGGCCGAAGGTTTTGCCTCTGGAGAACTCAAGCATGGGACGATTGCCTTGATCGAAAAGGGCACGCCAGTGATTGGTTTCATTACGCAGGCCAAGACCGCTGGCTTAACGCGGAGTAACTTGCAAGAAACCGTGGCTCGTGGGGCCAAGACCTTGACGATTGTTCGTGAAGGCTTAGCTATCGAGGGTGACAATCTGATCTTGCCAGATGTTGACGAGATGTTGATGCCATTGCTGAGCGTTGTGCCGGCCCAACTGTTGGCTTACTACACCAGCCTGAACAAGGGCCTGGATGTTGACAAGCCACGTAACCTGGCTAAGAGTGTGACGGTTGAATAATTTAAAATGAGTTTTGGAAGCGTTCGGGAATTTTCCGAACGCTTTTTGTGTGATTGCGATCCAAGGCGACACGACGCGTCTAACTTGCGAAATGCCGGTTTTCGTTGTATAGTACACTTACGAAAAGTTATGAAAACGCGAGGTGAAAACGATGAAATATACGAAACGGGTGGATTCCCACAAGAACCAAAAGCAACGCGACGCAACGTTTGAGAAGTTTCGGAAACAACAGAATGAATTAAGTGCCAACCGGCGAGGTATTCGTCGGAAATAGGGCGATCACTGCTTGGACAGTGGCCGTCCTTTTTTGTTGGTTTACGGGAAGTTTTTCTGAGCAAAAAGCTTGCAAGATTGGTCTAGATCTTTTATCATTGGACTATACCATTAGAGAGGGAGATTTCGGGTGATGACACAACTTACAAGTAACAACATGAACATTCAAATCGTGAAAGATCAGGCAGCTGGCGGCCGTGCCGGGTTTCAGATTTTCCAACATGCCTTACAACAGGGGGCCAAGGTTCTGGGACTAGCGACCGGAAGCACACCAGTGACGATCTATGATGAACTCGTGGCCAGTGACTTGGATTTCAGTCACATGACCTCGGTTAACCTGGATGAATATGTGGGCTTAGGGGCCGACCATCCAGAGAGTTACCACTATTTTATGCAACACCATTTATTCAATCGCAAACCATTTGCCCAGTCATTTGTGCCAGATGGGATGAACGCGGATGCTGCGGCCGAAACCAAGCGGTATGACGACGTGATTGCACAACACCCCGTTGACCTACAATTGTTAGGTCTGGGACAAAATGGACACATTGGGTTCAATGAACCTGGGACTGATCCAGCATCGACCACGCACAAGGTGGCCCTGACTGCGTCAACTATCGAAGCAAATGCTCGATTTTTTGACAATGCTGAGGATGTGCCACGATATGCTTACTCCATGGGAATTGGCTCGATTTTACAGGCCAAGGAGATCCTGATCGTGGCCTACGGAGCAGCCAAGGCAGACGCTGTAGCCGCGATGATTCAAGGGCCTGTGACCCCTGAGGTTCCGGCTAGTTATCTCCAAACTCACCAAAATGTGCAAATCATTCTCGATGAGGCGGCTGCTAGTCAGCTGGCCTAACGAACCTTGAATTAGCGCGAGTTATCCCCATTTTTACTTCCAGTAAAGCGTCAAGTTATGTTATTCTTGACGTGAAAGCGATTTTAAGGGGGAAACCGAGAATGAAGCGAAGTAAACGATGGCTACTAGCCGCACTCCTGCTGGGGACTGCGTTGGGTAGCGTCAGCGGGACCGCCCATGCGGCAACGACGAATCCCCAAGGTTTTATCAGCGATTTGAAGAGTCCCGTCACGTCAGTTGCAAATCAGTATAAACTGTATCCATCCGTGATGATGTCTCAGGCAGCGTTAGAGAGTGCTTGGGGAACAAGTCTCCTCACAACCCAAGCCAACAATTACTTTGGCGTGAAGGGCAGTTATAAGGGGCAATCTGTCGCGATGGCGACGACGGAATACGATGCCAACGGTCAGCTCTATCACACGACCGCTAACTTTAGAAAGTATCCCAATGCTAAGGCCTCAATGACGGATAATGCGACCCTGCTTCGTGGGGGAACCAGTTATAATCCCAAAATTTACAGTGGCACTTGGCGTGAAAATGCCAAGACCTATGCAAGTGCGGCTAATGCCTTGACCGGCGTCTATGCGACGGCGCCGACCTATGGGAGCTCACTGATCAGCATTATTAAAACTTATAGTTTAGATACCTTGCTTGACGGTTCTGCACCAGATGTGGCGACACCGGCTCCCAAGGTCTACTCCAAAGCCAAGTATTATGGCACCTCGGGCAATCAAACGGCCACGCTCAGCAAGGATTACGCTTCCGTGCGGTTGTATAACCACGTGAAGGATACGCGAGCTAACATCACCAAGACGGCCTGGAGCAAAGTTAAGGCGACTAAAGGGAAGAAGGTCTATCTGGATATGCGAGCCGTGAGAACGGCGACTAAGTCTGGAAACAAGACTACCTGGTATCGAATTCGATTTGAGAAGAGTAAGTCGGCTACTCGGTACTGGGTTTACGCCAGTGCCATCAGTTTCCCCCAAGTGACCTATACCGATGGGAAAGCGACCGTGAAGGTGAACACCAAGGCGGGGGGAAGCACCTATAACCATGTCTATAATTCGCCTTACCTAGCCCAGGAACAGACGGCGGTGAAGAAGCTGACAGCTAAGTCCTATACGGCGGACAACGAAGCCGTGAAGACGCAAGACGGCGTCAAAACCACCTGGTATCGGATCAAGGTCGGCAAAGATAAGACTTGGATTGCCGGGATGGTGGCTCAGCCACAGTACGCCCAAGTTTTCTATACCGCGGCGAGTGGCAAGAAGACCCTGAGCAGTAAATTTAATAAGTACAATGTTTATAATCACGTCACCACGACCCACTTCAATCAACAGACGTTGAAGTGGCCCAAGGGGAGCAAGAAGGGAACCAAAGTGACCGTCAATCTTTGCGGTTTCAAGGCTTCCAACAAGTCAACCTGGTATCGGATTCGATTTAGTGGCAGTAAAACCAATTACTGGGTAGACGCACGTGCTTTATCCTAAGCGGTTTGACGACTGGTTATAAGAAAATGGTAAAGCTACCGGAATTTTTACCCATTCGGTAGCTTTTTTTGTTATAATACAACAGATTAGGCCGGGGAGACCTCGGTGCGTTAGAGTGCGTTAATATTTGAGTTAGGAAGTTTAATTCATGGATAATTCATATAAAATTAAAGTAACAAACGTTACAAAAGAGTATGACTTGTACAAGACCCAATCCGAAAAATTGCGGTCCTTCTTTTCCCTAAGCAATACTAAGGTGCCACATTTCTGGTCCTTGATGGGGATCTCACTCGAGGTTAAGTCGGGTGAAACCCTGGGTTTGATCGGGGTCAATGGTTCCGGTAAGTCGACACTATCCAACATCATTTCTGGGATTATCCCACAAACGACTGGGACGGTGGATGTGAAGGGGGACACCTCGATCATCGCCATCGGTGCCGGGTTGCGAGGCAACCTGACCGGAGTCGAAAACATTCGACTCAAGGCATTGATGCAGGGGCTGACTAATCCCGAGATTGATGGATTAATGGATGACATTGTGGCCTTTGCGGATATTGGTGACTTTTTATACCAACCCGTTAAGAGCTATTCTTCAGGGATGAAGTCGCGGCTGGGCTTTGCCATTGCCGTGCACGTCAACCCTGACATTCTGATCATTGATGAGGCCTTGTCCGTTGGTGATGATACCTTCTACCAAAAGTGTGTGGACAAGATTGCTGAATTCAAGGACCTGGGGAAGACCATCGTCTTTGTCAGTCACTCCTTGAAGCAAGTTGAAATCTTGTGTGATCGTGTGGCCTGGATTCACTATGGGGCACTGAAGGCCATCGGACCTACTGAGGAAATTGTTCAGGATTACCGTGACTTTACCAAGTGGTTTAAGAAGCAGACCAAGAAGGAAAAGAAGCATTTCCAACGGACGATGAAAGAAGGGCAAAAGTCCTTTGATATCGATGCTTATCAGGCCCAAGTTACCAAGGAACGCCAGGCGGTAGCGCCGGACGATGCCCACGTTGCCGATCAAGTGAAGAAGGACTTCTACGGGTCAGTCATCAGTGAAAAGATGAGCTGGCGTAATCGAATTCTGACGGGTGTGGCTATTGTTGCGATGCTCTTCGCCTGTGTGGTCAACATTTCTGGTCATTCAGTTACTGATGTGATCTCAAATCCAGCGCATATTGTGCATCCGGAAACGGTACTGCATGATCCCAACGCGACCAGTAGTGTTAAATAAAAATTAGAAAATGATGATAAAAGGGATAGATTTTTATCATTTAGCGTGGTATCTTTAAGTTACCATTTATTTACCCCTTTATCTGATTTCCCAATGAATCGAATAAAGGATCTATCTCTCATTTGGTGAAGACTAAATGGCGGGGCCGGGAGGGCATGCTTCCCGGTCTCTTTTTTTGGTTTTTTTAGCCGCGATTAGTTACTGGCCAGCCTCATTTAGAAGAATAATGGTCAAAAGTAATAATTATTTCTGTGAAAGCATTGACAGCGCTTACAAATACCGGTATATTATTAGTCGTAAGGTATTAATAATTACCTTCTAATCAATTCTCTTTCTCTCTTATGCCGACCACTACCATTCCCTGGTAGTGGTTTTGTTTTGCCCTAAAACCTAGTATAATTGGGGAGATGGCGTTAGGGGACTATCGCCCTAACGTTGACTGAGGAGGCATTTGGGATGAAGAGTCATGAAACATTTACCTTGATTGAAGAAATTACCCGACTGGACGGGAGCAAGTACATGGAAATTAGTAACATGGTCCAGAATGGTCGGGCCGAGCTAGCGGTTGAACGTGGGCTCATCAAACAGGTTCGGATTCTCCAGTTGAACATCGCCCATACGCCGCACGTTCAGGCTTATGAGGACTACGTGAATGAGCACTATGCGATGCCAGAGGAGGACTTTACCACCTTTGATGAATGGAAAAAGCCGGAGGATGTGCAACAGGAAGTTAATGCGATTCTTCGTGAAAATCATATTGGTTAATGTCAGTTAAACCGTCTAGTCGACGAGAGGTCATCGACTAGACGGTTTTTTTTACACTCACTGTTCACCTGATAAATGAATGGATATTTAATTTGTTTTAGATGTTAAGTATTAATCATGGAATGGATTTCGAAACAGTGCTACGATGAAAGCGTATTCATTGATGGTATCATTAAAATTTTTGGGAGGAATTAATGAGGGAGATTGCAAGAATTATCCGAACACTTATTAGAACCTCATCTGTTCCCAGAAGACCTCTAATGGTGTACGCC